>NZ_BDQM01000010.1 GCF_002207865.1 Colwellia marinimaniae
GTAACTTCGGGAATGACGAAGGGGTAACTTCGGAAATAACGAGGTGTAACTTCAGAAATAACGAGGGTGTAACTTCGTAAATGACGGAGAGTGTAACTTCGGGAATGACGGAGGGTGTAACTTCGTAAATGACGGAGGGTGTAACTTCTGAAATGACGAAGGGTGTAACTTCTGAAATGACGAGGGTGTAACTTCTGAAATGACGAAGGGTGTAACTTCGGGAATGACGGAGGGGTAACTTCGGGAATGACTGCGGCGAAACTACGAGGATGGATTATGGTTATGACGGCGTATGTAATACGTGGGAAAGGGAGTTTTATCGCTTTAGATACTGGTCCCCCTTAATCCCTTAGAATTTGTGGTTCATACTTAAAATATCGTCTTTAAACATAGTTTCCGCAACGATAAGCTCTAAATCTGTCGAGTGATTTTTATGCCAATACCAAAATTTAGGGGCTGGCTCTCCATTGGGTTTGGAATGATAGCAAACAACTTTATGTTTCCCGTGCTTATCTATCCCATACACTATCAGATCAGATAGCAATCCTCCTTTTAGTGATGTCAGGTCTTTCATCGCCTGATACACAGCTTCCTCAACGGATAGGCCAATCTTCATATATTGTACAACAGCAAAGGCAGTGTTTGCTCTTAAAGCCATTTCCCCTGTATTTGTACATGCGGCAGCACCCCACTGATTATCCGCATAGAAGCCTGCACCACATATAGGGGAATCCCCCACGCGTCCGGGATATTTAAGTGGCCAACCGGATGTACTCGTTCCAACTGCAATATTTTCTTTGTGGTCTTTTGCCATATATATTGTTGTATCTTTAAACAGATGTCCATGCGCCCCTAATATCGCCTTTTTACACCACTGAGCTAATGCGACTTTGTCTGATAAAACTGAGGGATCTTCATTAACATAGGATTTAAAAAGTTCGCGCCATTGATCTTCTGATTTTCTTAATCGTGGTGAGCGCTGAGGAATATTTTTTTCTCTGGCATATCGCTCGGCTCCTTCAGCAACTAACATACAATGTGGTGAATCGTGCAATATAGCAGCCGCAATTTTTATGGCATTAACATATTTTTTAATGCCAGCAACCGCACCAAAATCAATGTTTTCACCATCCATAATTGCTGCATCAAGTGTCACATCGCCGCCAATATCCGCTAGGCCTCCCAGTCCGACAATTTTGGAATGAGGGTCTTCCTCAACCATAGATATTCCTGCAACGATTGAGTTTATAGCTGTATTGTTATTGTTTAGCAATTCGACTGCTTGGTCGACTCCCGCCTTTCCATCTTCGTTGGCTAATAAAAACATATTACCTCCACTTTTATTCTAGAGACTCGTATAGATGTTTATATCTTATTTTATAATTGTATTCATTTATTCAGTAGAATATAGCTGAATATAGCAGACACCCACTCAAATCTTATTTCTATTTGAGTGGGTGTCTGCAGTTTTTTCATTAATCAGATAAACAGTGTGATGGGGAAATAGCTGACGAAATGACTCAATATTCGCGGCAACTCCCTCTCCGATTTACTACCCAAAATAAAAATGCTTGACCATTCTCGCAGTGTATAGTTTGATCTACCTTCATACTCAGGTAATACCATGTGTATTAATAAATATCTATTTGAAAAGAGTAATTAACACTATAGATAGTAGCGCTAAACCTGAATATAAAGATCGTAGTCACAGCTCGTAATCAGTTTTCTAATTAATTAGGTAATATATGTTTTTCGTAAAATTTCTAGAGAGTATTTTTGCCAACAGCCTTAAAGATAAGCCGGGGCCATCTTTCGCTTACGCTTATCTTTTGTCTTGGATTGTTGTTAATTACGAATACCCACTAATGCTTTTATCAACAAAAGGTGAACTGGCAGTTAAAATTACTGCACTAAAAACCATAGAAGCGGCCCCAAGTTATTGGATACCCATTATTTTAGCCTTAGCTGTTGTTATTTTTAAGCCCTTACTAAACAATATAGGGTTACTTTCACGCGAAGGTTTTGACAAATTAACTCAAATCATATTAACAAAACTAAATATAAAATCTTACCGAACGGAAGAAGAGTTTCAAGCCATTGTTACAGCCAAAGAGGTTATAGTAACTGAAAACAGCAAACTCAGAGGCGAGTTATCAATAACCACGCAGGCAAAAGAAGACTTAGTTAAAGAGGTAAGATATTCAAAAGCAGAGTTTGATAATCTCACATCTGAAAACTCCAATACAAAAACAGAATTTGACTTACTAGCGATCAAGTATAAGGAAATTGGCGCGGAACTTGCCATCCTAAAAGAAGAACACAATAAGGTTACTGAAAAATTCAGAAGCGTAACTGTTCATATTGCGAAAATCACAAAGCAAAAGGAGCAACTCGAAATTGAAATCAAAGAGTACAGTAAAAAGATTATCCAATTATCAGGAGACCTGAATGATAAAGAGCAGCAATTAGATTTTCTATCGGAAGATGTCGATAAATACACCAGCCTCACAAATACTACCAATAAAGAAAACTCTAAACTTCACAGCTCTCTTATAGATAACAGGCAACGGATTGCTTCCCTCAAAGCTGACTTGCAGAGACTAAATCAAGAGAAAGCAGCTTTTAAAATAAGTCCTAAGAAAACATTAAGTAAAGCTAATGTAGTACGAATACAGCAATTATTGAATGCCAATCCCCGTATGGAAGATATAGAGTTAATTCAGCTATTAAATGATGAAACATTTGCCTTAAGCGCGTGATTTAACCAAACGGATTATTTTAATAAAGGGAGTCATAATAAAATTAAATACTCATCACGCCCTGAGCCGGCGCCAATATCTAAAATACGTGCATTAGGATTATTGATAATGGCAGGTAATAATTGATGTCAACTTTGATGTACCTGATCAAATGATGTTGATAGGTATTGCTGGGCTAGTGCTTCTGCATTTTCATTATAAAATTTGGCTGTCACTTACATCATGCTAAATGTACTTACGTTCACAAAATCATTCATCCATGTGAATAAGATAACAGTGCCAAATTAAAGAGTTGTTGTCAAAACATAACCAATGAAAACTTATTTAATATCAATTGATTATTTGCAATAATATTTATAAATTCTTTGTTCTCGGCTATTAAGTGATTTAAAAATGCTATTTTGCCAAGAAGGCAGCCTTGGTATCATTATTTGTCTGACAACTTGCTACACAATTAATAACAATTTTTAGCTGTTCTTAATTTAGGTTGCGTCTAGCTAATCTTTCCTTTCGCATTATGATTAGTTCCTTATTTTTTAGTTTTTCTTTCATTTCCACAAGCCAAGCCAAATAGATTAACGGCCCTCCTCCTATGATCATAAATATGACTGTTGCTGTTATACCCATAGCACCGGAGTAGACACCAACGAAAATAAAAAGTAGTAATATGCTTGTCGTTTCTTTCATTATATATTCTCTTGTGAGTTTGATAACCAAGACAAAGCATCATTATGATTGTCAAAGAAGTTAGATTGAGTATTACTAAATGTTATATGTGAAACTTCAAGAAGGTGTTCTTGAACAGAGTTTTTTACAATTACCGCTTCAAATTTTTGATTGTTTTTTTCTGACCATATATTTAATTTTTTCATTCCATTTAGCATTTCTGGCGGCCCTAACTCCCAATGTGTTAAATCGATTATGGATGACCAACTTTTATGTTTCAGTTTTTCAGCTTGAACTTTAAATTCTTTCAAACATGAAATAGCCGTTTCTATATTCCATGCATCATAGGCCTTTACGGTGAGAACTTGATTATGAATGGTTATTGAATAGCTACCATGTTGAGATAAAGCCTTTCTATTATCCGTAGCTTCGATTGTGTTTGTTAGTAAAATGCTCATCGCTAAATTGCAGAACTATATCATTCGATTAAATAGGATAAGTATTGTAGATTGTATTAATCTGGGAATATGTTCCTTGCCGAACACTTTAGGGAAAATCATGACAAGTACACGTTCTTCAAATACTTTGTTACAGGATATACCACCGCAGTTGCTTAATTATTTTGAAGAGGAAGATTTCAAAACAACAACACTGAAAAAAGTTAAACTAACGACCGGCTTTTTTAATTTTTCAGGGCTTATTTACCTAAAAAAAGGTCGATTTTCTTTTTCTCTGCCCCAGCGGAATTTGGATACTTTATATAGTTTTATTATTGAACAGAACGGTTGGTTTGGTGGCTTAACATTGATGCAATTACCTCACCCGTTTTTATTGATAAATGAAATTGAGCCTGTTGAATTATTGTATATACCTAAAGACCGATTAACAAAAATTGCTGATGCACATCCCTTAATATATAAATGGTTGCTTAATATTGCGGCTCACAATATCCCTCAATGGCTGCAAGTACCCATAATTGCCTTATCGAATAAAAATATTAGAGTACTTTATTGTTTGGCAACTTTACTGCCTTTGAATAAACGTGATTTTAGCCTTATTGAAATTGATGCAAGCCAGCAAAAAATTAGCGATATCTGCGGCTTGTCTAGACCAAGAGTTAATCAAGTATTGAAAAAACTTGAGCAGCAAGAGTTGATTAAAGTGCAACATAAAAAAATCATAATTCAAAGCACTACGGCTTTATTTAAACTGTTAGATGAAGCTAACTTGTGTTTTTATGATCCTCGTGAATAACCTATTTTGTAAACAAGAGACGTTATTAATCGCATAGAGAACGTGATCCTTTCGCGACGGTATTTTGAGTCTGCTATTACTTCCATTCTGACAAAAAGAAAGTACACAATAATTGTAATTTATCAATAACTTGAATTAAAACCCAAACCATAAATACCCTATAAGTTAAAGTTTAGTGGTTTTAAGAGAATGGATTCCCGATCAGTAACTTCGGGAATGACGGAAGGCGTAACTTCGGAAATGACGAAGGATGTAACTTCGGGAATGACGAAGGGGTAACTACGAGAATGACGAAGCTAGTTATGATGCTATGAGTTTATCAGAGCAGCCATTGATGCCGAGGATAATACCTCAAGCCGGCCACAACATTTCGCTGGTTGGGGACCGTTAACTTAGCCCTCGGCAGTTATTTTGGCGACGATGACATGATGATGATCAGTCTTGAAGCGACTAATACCAATTCCATTAAATTATTGCCCACTTGTGCTGGTTAAAATACGTCATGTCAGTGTTGCTCTCAATCCCAATAGCCAGCTATTGCTCAATCGAGCGCCTTGCCCTGATTTATTTTTCCTATGCACAACAAGATCACAAACTTAATGAAAATGGTATAATCTAGGTGATAAAACCTAGACCCCAGCGTCACAATCACTGATTGCGACAGGTCGCAGTAACCAAATGAAGTTTACTACTTTGCGGTGGTGTTATTTACTTATCACAAAAAGTTTAAGGACATTAAGCGGTTAGGATACGATCTAACGCTAAATAACGTCTTAAACGGAGTGATATGCTATTGACCAACATATTAAGTGCGGCGGTCACTAAAATTAAGATCAAGGCGACATCAAAAAATAGTGCTTCAAAGGCTGAATCAATATAAAAACCGATCGTGGTGACCCCAAGCATCCCTAAAATGGCACTTTCACGCAATATGACTTCAAAGCGATAGAAAATCAGGCTGATAAAGCTTGGATATATCTGTGGCTGGAGCTCATAAGCCCACAAATTTAAACCGTTAGGTCGATCGACTCGCAGCGGGACTGTATCGGCACGATGTGCCAACAAATAACCAATAATTGCGCCATTATGCAGGGCCAATGCCAATATTGCCGGGAGCATTGACGGGCCAATGATTAGCATAATCACAAAAGCCAGGATAATTTCTGGCGTCGAACGCATGACGATTAATAAACCGTGCCCCAAGATATAACCACGACCAATAATTGCTCTAGAGGCCAGCGGCCAAGTTAACAGCGCTATCACGCCGCAACACAGCAACGCACTAACACTAAGTAATAAGCTAGCCCCAATCCCTGGTAGAATTTGACCTGATACTAAATCGCCAAACCACTGACTTAAGTGACTTAGATTAAGCGTAGGCTCAAGCAATGGCTGTGGCACAATATCTTGAGTGATAAAACGCACTAGGTATTTAAACTCAAGCTGTGACTGCCAAGGTAAATAGACGATGGCCGCAATGAGGTAGAGCAATACTAGGCGGATATTAAGCCACCATTTTAACGTCGCTATCATGGCAAAGAACAACAATAACAACCCCGCTGCTTCGTTATATTGTCCTTGCGAAAATGCAGTTTCAAGATAATAACCCAAGGTTGGCAGCCCGATGAATCCTAATATCGCGGCACTGCGCAGTCCACATTCGAAACGGTAGCGAGTATATTGTGCAATCGCAGCCCAACAGGGAATAATACCGGTATAAAGCCAAACACTGAGGCTAGTGTCATTAATCCAATGGCGACGATCCAGTGGGCTTTGCTCCAGAATATCGCTATAAACTCGGGCAAATATTCCCGTGTAGGGTATGGCAATCGCCAAGACACCGGTAATAGAAGATAATCCGAACATTTGTAAAAATATCAACGCCCAAAATAACTCGTGAATTGAGCGAATAAAGGCACAAAAATGGCTAATCAATGGCAGATGATGTAACGGTGCCAGAAAAATCCCAAGCGTCGCGGCGATGCTAATTCCGACCACCGCAAAAAAAACCGTGGTTAGTAGTGCTTCGGCTAAATAGTCGATTTGACTAAGATCTGGACTAATAAACCCGGCTAAAATTGCTAACAACTCATCCATTGGATCCGTTGCACTGATTTCAATGTCCGCCATCAATAACGTGATAATACCCAAGCTTGCGATAAACAAGCTGATGAGTCGATACTTTCGTGCAGTGGTGTCAACAGTGATCATAACGTGGTTATTCACTGTGTTCTATGCGGTGATATATCAGTTCCAATTGCTCGGAACTTACCTCAGTAGCCGGTGTATCAAAGGCGATAGCCCCGTCCTTTATGCCAATAATCCGATCAAACTGATTGAGGGCCATTTCTTTATTATGCAGCGCAACAACAACTGTTTGATGTTGCTCCTTAATCGCCTTTAATAGTTCAACGCTTTGTTTTGGGTCTAAGCCTGAGAATGGTTCATCACCGATAAATATTGGCAGTCGCTGATAGAGTGCCCTGCCGATGGCACATCGTTGCTGCTGCCCTCCCGATAACTTATCAATTGATTTAAAAAGTAATCCAGTGAGTCCTAACCGTCGGGTTAGCTGTTCAACTCGGGTTTTATGCTCCGGAAATGGTCGGATCAAATTAATGACATTATAAAAAAAACCATGTTGGTTGAGTATTCCCATGTAAATATTATGGTAAACACTCAGCGTGTCGACCAGCATCGATTTTTGCGGGCAATAGGCAACATCGACACTGCGGCACTGATACAGGTAATTTAGCAGGGTTGACTTACCACTGCCACTGGTCCCGACAATGGCGACCTTCTCACCCTGTTTAATCATTAAACTGAGATTAGAAAATATTGGCTGATTTTTAAATCCAATGGCTTGATTGGATAGTTTAAACACTGTCGGACAATCTTGTGTCATAGCAACTTAATGGCTTTTGCAATAACCTTAATCGGTTCGTAATCATCATTAGTAGCTGGGACAAATTTTTGCCGTGGAAAACTTGCTAGTAATGATGGCTCCGACATATCGAGTAACGCCTTTTGCACTCGCTGACTAAAATCTGGTGAAAACTGTTGGTCGACATCGCCACGGATAGTCCATTGATAATCAGGATAAGTTGGGGTGGTCCAAATTACCTTGATTTTTGAGAGATCGATTTTTCCCGCGTTAAGCTCGTTATGCCAAACCTTGTAATTAACAGCCCCTATTTGCCATGCACCCGACTGAACTTGCGCAATAGTTCGGCTGTGATCACCACTAAAGCCTACCCGTTTAAACACTTTATTGGGTGATTTGCCAAACGTTTGTCGGATGAAATGCTCTGGCATTAAGCGACCAGAGGTCGAGCCTTTCGATCCAAAGGTAAAAGTAAATTTCGCGATATCTTTATTGAGTTGTGCTTGCTCGGTCAGCCCCGTTGAATGATGGGCGATAAAATAGGTTTTAAAGAATTGATCTTCAGAACCTTGAGCAATAGCTCGAGAACCTTCAACCAGATATCGCGCTTTGACTCCTGACAAGCCACCAAACCAAGCGAGCTGAACCTGATTGTTGCGAAAAGCACTAATCGCAGCACTGTAAGACTTAACGGGGACGTATTTAACATCGACTCCTAATTGCTCAGTCAGGTACAACGCCACTTTGTCAAAGCGACTGCGCAGACGGCTTTCATCTTCATCGGGGATCGCAGTAAACGTAAAGGTTTGAGCATTAATTGAACTAACGAATAACAGACAGCACAGTAATAAATATTTCATAATAAACGACGGAGAATGCGGGGCTGGTGATTATAGCTGAACTGGTTAGACGATGGTAACAAAAAGCCTCCAGGTTCGAGGCTTTTTGTTAGATATATACCCGTTACCATTAACAATGATCGACGGAACTCCGTTTAATTTGTTGCTTTGCATTTCTGCAATATTGGTTTCAATGCGTTGCTTGATCTGTAAAAACAAATATCTAGGACACTCGCTTATAAAGCAACCCAAAAGAAAACAATAACACCAGCTAACTATTCACTCAAAATAACCTCAAATTTTTCTAGTGAATATTAATCGGTACTAAACCTCTAAAAAAATACGAGGATTAGTGCTTTTAGACATGACAAAACAATCAGGCTTGATGTGTTGGTATAAAAGAAGGGGTCTGCTGAGCGTTGAGTTATTAAGCCAATAGTTTATCACAGCAAGTGAAATTGGTTCGTCGCTTTAACCCTTGGTGTTCACAGTACTCGGTCAATACATCGCTATGTCCCACCGCGCCATGAAAGAGTTTTCTAAAACCTTTGCTTAGTGTCAGCCAGTTTTCAGGGCTTATATTAAGCCGAGTTAGCAAGGTAGGTTGATTTTCTTTAATGTAACCTGCTTTATCTTCACGAAGACAACGCCCTGTCAGTTCAATTAGTTCAAGATAGTCTTTTAATTCAAACGGTATACCTGTTGGCATTTCTTTTCTAGGGTTGCCCACAAAGGGAAGTAGCCTTGTGGGTTGTTTCCCTTTTTTTGCTGATATTACCCGTTGTTTTACGCTAGTGTACTCTGATGTTTCAGGGGTTTTAGCTATCTTGGCTCTTACTGGGTTTAAATCAACATACGCCATACAAGCAGCAAGAGCAGCTTCGTCTAATAAGGCTTGTGATTTAAAGCGCCCTTCCCAAAAATGACCTGTGCAGTTATCTTCAAGGTTGGCTTGTATAGCAATACTTTGGTTTAGTAGACGCATAAACCAGCTAATATCCATTAAGCGATTGCGATACACGGCAACCGTTTCCAGTAAAGAAGTCATAAGGTAATCGGGGATTTCTTCTCCACGACAATACTGCTGTGTTATTAATGTGCCTTTGAATAATTGATGCCAACGTTGAAGTACCTCACTTGTTGTCCACGATTTTGCAGTTGCTTCATCAACAAAAAGTACTATATGCGTGTGATTACTCATAACAGCGTAAGCGCATACATCAATTGAAAAAATTTGACTTAGGCTGAGTAATTTATCTTCTACCCACCCTCGCCTATGGTCAAAATTCTGCCCGGTATTTTTATCTTCACCACATAAAAAGGCGCGGCGAACACAACGAGAAATACAATGATAATAAGGTGTATCAGCTAAGCTAATTAATTGCTTTCTTGCAGTAGTCATAACAAAACCTCTCGAAAAATGCTTATTTACTAACTTTAGTTGAGAGGTTTATATTATTCAAATTTGAGCGACTGTCCTTGTTGATTTGACGAAGGTATAACTTCAGAAATAACGAAGGTATAACTTCAGAAATAACGAGAGTGTAACTTCGAAAATGACGAAGGTGTAACTCCGGAAATGACGAAGGTGTAACTTCGGAAATAACGGAGGGCGTAACTCCGGAAATGATGAATATATTAAGAGGGCTGTCTGCTATTTTACTAATTAAAATAACATTCTAATCAAAAAAACCAAATTAATGATGAGATTAGCATTGTTATTCTCATCATTTTTTCATTGCATAAACTCTGCGAGCGCCAGCTGGTAAGCTGAAAACTCGGCGATGTTATTATGACCTGCGCCAATAATAACATTCACTTCAGGCTTGGTGGCAAAGTAAGTAACTAAGTTATGACCGTATTTAGGCGCAATCACCTCATCTTGCTCAGCAATAATAACTAGACTATCGGCGTTAATATCTTCGACCTTACGCCATGATTCAAATTTGTCTTTGAGCAAAAAGGATAAGGGGAACATCCAGTAAATGTCTTGGGCAACATTGAGAATACTGTCAAAAGGGGTGACTAAAATCATCTTTTTAATCGCTCTAACTGCGCTTAGATTAACCGCAACACCAGAGCCTAAACTACGCCCTATAACGCTGATTGTTTGATAATCACTGGTTAGTTGGTCGTATATTGCCAGCGCATCTTGAGTAAGTGCTTGCTCACTCGGCGATCCGGTACTGGCGCCATAACCGCGATAATTAATCAGATAAACCGTGTGATGAGGAAATAGCTGAAGAAATGGCTCAATATTCGCGCTAACGTCTTCAGCATTACCGCCAAAATATAATAAAGCATGGCTTGTCTCTGGGTTTAGTTGCCACGCTTGTATTGTTTGTTCATTCACATGAAAAACAATTTCGTCTTGCTGTGCTGTCGGACTATTTAACGTAGAACTATTTACCGTAGGACTATTTACCGGTGGGAAATACAACATCTTGCGCTGAGCAAAATATAAAAACGTTACTGTTATCAAATAAAGTACCAGTAAAAACTTGCCAAAATCTAACATTAACGCCTGCCTATGTTGAAGGTAAAAGTGTGCAGCTAAAGCTAGCAGCTAATTATTATATGTTTAACTTGAGCGTTAAAGCTACAAGCAGTTTAGCGCACGCCATGCATACCACGCTTTAACAGTGGCGATATCAATAAAACCACCACGCCGCTACCAAGACCAATCCACATTAAAAATTCAAATAGCTGGCTATAGATAACAACAGCCTCACTAACACTAGCAACCTCTCCGCCTTGGGTATCAATGGCAGCCATTTTTCCTAAGCGCATCGCAAGGGTTTCAGACAGCGCCGTTGCTAAAAACCACACGCCCATGGAGAGCCCTACGACACGATGTATGGCCAGCTTAGTTACCGCTGAAAGCCCTACCGGCGAAATACACAGTTCACCGGTAGTATGAATGAGATACGCCAGCACTAACCACCATAAGCTGATTTTTCCTGCCTCATTAGGAAATTTTGCGCCTAACACTAAGACAGCAAAACCTATGCCTGCCAGCATAATGCCTAGACCAAATTTAACGGCAATATTGGGGTTTAGCTGAAACTTTTCTAACCATACCCATAAGGCCGCAAAAGGTAAGGCTAACACTATGATAAAACCTGCATTGAGCGAGCCAAACTGACCGGCTGATATTTCAATACCGGCGATAGTTCTATCAACTACCCTATCAGCATATAAGGTCATAGAGCCAGCGGCTTGCTCAAACAGCGCCCAAAAGACAATGGTAGAAGCAATTAACACCATGAGTACCAGCATTTGTTGAAACTCTGCTCTGCTGCCTTTTAACAGCGCAAACGTGATTAGCCCGCCCCCGGCAACAATCAGTAAAACCTGCTGGGCAGCAAACACCACCGGCTCATGTTGGATCATTAACCAAAACACCGACAAACTTAATATCGCTGTTAAATATATTAGGTATTCACGGCTGATCAAGCCCCACACTTTCTCGGCTAAAAGTTCCGGGTGTGGCGGCTCAGCCAAGCCACGTAAATATTTCAGTCCCTTAGTGAAAGTAACTAAGCCAAACAGCATGCCAATGCCTGCGGCGCCAAAGCCATAGCCCCAGCCGAAAGTTTCTCCTAAGTACACACAGATAATTGTCGCGGCAAAAGCGCCAAGGTTGATGCCCATATAAAAAATAGTAAAGCCAGAGTCACGACGGGGATCATCCTTACTATATAATTGACCCACGATAGTGGAGATATTGGGCTTTAAAAAACCAACGCCAACGACAATAAACGATAGCGCCAGATAAAAAACATTCAGCGCCGCTAGGTCTTGTACTTTAATCGTTTGGGTTAATTGCGTACCCGCACTGAGTACAACGCCAGTATTAAGGGTAAGATCTGCAGTTAAAATAGTTCCGGCCACATATTGCACCGCTTGGTGACCTTCTACTGCCATAAGGAGATGGCCGATGCTGAGTAAAATACCCCCGAAGATCACCGATTTTTTCATGCCTAGGTAGCGATCGGCTAACATGCCACCGATAACAGGTAAGGTGTAAACTAAACCCGCATAGGCGCCTAATACTGCCAAGCCTTCTCCGTCTGAAAATAAATGGTATTTGGTCAAATATAATAGCAGCAAATACTTCATACCATAGAATGAAAATCGCTCCCATAATTCAGTGGCGAAACAAACATACAAGCCTTTTGGGTGACCAAATAATTCATCAGTATTTATCTGTTTATCCGTATCAGCGATGTCTGTTTTATTCATATATAGCCTGTATTTCGACAAAGAAAACCATAGAAGAAGTATAGGGTGAGTATTACCGTTACGCTAAGCAGGCTGGTTATTTGTTTAATAAGTTTAATGGCTATTAGACAATGGATTTCCGATCAGTAACCTCGGAAATGACGGAGGGGGTAACCTCGGAAATGACGGTGGAGGTAACATCGGAAATGACGGAGGGGGTAACCTCAAAAATAACGAGGGGGTAACTTCGAAATTGATGAGGACGTAACTCCAGAAATGACTGCCGCTAAACCACGGGTATGACTAGGATGGGAATAAGTGGCTGACAAGTTAGGGTGAAATCGTGGACATCAATACTTTAACAACAAAACTAGAGCCAATGTTTGCAGATGTATTATTAGAGCCGACTAAACTGCCTTATGGTGCTTTGTAAAATATTATAGATAATTGTAAAATAATTGTTAATTATTTAAATGTAATTTAAGATACGATGATTTTTTTCTTTGGCTTAAGTTATAGGACATGACTTTATCCAAAGACGACTGAAATGGATTCATATAAAAAGGAAATAGTGTAGATGACAGTTGTTATTGACAAAAGTGAACAAAGTACCCTAAGTGAAAAAAGTAAAAAACCGCTATTATTGTTAACCATAGCACTGCCGTTAGTTATGCTCACTGCTTGTGGTGGTGGCTCTGGCGGAACAACTAAGGTTACTGAAGTGCCCGTGACTAAAACAGTCACTGAGCCTACTTGGCAGCAAGATCAATTTCAACCGTCAAGTAACTTTGTTGCGCAATGTAAGGATCCCCGCAGTGGCAGCAGCCCTATTACTCATATCACTTATCCAGATAGACCAGGCAGTGAGCTACTGGAAAAACAGTGGCAACGTGCCTTTACTAATGAGACTTACCTTTGGTACAAAGAAGTTATTGATAAAGATCCAAAAAACTTTAATTTAATCGATTATTTCGACCAACTTAAAACAACAGCGGTAACAGATTCTGGCGCTCCGAAAGATAAGTTTCATTGGATGGAACCGACCAGTGGTGTAGAAGAGAGCACACAATTAGGCGTCAGCTATGGTTACGGTATTGACTATGATAGACAAAGCAGTATTGCTCCACCGAGAAGTTGGCAGGTAAAATATGTCACGCCGAATACGCAAGCAATGATTGCGGGGGTTTCTCGTGGTTCGAAGCTGCTGGAAATTGATGGTGTAGATTTTGTTAATACCACAGTGCAAAGTGACATTGATATTATTAATGATGCCATATTTAGTCGCAACGAAGGCGAAAGTCATACCTTTAAGTTTATTGATCTTAATAATGAAGAATATCAAGTAACGTTGCAAACTGCCGCCATTACAGCAGTACCGTTACAGTTAGCTAAAACAATAGCTACTCCACAAGGAAAAGTCGGTTATTTGTTGTTGAATTCTTTTAATAACGCCAAGGTAGAAAAAGATCTCTTTGATCAATTTACACTTTTTTCGGAAAATCAAATTACTGATTTAGTAGTTGATTTACGTTATAACGGTGGTGGTTTTTTAGCGCTGTCGTCACAACTTGCTTATATGGTTGCCGGTAAAGATGTTACTGAGGGTAAGCTATACGAAAAAATTGTTTACAACGATAAAATAGCCAGTACCGAGACGCCGTTTCTTGATGTGACCATTGATTTAAGACGTTTAATTGGTGGTGACTCAATTATTCAAGCAGATCAACCACTGCCAACCTTAGATTTAGCTCGGGTTTATGTGCTTACCACTGGCTCTTCCTGCTCAGCGAGTGAATCATTTATCAATTCATTAATTGGTGTAGGCATAGAAGTTATTCAAATTGGTGAAACAACCTGCGGAAAACCATACGGATTTTTTAGTCAAGATAATTGTGGCTCTACGTATTTCACGGTGCAGTTTAAAGGAGAAAACGATGCAGGTTTTGGTGATTATACTGATGGTTTAGTACCCGCTAAGTTGCCTGAAGCAGGTAAGCTCTATCAAGTACAAGGTTGTCCTATTGAGGAGGATTATTTGCACTCCTTGGGTGATGAACAAGAAATATTACTCGCTAGTGCGCTTTATTATCAAACACATAATACTTGTCCTGTGATGGTCGAACAACCTGTTAAGTTAAGCGGTAAATTGATTAGTAGTTTTAGTTCGCCGAAATCAGTGTTATCTCAACCAAGCAATTCGGTTGAATATTTTGGCGCTAAGCTTAATACTCGCACGCCACTACAAGATGCTATTATTGATGATATTTATTTTGATAAATTCCGCCATGTCAGAGCAGGTAAAACGCAATGATCATTAAACATCTTACTTTGGTCGCCCTGTCTTTAAGTCTTCTGTCAGCTTGTGCTCTGCAGGCTCATGAATCAGTTGCGGCATTACTGCCTAATAACAGTAGTGAAGCCCGCGCTGAAATTGTTGCTGTCGTTAGCAATGCTTTGGCGGGAAAAAAGGTACCAATAGCGCAGGATGTCTTTCAGCAATCGAGCCGATTATTATTGACGACTCCGCCGGTGACCTCACCTAAAGGTGTAAAAGTTTATCGTAAGGAAATAACACCTGCTTTAGTGTTTGAATTAAGAAAAAAAGCCGATACTTGTTTGCTTAAACGACTTGATACAGGTCAAGAATGGCCATTAAAGACAAGGTCTTGCTTTAAACGATAACGTTTAATAGCAGCATTTACATAGAGAGAAAAAGGTCGATGATTTCGACCTTTTTTAATTGTTCGGGTGAAATCGAGGACAAGCACACTTTCTCTGGCCAATTTAAGTTAAAGCCTTATCGCTTTATAGCTTTGTCGCTTTATTTATGGCTTCAGCTATTTATTCACTAGCTTTAGACGCTTTTCTGCGCTTTTCTAACCATTGGTTCAGTAATAACGACAGTACAATGAGTGAGCCACCAAAGACTAGTCGAGCAATATCTGCATCACGATTCCAAATCACTAAATTAACGATAATGCCAGCAGGTATCAGCAAGTTATTCATAATAGCCAGTGCACCGACATTAACCAAGGTAGCGCCTTTGTTCCAAGCAAAAAAACCCACACCTGAGGCGATAATGCCTAAATACACTAATATGCCCCATTGCAACTCAGTGGTCGGTAGTTTATTGGCATCACCAAACATTAAATAACAAATGGCCGCCACACAAAATGCACCAATAAAAAACCAGGCAAATATTGATTTTTGATTGATAGACTGTTGTAGCTGCTGATCAGCCATTAAGCGTTTATAACAGACCTGCCCGGTAGCAAAACATAAATTAGCCGCTTGTACTAAGACCAAACCAATAATAAAGTTAGCATCTATGGTGTTAAAACGAATGGCAATAGCACCCGAGGTTGCCAGTAATGCGGTTAACATAAAATTGAGGTGAAATTTTCGCTCAAACGCATCATTTAATAAGGTGATATAAATAGGGGTCATCACGGTAAATAATAAAACTTCAGGCACAGACAAATACAAGAAAGACTGATAATAAAAAACGTACATTAAGCCTAATTGAATTGCCCCTATGGCCATTAATTTAACGGCGGTTTGCCAGCTGATTTCATTTAATCGTAAAAAGGGTAAAAATAGCAACATAGCCAAACCAATACGCATTAATACCGAGAACCAAGCATCAACCTGCCCCGCTAAATACTCGCCAATTAAACTAAATGAAAAAGCCCACAAGAGGGTAACCGAAATAAGATATGACATTAAAACCTAACTAGATGATTTTTTTTACCATTGTAAACAACAATCAATCTCAAACGTAGTTATTTATGAAATCGTGGGGGCGTAACCACGGGGATGACGGGAATAAAAATATGGGGATAAATACTGTGGTTGCGGATATGACGGCGACTATGATGCGAGAGCGATAGAGTTTTATCGCTTTAGCTACTGGCCCCTCTTATCGTTTATTCATTTTTTTATATTCACATAAGCTAACAACATTATTGGCTAAAGGTTTTGTTTGCTCAGACACTTTTTTGCTTGTTTGCTCGCGAGTTTGTTGGTTAAGCTTTTGCACATAAGCCAATAGCCGCTCTACCGGTATAAACTTTTCTTTGCCTTTGGTATTTTTATTGGTGGTGCGTTTAGTTTTAGTATTCAAGTAAATAACTAAATCTAATGCTAGTTGTGGCGGCAATTGCTCTAAGTGACGGTCTCGCAAGGTGTCAGTAACCATCAACCTTGCATTGGTGATATTGCCACTAATGCTTAAGTCGGTGTTTCTCACCCAACTTACCTGAAAATCAATACCGCCAAGGTCTGATAATAGGTAGGCAATGTCACTATGAGCTATTATTTGATAGCTCTCTAACGTTTCGGCCAATACCCGTTGCCATTCCATCAGTAACCGCTGTGTTAATTCGGCTAAGGTTAACCGAGCATTAATCGGAATAAATAAACTAAAGCGGCTATGAGCTTCTGTGGCGATTATGGTTTTTTCCAACGATTTATACTGGTTATCAATAATATGTACTTGCCAGCTAAACTGCTGTTCATCACTTATTAGGGTGTTAACACCCGCTTGTTTACCTAACTCGGTCGGTAAACGGGCTAAGTCGGCCTTAAGCCATTTGTTTAACGCATTCGTTGCAGCAAATTGAAGTTTCATCACTTGACTCTATGATACCAATTCCAATAAGTTTCTTCCCACTCAGCGAGAGTTAAAAGTCTTAGAGGCAAGGCATTGATTGAAGATAATGGTTATTCCCTTATCAAAATCAATAACGTAGCATGTAAACCTTTTAAACTCGCCCTTTGGGAGCTTTCCAGCGATTCGATAACCGCACAGAATTTCTTTCATATAGAGTGACTATATGCAAAAAATTCTATTTGTTCTCAAACCGCTAGCAAGCTCTGAGTGGGAACTAACTTAATGGACTTGGTATTAGGTTGGTTAACTTTTATCTATCTCTTTACTAGTCTGTTTATTTCACTTCATCAAACACTAATGTGTTAACTATGTCTAGTTTAATGGTATTAATTGCAATCAAATAGGGTAATCGGCCAGAAGTTACCAACAAAATATCGCTGCCCACCTTATGAAAAATAAGCGGTTATGGTATTATTTGGCTAGAATAATACCTAACACGCTATTTGCGTTATCCCCTGAGCTAACCTTGGGGGTATGATATTTATCATCTTGTTGAGAGCAGTAAACTGTATAAACTATTTTAGCTACTCAACCTATGCAACCTATTTGAATGCTTACTAATTAAAAACTTATGGCCAAAAATACTTTCACTCCGGCATTACTTGAACAACACTTTACCAAAAATGAATGGAAAAAAGGCGCGAGAATTTATCAAGCTGATGGTATTAAAACCTGTGCCCTTGATGAAGACATAATTCGCGGTGTCGTTTTTAGTGAGCGATCTAAACAATCGAGTTATTTAACCCGTTTAGTGTTGAATATTAAGCATGATGGTATTGCCAGTTATTGTGATTGTTATGTCGGCCGTGACTGTAAACATGGTGCCGCCTTGGCGCAGTGTTTCATTCATGAACATTTTGATAGAAATAGTATTGCCACCTCGGACAGAGTCATTGATAAATGGCTTAGCCACTTTCAAGCTCAGCCCAGTAGATACCAACCAAATCCGCAGAAAAAATCGTTATTGTACTTTTTAACACCCAACAGTTATAACGATGACGATTATTTTAATTTGGTGATAAAATCAACACGCGCCAAAAAAAGTGGCGGCTGGAGTAGTTCTCTGGGCAGTGAATATTCTACCAGTACCTTAATTAATAGTGCCTATGCGACTAACGAGGATGTGGCGGTAGTTACCGAGCTTATACGTACTAACCAATTTGGCGATAACGTTAAGTATTTTGATTTATTTGCACAGATTATAAAAACAAATCGCTGTTTTTGGCATACACACTTCGACTTAGACCAAGCCATTACCTTAAGTGAGCCCATAGAAGCAGAGTGGCAGTGGTTAGCACTGGGTAACAATTTACATACTTTACAGCTGGTATTGAATGAGCCCTCCAGCAGTATTCAAATTATTAAAGCACAACCGCTTTGTTTTTATGATGAAGATAAAAATTGCTTCGGTAAGATTAATACCAATACTCGATGTGATTTTGAAGCCGACTTACTCAATTCACCCATTTTTGAAGAAGATAAATTACCCTGGGTAATAAATAAGCTGTCGATGTCATTAGGTGATGCGGTGCAACGCTTGCCTAAACCCAAAACTCAGTTCTCACAAGACTTAAGCAAACCCGAGGTGCATTTATACTTTTCTACGCCGCTAGAAAAAAAGCCTCAAACGGGTAATGTGAAGGTTAATTTTTCTTATCAAGGCAATTTAGTTAATCCGCATAATGAGAGTGCGACGATTACCGTAGCAAGGCTAACGGATAGTGATAGTGATAGTGATAGCGAGGGTGAAAACGAGAGTTCAAGCGAGATAAAGATTTATCGCGATTTAGCCTTTGAGCAAACGGTTATTAACAAATTAACCACATTAAAATTTAGCCTTGAGCCTATCCCTAAACGTTACGCCTTTATTAATGCCGAGTATTTAAATAAAGACGCTTCACTTACCGATAAAACGCCTAAATATTCCATGATATTGCAAGGCCGCTATGCTTGGCATCAGTTTTTAGATCAAGAAATACCCTTACTTAAAGACCTAGGCTGGCATATTAGCTTTGCCGATGCTTTTTATTATAAATCACTGGCCACCGATAGCATATTTGATGCCGAAGTGATTGAAACTGATGATCATGATTTTTTCTCATTAGGGTTAAACTTAACCATTGATGGTAAAAAAATGCCAGCGTTTCCTATTTTGCTGGGCGCTATTGAACAATTACCACGTTCGGTACTTTTTGGTCCAGAAAATGTTGATGTTGATGATAGTGAACAAGGTGCTAGCGCAGAGGGTGCTGACAAAAAAACAGCGCTTATTGCGCCCGATACCCCTATTTATGTTGATCTAGACAATGGTGATTTTGTTGCCTTGCGTTATAAAAGTGTCCAACCCATTTTAAAACAGTTTATTGAACTGTTTATGCCTAATGCGTTAAATAAAGATGGCACCATGAAGCTATCGCGCTTTCAAGGCCATCAAACCTTATCGATGTTAGATGACCAAGGCATGATAGCCACAGGCACAAGTAAGTTAAGAGCGCTGGCTACTAAACTGCAGAACTTTCAAAAAGTCACCACAGTGCCTGTGCCGAAAGGTTTAAACGCGACCTTAAGAACGTATCAGCATCAAGGTCTTAACTGGCTACAATTTTTGCGGGAGTATCAATTAAACGGTATTTTGGCTGATGACATGGGTTTAGGTAAAACCATTCAAACCTTAGCGCACTTATTAATTGAAAAACAACAAGGCCGACTGACAAAACCGGTTTTAATTGTTGCGCCCACCAGTGTTATTTTTAACTGGGCCAATGAAATTGACAAATTTACCCCACAACTTTCTTATCAAGTATTACACGGTAGTAAACGTCATCAGCACTTCGGCTGCCTGAAGAGAAGTGAAGGTGATGCAAACGACGAAAATAAGGTTGATCTAATTATTACCAGTTATGCCTTGATCACCAAAGATTTAGATCTTTATTGTCGGCAAAAATTTTATTACCTTATTCTTGATGAAGCCCACTATATAAAAAATCCAAAAACCAAATTATACCAAGCGTTTATGTCACTTAAGGCACAGCATAAATTGTGCTTAACCGGCACGCCGATGGAGAATCATTTAGGCGAATTCTGGGCGCAATTTAATTTTTTACTGCCCGGATTTTTAGGCGGACAAAGGCAATTTACCAAACTGTTTAGAACGCCGATAGAAAAACATGGTGAGCTAGAACGTAAGCAGATATTAAATCAGCGTATTAAACCGTTTATTTTACGTAGAACCAAAGACAAAATAGCCACTGAGCTACCGTCGAAAACGATAATAATTCAAACCCTGCGTATTGAAGGTAAACAAGCTGAGCTGTATGAGTCAGTGCGTTTAGCCATGGATAGTCGTTTAAAAGATATTATTGCTGAAAAAGGTTTAAAGCGTAGTCAGATAGAAGTGTTGGATGCGTTATTAAAGTTACGACAGGTCTGTAATCACCCTAAGCTATTATCACTTAAAGGTGCTAAAAAAATAAACAAATCCGCTAAGCTTGATTACTTAATGGAAACCCTGCCGGAGCAAATTGATGAAGGCCGCAGAATATTAATCTTTTCACAGTTTACCAGCATGCTGGCTTTAATTGAGATTGAGCTGGTGGCTGCGAATATTGGTTTTGTTAAATTAACCGGCGCTACCACTAAGCGCCAAGAAGTGGTTGATAAGTTTCAACGCGGTGACGTGCCGGTATTTTTAATTAGCTTGCGCGCTGGTGGTGTCGGTTTGAACTTAACGGCAGCCGACACCGTTATTCATTTTGACCCTTGGTGGAACCCTGCGGTAGAAAACCAAGCGACAGATAGAGCTTATCGTATTGGCCAAGACAAACCTGTTTTTGTGTACAAATATATTATTGAAAATTCAATAGAAGAAAAGATTCTAAAAATACAACAAAACAAAGCCGACCTAGCCAATGCCTTGTTATCTGAAGAAGTGAGTGATACCAAACTGAGTTTAACGGATGATATTTTAGACTCGCTGTTGGCACCGTTAAGTTAGAAATTCGCTAACTCATCTGTGGCTATAAACCAGTGTAACCCTACCGTTTAAATACTAATATGCTTTTAATTTAACGCAATAAAGGCTAATGAGTTAAATTTAAGGCGCCGTATACATATTGATCTTTATGCGTTATATTTAATGCATAATAGATTAATGACTTAAAAAACATGCAAAAAAATGCTGATTATTTGCTAAAATCAATTGGACAACTTATCAAAAATGTTAGGTCCGAAACAATGGATCAAACAGAACTAGGCAAAAGAGTGGGAGTAAGTCGCACCACCATTTCATCTATTGAACGTGGTATCGGCGTCAATTCCAAAGCACTTATTAATGTACTGTCCTTTTTAGAATTAACCGATCTACTGCAAGTAGCAATTGATGAACGCTCTGGGTTAGTTGCAGCTAACCGTTCACGTAAGGCAAGAAAGATACCTAGGGAACTCTCTGATGATTTCTAAAGCCTTTGTATTTATTGACGGTCTAGAAGACAAGCCGATTGTTTGTGGCGTAGTTACGCTTGATACTAAAAAGCAATACGGTGAATTTCGCTACGGACAAAGCTACCTTGGCAGAAAAGATGCCTTTGCACTTGACCCACTTAACTTGCCTCTTAATAACAGCATCTTTAACACAACGAATCAAAAAGGTGTATTTGGCGTGCTCTTAGATGCTGGAGCTGATTCTTGGGGAAAGAAAGTTATACTTTCGTTACATAATACTAAACCTAAAAACTCGCTAGAATTTCTATTAGCGGGTGCTGGCATGGGGGTTGGTTCATTAGTTTTTAGTCTATCGAGTAAAGCATCTAAATTTAAAGTAAATAAAAACACATTGGGCGATATCCCTATGTTATTAAAAGCTAAAGATAGCATATTAAAGGATGATACAATCCCAAAAGAAGCTAAAAAAGCCTTTGAATATGGTTCAAGCATGGGCGGAGCCAGACCCAAAACGACCGTATCTGATGGCGACATAAGTTACCTAGCAAAATTTAACCGTTCAGATGATTTATTTAATCACGCAAAAGTTGAACATGCGGCAATGAATATGTTGAACGAATTAACGGCGTGTCGAGTGGCAACAACTAAAGTATTAGCAACAGATAATGGCGACGTATTACTTGTGGAACGGTTTGACTTATTAGCAGATCGCCCTACTCACCATTTTATTAGTGCAAATTCACTAATAAATGTGAAATCAATAAACCCTTCATCACTAGCTGATCGGTATAGCTACGGTTTTTTGGCTGAATTTATTTTGAAGAATAGCAGCGTTCCAGAAGATGCTTACGAATTATTTCAACGAATGGTCTTTAACGTATTAATAGGTAATACCGATGATCATACCCGTAATCACGCTTTTTTATATTCATTTGAAAGCAAAGACTGGCGTTTATCACCTGCCTACGATGTTTTACCCATTAACTCAAATAGCCAACACAGTTTAGGTATTGGGCTAGACGGTCGAAATGGCACCATTGAAAATTTATTGTCACAAACAGAACGATTTGGTTTAAAACGCTTTAAAGCAGAGCAGATAATAAAAGAGAGTTTAGCCTTAGTTTCACAATGGCCAACTTACTTTAAGCAACATGGTGTTGGCGATGGCGATATAGAACGTTTAAAAGCGGTTATGCCTTTGCATTTATACACTTAAGGTAAAAGTAAACTTTTTGAGTATAAAATTTACCTTTACTCAGAAGTAAACCGATAAATAGCAGCTATTCCGACTGCTGTTAACTAAAGCCAATGGATGTATAGTGTATATTCACTCCACTATACATCATCAATTGACTATCAACTATGAAAAATAAAGGCTACAGGATTAGCGACTACTTACTCTGGTTTAGAATATCCAGCCCAGATATCGGCATTGACTGACGCTTTCTTTTTACGCTTTTTCTTGCCAGTGCCTTCAGGTGCTGCCATCGGTTTAATTGCCTCTAAAAGCTCTGCAGTGATCTCTTCATCAACTTCAAAACCTGCTACTTGTTCACGTTCAAGGCGAATCTTGTTCTTCTTTTCGATGACTTTAAAATGATGATAATCTTCATAATCAATAAGCGATATTGCTAAGCCTACTTCACCAGCACGGCCACTTCGGCCAATTCGATGCATGTAGTCGGCTGGACTTCTGGGTAAGTTAAAATTGATGACCACAGGTAGTTTTTCAATGTCTAGACCACGGGCAGCAATATCCGTGGCAATTAACACCTCAATATCACCGGCTTTAAACCCTTCAAGCACACGAGTTCGTTCGGCCTGACCTTTATCACCATGAAACACTTCGGCGCTAATACCACGCTTAGCGAGCTTTTCAGCTAGGTGCTCACAATGGTTTCTGGCATTAACAAAAACCAGCGTTTGTCGCCATTTATGTTGCTTGATTAAATGCTCTAACAGAGCTGTTTTTTCGCCTTTATTGACGGTGAAAACGCGCTGTACTAAGGTACTAGCATCGGCACTTTGTAATTGTATTTCAACGGGGTTGTTGAGTAATTCTTTGGTTAAGGTCTGTACTTGCTCAGGAAAGGTTGCTGAAAAGAGTAAGGTTTGTTTTTTCTTTGGCAATAATGCTAACAGCGCCGCTAACTCTTCAGTAAAGCCTAGGCTTAACATTCTGTCGGCTTCATCAAGCACTAAGGTTGCAACCCTGTCGAGCTTAATGGCATTAGATGAAATCAAGTCGAGTAATCGACCTGGGGTTGCCACCAAAATATCGGTACCGCCGCGTAATGCCAGCATTTGTGTATTCGCAGATACACCACCAAAAACAGCAAGTGTTTTGATCTCGCCGTTAAAGTGCACCGCGTAAGATTTAATGCTGTCAGCCACTTGCTTGGCCAATTCACGGGTAGGCACCAAAATCAGTCCAGATACATAGTTACCTTTGCGGCCTTTACTAGCCGACGGTTTTACCCCATGTAGCTGTTGCAACATGGGCAAGGCAAAGGCGGCTGTTTTGCCCGAGCCGGTATTTGCCCCACCAATTAAATCACGTCCCGCTAAGATACTTGGGATAGCCTGCGCTTGAATAGGCGTTGGCTGCTTATATTCCAGCTCAGTCAATCGAGCTAATAAGGGTGGAATAAGGCCAAGTTCTTTAAAATTTCTTGGTGTTGTGGCTGTAGTATTGGCAGCGTTTTTGGCAGAGGTCATTAATATAGAGGCTCAAAGCTAAGGTAATAGTCCTTATTTTAGCGTATTTATGCCTGGTTAAGTTAGTGAATTCGATCAGGCCTGCGACTTTAACTCGAGTGTATTGATAAATAACCTTGGGTACTCAATTTTATCAAGCATTGAACTATCCGGCAAACAATCGTCATCGACATAGTCAGCAAAATCACCGGTCGTATCAAACACTAAAATATCTAACGCTAACCGGTCCATGCCATATAAACCACGGTGGATCATATCTGCCGAAAAAACTAACAAGTCGCCCGCGGCTAACTTAATTTGCTTACCGGTAGACAGGCTTTCGTTACTCAACCTGCCCTGCTCTTCTTGGCGGACATTAAACTCTTCTTCACTATCCCAGCGCTTATGTGTACCTGGGACTAGCTCCATACCAAGTTCATCAAATAAAGGCACCCGCAGATGTAATACCTGGGTCTCATGAATAACAATTTTTTGCACGTCAACGTCATGGTCATATTGACAGTCTCGGTGCCAGAAATCTTTTAGCTCTGGGTTAATGGGGTTGAAAAATAATTGTGTATTCATAAAAGCGGCCTTATCGGTTATAACCGAATCGACCACAGCCATCATTTTTTTTGAGCTGATAAAATTAAAAAGCTTTACTCTATCATCGGTCCCTAAGTACTGACTGCCGGTAATTAAAGAAGAATTAAAGGCGATTTCTTTATAGAATTCTGCGTTGTCTTGTTGCCATAACTGGTGAAATTTTAACACCACTTCTCTCAATGCTGCAATTTCCGCAGCATTAAAATAAGCTCTAATGACGAAGTAACCCTGTTCTTGGTAATCACTATTTAATTGGCTTGAATTTAACTGACTGCTATTTGCTGCGCTATTATTTACTTGGCTTGGATTATCTACCATTTACACCTATTACCTTCATGTTAACTTTCACTTTCTTATACCAATTTCACTAAATTATTGCCCACTTGCGCGGGTTAAAATAGTATTATATAAAAAAAAACATGAAAAAAAACAATTTTTACCCACTATCAATAATGAGCAAGTAAACGCAAATAGGCCGATATATTACATATCGGCCTTTTAACTATTAATTTAAATCTAGTGGTGCGATGGGGGGGGGACTTGAACCCCCACGACCTAAGTCACCAGCCCTTCAAGAATGTTCACCTAAACCCAATAAACAACATAAATATAACAACTTACACGTTAATTCTTGTTCTGTTCGTTTAAAGATAGTTGCAGTACCAGTCATTTGAGAACAATAGCTTACAACTAAATTTGCAACCAAGAAAGTCAATAACTTTTCTCACCATTAAATTATTTTCATTTGTTTATTTTATGAAGTCGCACCCTTTAGAATAAAAACCCTAAGGCATTTCGCCCCTTAACGAGATAGTCATCACAGCCACTATTACCACTAACCAGTTCGTTTGCAAGGTCAGCTTTCTTATCCCAAAAATTATTTATTACTGGTTAATAAAAATACAATTAAATAATCAGATAGGATGTTATTTATCAGAGTTTGACTGAAATCAGTTAGAACAGTATTTTCACTAATTGGTACGTGGAAAATGGTATAATCTGTTAAATTATTCAACACAATAGCGAACAATAATAATGAGAATAAAATTAACCCAAGACCTAGTATGTGGTAATGAAACTTGTTTAACTGGTGAGGAGTATGAAGCAGTATTAATATTACCTCGTTCAACAACTGTAGAGTTTGTTGCTGATTCAGGTAAAAAAATCAGAGCATTTAACTATGAATACGTGACTGTTTCCTCGGCAACTGACACCTAACCAAATTATTTAGATTCAAAGGACTGTAGTTGCTACAGTAATTATAACTAAACACTCTAGTGCTAGTGTTGTTTTATAATCAAATATGAAAGCCAAGGAAGCATCTAATGTCATACCAACCACCATTTCAAATCACTAATGACATTTTAAATATTGTTGCTGATATTAGCCGGTTACTTGGGCATTGGTCAGCAAATGATAAAAATCTGCTTTCTCCTGTGCTTAGACGCGGTAATCGAATTAAAACTATTCAAGCTTCGCTCGCAATAGAAAATAACACTTTATCTATAGAGCAAGTTACTGCTGTGATATCAGGTAAAAAAGTATTAGGTTTACCTCATGAAATTCAAGAAGTGAGGAATGCCTTTAAAACTTATGAAAACCTTACTTCGTGGCAGGCAACAAATTCGAGTGATTTATTATCAGCACATCAATCACTTATGTATGGCTTAGTTGATGATGCTGGCAAATACCGTGATGCAGGCGTTGGCGTTTATCGAGAAAAACAGTTAATCCACATGGCACCACCAGCCAATAGAGTTTCGTTATTGATAGATGATTTACTTAACTGGTTGAAAAATACGGATTGTCATCCCTTGATTGCAAGTTGTATTTTTCATTATGAATTTGAATTCATCCATCCATTCTCAGATGGTAATGGCAGAATGGGTCGATTATGGCAAACATTATACCTTAGCCAATGGCAACCAATATTTGCATACCTGCCAGTAGAAACTGTCATTAAAGATCAACAAAATGAATATTACCGAGCGTTGTCAGCTTCAGATAAAGCAAGCGATGCAACCGCATTTATATTTTTTATGCTCAAAGCATTACATTCAGCAATGATTGAAGTTACCTCAGATCAAAGCGATCAAGTAACAGTGCAAGTAAGCGATCAAGTAAAATCTCTATTGAGTTGGCTCAATAATAAAGAACCGCAAAAACTTGCAATTATAATGGAAGCGTTAGCGTTAAAGCATCGACCTACATTTAAGAATAACTATATCGCACCGGCTCTAGAAGCTGGATTAATAGCAATGACAGAACCTGATTCACCAAGAAGTCCAAGGCAAAAATATTATATAACCAAGGTTGGTAACAATCTATTTCATTCACTTTAGCTAACTTTATAAATTATTAGATAACGAGTGTTTTAGAATATATACCCTAACTCGTTTTCGCCCCCAAAGCGTGATAGAAGACTTAAATTTACATGCCTATGCAGATAACTCAGGATTGAACTCTACTGTATATATAAACACACTGTATAGGTAGACATAATCATTAACATGCCAGAAGCAAGCTTTTTAGTTTGGCAAAAAAAGTTTAGTACCGAAGATGATTGCTTAAAATATTTACAAGAAATGAAATGACCAAATGGCTTTATTTGCCCGAGTTGCGGCAATGATCATAACTATAAAATTGCCAGTCGCCACTTATACGAATGCACGCAATGTAAAAAGCAAACATCAGTCACCGCAGGAACACTTTTTCATGGTAGTAAAATCAGCTTAATCCAGTGGTTTTGGGCTATCTATTTTCTTGGCTCTGATAAGGGCAGCAGATCAGCACTGAGACTAAGTAAATTAATAGAAGTTAATTAGCGAACTGCGAGACTGATTTTAAAGAAACGTCGAAGAGCTATGGGTCACAGAGATAGTTTGTATCAATTGAGTGGCACAATAGAGCTAGATGATGCACTTGTTGGTGGTAGACAAAAAGGCAAACGAAGACGTGGTGCAGCAGGAAAAAAGAATGTATTAATCGCCGGTGAAAGCAAAGAGAAAAAGGAGGATTTATCGCCATGGAAGTGGTCGATAGTATTTGCCATTTTAGCGTTAATAAGTTTGTTAAAAGCATTTAAAATCAGGTCAAAAAGTTCGGTCTGATGCATTACCTGCTCTGAATATAATTGACCAAACACAAAACTATGAAGCAAGGGTAACACCAAGCAATTTGGTTGATGAATGGCTACCGTGGATACATATCGCCATCGGCGATTTAAAAACATTTTTGTTGGGTACATTTCATGGTGTATCGGGTAAATACCTACAAGAATACCAAAATGAGTTCTGTTATCGGTTCAACCGTCGATTTATTGAAAAACAGCTCCCTAACCGATTGTTAAATTTGGCGATAGTTCATGTGCGTGTAAAATCGTCCTGAGCCAAGTGCATAGGCATGTAAATTATGTCCGCTGTATGATCGGGAAGTTGACGTTTGAGATTTTGACGGGTCTTATTCTGCTAAGCGCACAAAGTTATCATTTATAAAAATACAAACAGCTAACTTAGCCCCCCTTCAGAACACTCTTAACTACGATTATTAGATACTTTCCCTAATATCATGCTAGATTGCATTATTCAACTAAAGCGCATAAATTTGATGGTTTGGTGGATATTTGAAAGATCGAGCAATCCAGGGTCATCTCAGATTAAAGATATAAATTTCACCTGATTTCAATACAAACATAAGATCAATATCAGGAAAAATTCTGCCGAGATTGGCAATCCTATCAGGAATAATTAGCAACCAATTACATACCAATTAGCAACCAAACAAAAAAAGACTTAACGCGTAATGCATTAAGCCTTGGATATCATATATAAATCTAGTGGTGCGGTTGGGGGGACTTGAACCCCCACGACCTAAATCACCAGCCCCTCAAGCTGGCGCGTCTACCAATTCCGCCACAACCGCGCAATACTAGATTTTTAAAATTTTTACTTTTAACTAAGTTGAGGTTTAGCTATAAGTTAATCTGGGACGTTGCTATTTTCTTCTTTCCCAGCAGTATCGTCAGATGCAGGCACATCATTATTTTGTGCAGCAGGAAAAGCATCAGCTTCAAGGCTTTCACCCGGAATGGCATCAATAGCTTGCTCAGTTGGAACGCTTAGGTTATTCCACTCATCAACCGCTTTATTTTTATTAGCCGTTATGTTACCTAAGATTAAACTGATAGCGAAGAACGCAACGGCTAGATAAGTTGTCGACTTCGTTAGGAAGTTACCAGAGCCACCTGAACCAAAAACAGTGGCAGAAGAGCCAGCACCAAAAGATGCGCCCATGTCTGCGCCTTTACCTTGTTGAATTAATACTAATCCAATAAGAGCTAAAGCAATAAGTACGTAAACGATAATTAATACTTGATACAACATTTCTATTTTCCTTTCGCTGCGGAACAAATAATTTTAAATTGTTCTGCTTTTAAACTAGCACCACCAATAAGACCACCGTCTATATCCGCTTGTGCAAATAATTCTTCACAGTTAGCTGCATTAACGCTGCCACCGTAGAGTAAAGGTATTTTAGCCGCCACTTGCTCGTTTTGCTGAGCTAAAAATTGACGAATAAACTGATGTGTTTCTTGTGCCATGGCACTTGATGCTGTTTTACCTGTTCCTATGGCCCAAACTGGCTCATACGCAATAACAACATCATTAAATTTCTCTATACCAATTTCATCGATAACTGGCTGAAGCTGTGCTGATAACACAGTTTCTGTTGCTCCGCTTGCTCGTTCTGTTTCGCTTTCACCAATACATAAGATGGGTGTTAAGCCGGCATTTAATGCCGCATGAACTTTTTTTGCAACCTGGGTAGACGTTTCTTTATAAATACTTCTACGCTCAGAGTGACCAACTATTACATAGCTAATCGCTAAGTTTTGCAACATAGCAGTGGATATTTCACCGGTGTAAGCACCACTTTCATGTTCACTAACATTTTGCGAGCCAACATGGATTGCTTCATTTAAGTTAGCTGCTTTTATTTTCTGAGCAAGCTCAGATAAATAGGGGAAGCTAGGACAGATAACTACATCAACGTGTGAAGAAAGTTTAATATCTGCTAACCCTGAAACCATAGTATCAACTAGGGCTGAGTCACCGTTCATTTTCCAATTTGCGGCTACAATTGCTTGTCTAGTCATTTATACCTCTTAGCCTAGGTTATTATCTTATCACTCCAATAACGTTCAAATGAAGTGCTTGCTAAAATGAAGCCGCGAGATAGTAACTAACCTGCGCAAAAGATACAAGTATTTAACACAATATCTTTTACTGGTTGCAGGTTTTTTATACTCATTTACCCATATGCACAGAAATCACTCATTTCTCTATGCACAATGGTATAACACGCTTTTAGCATAATAGTGTTTGAAATCACCCTTTACTCTCGCAACGCTAGCTTTAGAGCTGATTTAGTCGATCTTTATCCGCCTGTTGAGAGTAAACGTTTATTAGCAAAACTATTTAACCAGTTTGACAAAATCGGCAATTTTATTGGCTAATAAGGTTACTTCATCCATATCAGGACCTTCAACCATAACGCGAATTAAGGGTTCAGTACCTGATTTACGCAAGAGCACCCGACCACGACCCGTTAGTGTTTCATTGACTTCATCTACCGCAGCAAGCACTTTGGCATCTTCTAATGGGTTGTTTTCACCAGCAAAGCGCACGTTAACCAGCAATTGTGGCAACATGGTAATACCTTGGCGTAATTCATGTAGCGATTTTTTCTGTTTCATTATCGCGGTAAGTACATTCAGCGCAGCAATAATTCCATCACCGGTAGAGGTATGATTAAGGTTGATAATATGGCCTGAGTTTTCCGCGCCAAGTTGCCAGCCTTTCTCTTTTAACATTGCCATGACATAACGATCACCAACCTTACTGCGGGCAAATTCGATATCTAATTCTTTTAAGGCTAATTCTAAGCCCATGTTGCTCATTAAGGTGCCAACAACACCACCGCCTTTACGGCCCGTTTTTATATCATTACAGGCGATGATATAAATAATCACATCACCATCAAGAACATAACCGGTATGATCAACCATCATCAAACGGTCGCCATCACCATCAAGGGCAATACCGAGGTCAGCTTTATGCTCAACTACCGCTTTGCTAATGGCCGCCATTGATGTTGCACCACAACCATCATTAATATTAGTGCCATTAGGCGCTGTGCCTATTTCGATAACTGTAGCGCCTAATTCACGAAATACATTGGGCGCTATGTGATAGGTTGCGCCGTGAGCACAATCAACCACTATGGTTAAACCTTGCAATGACATTCGCGTTGGAAAATTACTTTTACAAAATTCAATGTAACGCCCTGCCGCATCATTAATGCGGGTAGCTTTACCTAACTTAGCTGATTCAACACAGCCCATGGGTTTATCAAGCTCTGCTTCAATGGCTAATTCAATATCATCAGGCAATTTTTCGCCTGATTGTGAAAAGAATTTAATGCCATTATCATAAAAAGGGTTATGCGAGGCACTAATAACAATGCCAGCTTCGGCTCTAAATGTTTTGGTTAAATAAGCAATAGCAGGCGTTGGCATAGGACCAAGCAAACCGATATCGACACCGGCAGCAGAAAAGCCAGCTTCGAGGGCTGATTCCAGCATATATCCCGAAATACGGGTATCTTTACCGATTAAAACTTTTTTCGTTCCTTGCGCCGCTAAAACCTTGCCGGCGGCGTAACCTAATTTCATCACAAATTCAGGCGTTATTGGGGCTTTGCCAACTAAACCACGAATACCATCGGTGCCAAAATATTTACGATCAGACATAGTTCTTCCTTATATATTTCACTCTATAGCAGCATCGTTTCGCTGCTAAGTTTGTTAGTTTTGCTAACAAAAATTATGTTTATACTGACAGTAGCACTTACTGGTATTTCACTGTCATGGCTAATACTTTTAGGGCATCTACTGTTTCTTTAACATCATGCACCCGAATAATACTCGCATTTTGCTGTGCGGCTATTATAGCGGTAGTTAAACTACCTGCAAGACGTTCATCAACATTACGCGCTAATAAATCACCTATCATTGATTTCCTCGAGGTGCCTGAGAGCAAAGGTAGGCCTAAGTCATTAAATTTGTGCAGTTGTGCCAGTAACTGATAGTTTTGCTCTAGGGTTTTACCAAAGCCAAAGCCGGGGTCTAAAATCAACCGTTCACGCTTAATACCCGCCTGCTCACAGACGCTGATACGGTCGATAAAAAACTGTTTGATATCACCAATAACATCGTTATAGTGCGGATTTTTTTGCATTGAGCGCGGCAAACCCTGCATATGCATTAAACACACTGGCACATCACTTGCTGCCAATACCGCTAAACAGCCGTCGTTTTGCAATGCCCGCACATCATTAATAATATCAGCGCCATGAGTGATTGCTTGTGCCATCACTGCGGCTTTACTGGTATCGATTGATACCTTGATAGTAAACGTTGCTTTAATCGCTTTAAGTAAGGGGATAACACGTTTTAACTCATCCGCGGCACTGACCTCAACTGCGCCTGGACGGGTTGATTCACCGCCAATATCGATAATATCGACGCCGTCGCTAATCATTTGTGCAACATGTGCTAAGGCTTTATCAAAGCTGGCAAACTTACCACCATCTGAGAATGAATCAGGGGTAACATTTAATATGCCCATCACTTGTGGCCGGGAAATTTCTTGCTGCTGAGGCATTTGTTTGGCTAAAAATTGATCTGCTGTCATAGGGTTTTAATCATTTTTTGTATCTATAGCTGCTACGGATATATACATATGAAAAAGCCTCGGTATTTAAAGTAAATATCGAGGCTTTGTTAATTATTATGCAGTGCTAACTCGCGGCAGTATCATCACTTGGTTTGCTGGTATCCGCTTTAACTGGGCTAGCTTTTTCATCATCTTTAACTTGCTCTGGTTCGTCACTACTTGCTTCTTGCTCAGTAGTAGAATCACCATTGCTTTTATTTGATTTTGAATCAGAGCTATCTTTATCATCCCAACCTGCTGGTGGGCGGACGGTAGTTCTCGCCATCAAATCATCAATTTGTAAAGCATCAATAGTTTCATACTTCATCAAACAATCTTTCATGGCATGAAGAATATCAATGTTCTCTTTCATTAATTCTTCCGCACGTTGATAGTTACGATTAATCACCGCTTTAATTTCTTCATCAATTAATTTAGCGGTTTCTTCTGACAAATGGAACGATTTGGACGAAGAACCACCTAAGAAAATTTCACCTTCTTCTTGAGCAAACAACATTGGCCCTAACTTTTCAGATAAGCCCCATTGTGTCACCATTTTACGGGCAATGTCCGTCGCACGTTCGATATCATTTGATGCACCAGTAGACACTTTATCACTACCGTAAATCAATTGTTCCGCAATACGACCACCGTACAATGAAGAAATATTACTTTCTAAGTGCTGTTTAGAATGACTAAACCTGTCTTGCTCTGGTAAGTACATAGTCACACCAAGAGCACGGCCACGAGGAATAATACTCACCTTATAAACTGGGTCATGATCAGGTACTAAACGACCAATTAAGGCATGTCCGGCTTCATGGTAGGCGGTCATTTCTTTTTCTGACTCACTTATCACCATAGACTTACGTTCTGAGCCCATCATGATTTTGTCTTTGGCTGCATCAAATTCTTTCATACCAACAACACGGAGTGCTTTACGTGCAGCACCTAAAGCGGCTTCATTGACAAGGTTGGCCAAATCCGCACCCGAGAAACCAGGGGTACCGCGGGCGATTACTGAGGCTTTTACATCATCATTTAACGGCACTTTACGCATATGTACTTTAAGAATTTGTGCACGACCACGAATATCAGGTAAACCAACCGTTACTTGACGGTCAAAACGACCTGGACGAAGTAATGCTGGGTCCAATACGTCTGGACGGTTAGTCGCGGCAATAACAATAACGCCTTCGTTACCTTCAAAGCCATCCATTTCAACTAGCATTTGGTTTAATGTTTGTTCACGTTCATCATGACCACCACCTATACCAGAACCACGTTTTCTACCTACTGCATCAATTTCATCAATAAAGATAATACATGGAGCGGCTTTTTTGGCCTGTTCGAACATGTCACGGACACGAGAGGCACCAACACCAACAAACATTTCAACAAAATCAGAGCCGGAAATAGTAAAGAATGGGACTTTAGCTTCACCGGCAATGGCTTTTGCCAGTAAGGTTTTACCCGTACCCGGCTGACCAACTAATAAGATACCAGAAGGAATACGACCACCTAATTTTTGGAAACGCTCAGGCTCTCTTAAGTACTCAACCAACTCTTCAACTTCTGCTTTCGCTTCATCACAACCAGCAACATCAGCGAAAGTGGTTTTGATTTGCTCTTCACTTAATTGACGCGCTTTAGATTTACCAAATGACATAGCGCCTTTGCCACCGCCACCTTGCATTTGACGCATAAAGAAAATCCACACTCCAATAAGTAGGATCATGGGGAACCAAGAAACAAAAATAGTCGTTAGGAAACTTGTTTCTTCAGGTAATTTACCTTGGGCACGTACACCTTGTTTAACTAAGTCATTAATTAAATCACGGTCATAGCCACCTGGTATAACGGTTATATACTCTTCACCGCTACGTTTTTCACCAGTAATTACGCCATTTCGGTCAACATTCGCATCACGAATTTGTCCTTGACGTACATCCTGAATAAATCGGGTGTAATCCATTTGTTGCTCTTCTGTGGTACTCGGAGAAAAACTCTGAAATACACTCATCAAAACAACTGCAATAACTAACCATAAAATTAGATTTTTCGCCATATCGCTCAACTTAATGACCTCTTGTGGTATTTAATATATTTATTAAAATAAAACTATACTAGTTTATTGTGCCTAATTTACTACAATTCAAGCCTTGTCGCTATTTACTTTAGTAGTAGGTAACAACTAGTTACATTAAACAGATAAAACATTTAATTTTCTAAAGGCTAGCTTAAAGCCTAATCGGTAAAAATGAAGGGCTTAGCCTGAGTAATAACACTCAAGATGTTCTTCTCCCTTATATTACACCCTACGGCAATAAATAGCCTGCTAACCTTATATCAGCGCGTTAGCCCTTGTAACCCGTGCCAACAAGGTACACTTCCCTTGAACGTGCTCGTGATGAATGCGGTTTACGGGCTTTAACCGTTTTAAAAACTGCCCGTATCGCTTTCATGTAATCTTCAAAACCTGCACCTTGGAAGACTTTCACCACGAAGGCACCATTGGTTTTTAATACCTGACTACACATATCTAACGCCAATTCGACTAAGTACATGCTACGAGCAGAATCAGCACTTTCATTACCGGTCATATTAGCGGCCATGTCAGACATAACCACATCAATATTCTTGCCATTGATACGTGCTAATAAGGTTTCAAGAACATCGTCTTCTCTAAAGTCACCTTCAAGAAAATCAACACCGGCGATGGCATCCATAGGCAAAATATCACAGGCAATAACCTGGCCTTTAGCACCAACCGCCTTGACTGCATATTCTGACCAGCTACCTGGAGCCGCACCCAAATCAACTACTTTCATACCGGGTTTAATCAATCTATCTTTGATATTGATTTCTTCCAATTTAAAAACTGCCCGTGAGCGTAAGCCTAAACGTTGCGCCTTTTTTACATATTCATCATCAAAGTGCTCATCTAACCAACGTTGACTGCTCGCTTTGTGTTTTTTATTTGCCATGTTTTTCTTGCTTCCAATACATTTAAACGCGTTAAGTTATATCACTATGAGTATTATATCATTCTGATAAGGCCGCTGCATGGATACAGCCTATTTAAAAATAACGAGGGTATAGCAAGTGTCTCATTCAATATATCTTGAGCTATTATCCCGACCCTATCCGGCTAACTAAACATTCACTTCAAGCAATGCCTTGCCTTTAAGCCTTTTAATTCTTCCTCCGTAGGAAATAACTTAATAGACTTGGTATTACTCAGTAGATAAGGGTAAAATGGCGATAATTCAAGGCAACAGATAACGAAATTTAGTAATGAGCTTAAACAAAAAACAAATCCAACACCTTAGAGGGGTAGCACACTCTTTAAAACCAGTAGTTTTATTGGGTAATAATGGCTTAACAGAAGCGGTTGTCGCTGAAATAGATTATGCACTTAATCACCATGAATTGATTAAAGTAAAAATCCCGACCGAGGATAAAGAAAATAAGGCCTTAATCGTCGATGCTATTTGTCGTGAAACAAACTCGACTCAAGTCCAAGTGATCGGTAAGACCCTAGTTATTTATCGCCAGAGTGATGAGCAAAAAATTAGAATCCCTAAAATTTAATTTTCTCTTACTCAGCAATAGATACATAAAAAATGACAGCAATTGCTGTCATTTTTATTTATAGCAAGTAACTTAGCTTGCTTTAGATAATTTTATTTTGACTCACCTCCCCCCTCATCAAGGCTATTTTCAAGAGAGGTTACCACTTTCTGAATGAGTTTTACTCGACCGGAATCAACCAAAGCTTTTCTTAATACATATTCAATTTGAGCATTAACACTGCGCAACTCATCATCCGACCAACGTTGCATTGCCGCCAAAACCTCTGGATTAATCCTAAGTGGGAAGCTTTTTTTAGCGACCATTATCTTTCCTATTTTCCCTAAGGTTTAATACAAACTACCCGTATTCACCACTGGCTGCGTGCTTTTATCACTACATAAGACCACCAGTAAATTACTGACCATAGCCGCTTTTCGCTCTTCATCGAGCTCTACTATTTTCTTTTCTGATAATTGTGTCAGCGCCATCTCAACCATGCCTACAGCACCATCAACGATCAAACGTCTAGCGGCAATAATTGCCGAGGCTTGTTGTCTTTGTAACATGGCATTGGCAATTTCTGGGGCATAGGCTAAATGGGTTATACGGGCTTCATGAACCTTAACACCCGCTTTACCTAAGCGCTGCTGTATCTCTATTTTTAAGGCTGCTGAAACTTCTTGTGGATGGCTACGTAGGGCAACGTCATCACCTTCGTGTTGCTCATAAGGATAACTCGTCGCCATATTACGCAGTGCTGATTCACTTTGAATATTTACAAAGCTGATGTAATCATCCACTTCAAATACCGCTTCAGCGGTATCATCTACCGACCAAACCACCACGGTGGCTATTTCAATCGGGTTACCCTGACTATCATTAACCTTCATTTGTTTTGATTCGAAGTTACGTATGCGTAAGGAGATATTTACCCGTTTAAAGAGAGGTATTGTCCAACGTAAACCATTGGTTTTAACCGAGCCCACATAACTACCAAAAAAAGTCATCACTTTCGCTTGATTTGGTTGCACCATAAAAAAACCTGGGCTTGCTGCCACCATAAGTATAAAGACGACTACGGTCAGCATTTCTATATTACCTGCTGCGGCTTGGCTAACAATAAAAGCTGCTGCTGCTAATAAAACAACAAAAACGCCATAACCACTGATCGAAAAACCTATTTTCTCGTTCATACAAACTCCCGTTGATATGTAAAAGTGATATCATTTTGATATCATTTTGATATCAAAAAGACTACACCGACATTAAAAGATTTGCAAGGTGATTTATCAATAATCAAATAACGCTGACAAAAAAGCCGCAAACATTACGTTTACGGCTTTTTATTTCAATCACTATGACAGCAGCACTGCGACAATAGTAATTTGTCATTGTATTTAACAGAGCGTGTTGCTAGATATATTCAACCGCAATAATTTCATACTCTACTACGCCACCAGGAATAGTAATTTCAATTTCACTATCCACTTCTTTGCCAATTAAACCACGAGCAATCGGTGAGTTTAATGAAATACGGCCAGTTTTAAAGTCAGCCTCATCATCACCAACAATTTGGTAAGTCACTTCAACTTCCGTCTCAATATTCAATAAGGTCACTGTCGTACCAAAAACAACCTTGCCATGGTTAGGTATTGACGTTACATCAATAACTTGGGCATTACATAATCGACCTTCAATATCTTGTATACGACCTTCACAAAAACCCTGCTCTTCTTTAGCTGCATGGTATTCTGCATTTTCTTTTAAGTCGCCATGTGCACGGGCAGTAGCAATGTCTTTTACAATACGTGGGCGTTTTTCTGTTTTTAAAATTTTAAGCTCTGTTTGTAATTGCTCAGCACCACGAAGGGTCATTGGATATTTAATCATTATTATCTTCTCATTCTAATAATAAAGGTGGTTAACCCATAAATAGGGGATAACCACCTTTAAAAAAGTTTTAGATAAGCGTTAGCTTATTTCGGGAAAAACTATTTAGAGCCTTTTGTGTAACTCTTGAATAGAGGTAACTTTACTTCTGTCATCAGCCGAATGTGCCATACAGGTAGCAAAAGCCGCGTTTAAGGTGGTGGTATAAGCCACTTTATAACGTAAGGCGCCACGACGCAATACTTTGGAATCTTCAATGGCTTTACGGCCTTCCGTAGTATTGATGATGTAACTGTATTCGCTGTTTTTAATTCTATCTAGAATATGCGGACGTCCTTCATGCACTTTATTAACACGACGAACAGGAATACCTGCTTCACGTATAATAATTTCAGTGCCATGGGTTGCATCAATATCATAACCTAAATCGACCATAATTCTAGCTAACTCTACTACGCGTTTTTTATCACTATCACGGACAGAAATTAACGCACGACCTGACTTAGGTACACTAACACCCGCGCCTAAACTGGCTTTAGCGTAGGCTTCTTCAAACGTATCACCAACACCCATCACTTCACCGGTTGAGCGCATTTCAGGGCCAACGAGAGGATCGCTGCCATGGAACTTATCAAAAGGAATGACCACTTCTTTCACCGAGAAATACGGTGGAATAACTTCTTTGGTAATCCCTAGCTCTTTTAAGGTTTTACCCGCCATTACCCGTGCGCCAATTTTAGCGAGTGGTACAGCAGTTGCTTTAGAAACAAAAGGTACGGTACGAGCCGCACGTGGGTTAACTTCAATTAAGTAAACCTTACCGTCTTTAACCGCCATTTGCGTATTCATTAAACCAACTACGCCTAATTCAAAGGCTAAAGCCGTTACTTGCTCACGCATGACATCTTGAATTTCTTGGCTTAAACTGTACGCTGGTAATGAACAAGCACTATCGCCTGAGTGTACACCCGCTTGTTCAATATGTTGCATGATACCGCCAATGACTACGTCAGTGCCGTCACAAATCAGGTCAATATCAACTTCAATCGCATCATCAAGGAAGCGATCAAGTAATATTGGCGCATCATTAGAAACACTTACCGCTTCCGTCATATAACGACGTAAATCTTCTAGGTCATAGACGATTTCCATGGCGCGACCACCGAGTACATACGATGGACGTACTACTAATGGGAAACCGATACCTTCAGCTTTTGCCATGGCTTCCTCTACTGAGGTAACCGTGGCATTGTCAGGTTGTAATAAACCTAAACGCTCAACCGCTTGTTGAAAACGTTCTCTGTCTTCTGCTCGGTCAATAGCATCTGGTGAAGTACCAATAATAGGTACACCTGCCTCTTCAAGTGCTCGTGCCAATTTAAGCGGTGTTTGACCACCATATTGCACGATAACACCTACGGGTTTTTCAATACGGACAATTTCAAGTACATCTTCAAAGGTGATTGACTCGAAATATAGTCTATCTGAGGTATCGTAATCGGTAGAGACAGTTTCAGGGTTACAGTTAACCATAATGGTTTCATAACCGTCTTCACGAAGTGCTAATGCCGCGTGAACACAACAATAATCAAACTCAATACCTTGGCCAATACGGTTAGGTCCGCCACCTAGGATCATGATTTTTTTATTATTCGTTGGATTGGCTTCACATTCTTCATCATAGGTTGAATACATGTAAGCGGTATCAGAGCTAAACTCAGCCGCACAAGTATCCACACGCTTGTATACTGGGTAAATATTCGCCGCGTGACGTTTTTTACGCACTTCGGCTTCAGAGACACCAATCAAGTCAGCTAAACGAGAATCGGCAAAACCTTTACGCTTAAGTTTACGTATGTATTCTGGGGTTAAATTAGTTAAACCACCCTCAGCGACTTTGGCTTCATCTAGAATAATGTCTTCAATTTGTACTAAGAACCAACGGTCAACCTTAGTTAAATTATAAACTTCATCTACCGTTAAACCTAAACGGAAAGCATCACCTATATACCAAATTCGGTCAGCGCCCGCTTCTTGCAATTCATGCATGATTTTAGTTTTGGCGCCTGGCTGAGTCACATCAACAATCGAATCAAAGCCATTGACGCCAACTTCTAAACCGCGTAATGCTTTTTGCATTGATTCTTGCATGTTACGGCCAATCGCCATCACTTCACCAACCGATTTCATTTGTGTGGTTAGACGGTCTTCACAACCGGCAAATTTTTCAAAGTTAAAACGTGGGATCTTAGTTACCACGTAATCGATAGTCGGTTCAAATGATGCTGGTGTTTTACCACCGGTAATATCATTGCTTAGTTCATCTAAGGTGTAACCTACCGCTAGCTTAGCTGCGATTTTAGCAATAGGGAAACCTGTTGCTTTAGAAGCTAATGCCGATGAACGAGAAACGCGTGGGTTCATTTCAATAATAACCATACGACCGGTATCTGGACAGATACCAAATTGTACGTTTGAGCCACCTGTTTCCACACCAATTTCACGCAATACTGCCAAAGAGGCATTACGCATGATTTGGTATTCTTTATCGGTTAAGGTTTGCGCAGGCGCAACTGTGATTGAATCACCGGTATGAATGCCCATAGGGTCGAAGTTTTCAATCGAACAAACAATGATACAGTTATCATTTTTGTCACGAACCACTTCCATTTCATATTCTTTCCAACCAATCAAAGATTCATCAATCAATAATTCAGTGGTAGGTGATAAATCTAAACCTCGGGTACAGATTTCCTCAAATTCTTCAGTGTTATACGCGATTCCGCCACCTGAACCACCCATGGTGAATGACGGACGTATGATACAAGGAAAACCTAAATGCTTAACCGCTGCATGCGCTTCTTCAATGGTATGGACAATTTCAGCACGCGGGGTATCTAAACCAATGGCTTTCATCGCTTTATCAAAACGACTTCTGTTTTCTGCTTTATCAATGGCATCGGCAGATGCGCCGATCATTTCAACATTAAACTCTTTTAATACACCTTTGGCTTCAAGCTCTAAAGCACAGTTTAATGCAGTTTGACCACCCATAGTCGGTAAAAGCGCACATGGACGTTCTTTTTCAATAATTTTACGCACTACTTCCCAGTGAATGGGTTCGATGTAAGTCGCATCCGCCATATCTGGGTCGGTCATAATTGTTGCTGGGTTAGAGTTAACTAAAATAACTCGGTAACCTTCTTCACGAAGTGCTTTACATGCTTGTGCACCAGAATAATCAAATTCACAGGCCTGGCCAATAACAATTGGACCAGCACCTAAGATCAAGATACTTTTTATATCTGTACGTTTTCCCATTTCTTTCTCTCTTATCTTATCTTATCTGTAGGGGCTTAAGCTTGGCTTGCTTTATAGGTTTTAATTAAATCAATAAAATGGTCAAACAACGGTGCGGCATCTGTTGGGCCTGGGCTTGCTTCTGGGTGACCTTGGAAGCTAAACGCCGGTTTGTCGGTGCGATGCATACCTTGTAAAGAATCATCAAATAATGATTTATGAGTAATTCTTAAGTTACTTGGTAAACTTTCTTCATCAACGGCAAAACCATGGTTTTGTGAAGTGATCATGACCACGTCACGAGCGAAATCTTTCACCGGGTGGTTAGCACCATGATGACCGAACTTCATTTTGATAGTCTTTGCGCCACTTGCTAAGCCAAGTAATTGATGACCTAAACAAATACCAAATAATGGAATTTCTGTTTCTAAGAAGGTTTTAATTGCCGTGATAGCATAGTCACATGGCTCGGGGTCACCTGGACCATTAGATAAGAAGATACCATCTGGATTCATGGCAAGTACTTCACTTGCTGGTGTTTGTGCTGGTACCACAGTTAATTTACATCCACGGTCAACTAACATACGTAAGATATTTCTTTTCGCGCCAAAATCGTAAGCGACAACATGAAACTCAACTTTTTCTGGTTTAGTGAAGCCAGTGCCGCCGTCTTTACCACCGGTAAGTGACCAACTACCTTCCGTCCACTGGTATTGTTCTTTCGTTGAAACCACTTTAGCTAAATCCATACCTTTAAGGCCTGGAAATGCTTTTGCTTGGGAAAGTGCCGCGGTATATTGGCTATCATCGTTAACATCATCAAGTGTTAAAACACAGCCATTTTGAGCACCTTTCTCCCGTAAAATGCGCGTTAATTTACGGGTATCAATCTCGGCGATACCTAAGATGTTATGAGCAATTAAATAATCACTTAAACTCTGTTCATTTCGAAAGTTACTAGCCATTAGAGGCAAGTCGCGGATAACCAGGCCTTTAGCAACAATGCTATCAGACTCTTTATCTTCGCTATTAGTACCGGTATTCCCAATATGTGGGTAAGTCAGGGTAATAATTTGCTCTGCATATGATGGGTCGGTAAGAATTTCCTGATAACCTGTCATTGCGGTGTTAAAAACCACCTCACCAACAGCCGACCCTTGTGCACCAATTGCGATGCCTTTAAAAACAGTGCCGTCTTCAAGCACTAAAATAGCAGATGTAGCCAATGTAACCTCCAAAGAAGAAATAAACGTAAACGCGCATATAACAGCAAGTGCTCCGTGCCTTTGCCCAGTACTTCCTGTATAAAAAAGGGTGTCAAAAGCAGATTTTTCGCTAAACTTTTGACAAAATCCACTTATTTTACGCTTGTGTTCTAGTTTCGTCTAGTAATAAATTATAAAAAGTCAGCCTTTTCTAGGTTTTCCTAGCTTTTAATAGCCAAAGGGCTAAAAAGACATCTTATCTCTGATAATACCTTGCTGATACTTAACGAATAGTTCGTTAGCAGTATTAGTCTTTTAAACCCAGTACGTCTTGCATATCATAAAAACCAACATTGGCATCGTGTAACCAAAACGCCGCACGCATAGCCCCTAGCGCAAAGGTCATCCGAGAGCTCGCTTTATGGGTAATTTCAAGACGCTCACCAAGATCGGCAAAAATAACGGTATGTTCACCAACGATGTCGCCGGCTCTAATGGTGGCAAAACCAATGGTTTCTCTATCTCGTTCACCGGTAATACCTTCACGACCATAAACAGCAACTTTATTTAAATCACGCCCTAGCGTATCGGCAATAACTTGCCCCATTTTTATCGCAGTGCCCGATGGTGCATCTTTCTTGAATCTATGATGCGCCTCAAAAATTTCAATATCAGTATAGTCGCCGATTGCTTTAGCGGTAATTTGTAACAATTTCAACATTAAATTAACGCCAACTGATGTATTAGGCGCTAAAATCACTGGCATGGTTTTACCCGCAAGTTCAATAACTTGTACTTGCTCAGTAGAAAACCCTGTAGTACCGATAACTAAAGACTTTTTATTTTCGTTACACCAAGTAAGGTTTTCTAGGCTGGTTTCGATCGAGGTAAAATCAATGAAAACATCGGCAGCAGCCAGTTGCGATAATTGTGTTGAAGTTTTAATACCGATTGCGCCAATTCCCGCCAATTCGCCTAAATCAAAATCGACAAAAGATGAACTAGTACGGACGCTGCCACCAACCAATTCAATACTTGCATGCTCATGAGCTGCCTGAATTAAATTACGGCCCATACGACCACTACAACCTAAAATAGCTACTTTTACTTTCATATTTTTCTCTATTGTTATTAAGGTAATCGCGGAAAACCGCCGATAAATATTAATTAAAGTGTGACTAGCTACTTAGTTAAACGCACTATTCACTGCGCAGCGATATCACCAAGAAAGTGGCTCCGCTAAGGTTAACGAGCTGTCAAGTTCATGAGAAACAACATTCACTATTTTTAATGTCCCCTCATGATCTAACACATGATAAATAGCGGTAAAGTCGGCAAAGACTTGCCCCTGGCCATCGATAAAATCCCAATCTATGCACACTAAATATAACTGTTTACTCACTTGCATAAAAGAAGCTTGCTTGGCAATAATATTACTGGTGCAAGCGTCTTTAAGCTGAGTAAAAATAGTAGAAAATTCTTGCTGACAATCGGCTTGACTGGCGAGCAGTACTATTTTATCAGGTGTATTTAGTGTGCATGGTAAGTGATAACAACCGCTCACCCCTTCAATATCACAGTGTAAAAATGCATTTTGATAGCGTTTAAAAAGCTGCTGTAATCTGATAGAAATCTGCATAAAACCCTCACTCTTGCTGGTTGAAATGAACCAAATTGTGTTGCTGCAACTTGTTTTAGCTTAAAAAAAAGCCCTCAATTGAGGGCTTTCATTATAATACGATATTTACTTGATGCTTAATAATTCAACTTCAAATACTAACGTAGCATAAGCAGGAATACTACCTTGTGAACCGCGTTCACCGTAAGCTAAATCATAAGGAATAGTTAATTTCCACTTGCTACCTTCAGTCATTAACTGTAATGCTTCAGTCCAACCAGCAATAACGCCTTTTACAGGGAACTCAGCCGGTTGGCCACGGTCAACTGAACTATCAAAGACATCACCGTTAGTAAATGTACCGTGATAATGCACAGATACAGTGCTATCTGCTGATGGCTTTTCGCCTTCACCTGTTACTAATACTTCGTATTGTAAACCAGACTCAGTAACCGTCACTTCATCACGTTTAGCATTTTCGGCTAAGAATTTTTCGCCTTCAGCTGAAGCTTCTTTAGCAACTGCTTGTTCTTGCTCTTCTATTTTTTTAGAAACCACAGAAAAAGCTTCGTTTAGGTCTTCATCTGAAACTTGGCTAGTAGCATCAGCTAATGCATCAGAGATACCCGCTTGTACCGCAGTGATATCAAAATCTTTAAAAGGGTTGTTGCGAAGTTGGTCACCTAATTGACGACCTACGCCATAGCTAACACGTTGTTCAGTAGTATCAAAATTCATCGGTATATAAACTCCAGACTATCAGTAGTCTTTAAAATGATTAATTTGTTTTAAACGCTTAATTAAAACTTATGATTAAAGTAAGCAAAATTAATCGAAGGTTTAAAAATTAGCGCGATTCTAGCATAAAAGCTCTAATGCGAACAACTTGAAATTAGCGCGTAACAAGAGTAACGCCCTCTATTTTTGAGCTCTAGATATGAAGCTAATCATCGCAGTTGAAAATAAAAAGCTAGTAACTTGATGTTACTAGCTTTTCAAATTACATGGGTTCTTAAAAAAGGGGTAACTTATTTATGATGCGTTAACATTTCATCAAAGGTAATCGTTATTTGCTCTTCCACCTTAGGGGAGAGTTTACTGACCAGATAAATAGCCAATGAACAAACCACAAAACCTGGCACTATTTCATACATAAGTGCACTAAGTGTTTGGCCATTGATGGTAATAGGTGCATAAATCCAGATAAGCACGGTTACCGCACCACTGACTATGCCGGCTAATGCGCCATTTCGCGTCATACCTTTCCAATATAAACAGCCAATAACAACAGGACCAAACGCGGCACCAAAACCGGCCCAAGCATTACTGACTAAACTGAGAATACTACTATCACGGTCATAAGCTAAATAAATAGCCACTAATGCCACCAGAAAAACTGAAATCCTACCCACTAATACCAGTTGTTTTTCACTGGCATCTTGATGTAAAAAGGCTTGATAAAAGTCGCCGGTAAGCGAGCTAGAAGTCACCAGTAACTGTGAAGAGATAGTACTCATTATTGCCGCTAGTATTGCAGCCAATAAAAAACCTGCAATGAGTGGGCTAAAGAGTAACTGTGATAAAACAATAAAAATGGTTTCGGGATCATCTAGCTTTATCCCTGTTTTAGCCACATAAGCAATACCGGCGAAACCTGTTGCCATCGCGCCAATAATCGCAACTATCATCCAAGTCATACCAATACGACGCGCGGTTGGCATATCTTTAACACTACGAATAGCCATAAAACGCACAATAATATGCGGCTGGCCAAAATAACCTAAGCCCCAAGCCATAGCGGAAATAATACCAAGAGCACTAACGCCGCTAAAAACATTTAATAGCTCAGGGTTTATCGCGGCAATAGTGTTTTGCATTTCGGCTATGCCGCCAACTGCATTTATCGTAACAATAGGCACTAATACTAAGGCGACAAACATAATACAGCCCTGAACAAAGTCGGTTAAACTTACCGCTAAAAAACCGCCAAATAAGGTATAAGCAACCACCACACCAGCGGTAACATATAAACCGACTTCGTAATTTAAACCAAAAGAGCTTTCAAATAATTTACCGCCAGCAACAAGACCGCTAGAGGTATATAAGGTAAAAAATACCACGATGACCAGAGAGGATACTATGCGTAATAAGCGGGATTTGTCATTGAAACGATTTTCAAAAAAATCAGGTAAGGTAATTGAGTCATTCGCTATTTCGGTATAGGTTCTTAAGCGTGGCGCGACCACTACGTAATTAAGAAACGCACCGATAACTAAGCCAATAGCAATCCAAATACTACTCAGGCCACTAATATACATAGCGCCGGGTAAACCCATCAACATCCAACCACTCATATCAGAAGCGCCCGCCGACAATGCTGCAACACTTGGCGATAAACTGCGGCCACCTAACATATAACCGGCAACATCACTGGTTGATTTTTTGTAAGCGTATAACCCAATTAAGATCATGACGACAAAATAAAGTGCTAACGAAATTAAAGTACCTAGAGCCAAAGTAATTACCTGTAATATGTAAAGTTGTTAATCAGTAAGCTCGCTAACCTAGCAAAAATGACGGCATAAATAAACCTTAGTCAAGTAAGTGAATCTAGTCCTAAACTATCGCGAATGTAAACTGCTAACGTTAATGACAGGTAAATAAGAAGAAAAATACCGCTAAAAACGTAAACTAATTCAAAAAACTAATGCAAAAAAAACCGCTATACCATATATTTAATAGTAATTAACCTATAGAGCCTGAGCTAGTTAACGACATTTATGAATTTTTATGCTGCAAGACAACCAATATTAGATAAAAGTAAAAAACTGTTTGCTTATGAATTGCTTTTCAGAGATAGCATAGACAATGTATTTCCTGATATAGATGGTGATGAAGCGACTAGCAAAATAATTGAAGCTACCCAATTTAATATGGGCATCAGTGAGTTTACCGGTAATAAAGCGGCCTTTATCAACTTTACTCTTGAAACCATGGAGAAAGGTTACCCTGAAATGCTTCGCCCCGACGAGGTAGTGGTTGAAATTCTTGAAACAGTGAAGCCAGGAAAAAAACTGCTGGCGCTCTGTAAAGCATTACACCAAAAAGGCTACACTATCGCGTTAGATGATTATGAGCACAAAAAGGTTTGGGCACATTTCTACCCTTATATAAAAATAATCAAAATTGATATTCAGCAAAGCAGTATTGATGACATTATAGAAGTCCTTGCTGCCATTAAAGATCACCCTCATATTAAAATGTTGGCTGAAAAAGTAGAAACCTATGAAGAATACAATGAAATGCTGCAACTCGGCTTTGATTACTTTCAAGGGTATTTCTTTGCCAAGCCTGAAATGATAAAAACTAAAAGTTTATCGCCATCACAAATAGCGATGGCCGAGTTACTTTATGAAACGTCTAAAACTGAACTTGATTTAAACAGTATCACCCGGGTGTTTGAACGCGATGTTTCGCTGTCTTATAAATTATTGCGTTATGCTAACTCCGCTATTTTCAAACGCCGCAACGAAATATCTACCATTAAACAAGCGTTAGTCATTTTAGGCTCTAGCGAATTAAAGCGATTTATTGGTTTAATGTTTGCTGTTACAGCAAATCCAGATAAACCTTCCGAATTAATTAACATGGCCATGACCAGAGCAAAATTTTGTGAATTGGTAGCCAAGGACATTCGCTCACAACTTAATGAATCAATAGCCTTTTTAATAGGGCTATTATCAATGATTGACGCTATATTAGATGAAGATATGGCTACCGTATTAGAAAAGCTACCGCTATCAGCAGAAATTAAAGAGCCGCTACTAACAAAAAAAGGCCTTATGGCGGCCATTATTAAATTAGTTGAATTTATCGAGCATGCCCAGTGGGATAAAACCACTTTGGTCATGGAGAAATTAAAGCTCGATAAAGATAAAGTGATCGAGCATTACAACCAAGCCCTTGCTTGGGCCGATGAACAAACAAAAACTACGCTTGAGCATTAACTCGCTTAAAGCACTATTTACTAGCAGAAAGCAATGCACTTTACCTCGCTGATAAGGTCAACTATTGAATAGTTTACCTTTTTTATCGCCGGTCTTTTTCTAAAAACATTTAGCCATCTAAACATCCACATTGACAGGGCCGATTTTACTTTTATAATGCTGTCATCAACTTATTTTATGCAGCTCTGTTATGACCAATAAAGATAGCCCGCAAGAAAACTTATTTGCCCTACTGCCATTTGCCATTTTTTTAGGGCTTTTTCTCGGTACCGGTATTATTTTAACGCTACAAGGGGTAGATTTTGCTTTTTATCAACTGCCGGCAAGCATTGCTATTATTCCCGCCATTATAGTGTCAATGGCCCTAGGCAAAATTTTATTTAAAAGCTCTATCGATAAACAAGTGACACAATTTATCAGTGGTGCTGGTCATGCCAATATAACCACCATGTGCATTATCTATCTACTTGCCGGTGCCTTTGCCGTGGTAGCTAAATCAACAGGCAGTGTTGATGCCAGTGTGCAACTCGGTTTAGCGGTATTCCCGGATTATTTACTACTACCTGGTTTATTCCTGGTGGCCGCTTTTTTATCTACCGCCATGGGCACATCAATGGGTACCATTGCCGCTATTGCCCCTGTTGCTCTTGGTTTTATTGAATCGGCAAATTTAGATGCCGCCTTAGTTGCCGGCTGTTTAGTTTCCGGCGCCATATTTGGTGATAATTTGTCAATTATTTCGGATACCACCATTGCCTCTACGCGCAGTCAAGGCGCGCACATGAAAGATAAATTTCGGGTTAACTTTAAATTTGCCATTCCTGCGGCCTTGATCTGCTTGATAATATTTTCAGTATTAGGTGGTGAGGTGAACCATGAATTGAACAGCGAGGCGGCAGTTGCTGGTTTAATTCCTTACGTGGTCATTCTGGTATTAGCCTTGATGGGGGTAAATGTTTTTGTGGTCTTAATCTTAGGTATTATTTTAGCCGCGGCCATAGGTATGGTCAGCAATGGTTATCAATTATCGGCTTGGCTAAAAGATATCACTGCCGGCTTCGCCAGCATGCAAGACATCTTTATATTATCTTTATTTATCGGTGGTTTGAGTGAGCTTGTACGTCAACAAGGTGGCTTATCCGCTTTAACGCGAGTGATAAAAAACCTCGCCAGAAAACTAACACCTAATAATAACAAACGGGCTGCCGCTCTTGGTATTGCTGGACTGGCCTTCGTTTGTAATTTTTTTACTGCCAACAATACAGTATCCATTATAGTCACCGGGGATACCGCTAAAAACCTTGCTACTGATGGTGGCTTATCCCCAGCTGAATCCGCCAGTTTACTTGATGTGTTCGCTTGTATTAACCAAGGTATATTACCTTATGGCGCGCAGGCGCTATTACTTGGCGCAACGTTACAGATATCACCACTGTCGGTAGCAAGTCATGCCTTTTACCCTATGGTACTGTTTTTTGTCGCCGGTTTTGCTTTTTGGCGATTAACGCGTAAAGCTATATAGTCACACCATGCTCGCTAAGTAATGCCACCAAGGCATCCTCAGTAAGTATCGAGATACCTAAGTCTTGCGCTTTAGTTAGTTTTGAGCCGGCCTTATCACCGGCAACAACAAAGTGGGTTTTCTTCGAAACACTGCCAGACACTTTCGCGCCTAATGATTGCAACGCTGTTTTTGCCTCTGCTCTGCCCATTTGCGTTAACGTGCCCGTTAAGACAAAAATCTGCTCGTTAAGAGGTAACTGCTCAGCCGATTTCATTTCGATAGTAGGCCAATTCATCACCGCGCTTAGCCCAGCAACCACAGCTAAGTTATGCTCTTCTTTAAAGAAGTTAATGATATTTCTCGCGACAATTTCGCCGACATCGCTGACATCTTGTAATGCTTCAAGGGATGCACTTTCAATGGCCGTTAAGGTATAGAAATGATTCGCCAAGTTAGCTGCCGTTGCTTCACCTACTTCCCGTATACCTAAGCCATAAATAAATTTCGCTAAGCTGGTACTTTTTGCTTTTTCAAGGCCAGCGATTAAATTAGTCGCTGACTTCTTACCCATGCGCGCCATCATACTGACCTGAATTTCGGTCAGTTTAAATAAATCAGCCGGGGTATTAATCAAATTTTCATCAACAAGCTGCTCAACAAGTTTATCGCCTAATCCGTCGACATCATGGGCTTTTCGAGAAGCAAAGTGTTTAATCGCTTCTTTTCGTTGCGCCGCACAAAAGAGCCCCGCCGTACACCTAAGTACCGCTTCACCATCTGGTTTAGCCACCGCAGAGTCACACACGGGACACGTGGTCGGAAAGACAATATCTAGGGCATTATCCGGTCGTTTATCCACTACCACACTAACAATTTGCGGAATAACATCACCCGCTCGGCGAATAACGACGGTGTCATTTATTTTCAACCCTAAGCGAGTAATTTCATCTTGGTTATGTAGGGTCGCATTAGAAACCGTCACGCCACCGACAAAAATAGGTTTTAACCGAGCCACTGGGGTAATGGCGCCGGTACGTCCAACTTGAAACTCAACATCTTCGACACAGGTTAACTCTTCTTCAGCTGGGAATTTATAAGCAATGGCCCAACGAGGCGCACGTGCGACAAAACCCAAGCGTTGTTGTAAAGATATATCATCAACCTTGAATACGGTACCGTCAATTTCATAACTTAAGGCGCTACGTTTAGCCAAGATATCCTGATAAAAACCATCAGCTGCTTGTTCATTGGCCAGTAAACGTACTTCTGGACACATAGGTAAACCGAGTGTTTTAAGCTGGCACAGCCTTTGGTGATGTGAGTCGGCAAAGAATTCATGGGTTAAGTCTTTGCTTTCGCCATTAGCAGCGGTGAAATCACCAACAAATCCTAAACTATAGGCGTAAAAGGCTAAATTACGCTTAGCGGTGATTTTGGAATCAAGTTGTCGTAGGCTGCCCGCAGCGGCATTACGGGGATTAGCAAAACCTTTGTCACCACGTTTGTTAGCCAGTTCATTTAAGGCATTAAAGCTGGCTTTAGGCATAAAAACTTCGCCACGTACTTCAACAATACTCGGAAAATCTTTACCTGCTATGCCCCTTAATTTCAGTGGAATGGATTTAATGGTACGTATGTTGGTGGTAATATTTTCACCGACACGGCCATCACCACGTGTAGCTGCCTGTACTAAAATGCCTTGCTCATACCGTAAACTTACCGCTAAGCCATCTAATTTAGGCTCAGCACAAAAAGCCAAGGACTGATCGCTATTCAACCTATCTTTGACACGCTTAACAAAAGCATGAAAATCATCTAGAGAAAAGACATTATCAAGGGAAAGCATTGGCTGTTGGTGAGTGACTTGAGTAAAGGATTTTAAGGCTTGCCCACCAACTTTTTGGCTAGGTGAATCAATGGTCTTTAGCTCAGGGTTTTCAGTTTCTAAAGCAATTAATGCGTTCATTAAGCGATCATATTCAGCATCAGGTACGCTAGGTTGATCTAATAGATAATATTCATGATTGTATTGATTAAGCTGCTGTTGCAATTGGCTAATTTTATCTTCGGCATTTGACATAAAAATAATTCACTAAGGTTGATAGTTTACATTATGGCAACTCGGTTAGATTGAATAAGAAGCTGACACAAATAGATGAAAGGTTATAAAGAAAATAAAAACGGGCCAAAGGCCCGCTAGAATAGTTAGATGACTAACCCTACTTAGGATTAGCCTACTAGGGCAATACGATTTTTACGATCAAATTCTCTTATTTTACTTAAGTAGTGTTGCTCAGTTTGTTTAGTCATGACATTGCGTTTGTCATCGATAACCTGGCCATTAAACTCTTGCGCTAACTGCTTAGCGGCATTGAGCATTTGTGCAAAAACATAAAAAGGGTCACCGGCATTAGGTAAGGTCATAAATAAACTGACACCCCGGGTGGCGAAGCTTTCCATGGTATCTAAGTCGAAGGCCCCTGGGTTCATGATGTTAGCTAAACTAAAGGTCACTTTACCGTTACCGGCATTATCTTCGTGGCGATGAAAAATATTCATTTCACCATATTTAAGGCCTAGGGTCAGTAAACTTGGTAGTAATGCGGCACCAAACATTTGCTGATTAGCCGGCATGACCACAGATAAAATAATGACTTGTGGCTCTATTTGAGTTTTAACCTTGTTAGCTTCAATAGCACGTTCATTTAGCTGATTATCAAAATCTTTTTCAATTTGCTCACGTTTTAATGACGCTTTTGGTATCACTTTATTAACTTTCTTAATGGGTGTACGTGTCGGCTTAGCTTGTGTAACCGGTTGATCATATAAAGGTTCAAAATGGATCGTTGGCTCTATCGGCTCTTGCACCACACTAGCATTGGCTGACTTACTTGCAGGTGTTAACTCATCACCTAATTCACCTTTAGAAAATTGACTGCTCTTATCTTCTATAGAGCCTTCTTGAGAATTTTCTTGAGCATCGTCTTTAAACCAGTCATCTTCAAGGCAGTTATCTAATGGTTGAACTACGCTATTCGCAACTTTTTCATCTTGGCCTTCAGTAACCTGGCCAGCAAGTTCACTTAACACATCCTTTTTTATTAATATTTGGCTTTTAGACAGGTCCTCGGGTAACTGCACACCTGTGGTCAAAACATGCTCAGCTACAGCCTCATCGTCAAGGTTTAGTGGGTCATTTACTACACTAGAGGTAACTTTTATCTGCCCTACTCCATCTTGATCAAAACCTTTACCATCAAAGTCGCGGGTAATTGGCTCAACCTTATTTTTAGATGTTTGTAGTTTATAGGGATTTTTTTGTTTTCTTATTGTCCATAAGCCATGAATAAATATTGCGGTAATAACAATGGCGCTAAGTATAATTAAGACGTTTCTGAAGTTATCTTCCATTTCCAGCCTGCTTACTCTCTTGATTGCTGTTTTTTATGCGAATATTATCGCTATATATTAAAGGAAACTTTAGCAGAAATTTAGGCGGTTTGTAACAAGTTAATCGGGTAATAGTATGAAAGAATGTATTATGCCCGTTACCAATCAAGCTGCATTTTGCATGGTAAAGAGTATATACTCACACGAAGAATAACAGTCAGTTAGGATCAGTTTAACCCCCATGTCTCATTCATCTAAACAAGCACCTATTACACACAGTGGCGCCAGTTACTTTTTACAAGGCTTTAGTCTGATAAGGCAAAAAGGTGTCCGTCGTTTTGTACTTATCCCTCTAGTAATCAATACACTACTGTTTAGTATTGCTTTTTATTTTGTCTATCTAGAGTTTGCTAGCTATATGACCAGCATTATGGCTTGGTTACCTAGTTGGCTGGATTGGTTAACTGTCATACTGTGGCCTTTAGCGGTACTTACTATCCTGGTGATTTTTTCATTTGTCTTTAGTACTGTTGCCAATTGGCTGGCAGCACCCTTTAATGGCTTATTGTCCGAAAAAATGGAGGCGATTTTACGCGGACAGCAAGCGCCCAAGGGCGAGATGCTCGACATAGTTAAAGATATTCCAAGAACATTGACTCGAGAATGGCAAAAATTGAGTTATTATTTACCTCGTGCTCTTGGATTTTTCATTATGTTGTGGATTTTACCCATTTTAGGCCAAATTATATGGTTTTTATTTATTGCCTGGATGATGGCAATACAATATAAAGATTACCCCTTTGATAATCACAAAGTGCCTTTTGCCAAAATGAAGGAAATATTAAAACAAAACCAAGGACTGAGTTATAGCTTTGGTATCACAGTTGCGGTATTTTCAATGATCCCCATAGTAAACCTTATCGTTATGCCTGTGGCCATTTGTGGCGCTACCGCTTTATGGGTGGATTACTACCAAGACAAGGTGTAAACCCTATAACAATCAAAGCCATTGCGCTAGGTACTGCGCTTTATGGCTTTTTTTATGCTATTTTTTTATGCTGATATCGCGTTAGTGCTAAAAATCGTATATATTTAAATGATATAAAAACAAATATGAACGGAAGTGACTTAAATGAAAGTAAAACAAGCTGTTAAGCATTTTACCTTACTAACTATGACGCTAGTTGCTGTTAGTGCTTGCTCTTCAACACCAGATATTGAAGAGCAACCTACGCAAGCCGCAGTTGTGGTCGAGCCTATTATTGAAGAGTTTTTCATTGAAGAGCAAGAAGACGTTATCAGTGCGGTGATTAATAACGGGGTTATTGCTATCCCAGTGTTAGCAGATGCGCAAATTTTTGCTGAGTTTAGTGACGCCCTACCAGCCGTAATGAACTATTTCACCAATGCCAGCGAAGCACAAGTTATCGAATTTTATCAACAAGCCTTCGGCGCTTCATATTCACAAGAGCGTAAACGCGACCGATTGACGCTGAAATATCAAGAGGGGGAAGAAACCATGCGTGTGGTTATTTCACAACAAAATAAAAAGCGCCAAGTCGATGTGATTATTGAAAGTAAGATGTAATATCACTGCTAGCTAACGTGACTAAATAATAATGACGCAACTAAAATAAAAAAAGGGCTCAATGTTTTCACATTAAGCCCTTTTTTATCGCGTATTTTTCATCTAGCTTTTATTGAGCAAGATTTCCCTCAACTATTTCAATACACTATCAACACTGCCTTGTGCTAAGCCGTGGTAGCCTGGGCGCGCTTGTTGATAAACTTCAATAGCCCATGCCTTATTTTCTGCTTGCTTCGCTAGTTCTTTGTACAAAGGCACAATCAGTTTACGACGACCTATACCCTTCAGGTATTTAGCCATTTCGGGGTAAACCTCCTTATAACCAACGCGAATTGATAATAAGTACCAAGCATGAGCAATTTCAGCATTTTTACTTGTGGTTAAGTTAAAGGCTTTATCTAAGCTGACCATGCGCTCTTGATTAACATCAAGCGGTAAGTTGTTGATGAAGTGCAACCATTCATGCAAAGTCCATTGAGCGGTAGGTAATTCTGCCAAAGTTAACTCATCAGCAATGAGTTGTGTAATTTGCTTATCAATAACGGTAAAAGCATCAGATATAGGCTGTGGCGCATAACTTGGCAATCCGGCCTTGAAAATCCACTCATTGATTTCGCTATCGCTAACAATATTAGGGTACTTATCGGTTAAGTTAGCTTTTAAGTATTTAATAAAGTTTTTGGTACCTATGCTTTGGAAAGCATGGCTCTCAAAATACTCGAGGACAAAGGCATCAAAACGTTCACGACCAAACTGCTGTTCTAGGTACATTAAGAATAACTGACCTTTAACATAAGGCACACCCGAGAAGGCATCATCCGGATCACGGCCTTTTAAATCGATATAAAGCTTAGTATCACCTGGGGCAAGTTCTAATAATTCAGCATTTAAATCTTGCACACCAAGCGCTTGTTCCATTACCGCACGCTCAGTACCAAAGACGGCTTCCATAATGCGATTTTCAACATAACTGGTAAAACCTTCGTTTAACCAAAGATCACGCCAGCTTTCGTTAGTAACCAAGTTACCTGACCAAGAATGAGCAAGTTCATGAGCAATTAAGTTAACTAAGCTTTTATCACCGGCAACCACGGTTGGTGTGATAAACGAAAGACGTGGATTTTCCATACCACCAAAAGGAAAGCTTGGTGGTAACATCAACAAGTCGTAACGACCCCAACGATATTTACCATACATTTCTTCGGCTTTATCAATCATCGCTTGAGTATCATCAAATTCTGCAACGGCCGCATCTAAAATATAAGACTCGGCATAAATACCTGTTTGATGGCTCATCGCTTTAAACTGCAGATCACCGACAGCAAGGGCAATTAAATAAGGAGGAATTGCTTGTGGCATTGAGAAAAAATAGTCGCCATCTCGCTCAGTACCTGGTTCATTATTAGCACTCATTACCGCTAATAAATCTTTATCGGTAGTAATACGTGCAGTGTAAGTTACTCGAACACTCGGGGTATCTTGAATAGGAATCCAAGAGCGGGCATGAATGGCTTGGTTTTGACTAAATAAAAATGGTTTTTCTTTACCCGCCGTTTGCTCAGCCGATAACCATTGTAAGCCTGAAGCTTTTTCAGTTGAGTGATAGTAGATACGCACTTTTTCAGCGTTAAACTGGGTATCTATGGTTAGTTTGCTACCTAAAACGTCATCACGCTTGGCAAGTTTATAATTAACCTTTAGCCACTGACCTTGCCTATTTTTTGCCATAATGCGGTGGATAACAAGATCGCGAGTATCCAAAATCAATGGCGTTTTGTTATCGCTCATCCAATCGAGTGAAAGTTCCGCAAAACCCGACAAAGATTTTTTATCAAAATCGACATTAAGATCAAGATATACATGAGTCGCTTTAACTTGGTCATAATTAGCGTAAGTATATGTATCCGTTAGTTTAGACACTTTAGCGTGTTGAGGTTCTACTCCTTCATGCGCCCACGTAATTGGCGCAACTGACACTGATAAAGTGCCGAGTAACAAGCAAAGTTTTGAAAAATGTTTCATGACATTTAACCCTTTAAAATAAAAAATTGTACTTTTACCATTTTACATAAAAAACATGCACACTAAGCATGACAGGGTCGACATTAGAATAAACAAAGCCTTGCCTATTCGCCGTTAAACTCTCGCTAAGTGAGCTATTTTTATACTCATTGGTATTAAATAGAGCACAAACAAAAACAGGCCTGTAGATTACTGTGAATCTACAGGCCTGTTCAATACTTTACTTTAGATTTTATTAACTTTATATGGCGTTAGTAGCAAGTATTATTTACAGCAGTTAAATAAAACAGGGTAAATAAGTTAAGGCTTTTGCATTTGAATAACCACTCGGCGGTTTTTTCCTCGACCTAGTGTGGTGTCATTAGAAGCAATATGACGTTTTTCTCCGTAACCTTTCGCGGCAATTCGACTAATATCAATACCATTTTGCACAAAATAATCTCTTATTTTTTCGGCGCGGCGTTCCGATAACTTTAAGTTTGACCAACGGCCACCATAGCTATCAGAATAAGCACCAATCAATACCAGTTCTAAGTCGGGATCTAGGCTCAAATACTCACGAATCATATCGATACGCCTTTGTGATGCCTTAGTAAATTTATCACTACTCGATTGATAGTTCAGTACGGTATAAGCGATATCTTCAAAGCTGTAGTTAAGCAGATTACCTACACAGCCAACAAAATCTTTATAAGCTTTTTTAAAGCGCGCTGTTGATAGCCCAACCGATATTTTATCTTGTTCGCTATACCAGTCGTTATAATAAAAGGTCGGACTCATGCCTTGCTCTAGTTCACTTAACATTGTCCAAGCAACCTTTTTTGGTAGGGTTGGCTTAAATTGCTTATGTAATTTCATCGTCGCTAACGTGCGAGAGCCCACACCGGGTTGCCAGTTAGGTGCAACACTGCGAACTTCTGCTAAGGAGTAGTTATCGGGTAACAGCATCATATCTAGCTCAAACTCCATATTAAGCTTGCGGCTGGCTTTGGCTGAGAAGCGCGCTTCACCATAACGAGGGATTTGATGTGACAAGGTGCACTTCAGGCGTGAATCAGCAGAGAGCTGCCATTGTGAAGTATGGATATCAGCGCTATATTGACGGATGCCGGCATGTGTTCCACTGACAAGCAAACTAGCGGTTAAGCTAGCGAGGACAAGAAAAGAAGAACTCATTGCTGCGATGATTGGTTTCATAATTATGCACAATATTGAAAGCGGTAACGGGCCTATACACTTTAGCCTATATTAGATATATAAAGGTATCGTCATAAACCTAGATAACTTTAGCATTATATCAATGAAATAGCGCTTTTCATGGTAAAAACAGTCTAACTTGCCGAGAAATCACTTTCATTGTCGTTTTTAAATTAACTTTCTGCGATAATCCCCGGCATTACTTTTCCCTTTTCATTACATAGTGACCATGTCCGAATCAAGCTCAATAGATAGCCAACAAAAAACATCAACCAATACTGACAACGTTAAAAGCCAATTTGCTCAAAGATTTCGGGGCTATTTCCCTGTTGTTATCGATGTAGAAACTGCGGGCTTTAATGCCAAAACTGATGCCCTACTTGAACTTGCGGCTTCAATGTTACATCTAGATGAAAGCACAGGTGATTTTTCTATCGATGAAACCATACAATTTAACATTGAGCCTTTTGAAGGGGCTAATCTAGAACCAAAAGCACTGGAGTTTACCGGTATAGACCCTACGAACCCGTTGCGTGGCGCGGTGACGGAAGAAGAAGCACTGAAAACCCTGTTCAAATTGGTGCGTAAAAAAATGAAAGCGGCTGGCTGTCAACGAGCCATTATTGTTGCCCATAATGCCGCCTTTGATTTAGGCTTTTTAAATGCTGCCACCGAGCGCTGTAAAATTAAGCGCAGCCCTTTTCATAGTTTTGTCAGCTTTGATACTACCACGCTTGCTGGTCTTGCCTTAGGCCAGACTGTTTTAGCAAAAGCATGTATCGCAGCCAATATAGATTTTAATAATAATGAAGCGCATAGCGCATTATATGATACCGAAAAAACGGCCGAGTTATTTTGTCATATTGTTAATAGATGGCGTGCGTTAGGAGGTTGGCCGTTAACCGAGACAGAGAATGAGAATGAGACAGAAAACGAGTCTGAGTCTGAAGCACAGTAAAATAGCCGAGCTTAATCAACATACCTTGGTCACCTTGTTAATAGCTGGCGTGCGTTAGGGGTGGCCGTTAACCATTAACCGCGGCGGCAATTAAAAATCAAGTTCCGCAATAGTTGGCTTTATTGAATTTTAAAGATAAAAAAACCGCTTACGCGGTTTTTTACTTTACTATGTCGTTAATTAACTTAAACAAGTAACTTAACGATTAAGCAATAATTATAACTTATCTGCATTCTCAGTAAGGTAAGCAGCTACGCCTTCAGTAGACGCTGTCATACCTTTATCACCTTTTTTCCAACCTGCAGGACAAACTTCGCCATGGTCTTGGTGGAATTGTAAGGCATCAACCATACGTAACATTTCATCAACATCACGGCCAAGAGGTAAATCATTCACTACTTGGTGACGTACATTGCCTTCTTCATCGATTAAGAATGAACCACGGAAGGCAACACCCGCTTCAGGATGTTCAACACCGTATGCTTTACAAATTTCATGTTTAACATCAGCAACTAATGTGTATTGTACTGGACCAATACCACCGTCGTTTACTGAGGTATTACGCCATGCATTATGAGAAAATTGTGAATCAATTGACACACCAATCACTTCAACACCACGTTTTTTGAATTCTTCCATACGGTGATCAAAAGCTAATAGCTCAGATGGACAAACAAAAGTAAAATCTAACGGGTAGAAAAACACTACTGCTTTTTTACCTTTAATCGCTTCGCTTAATGTAAAGCTATCTACAATCTCACCGTTAGCTAATACTGCTGCGGCAGTGAAGTCTGGTGCAGGACGACCAACTAATACACTCATTTTATGCTCCGTTTTTTTTATGTTAAAAAAGTTTAATAATCTGCCTACAAACATGGTGGCAAATAGTTAAATATCAATCAGATAAGATAATTATTTTTCTTCTACTACAGAACTATCTTCTACTGAACTATCATCTGCTGAACTACCTTCTGTTGAAGCATGTCTGGCTGCGGCTGCTTTCACTAAAGTTTGTAATTCACCTTGCTGAAACATTTCCATAATAATATCGCAGCCACCTACTAACTCACCTTCAACCCATAATTGTGGGAAGGTTGGCCAATCGGCATATTTAGGTAATTCAGCACGAATATCTGGGTTCTGCAAAATATCAACATAAGCAAATTTCTCATCACAAGAAATTAAGGCTTGTGATGCTTGTGATGAAAAGCCACAGTTTGGTAATTTAGGAGACCCTTTCATATATAGCAAGATTGTATTTTTGCTAATTTGTTCTTTAATTCGCTCAATTGTATCCATAACACCCTCTATTAATTAATGCTTATTCTATTCAATTGCATTGATATACCTACATATGGAGATAAAAAATAAATTTACAACTACTTTCAATACAAGGTAATAGAATAAGTACTATGCGCTGAACTAGCTTAACTATTGATTTTTAAAAATATAGCCTTGAAACTTGTCCTAACAACCCTTATATAGGTCTATGACCTGAATAAATAATACTTGAGTATTTTACTCAAGTTTATATGAAAACACACCTATTTTTGGTGGAAAATTAGAATTATAACTAGGAGAGTATCATGGCCATTGAATTACCGGCATTACCTTACGAGCAAAATGCTTTAGAGCCACACATTTCAGCAGAAACTTTATCATTTCATTATGGCAAGCACCACAACACTTATGTTGTTAAGCTTAATGGCTTAATTGGCGGTACTGAGTTCGAAAATAAAAGCTTAGAAGAGATTGTTAAAAGCTCTTCTGCTGGTATTTTTAATAACGCAGCACAAATCTGGAACCATACTTTTTATTGGAACAGCTTAAGTCCAAACGGCGGCGGTGAGCCATCAGGTGATTTACTAGCAGCTATTAACAGTAACTTCGGTTCATTTGATGAATTTAAAGCTAAGTTCACTGATAGTGCTATCAATAACTTTGGCTCTAGCTGGACTTGGTTAGTGCAGAATGCAGATGGTAGCTTAGCGATTGTAAACACGTCAAATGCAGCGACACCATTAACTGACGACGGTGTTACACCACTTATTACCGTTGATTTATGGGAACATGCTTACTACATAGATTACCGTAACGTAAGACCTGATTACCTGAAAGGTTTTTGGGCATTAGCTAACTGGGATTTTGCTCAAGCTAACTTTAGCTAGTAAAACCTAGATCTGTATATGCCTAGTGAAGCTTGCTTTACTAGGCATTGTTAATAGAAAGACTTCGAGCCACTGCATTTTATCGCTACCGTAACAACAATAATGATAGCGACCATAGCTACATAAATTAAGGCTTGCCGCTTTAGTTTGCCTAGCCCCTCACGCGAGCCTGCTATATTAAATCAATAATAGTCATCGGCATGAGCCAAAATACCACTGACTAGCTTAAATTAACTGAGCTAAATTAAGCTGACTAAAATCAAACCAGATAAAACTTAGTAAATTCGCTTAATAAATAACGCTCAATCAACAAAAATTTAGTAGCGATTACCTTAAGCCAATATGGCTTAACCGATAAAACATAAAATTACCTAGTATTTGCATCAGGCTTTTTAAGTAAACAATTAAAGTTATCATAATTTAGTGAATAAATAGTTATAAAAAGCCAGATTTTCTTTAGACGTCAATTGTTTTTGCATAAAAAAACACGCTAAAAGCCATTTAATTGGCGTACATGAAAAACTAATGAATAGTTATTCATAAATATAACCCAATAGAAAGTTCAATGTTTATGCATTAGTTTTTCTAATGCCTAGACTACATTTTTTTTAGTTTGTCGACCAAGGGATTCGCCACTATGATAGCTTTGTTTTCTGAGTTAGCGCAATGTTACTTTTTCTTTCTCCCAAAGAGAGTTCATTAACCAGATTACTCTGAAATGATAGCTACTATCTTTTCTCTCTGACATGTTTCTTGGAATTTAACTTCCTTCTATCAACTTGATATTTGAGTTGGCCCGCACTTAGTTTGCGGGCTTTTTTTTGTCTTTTTTTAGCTAGAGTAAAGCTATAGAGGTGATTACAGCTGGCCTAACACTTGCGCTGGCTCAATTTTTGTTGCTCGCCATGCCGGATATACGGTTGCCAACAGGCTCATAATTAACGCGGTGATAACGGTGGCGTAAACATCACTAGCATGTAAAACACTCGGTAGGTAGTTAATAAAATAGACATCCCCCGACAAAAAGGTAACCCCAAGCAACTGCTCTAAGCCGCTCATAATATCGGTAAGGTTTAATGCAAAATAAACACCACACAGCGCGCCTAATAGACTACCAACTACCCCATTAACCAAACCTTGAAAAATAAAGGCCAACATTATTGTTTGTGAGCTGGCACCCATGGTTTTTAAAATAGCTATATCACCTTGTTTCTCATTAACCGCCATGATCAAGGTTGAGACAATATTAAAGCTAGCTACCGCGATAACCAGCACCATGACAATAAACATCACCATGCGCACCAACTGGATATCATTAAATAAATGTCCTTGGCTACGAGTCCAATTATTAATATAAACATAATGATCAAAATTATAGGCAACCTGTCGGGCAATTTTAGGGGCAGCAAATACATCGGCGACTTTCAAGCGTATACTTTGTGTTTCATTACTGGCATAGCCCATAACATCACTGGCCAGGGCCAGGGGAATATAAGCTAAAGTTTCGTCTATGGTGCCGCCAAATTTGAATATAGCAACCACTTCTACCTGACGAGTGATAGGCGAAGAAAAGGCTTGGTTAATGTCATTACCCGCTTGTGGTGGTGGTAACAATAACTGTATTTTATCGCCAAGTTGCACGGATAATTTTTTTGCCACGCCGCTACCGATTATGATGCTGTTGCTATTATGATCAGTGACCCTTAAGCCCAACCATTTACCCGCAATAATATAATCATCAATACTCGACACCTGCATTTCAAGCTCGGCATCAACGCCACGTACTTCTACCGCTTTAAGCTGCAAGCCATGTTGCAACATGCCGGTCATTTTTATTACCGGCGCAGCAGCGAGCACTGCTTGCTCATGTTGTACTTTCTTTATACTTTGTCGCCAATTCCTTATCGGCTCGTTAACACTGACAAGCTCAACATGCGGAACAATCGACAGTAGTTTTTGCGATAACTCTCGCTCAAAGCCATTCATCGCGCTGAGCACAATAATAAGTACGGTTACCCCTAAAGCAATACCTAGGGTAGAAGAAGCAGAGATGAAAGCAGAAAAACCATTACCATGTCGGCTACGCACATAACGCCAGCCTAAAAAAATACTTAAGGGTTTAAACATATTTATCGCTTACTGGTCGACTATTTTGACTTAAAACACTGTTAGCGTCATCGGTGACTAATTGTTTATTACCCTCATCGAACAAGGGTGATAATTGCCCCTGTACCAACTTCACTTGCCTATCCATACGTTTTGCCAAGACAAGATCATGAGTCACAATGACGAAACTTGTCTGAGCCGTCTTATTTAGCCTACGGATCAGTTGATAAATTTGCTCGGCGGTATCACTATCTAAATTCCCTGTTGGCTCATCAGCCAAGACTAAAGAGGGTTTGGTAACCAAGGCTCGAGCAATCGCCACGCGTTGACGTTCGCCACCTGATAATTGTGAAGGCCGGTAATCAATTCGATGACTTAAGCTAACCTGGTCAAGCATATTCTTGGCTGCTAACAATGCATCTTTGGGTTTGTCACCTCTAATCATCAATGGCATAGCAACATTTTCTTGAGCGCTAAATTCCATCATCAAATGGTGAAATTGATAAATAAAACCAATATGCTGATTTCTAAATTTAGCTCTTTCTTTGTCTGATAATTGGTGAATATCGATGCCATTGATAAGCACCTTGCCTGAAGTAGGCGTATCTAAAGCGCCGGCAAGGTGTAAGAAGGTACTTTTCCCGCAGCCCGAGCTACCCACAACGGCAAGAAGCTCACCCTTGTCAACACTGAGGTCTAAGTCTTTTAATACCTTAGTTTCGATGTCACCTTGCTTATATGATTTAGTTAGTTGACAACACTGTAATACTTTACTCATTAGTTCATAACCTTATTCATTTCGTAACACCTGTGCCGGCTGAGTGGTCGACGCTTGATATGCCGGATAAAGCGTGGCAAGAAAACTCATGACCAGTGCTGATAAAATAATAGTTAGCACATCAAAGAACTCCAACTTTATCGGTAAACTTTGTACGCCGAAGCCAAATAAATTAACCCCTATCACCAGCATTATATCGTTCAGATTCAGTGCTAATATCACGCCAATAACCCCACCTAAGCTAACGCCCCACAAACCATTAACCATGCCCTGAGTAATAAAAATCTTAATCACATCAGTACGCGCCAAACCTAATGTTTGTAATATGCCAATTTCAGCTTGTTTATCAACAACAACCATCACCAGCGCCGAGACAATATTAAAGGTAGCAACAACAACAATTAAACTAAGCATTAACCACATCATATTTTTTTCCATTTTTACTGCGGAAAATAATGCCCCTTGGCTTTCATTCCAAGTGCTAAAACTAACGGAATGCAGAGGATTGCCTGTTTGCTTACGTAATTGTGCACTTTGTTGCTTACTTTCAAGTGCGGTTACTACTTGCTGGGCATTAAAGGCGTCATCTAAATAAAGGCGTAATTTATCAATACCATCGCCCGTTCGCCTGAGTAATTTTGCGCCATAGCGACTGTCCACATAAACCATGGCATCATCAACTTGTGAGCCAATATGAAAAATACCTGCCACGGTAAAAACACGTTGTACCGGTATACGCCCCATGGGGGTAAAAATGCTCTTATTGGGCAGTACCAAACGCACTTCATCACCCAGGTTCACTTGTAATTTATTGGCTAATGACTGCCCTAATACTAAGGAGTAGCTTTGGCTCGAAAGATTTGCCAGACTACCGGCAACCATATGACTGCTAATAATATTTTGTCTTTCAAATTTAGGCATAATACCTTGTAGTAAAACGCCTTGAAGACCTGTTGTCGATTGAATTAAGGCCTCACTTTCCAGAAAAGGTGTCACTTGCAGCACATGAGGCTGAGTAAGAAGTTCTTTGCGTAAGCTTTGCCAATATGAGTTTTGCGTAGCACCAGTACCTTTATCAGCCTCTTTATCAGGAAAGTCACTGACAATGACATGGGGGATAATACCTAAGATGCGTCTTTTTTGCTCACCTTCAAAACCGTTCATCACGGAGACCACGGTAATCAGTGATGCCACCCCTAATAAAATACCGACAGTGGAAAAGAAAGTAATAAAAGAAACAAAGCCAGTGGGGCTTTTACTACGACTATAACGTAGCCCGATGAAGATGCTAATAGGTTGAAACATTAGGTATTATTATTTTATCTGCGGCCAATTTAGAATGGTCTGTAGCATAACACAGTCACTATAATTGTCTGAGATAAATAGCCGGAGGGATAGGTATAGTTACAATTTTCTGTTATAAGTTTCAGCTATGGTATTATTTTTTTTAACTTTTACCTTATTTATGAAAAGCACTCTCTTTTAAATGGAAACTGATCCGATGATTACTCATTCCCTTGAACAAAAATTAAGCCTATATCATGAGTTTTTTGCCATTGAGCATGACTTCTCGGTAAATATTACCACCATAAAAAAAGAGGAAGCCAGTAGTTTTGCACAATTTATGAGCCGTATGCCAATGCCATTTAAACTGTCAACTGAGATGAACTCAATCGATCAATCGGCGTTAAGATCATTACAAAGTTTAGGCAATAGCGCAACTCAACTAGTTAGCTTCCTTAATCAACAATCACAGAAAATTGATTTACTGGTCGGCTATATTCTTAGTCAACAAGATGACGTTCAATATAGGTACCAAGGCATAAAGTTTGGCGGTGGTGGCATTAAATTTATCGCGCCAACTGTATTTAGTATTGGCCAAATACTTGAGCTAAAAATATTTTTACTGGAAAATAATTGTGCTATCTATTGTTATGGTGAAGTAGTCGAGGTTGAGTCGGCTAACGAACAGTTTGCCTACAAGGTAACTTTTCACTTTATACGAGAAGAAGATAGAGAGATATTGGTGCGTGCCAGTTTACATGAGCAATCTAAACAATTACAAAAACTGGCGAAATTACGCAATCAAGAAAATGATCGATAAAGCAAACACTTATCTTATTTAAAGTAAAACATCTGCGACTCATTTAGAACATAAAAACTAAACACAAATTCTATTGATAGCCTGCTCTACTTCTTTGGACGTTTGTTGCTGCTGCTCGGCATGTGCGGCAACAGAATTTAAACCACTGTTGATATCATGACTTAAGGATACTACCGCTAACATAGTGTCATTAATCGATGACGTTGCGCTTTGTTGCGCCAACGTTGTACTGGCGATTTGTGATGTTAAATTATCAACATCTTGACAAGCATAACCAATTTTATCTAATGCTTTAACAACGTCAGCGGAATACTTTAACGAGTCTTGGGTTAACTTATGGCCTTTACTGATACTATTGACGGCATTGCTTGATTTAGTTTGTAAGCGCTCAACCATAGCTTGTATTTCTACCGTTGACTCTTGAGTTCGGTGCGCTAAGGCTCGAACTTCATCAGCAACAACAGCAAAACCTCGGCCCTGCTCACCCGCGCGCGCAGCTTCAATGGCCGCATTTAAGGCAAGTAAATTGGTTTGCTCGGCAATACCTTTAATAACATCTAAGACAGAGCCGATACGAGCACATTCCTCTTGCAGTAAAGCAAGCTCTTTTGCCATCTCCCCCACTTCACTCGCCACAGCCTCAATAGTTTTTTGACTAATATTAGAGGAATTGACTCCTTCGGCTAAGGTTTCCATGACTGAACTAGTTGTTTCACTTACTTGTTCAGCACTGTTTGATAAACTTGATGAGGTATTGGCTACATCCTCAATCGACTCTGCCATTTGCGCAATTTGTACAGTTGAGTTTTCCACCAACTTGATTGACTCGCTCATTTGCTGAGACAACGAAGTAGACCCTTGGCATAACACTTCTGACTCTTGGCGGATAACGTTAACTACATCGGCTAAACCAACAATAAAATGACTAAGCTCATTGGTTACTTGCGCAAGATCATCATTGGCAGGATCTTTTAATGGCTCTGCTGGCGCTTCTTCGGTACTGACAACCATATCAATATAAGCATTTAAACGCAGTAATCGATTGGTTAACATATGGGTGAAAAAAAAGTAGCTCACCAGGCTTTGTAACACCACTAAAGCACTGAATATTACCACCAAGGTAAAGTTACTCACTGAGTCGATCATAAAAAAAGTGCTAAAAATAAATACTAAGCCTATGGCTAAATTGGGTATAAGGAGCTTTATCGATAGTTTACTGAGCATACTATTTTCTCTTTTGTTTTTTTTATTCATACTAGGAATTTTTATACTAAGTATTTTATATAGTAGAATAAATTACCTGTACAGCATTATTTTTGCTAGTATTTTCATCAAAGTTATCAAAAAAGGTATTAGCATCTATGTCATTAATCGCAATAATTATTATAACCCTTGCTATAGGTATTATCCCTGGAGGAATTTTGTTATTAAGAAAATCGGCGAAAAAATTTAATTTAACACCAGAGCAACTGCTAAAAATTAAGCAGCGTAACGAAATGCTTGATAAAGAAGATCAAGAAGAACAAGACAAAAAATAAGAAGAGAGCAACAGGATTAAAATAATTCGTTAATTTCGGTATAGGGTTTTAATCAAATGATAGCCAAATTTTGTTTTTATCGGTCCGTGTACTTTTAATATCGGTCTTTTAAAGACCACATCATCAAAAGCTTTCACCATTTTTCCGCGGCGAAACTCGCCCAAATCACCACCTTTTTTCTTCGATGGACAAAGGGAATATTTTTTTGCTAGTACGCCAAAATTAGCACCGTTAGCAAGTTGTGCTTTTATTTCTATCGCTTGTTGTTCAGTTTTCACTAAAATATGTAATGCACATGCACTCGCCATAGCTGTTATACCTATTGAGTTGAGATTATTGTTGTTATTATACTAGATATACTAAGAGCAATGGCACTAATTATTTGCTGGTCTAAAAATGGTCTAAACTGCCAATTTTACCCTTATATTTACTGCCCTAGTTCGCTTTGACTCAAGTAAGCTATTGGCTTTTAAAAGGTCCCTCATTGAACATTGATTATTTAATGAGCTCAAATACCACAAAATTACAAATAATTACTTTTACTTACCTTTTTCATGACATAATATGTCAATGAATTTAACTACTCGGCGTGACTTATACTTATGAAAACAATCCAACACCTGTTTGATAATAATAAACGATGGGCAGAAAAAATTACTAAAGAAAACCCTGGTTTTTTTAAATCTTTATCTGAACAACAATCACCCAAATACTTATGGATAGGTTGCTCTGACTCTCGTGTACCTGCCAATGAGTTACTTGGTATGCAACCTGGTGAAGTCTTTGTACACCGTAATATAGCGAACCAAGTTATTCATACCGACTTAAACTGTTTATCTGTTATTCAATATGCCGTCGATGTATTAAAAGTACAGCATATTATCGTTTGTGGTCATTATGGTTGTGGTGGTGTCAGTGCCGCCCTGGATAATAAAAGCCATGGCCTTATTGATAACTGGTTACGCCATATTGAAGATGTTTACCGTTTCCATAAAGAAGAGATGGACAAGCTTACCGATGAGAAAGAGCGGATTAATTTATTATGTGAGCTCAATGTTATCGAGCAAGTAGCCAATATATGTAAAACCACCACCTTGTTAACAGCTTGGCATAATAAACAGGATATTACTGTGCATGGCGTAGTATACAACTTACACGATGGCATTTTAAAAGATCTTAACGTGTCTGCCAACAGCAAATAAACAGGAGTATATTTAGTTAACTAGACAGACAAGCAATAAAAAACCAGCAAACTTAACTCAGTTAGCTGGTTTTTAGCAAAATATATCCTTGCTTATTTACTATAAAACGCCACGTTCAATTTGATTTAATTCAATTGATTTAAACAAGGTTGAAAAATTACCCTCACCAAAACCTTGATCATTCACTCGCTGGATCATTTCAATAAATATGGGACCGAATAAGTTTTTAGTAAATATCTGCAATAAGTAAGTATTTTCACCTTGGCTATCAACCAAAATTTGATGCTCTTTAATCTTATCTTTATCTTCTTTTACCCAAGGTACGCGGTCAAATATATCATCATAATACTCAGGCAAAATATTTAGCGTATCAATAATGTCGCTATCTAACTTATCAAGTGAGCCGACAAGATCATCCGTTATAAAAGCTAAATGCTGCACGCCAGGGCCATTATATTCTTTTAAATACTCATCAATTTGATTATTGGTACTGCCTTTACCTTCATTAATGGGTATACAGAATTTACCACAAGGTGATTGCAGTGCATAAGAGATCAATGCTGTTTTAATACCTTTGATATCAAAATAGCGAATTTCGGTAAAACCAAAAACGTCTTTATAAAAATCAGCCCATTTATGCATGGTGCCTTGACGAACATTGTTAGTCATATGATCAACCGCTAAAAAGCCTTTGTCTTCAACGATAACGGGCTCATCAATATCTTCAAAGTCGGTATCATAGATCAAACCTTTATTTTTACCTGTTCTGGCAAAGTTATCGATGAAATAGATAAGGCTATCACCAATACCAAAAATTGCTGGATAGGGAAGTTTGTTGGCTTCATTTTCTGCAGATTTTGCACCACGCTTCACCGCTTCAGTAAAAGCAAAATCAGCATCTTCAACACGCCAGCCCATAGAACAAATGGCAGGACCATGACTTTTAGCAAATTCTTTAGAAAAACCTGATTTTTCATTATTGATAAGAAAATGGATGTCATTTTGATTATAGTAATCAACATCACGTCCTTTCATTTTTTTGGTTTTAGAAAAACCAAAGCCATAAAAAGCTTTTTCCATAAAATCAGAGTCGGGGGTGGCATATTCAGTAAACTCAATACCACAAAGTTTTAATGGGTTCTTACATTCGGTCATTGTTATTTCTCTTCCAATCATATTCTTATATTAAAGCTATTATCAATGGCAAAGCTTAGAAGCGAAAGAGCTGTTAGTACGAGGCCTAATCTATGGTTGTAACAGAAATTGTACGAGTATTTTGTTAAAAACCTTGCTCACTGCTAACAAGGCTATACTGATGCTAGTAGTCCACTGTATACATTTATGTACAGTGGTAATTTGCACTAATAGAATCAGCACTACTCACTTGATATTTACCTGATAGCAAGCACTGGTGTTACTGACCTACTATGCTTTCAAGCAATAAAACAGCAATTACCATGGTTGTATATAAAATAGCTAGTTGATCTCTCATGGATTTTTCTGGGCAATTACAATTTAATTCTATAAATTTCTTAGCAAAATCAGCCAGAACAACTAACCTTAAATTATAGCAGGTGCTTTTTACTTTACCTTTACAAGCTGTTAGGTACTAACTTTTGCTAATTTATCTTAAATGGATAGTTTTTCGCTCTTTTGGAGGTAGTTATGAGTATTTTTCAACATTATCAATCACGTTATGAACAAGCCCAACAAGAAGAATTTAGCTTGCAAGAATTTTTAACTATCTGTAAAGACGATAATCTAGCTTACGCTAGTGCATCAGAACGCTTACTTCTTGCCATTGGTGAACCTGAAATGGTAGATACCGCCACAGACCCGAAACTCAGTAGGATATTCTCCAACAGGGTTATTAAGCGCTATCCTGCTTTTACCGACTTTTACGGCATGGAAGAAGCCATTGAGCAAATAGTTTCTTATCTAAAACATGCTTCACAAGGATTAGAAGAGCATAAACAGATCTTGTATTTATTAGGCCCGGTAGGCGGTGGTAAATCATCTATAGCGGAAAAGTTAAAATTCCTGATGCAACAAAAGCCTATTTATGTTTTAAGCGCCAATGGCATACGTAGTCCGGTAAATGATCACCCCTTCTGCTTATTTGATGCAAATTCAGACGGTAAAATCTTAAAAGAAGAATACAATATCCCAGAGCGTTACTTGAACAATATTATTTCTCCTTGGGCGGCAAAACGCTTACATGAATATAAAGGTGATATTGCTCAATTTAAAGTGATCAAAATTCATCCTTCTATTTTGGATCAAATTGCCATCGCCAAAACCGAGCCTGGTGATGATAATAATCAAGATATCTCAGCACTTGTTGGTAAAGTTGATATTAGGCAGCTTGAGCATTTTGCTCAAAATGATGCGGATGCTTATAGTTATTCAGGCGCATTGTGTCGATCCAATCAAGGTTTGATGGAATTTGTTGAAATGTTTAAAGCACCCATTAAAGTGCTGCATCCATTACTTACCGCTACCCAAGAAGGTAATTACAACCCAACTGAGGGGCTTTCAGCTTTACCCTTTAACGGTATTATACTTGCCCATTCAAATGAATCTGAATGGCAAAACTTTAGAAATAACAAAAACAACGAAGCCTTCTTAGACCGGGTATATATTGTTAAAGTGCCTTATTGCATGCGTATTTCTGAAGAAGTTAAGATCTATAAAAAACTACTTGAAAACAGCGAATTAAAAACGGCGCAATGTGCGCCAGATACTTTAGATATTCTTGCGCAATTCTCGGTCTTATCTCGTTTAAAAGACCCTGTTAACTCAAGCATTTATTCAAAAATGCGTGTTTATAATGGCGAGACTCTTAAGGATACCGATCCAAAAGCAAAATCCTATCAAGAGTACCGTGACTATGCTGGTATTGATGAAGGCATGTCAGGACTTTCTACTCGCTTTGCTTTTAAGATTTTATCTCGGGTATTTAACTTCGATAGTGCTGAAGTCGCGGCAAACCCAGTGCACTTATTCTATGTATTAGAGCAACAAGTTGAACGAGAGCAACTGCCTAAAGAAACCGCAGAGCGCTATATGGAATTTATCAAAGGCTACCTGACCCCTCAATATATTGAGTTTATTGGTAAAGAAATTCAAACCGCCTACTTAGAGTCTTACTCCGAATACGGACAAAACATTTTTGACCGATATGTTACTTATGCAGATTTTTGGATTCAAGATCAAGAGTATAGAGATGCAGAGACCGGTCAGCTATTTGATCGTCAATCTCTTAATGATGAATTAGAAAAAATTGAAAAACCAGCAGGTATAAGCAACCCGAAGGATTTCCGTAATGAAATAGTTAATTTTGTCCTACGGGCAAAAGCCAATAATAATGGTCAAAATCCACTTTGGACTAGCTATGAAAAACTACGTACTGTTATTGAGAAAAAAATGTTTTCCAATACTGAAGATTTATTACCTGTTATTTCTTTTAATGCTAAAACATCAAGCGATGACCAACAAAAACATGATGATTTTGTTAAACGTATGATGACAAAAGGCTATACCCAAAAGCAAGTACGCTTATTATCTGAGTGGTATTTACGGGTTAGAAAGTCTTCTTAAGTCGTATCTCTTGCGCAATAGGGATAAGCTAGAAAAGAGATAAGGATAATATATGGCCAATTTTATTGATAGACGTCTTAACAGTAAAAATAAAAGTACCGTTAATCGTCAACGCTTTTTAAGGCGTTATAAAAATCAAATTAAAAAATCTGTCTCGGATGCAATAAACCAACGAGGTGTGACAGATATAGATTCTGGTGAAAGCATCATTATCCCCAAACAGGATTTATCCGAGCCGATTTTCCATCAAGGTGATGGCGGTATAAAAGATAGAGTACATCCAGGCAATGATCAATATTCTCCTGGTGATAAAATCCCTCGTCCGCCGAAACAGCAAGGCCAAGGGTCTGGTCAAGGGGATGCTAGTAATAGCGGGGAAGGCGAAGATGACTTTACCTTTTCCATTTCAAAGGAAGAATATCTAAACCTTCTTTTTTAAGACTTAGAGCTACCCAACCTTGAGAAAAATCAATTAGATAAGATGATTGAATATAAAACGGTGCGCAGTGGTTTTTGCACCCAGGGTGTGGCATCAAATATAGATATAGTCAAATCACTGCAAGGATCCATTGCCCGTCGTATAGTAATGACCTGCTCAAAACGTAAAAAGTTAAAAGAGCTTGAGCAAGAACTTTTAGCGCTTAGTCAAGATACCCATGATCATATTCAACAAGAGCGTGCGTTGCGACTTGAGATTAAAACACTAAAAAACAAAATAGCTAAAGTCCCTTTTATTGATACTTTCGACTTACGTTTTCGCAATTATGCTAAGCAAGCAGTACCGACGTCAAAAGCGGTAATGTTTTGCTTAATGGATGTTTCAGGCTCGATGGATCAAGCAACAAAAGAAATGGCAAAACGCTTTTATATTTTACTTTATCTATTTCTTAGTCGTACCTATAAAAATATTGATGTTATTTATATCCGGCATCATACCCAAGCGAAAGAAGTCGATGAACATGAGTTTTTTTACTCCCAAGAGACCGGCGGAACAATTGCCTCAAGTGCCTTAGAGTTAATGAATGATATTATCTGCGAACGCTATAATGATAATCAATGGAACATTTATGGTGCCCAAGCTTCTGATGGCGATAACTGGGCAGATGACTCGCCCCGCTGTCAAACAATTTTAGAGCAACAAATACTGCCTAAAAGCCGCTATTTTAGTTATATAGAAATAACCCAAAGAGCACACCAAACCCTATGGAAACACTATCAAGCAGTGGAGCAGTCTAATACTAACTTTGCCATGCAGCATATCAAATCAGTCGCTGATATTTACCCGGTATTTAGGGAGCTTTTCAAAAAGAACACACAAAATGCCACGTAACTTATTAAATGGGGTGATAGATGACAAACACTAATGATGATACCGCTCAAAAAACTAAAGTAACGCCTTTAGACGATAGTCCAGATTGGACTTTTGACTTGCTTGGACAATATCAGCGAGAGATTGCGCGTGTTGCTGACTTTTACCGCCTTGATACTTATACCAATCAAATAGAGGTGATCACGGCGGAACAAATGATGGATGCATATGCCAGTGCGGGCATGCCTCTCGGTTATAGTCATTGGACCTTCGGCAAAAAATTCATTCAAACGGAACAAAACTATCAACGAGGACAGATGGGCTTAGCTTATGAAATTGTAATAAATTCAGATCCTTGCATTTCATACTTGATGGAAGAAAACACCATGACCATGCAAGCACTGGTCATGGCACATGCTTGTTATGGTCATAACTCTTTCTTTAAAGGAAATTATTTATTTAAATCATGGACTGATGCCAGTTCAATTATCGACTACTTACTTTTTGCCAAAAGTTATATTGCCAAGTGTGAACTAAAATATGGTATCAGTGAGGTAGAAGCTACTTTAGATGCCTGTCATGCCTTAATGAGTCATGGTGTTGACCGTTATAAGAGACCACAAAAAATATCACTCGATGAAGAACTTAGAAGACAATCTGAACGTGCTGAATATTTGCAATCACAGGTAAACGCTTTATGGCGCACTGTCCCTAAAAAAGCACAGCAAGACGATGAGAAAAAAAACATATTCCCCAAAGAGCCTCAAGAAAATCTTTTATATTTTATTGAGAAAAATGCCCCTTTGCTCAAACCTTGGCAAAGAGAAATTGTCAGAATAGTCAGGAAAATATCGCAATATTTCTACCCGCAGAAACAAACTCAAGTGATGAATGAAGGTTGGGCCTGTTTTTGGCACTACACTATTTTAAACCACTTATATGATGAGGGTTTAGTCACAGATAAATTTATGCTGGAATTTTTACACAGTCATACTAATGTCATTGCTCAACCTGAATACAACAGTAAATATTATTCAGGTATAAATCCTTATGCTTTAGGTTTTAATATGTTCATTGATATCAGACGTATTTGTGAACACCCAACAGAAGAAGATAAAGAATATTTTCCTGAAATAGCGGGCAGTAACTGGCTAGATACTTTACATTTTGCCATGGAAAACTTTAAAGATGAAAGTTTTATCAGCCAATATTTATCGCCAAAACTAATGCGTGACTTTAAATTCTTTCATATTCATGATGATAGTGACAATAATTATGTTGAAATTGGTGCTATTCATAATGAGCAAGGCTATAAAAAAGTTCGTCAAAACCTAGCAAATCAGTATAACCTCAGTAATATTGAAGTAAATATCCAAATAATTGATGCCAATGTTGATGGTGACAGAGCGCTAACCCTTAGATACACGCCACACAATGGGGTAGAGCTGGGGGAATCAAAAGATGAGGTATTAAAGCACCTGCATTATTTATGGCACTTTGACGTTAAGATTGTGCAAGAAATGAAGTCAGGTGAAGATAAGATCATTGCCAGCTGTCCACAAAAAAATAAAGACGACTAGCGTCGTCTTTATTTATGTTGATGAGCAAATCTATCAAACATTAATCATTAGATAATTCTTTTAATACGTCATCCTTAAGATCTGCCCACAATTTTCCTGATTCAATACCATACTTACGTACAGCCAAAATCGCTTCATCGAATTTATTAGCTTTAGCAAGCTCTATTAACGATTGATAATAAGCCCTAGATATCTCCCTGCCTTTAGGGTGAGCAAAATACAAACTACCAATACGTGAATATAAACCTCTAAAACCATTAAGAATTAATAAATAAATAGAGTTACCTGACGCTACCACTAATGCTTTATTTAATTCATAATCAAATTGTGCAAAGGCTTCACCCGTATCTTCTACATCTAAATAACCTTGCAGGCATTCAATGGCTTTCTCAGGGTTATTTTTTAATGCCCCACGAATATAAATAGCACTGATATTGGTACGCGCTGATAATAAGTTGTCAACTAAATCAGGAATACCCTCTTGATCTAATTGTGCCAGCGTTTCGAGGATATTTAAGCTTGAGGTTTCCCAAAAATTATTTACTTTAGTCGGCTTACCATGTCGAATGGTTAACCAACCGTCACGCGCTAAACGCTGTAAGACTTCTCTAAGGGTAGTTCGCGTCACTCCGATAAGTTCAGAGAGTTCACGTTCTGCTGGTAATATAGTGCCGGGAGGAAAACCACCATTCCAAATGGATTCAACGATATATTGTTCTGCAAATCCTGCTGGGCTTTTAGCTTTTATGACCATTGACTATAATTACCTGATAATAGTTGTAAATTGAGGATGGATTTTCAACAGATTGTACCAGAAGTATAGTTATGCACAAGAGCCTTACAATTACTCGCTGGTGAAAGTAAAAACTAAGCATTCGCTTGTTATAAGTCAAATAGATAATTACTATCAATAAAATTAATGAATTTCAAAGGCTTTGTTGTATCATTATGTTAAAAGTTTGATAGAATTCCAAGCTAATAATAATCGCTAAAATTGCATACAATTTCACAGCCCATTTAGAGAATTACATGAAACAACTTTTATACGTTTTACTGGCGTTATCTGCGGTGCTCTTTCCAAGCATAGCTTTCGCTGCCGAGGCAGCACACCAAAATATTGATTTAACTAGTCACTGGATTGGCTACACCGCTATAGCAATTTTTGTTCTAGCCTATACTCTGGTTATTTTAGAAGAACAGTTGCACCTGAGAAAATCAAAACCGGTACTGCTTGCTGCCGGCCTTATTTGGATATTAATTGCTGCCTATTATAACTCTCAAGGAATGCCAGACGCTGCTGCTGTAGCCATTCGTCATAATTTCTTAGAATATACCGAGTTATTCTTCTTTTTATTAGTCGCGATGACTTACATTAATGCCATGTTAGAGCGTGATGTTTTTAATGCTCTGCGCGATTGGTTAGTACAAAAAGGCTTTAGCTATAAAACGCTTTTTTGGCTAACCGGTATTCTGGCCTTCTTTATCTCACCTATTGCAGATAACTTAACCACGGCACTTATTATGTGTGCGGTAGTTTTAGCGGTTGGTAAAGATGAGCCTAAATTTATTGCCATGAGCTGTGTCAATATTGTCATTGGCGCAAATGCCGGTGGTGCATTTAGCCCATTTGGTGACATTACTACCCTAATGGTATGGCAAAAAGGTATTCTTGAGTTTACTGATTTCTTTGCGCTATTCTTACCAGCGGTAGTGAACTTTGTTATTCCTGCCTTTATTATGCAATTCTTTATACCTACAGGTAAGCCAAGTGCTATTACAGGCGAAATGACGCCGATCAAAAAAGGCGGATTAACCATAGTCGGCTTGTTTATTTTGACTATTATTACGGCAGTATCTTTCCATAACTTCCTACATTTACCACCGGTATTTGGCATGATGTTAGGTTTATCTTATTTGAAATTCTTTGGTTACTATCTTCGTCAATCAGGTCTAGGTGAAATCGACAAATCAGATTCACCTACCGGCCATATAATTAATGATGATTTTGATATTTTTGACAAAATTGCCAAAGCCGAATGGGATACACTGTTCTTCTTCTACGGCGTTATTTTAGCGGTTGGTGGTTTAGGCTTTATTGGTTACTTAGGCATGGCTTCAGAATTCATGTACGGCGAATTAGGGGCAACGAATGCCAATATTATAGTCGGTCTATTATCGGCCATTGTTGATAACATCCCGGTGATGTTTGCGGTATTAACCATGAACCCTGATATGTCAGACACCCAATGGTTGCTCGTTACACTAACGGCGGGTGTCGGTGGTAGTTTATTATCTGTTGGCTCTGCTGCGGGTGTTGCGCTAATGGGACAAGCACGCGGCTATTATACCTTCTTTAGTCACTTAAAATGGACGCCGGTAATTGCCCTTGGCTACGCTGCCAGTATTTATGTGCATTTATTAATAAACTAATCATCGGTATTAAATGCTGACATTAATAATGTCATATTAATGTCAGGAGAAAGCCAATCAGCTTTTTCTTCATGGTACCTTTTAAAAAAGCTTCTATTTGGTTAGGAGCTTTTTTTTTACTCAATTTGTTAAAGGAGCTTTTGTGAATTACTTAAGCAATATCACCACACGTCAAAAACCATGGTTACTACTGGCTATCTCAGCTCTAACCTTAGAGCTATCTGCTTTATTTTTTCAATATGTTATGGATTTAGCGCCTTGCATTATGTGTGTCTATCAACGCCTTGCTATCTTGGCAATATTTGCCGCCGGCGTTATTGGCACCGTCGGTTGTCAAAATGTATTTGCCAGAACATTGGCCTATCTGTCTTGGGGGGGGAGCGCAATTTGGGGGTTCATCATAGCTTTAGAGCATGTTGACATGCAAGCGAACAGCGGTTCACTTTTTTTTAGCTGCGAGTTTATTCCTAACTTCCCTACTTGGGCGCCTTTACATCAATGGCTACCCTTATTATTTGAAGCAACGGGTGATTGTGGCGAGATAAGCTGGCAGTTTTTCGGCTTCAGTATGCCTCAGTGGATGGTGGTTATTTATGCTCTTTATACCCTAGTTTTCGCTGTTGTCCTTGTTAATCGTCTTATCTGTGCGAAAAAGCCATAAGACATAAGGCATAGGTCGAAGTGAAGATAAAAAGAGCAGATGCTAGCGTTAACAGTGTCTGCTCTTTTTCTTATACGGAGTTTGCTCGTTGCTGACCTTTTTTGAGTAAGGCTATTAAGTAAACCGCATTAACGCCTGCCCATACTCACTGACCATGTTTCAAATATAGCGGCGCTGACCACCATTAGTCCACCGACCATAGTTAAAACGTTAGGACGCTCATGTAAAAGCATAAAGGCTAGTACGCTACCGTACAAGGGTTGTAAGCAAGAGATCAAGCCCGCTGTAGTTGCCGACAAATGCCGTAAACTTGAGGCAAATAGGGCGTGAGGAGTCGCAGTAAAGACGATACCGACCAATAATAGCAATAACCAGTCTCTTTCGGTTACTTGCCCTAGTGGTACCTCAATAAAAAGGCACAGCATCAAACAAGCAACTAATGTTTGATACAGCATGGTATGAGGCCCAGAATAATGGGAAAAATAATTTTTATGTAGGATATTTCTTAAGGCAAAAAATACCGCTGAAAATATTCCGGTAACAATACCGAGAGTTATTTGATTACCTAAGCTTATTTCAGGTATTAACAAGACAATACCGACAATAACAACTACCGCCATCAGCATATCTTTTACTTTTGGCAAACTTTTATTAAACAGCGGTTCAATAAATACCGTTATTACCGGGTAAGTAAAAAAAGCAATGATACCGACAGTGACCCCGGCCATTTGCATCGCGGCAAAATAAGTAACCCAGTGTATGCCGACGACCACACCCAGTAATAAGGCTATAGCATAGTCTTTCCTACTGGCTAAAGTGATTTTTTTCTTTTGCAACGTGAGCAAGGTAAAAAGTGCCAAGGCGGCTATACCCGTCCGGTACACCGTTATATCAAGCGCTGGCAAGCCAATCAACTTAGAAAAAAGCGCGGTACCACCAAAAAGAAAAACGGCGATATGTAAATAGAGCAAGCTTTGTTGCTCAACATTTACCATTGCAGGACTTTGACCGGTGTTTTTCATGATTAGGTGGGCATTATTTTAGTATGGCTTAATCAAGATCATTTAATGGCCAAAGGACAATATAATCTTCAAAATTTTCAATACTGACTTCATTATCTTTGACTATTTTCCCTCTTACCGACATACCCGCTTTATGCATTGCTGATTTTTTCCCATTATGCAACAAAGGGTGCCATGACGGCATACCTCGTCCTTCTTGTAGGCGGCGGTAGGTACAACTTGGCGGCATAAAAAACACCGCAGCAATATTATCTTGTGTTAAACGTACGCAGTCAGGCACTAACGTGGTACGTTGCTCATATTTAGAACATTGGCAAGATTTCTCATTGAGTAAATGACAAGCAATATTAGAGTAAAAGATCTGTTCTCCCTCTTTGATATGGTCGGTCGGTAAAAGCTCCTTCGCCTCATCAGTATGCTCGTCATCAATAAATTTATTCAGACAGCATTTAGCACAGCCATCACACAATGACTCCCATTCAGGGCGAGTCATTTCTGCTAGGGTTTTAGTTTGCCAAAAAGGCTGTTCTACTGTTTTTGTATTGTTCATTTACTACTACTTTCTTTACTCATTAACGTTACTAACTAACGTTGTTAATTGATTTATTTGATAGGTGGAAACTTTATCCGATCAGATAGATGGCCTACCGAGCTGACAAAATAATACGATAAATTCCAGTGCATTAAACTCTTATAGTTATCATAAGCAAGATATACCCGACCATTTTCATCATCGGGAAAAACTAACGCCGCTTTAATATCAACATTGGGCAAATTAGTACCATCGACACGTCTCACGCCAAGGGTTTGCCACTGAGCTAGTGTTCTTTCAGTTTCAGACCAGGCTTTTAGCCACTTTTTTCGACTGCCGGTATTTTTTGGAATGGCGAGAGTATTATCAAAGCCTTTAGGTAACTTAACTTGACGACCCCAAGTCAACTCATCACTCCAACCCTGTTTTTGTAAGTAATTAGCCATAGATGAAAAAATATCAGCTTTATTTTGCCAGATATCCTTTTTCCCATCACCATCGCCATCAACAGCATAACTCAAAAAGGACGTTGGCATAAACTGATTTTGCCCCATAGCCCCTGCCCATGAACCTTTCATATCTTCAATGCTAATATGTCCTTCATCTAAGATGGTCAGCGCAGCCATTAATTGCTTTTTAAAGAAGACTTCGCGTCTGCCTTCATAGGCTAAAGTTGATAAAGCTGATATGACATTGTAACCACCGGTAAATTTACCAAAGTTAGTTTCAAGGCCCCATAACGCGATAATAAAACGTGGTTGGACCTGGTACTTATCAGCGACTTGGCTTAATAATACTCGGTGCTCTTTGTATAAGGCCCTCGCTTTTTCTACCTTCCACTTTGGTACACGTTTAGGTAGATAAGTATCTAATGTTTCTCTACTCTCAGGTTGGCTTCTATCAGCTTTAACTGCGCGTTTATGAAACTTTACCTTGGCAAAGCTTTCTTTAATTAACGCTTGGCTAAATCCTTGTGCTAAGGCATCCGCTTTTAGGGTTATCACATAATCAGCAAAGCCTTCTGCTGTTAGCTCAGTTTTAGCCGCTTTTGCTTGATTGCTCATAGCCAGTGTTATCACGACGGATAAACCGACCACCTTTATAAGCAAGCTCATTAGAGCTCTCCTTGCTCTTTTTTAGCATCCATAGCAGCTTTATGTGCTTTTAATAAGTCTTCTGGTGGTGGCGGTAACTGTAAAAAGAAACCTTGTTCAACTAGGTTATTTTTCACTTTTTCTAAATCAGCCAATGCTAATTTATCTTTGTTATCGAGATTAATGAGTGTAACGAGCTCTGGCGTGCCAAACTTCTTCATCAAGTCTTCCGGCACTGCAGAGAAGTCGTCACGAGTTTTAACAAAAATGTAGGTTTGGTCCTTTCGGGGACTTTTATAAATAGCACATAGCATAATGGAGACCTATAGTTAACAGAAAAATTGTATTGCTAATTTAATATATCATGAGCCTAGGATGAACCCTATAGTGACTTAAGAACATAATATTAACAAAAATATAAATGCAGCAGACTGCTGACATAAAAGGTAAGGCTATAAATAGTTTACTTATAACCTTGTTTCGCAAACGTTGTTAAAGCTTCACCAAATAACTCATTACGCCAACTTGATAATAGCTCAACTTTTTTCGCACTACTGCACGCACCGTTAAGACCAAATTGCCACGTTAAGAAGTGATTGATTTGCTTTTTTGAAGCTATATTTTCTATCGCTAGGCCATTTCGTTCACTTACCTGCACTAAGAAAGCTTTTACTTTTTTAAACGTTTGTTTGTAAGCCGGGTAATCATCGAGGCGATTAATTGTTTCTGGATAGTCACTTACCTCAGTTTTATCCGCTTTAGCTAACACTGCCAACATAGCTTTACCTTTGTGGCGAATATCGAGAGCTTCCGCCCCTTCAAGGTTTAACATAGCGCTAACACTGACCGGATTACTTTGCGCTAATGCCATTAAGGTGTGATCTTTAGCAATAAAGCCAATAGGCAAGTCACGTTTCTGTGCTTGTTGAAAGCGCCAAGTTGCCAGGTACTTTAACACATTTAATTGCTTAGGATTTAAACGCCACCCCATTTTAATATTAAGATACATGTCACTTTCATTCACTGGTGTGAATTTTTTATCAATCATATTTTGCGTTTCTAGCTTTGCATAGGCTAAAAAACCCGCTTGCGTTAGTTCGGCTAATAATGTTGGGTAAAGCAAGAACAAATGATCAACATCGGCACTGGCGTAGGCTAGTTGTTTTTCCGTTAACGGCCTTTTAGTCCAGTCAGTACGTGACTCAGACTTATCTAATTCGATATCAGTGAAATGCTTTACCATAGCAGCATAGCCCAAAGATAGGCCATGCCCCAGAAATGACATCATGATCTGACTATCAATTAAATTTACCGGTTGGCAATTTCCTGCAGTCAAAAAAACTTCTAAATCTTCTGAGCAGGCATGTAACACTTTAGTGATATTGCCATTGGTGAGCAATTGCCAAAAAGGTGTTAAATCATCAATGGCAAGGGGATCAATAAGGGCAAGTTGCTCACCATCACAAACCTGAAGTAAACCAAGCTTGGCATATAGCGTACGGGTACGAACAAACTCAGTATCTATGGCTAACACTTTCGCCTTAGCGAGTTGCTCACATAACTTATTTAAGCTGAGTTGATCTTCAATTAATTGATAATGCATAATTTTCACTTCTACTACGACTACTTATGACGACGACGAGTACTTTGTTGATGGCGTTGTTGATGCTTTTTCACCGAGCGACGAATTCGACGGCTCTTAGCATTGTCCATGGCTTTTTCGTCAACTTTAACCTTACTTTCCGTTTCCAGTGTCAAGTTAACTAATTTACGATAATAGTTAACTTCTTTTAACTGCAATTCTCGCCATCCACCTAGCGGTAACTGGCGCTGCATTTCTAAATCACCATAACGCACGCGGATAAGACGGCTTACCTGTACTTCTTGGCTTTCCCATAAGCGACGCACTTCTCTATTACGCCCCTCTGATAAGACTACATGGAACCAATGATTTCGGCCTTCACCACCACTGTAAGTGATTTTTTGAAAACGTGCTTGACCATCTTCCAACTTAACGCCAGCACGTAGTCTTTGTAACATGGCTTCATCGATTTCACCAAAAACACGAACAGCGTATTCACGTTCGATCTTTTGTGATGGATGCATTAATCGGTTTGCTAGCTCACCATCGGTGGTAAATAACAACATGCCTGAGGTGTTAATATCTAAACGGCCAACGGCAACCCAACGGCCAGTTTCAAGTTTCGGTAAACGATCAAAAACGGTAGGACGGCCTTCTGGATCTTTACGAGTACACATTTCACCTTCTGGCTTGTTATACATAAGTACGCGACAGATATCTTCATCTTTGGCGGTTAGTTTAACATGGTGACCATCTAATCGAATCAGCTCAGAGCCGGTAATTCTATCGCCTAAAAAAGCAACATTACCGTCAATGCTAACCCGACCGGCACTGATCATGGCTTCCATTTCACGGCGAGAGCCCTTACCTGCACGCGCTAGTACTTTTTGCACTTTTTCTGAGTCGGTATGAGTCGCGGTTTGGAAGTTAACTTTTACGAGCTTTTCCGGCTCTTTCTTCGCTTTACCTTTTTTAACTAAGCCTTTTTTAGCTAGGCCTTTTTTGGCCGAACCTTTTTTTTCAGTACCACGTGTGCCATATTTATTATCAATAGCTGCGTCTTTAGTTGTTTTTTTCTTATCTACCGTCATTATTTTTTCTCTGTTACGTCAGTAGCAGCTCCCTTGAAGCTTACTTCTGACTCATTTTCAGGTTTCATTCACCCGTAAACGGCAATAATTAATTGCCTGTTTAATTTAGGCTACTGAAATGGCGAAGGGTCACCTTCACCTATACGTATTATCTCAATACTATCATTAGAAAAATCGATTACTGTGGTTGGGTGCTCCCCTAAATGACCACCATTGACGATAAGGTCAACTTGATGTTCTAACAAATCTCGAATGTGCTCGGGATCATGCTCAGCCATTTCTCGACCAGGCATAATCAAACTGGTTGACATTATAGGCTCTGCCAGTTCAGTCAACAAGGCTTGTGCAATAGTATTATCAGGCACTCTAATACCTATTGTTTTCTTTTTAGGGTTTAACAAGCGCTTAGGTACTTCTTTACTGCCTTTAAAAATAAAGGTATAGGCACCTGGGGTGTTATTTTTCAATAATCTAAAGGCGGTGTTATCTATGCGGGTATATTCTGATAATTGGGATAAATCTTTGCACACCAAAGTGAAATTATGATCCTTATCTATCTCTCGAATTCGGCAGATACGCTCTAACGCTTTTTTATCCCCTAGATGACAACCTAAGGCATAGCCTGAGTCCGTTGGATAAACTATCACGCCGCCTTGTTTAATAATGTCGGCCGCTTGTTTCATTAAGCGCCCTTGAGGGTTATCTGGGTGTACATAAAAAAACTGACTCATGAGAAATTCCTTTACTTTAAATAACTTAGACTAATTATGTTTATTGCCATTGTGCCCAAACAGGTTTAGCGCCAACAGGCATGGTAAGGTTTCGCCCTAAATCACTCCATTTATTAGGATAGTGAAAATCAGAGCCCATGGAGGCATATAAGTTATATTCTTGACAATAAGCCAGCATTTTTTTCCTTTGTTCTGGGTTCATTTGCGGTAACACCACTTCTAAGCCATCACCGGCAACCTCACTAAAATGAACAATCAAACGTCGTAACCATTTAGCAGAAAGATCATACCGAATAGGGTGAGCCATGACCGCACTGCCACCCGCTTGATGTATCGCCTGAATCGCTTCGCCAATACTACACCAGTTAGGTTTTACATAAGCACGTTGCCCTTTTGAGCCTTTTTTTCCTATGTATTTATCAAAGGCTTGTTGCATGGTATTAACATGCCCTTGTTGATGCAGTACTTTAGCAAAATGTGCCCGTGTTATGGTACCGTCACCAGCCAAAGCTTTTGCCTCTGTATAGATAGTAGGAAAACCACATTTCGCCAGCTTCTCCCCCATGGCAATAGCACGCTGCTCTCTTGCTTCTTGCTGCTGCGCTATCAGTGTTTTTAATTCACTATTGCCTTTATCTATATTCAAACCGACAATATGAATTTCAAAGCCTTGCCATGCGGTAGATATTTCAATGCCACTTATCAATTTAAGTGTAATGTTTTTATCTTCAATATGCTTTTGCGCTATATCAAGACCGACGGTAGTATCATGATCTGTGATAGCTAAAACATCAATTTGAAAGTTGACTGCTCTGTCTATCAAGGTTTGCGGTGATAAGGCACCATCAGAGCAATTAGTATGGCTATGTAAGTCAATACGTTTGTGGGCAAAACCTTCGGTTGCTACTATCTGATGAGGGAAATCAGTGGTTGACAGTAATGCCATAATAAGGTCTTCTATAAGGGTAATCTTAGTATTAAGATAAGTTTACTGATAACGAGTAAACAATGATACTTTTTCCTTTATTAATAAAAAATTTAATAAGCTGAAAGTACATTATAAACGGCTAATAAAGGCACTTAAAAATGAGCACAGTAACAACTCACTTTTCATTAATTTGGTGGTGGCATAACTCGACATAATTGGGTGGTGATAATTGCGTGTATCTTAAATAAGACTAAACAAATTTCAAAAAACCCGCTTTTATTAGCGGGTTTTTACGTTAAAGCGTTCAAAATTTACTGTACAAAATGAAGTTAACAAAGGATTTCAACATGAATAGAACAAAAACATGGTTTATTTGGTGGCTGTTGCCTATTTACGCAGGTTGACAATTTTTCTTTAAATAAACCGATAGAAGTATTCAATATGACTCAAAATTTACCAAGTAAAATAAAGGGTGAAGTAATCACCATACAAGATAGTACGCACTATCAAAATGATCCATTAAGTGTTTACCAATTATTATGTCACCAACACCAACATAATATTTTATTAGAATCCGCCGAGATTGATAAAAAACATTTATTAAAAAGTTTATTATTAACTGACGCAGCAGTAAAAATTGTTTGTAACGGTAATGCGGTCACTTTCTCGGCCTTAACGTTAAATGGCGAATCAGCCATTAACTTCGCAGCAGCTCAATTAGCAGAGCATGCGCAAGTCTGCTTCGCAGATGATGAAAAATCATTTATAGCAACGTTTGCCGAAGTTGCTAGCGACCTCGATGAAAAGACTCGTTTAAGTGCCACAAATTCCTTGCACGGCTTACGGTTATTTAATCAACTCTGCAATGAAAACAGTCATCCCTTTGCCGTATTCCTCGGCGGGGTTTTTGCCTTTGACCTGATGGCAATAACAGAGCAATTACCCACAGTTGATATCGGTGATAACACTTGCCCTGATTTTGTCTATTACTTAGCAGAAACCCTAGTTATTATTGACCATGAATTGCAAACCACAGAAATTGTCGGCAATATTTTTAATTTCCATGACGCTGAAAAAACCAAACAAAGTCAATTAGCTATATGCAAACGTGTTGCTCAAATTAAAGTAGCACTGGCTAGCTCAGTCAATGCTGAGCAAGTTGCCCCGTTAAGCCCATCCTATTCGGATATTAATGATAAAGAAAAGTTTAATGACAAGCTGCAAGTGGATATTAGCGACCAACGTTTTTGTCAGATAGTGGAGCAATTAAAAGAAAATATCAGGGCAGGTGATATATTTCAAGTAGTACCTTCTCGTACTTTTACTCTACCTTGTTTTGACCCCATCGCCGCTTACAAAGCACTTAAAATTAATAACCCAAGTCCCTATATGTTTTATTTAAAAGATAGTGACTTTTGTATTTTTGGTGCCTCACCAGAGTCTGCCTTAAAATATCAAGCCAGCAACCGTCAGGTAGAAATTTATCCTATCGCCGGCACACGCCCTCGCGGTTTTGATAAAGAAGGTAATATTTCATTAGACCTAGACAGCCGTATTGAGCTCGAGCTAAGGCAAGATAAAAAAGAATCCGCTGAACATATTATGCTGGTTGATTTGGCGCGAAATGACATTGCTCGAGTTTCCCAGCCGGGCACTCGCTATGTTGCCGATTTACTCAAAGTTGATCGTTACTCCCATGTAATGCATCTGGTTTCTCGAGTCTGCGGTACATTACAAACCGATTTAGATGCCTTGCACGCCTATCAAGCGTGTATGAATATGGGCACATTATCTGGCGCACCTAAGGTAAGGGCAACGGCGCTTATTCGAGAAATAGAAGGTAAAAGGCGTGGCAGTTACGGCGGCGCGGTTGGTTACTTAACTGGCACCGGAGAAATGGATACTTGTATTGTTATACGCTCTGCCTTTGTTAAAGATAATATTGCGCAAGTACAAGCCGGCGCTGGTGTGGTGTATGATTCAGACCCAATGAGTGAGGCCAATGAAACCAGGCAAAAGGCTCAGGCCGTTATCAATGCCATTGCCACGGCTAACACTAATGCCAAAATTTCGGCGCAGGAGCTCACCCATGACTAAATTATTTATGCTCGATAACTTAGACTCTTTTACCTATAACTTGGTTGATGAATTTCAATGTTTAGGTTTTGAGCCCAGTGTCTATCGCAACACGCTCAGTGCTGATTTTATTTTTGCTAAAATGCAGGCCCATACCCAACAAACTGCGGAGCCGGTATTACTGGTGTTATCTCCTGGCCCAGGCGAGCCAAAAAATTCTGGCTGCTTAATGGCACTGATCAAAAAGTGTGCTGGACGAATTCCAATGCTGGGTATTTGTTTGGGCCATCAAGCATTAATAGAGCACTATGGCGGTCGAGTAGACCGAGCAGACGAAGTGGTTCACGGTAAATCCTCAAATATTACCCACCATGGTTATGGCCCTTTTCAGGGGATGAAAAATCCTCTACCCGTTGCCCGTTATCATTCCTTGATAGGTAAAGATATACCCGCAGAGTTAGACGTTATTGCTGAATATAATGGTATGTGTATGGCCATTAGCAAAGAAGATGATGCCGTGTTAGCTTTTCAATTTCATCCTGAATCCATATTAACGACATTTGGTACCCCCTTGTTAAAGCAGAGTATTCAACACTTGCTTAGCCTGTCAGCATCGCTCAATAATAAAGTCACTGGAGAATAGTATGATTAGCCAACAAAATAGCAATGGCAACGCTTTGGGCGCAACGGCACTAAATTCAACAGCTAGTGTTGCAACCGATATCAGTACTATTTTGCCGACATTAGTTGCTGGCGTTGATCTTGACCAAACACAAAGTCATGACTTTTTTCAACAAGTACTGCAAGGCAAGGTAGCACCTGCGTTAATCGCCAGTGTCTTAACCGCGTTAAAAATAAAAGGTGAAACACCAGAAGAAATTGCTGGCGCGGCAATCGCTATCCGTGCAGCGGCCACTCCATTTCCTCAAGGAAACGGTGAAGAAGGTATTGTCGCCGATTGTGTTGGTACTGGCGGCGATGGTGCTAATACCATAAACATTTCTACCACAGCGGCGATTTTAGCGGCGGCTTGTGGTTTGAAAATGGCTAAACATGGCAACAGAAGTGTTTCCAGTATGTCTGGCTCTGCTGATTTATTGGAGGCTTTTGGCGTTAATTTATCCATGTCTCCTGCAACAGCCAAGCATTGTTTAGCACAAACCAACTTATGTTTTTTATATGCTCCCGCCTATCACTCTGGTTTTAAATATGCGGCGCCAGTGAGGAAAGCTATGGCTATTCGCACTATATTTAACATCTTAGGTCCACTAGTTAATCCCGCTCATCCAACTATTATGTTACTTGGTGTGTATACCCCCGCATTATTAATGCCCATGGCAAAAGCTCTACAACTTACCGGCGTTAAACGCGCTTTTGTTGTTCATGGCAGCGGACTAGATGAAATTGCTTTGCATGGTAACACTCAAGTCGTTGAAATAAAAAATGATACATTAATTGAACGTACTATTAAGCCACAAGACTTTGGCTTAAAAAATTACCCTCTTGCAGAGATCAAAGGTGGCACACCAAACGAGAATGCTAAAATCATTAAAGATATATTATCGGGTCAAGGACAGGCGGCCCACAATGCTGCAGTGATAATTAACTGTGCTGCGCTACTGTATTTACACAATAAGGCCGACTCACTCAGTCAAGCTGCGCAGCTTGCCAGTGAGGTACTGGCCTCGGGTAAAGGCTTAGCAACGTTATCAAGCCTAGTTAAGCTTTCAAATCAAGCTGTCAGCTCAAATTCAAAGGACAAAAACACCTATACAGATCCAAAAATAAAAACTGACACTGACACTGACAAACAGGCTGAAAAATAATATGAATAGCAGCTCGAACACTTCAGTAGAAAAAAATATTTTAGAAAAAATCGTCGACGATAAGCGTATTGAAATTGCCGCCCTAAAAAAGAGTAAGCCATTAGCCAGTTTCATTGACGAGTTAGTGCCGACGACTAAGGATATGTACGCGGCATTAACAAGAACCAAGGATAAGCCACATGCGGGTTTTATTCTTGAGTGTAAGAAAGCATCTCCGTCTAAAGGACTTATCCGTGCCGACTTTGATGTTAAAGCTATTTGCCAAATTTATGATAAATACGCTGCGGCAATATCTGTGCTAACCGATGAAAAGTATTTTCAAGGTAACTTTGACTACCTACAAACGGTAACAAAATTGGTAAAATGCCCAGTACTAAATAAAGACTTCTTTGTTGATAGCTACCAAGTTTACCTAGCAAGATACTATGGCGCGGACGCTATATTATTAATGCTCAGTGTCTTATCAGATGATGAGTACCTTGAGTTATCAGCCGTTGCTGAGCAATATAACTTAGCCGTGTTAACGGAGATTTCCACCTATGATGAACGCGATAGAGCGATAAAGCTTAATGCAAAAATGATAGGTATCAACAACCGAAACTTACGTGATTTAAGTACAGATATAGCACGTACTTTCGATTTTGCCCCAAGCTTACCTGACGATAGGATCATTATTTCTGAGTCGGGTATATATAGTAATGCTCAAGTAAGGGAATTAGCGCCAGCGGTCGATGGATTTTTAGTGGGCAGTTCGTTAATGGACCCTAATAATAACCCCTATCAAGATATTGACTTAGCTTGTCGTAAACTTATTTATGGCAACAATAAAGTATGTGGTTTAACGGATGCTAAATATGCTAGCGCGGCCGCTGATGCCGGCGCACGCTTTGGCGGTCTTATTTTTGCAGAAAAATCACCCCGTTATGTAACTAAAGCGCAGGCTCAAAACATTATCAAAGCAATACCTAAGTTAGAGTATGTTGGTGTTTTTGTTAATAGCGAACGTGATGTCATTATTGATTTGGTCAAGACCTTACACTTAAGTGCGGTGCAACTTCATGGTAGTGAAGATGCTCATTATATTGATGCCCTAATTAGTGAACTGGCCGAGAATGACTGTGGTTTTTGTCAAGTCTGGCAAGCTAGTCCAGTAGCAAAAAGTGTTCCCTTACTTAATAGCAGTGTCAGTCATCATGTGCTCGATGGCCAAAGCCCTGGTAGCGGTGAAGCATTTAATTGGCAAGTATTAGCCTTAAGTGAGCAAAACTTATCAAAAAGCTTTTTAGCTGGTGGATTAAATAATAACAATATTAGTCAGGCCCTTGAGCAATTAACCCAGGTAGATTTATTTGGCCTAGACCTCAACTCAGGTGTTGAAGATAGCCCTGGTATTAAATCAAGCGAGAAGCTAGCCCAGGTATTTTCGAAAATTAGGAATTATTAACATGCAAAAAAATATGAAGAAATCCGACAAATCATCCATTAAAGAAACCTTACCCGCCTATTTTGGTGAGTTTGGTGGCATGTATGTCGGTGAATTATTAGTCCCAGCATTAGAACAATTAGAGCAAGCTTTTATTGAGTCTCAAACCGATGAAAGTTTTTTAACTGAGTTCAATAATTTATTAACAAAGTATGCTGGCCGTCCTACGCCATTAACCTGTTGTCGAAATATTGTAAAAAACCCACTCGCTAAAATTTATTTAAAACGTGAAGATTTATTACACGGCGGAGCCCATAAAACCAACCAAGTTTTAGGTCAAGCCCTACTCGCTAAACGTATGGGTAAAACCGAAATAATCGCAGAAACAGGCGCTGGACAACACGGTGTTGCTACCGCGATTGCCTGTGCACTCCTTGGTTTGAAATGTAGGGTATATATGGGCGCAGTGGATTGTGCGCGACAACAACCCAATGTTTTTCGTATGGAGTTAATGGGCGCAGAAGTTATTCCGGTCACTGCAGGCTCTGGCACCTTAAAAGATGCTGTAAATGAAGCGCTTAGAGATTGGTCTGCAAACTATGAAAACGCTCACTACTTATTAGGTACTGCCGCAGGTCCTCACCCCTTCCCGACTATAGTGAGGGAATTTCAAAAAATGATTGGTGAAGAAGCAAAAGCACAGTTTTATGAGGAAGAAGGTCGTTTACCTGATTATGTTATTGCCGCGGTAGGTGGCGGTTCAAATGCCATTGGCATGTTCCACGATTTTATTCATGAAGAAGGTGTCAAACTTATTGGTGTTGAAGCCGGTGGTAAGGGTATTGAAACCGGTCAGCATGGTGCCACGCTTGTAGCCGGTACAAAGGGCATGTTGCATGGCAACTACACCTATATAATGCAAGATAAGCATGGCCAAATTAAAGAGTCTTATTCAGTTTCTGCTGGCCTTGACTACCCTGCAGTAGGTCCACAACATGCATTTTTGAAAGACACTGGTCGAGCACAATATGTCGCTATCAATGATGATGAAGCCTTGGCGGCATTTCAAGCCTTAGCTAGGTGTGAAGGTATTATCCCTGCGCTTGAGTCAGCTCACGCCCTAGCGCAAGCATTAAAAATGGCAGAAGCCGCCACGACAGAAACTATTTACCTCGTTAATCTATCGGGACGTGGCGATAAAGATTTAGCGCATGTCCAGGCTATTATTTCACCTGATAAAGTATCATCAACGACAAAAGTTAAACATAGAGGAGAGGCATAATGTCACACTCAAATATCCAGCAAGCAGGTGCACGTTATCAAGCTTCGTTCGCTACCTTAAAAGAAAAAAACGAACAGGCTTTCATCCCTTTTGTTACGATTGGCGACCCTAATGCTGAGCAATCTTTTGCTATTATCAAAAGCTTAATTGATGCTGGAGCAGATGCGCTGGAATTAGGTATTCCCTTCTCTGATCCAAGCGCTGACGGTATAACGATTCAAAGAGCGGCACTGCGTGCTTTAGGTGCGGGGATTAACACCGACATATGTATTGATATATTAAAGCAAGTACGAGCATATGCCCCACAAATACCTATTGGTTTATTACTTTATGGTAACCTAGTTTTTGCCCGTGGTATTGATAACTTTTATCGCGATATGAGTGAAGCTGGCGTAGATTCTGTGTTAATAGCTGATGTACCCATTCGCGAGAGCGAGCCATTTCGAGCTGCGGCATTAAAATATGGTATTGCTCCTATTTTTATTGCGCCACCAAACGCAAGCGATGAGACCTTACGGGCAGTGTCCTCATACTCACGGGGTTATACCTATGTCTTAAGTCGTGCTGGCGTAACCGGTGTAGACAGCACGGATAGCCCCAAAAATACTGTCTCTAGCTCAGCTAATAAGTTAATTGAAAGCTTGCTAAAATACCATGCAGCCCCCCCTATCTTAGGTTTTGGCATTTCCACACCACAACAAGTTAAAGATGCCCTTAAAGCAGGCGCACTTGGTGCGATCAGCGGCTCGGCGGTAGTTAAAATAATTGAGAATAATTTAGCAGATAATAGCAAGATGTTGACGGAATTAAGCCACTTTGTTAGCGAGATGAAAGCGGCAACGAGATAACTAAGCATTAGTCGCCACCATAAAAAAGGAGCAATACACTTGCTCCTTTTTTATGGCCCACTTTTGATTCCGTAAACTTTAAACTCTGAGTATTCGCCAAGATAAAAATACAATAACGAGAGTTAGACCAATAAACAACAAGGCAAAAAGATGATACAAGCTTCGCTGCACTTTGTTTTTTATGCGGGAAAATATGCCGGTTGAAGCGGTATTTATACTTGGGACATTGACAAAGACAGAAAGCAGTATATTAAAAAGTAGTAACCATATGCAGCCAAAAAAACTTAATAGAGCATAAGGACTGGTCGGTTGCTGTTGTGAGGTTGATTGCTGTAATTGGCTAAAAATGAGACCAACAAGGATTGCAGCCAATAGATAACTCAATTGACGAAAAGGTTGCAACTTGCTAGCAAGTTTTGCTAATAATTCTAACATGTTTTACCCTAGCTAAAAGTTACTCGAACATTCATTAAGAGAAAACTTTTATCAAGGTGTTGGCTACCTATTGATAGTAGTTACCCTGCATAAGCTATAGCAACAATCGAGCATAAATTACCAACTACACATAAAAAATGCGACTCATTAAGTCGCATTTCTAAAACTAGCTTAATAAGGTGCGTCCTGCACACAAATTTAATGATCTCACTTCTTCCTTGAACGACTATCCCTAGCATATCCTTTATGAGTCCACTCATATCCATTTTGGTAACTGTTAAGCGCCCATTCAATCATCCTTAATTTGTGTCTTCCTGACAATCATCTCCTTAGTTAACACTCCTTGATGGTAGCCGTCCCTAACTACTCGATGCAGACCTTGGTAATCCAAAGCCACATCCTTGAACATATCATCCTTAATTAGCGTCTTCCTGACACCGTTCCCTGAATTAATCGTCCTTAACTAATCTCCCTATTTATACATCCATTTAAGTAGCCATCCATAACTACTGTCTTGCTGACCTTGGTAATCCTAACCAAGCCACATCCTTGTTCATATCATCCTTAATTAGCATCTTCCTGACACCGTTTCCTGAATTAATCGTCCTTAACCAATCTCCCTATTTTACATCCCTTTAAGTAGCCATCCATAACTACTGTCTTCCTGACCTTGGTAATCCTAACCAAGCCACATCCTTAAACATATCATCCTTAATTAGCATCTTCCTGACACCGTTCCCTGAATTAATCGTCCTTAACTAATCTCCCTATTTATACATCCATTTAAGTAGCCATCCATAACTACTGTCTTGCTGACCTTGGTAATCCTAACCAAGCCACATCCTTGTTCATATCATCCTTAATTAGCATCTTCCTGACACCGTTTCCTGAATTAATCGTCCTTAACCAATCTCCCTATTTTACATCCCTTTAAGTAGCCATCCATAACTACTGTCTTCCTGACCTTGGTAATCCTAACCAAGCCACATCCTTGTTCATATCATCCATAGTAGCATCCTGCTACTAGACCTCGTCCTTAAAGCCTCCTTGTTAAACCTTTTTATAAATAGCACCAAAGTATTATTTATAATTAAAGCATCCAGCTTTAGGCTCTCCCTATACGCTACACAAGCATCCCTACTCATATCATCCTTGACTTGCATCCATTGCATCCTATTGACTCAACTCAATCCCTAAGTTATGTTTACTGTCCTCAGTAAGTCCTTATGTCGCTGCAATTCCATTTTAGCAACATGCATCGTCCCTAATCACGTTACAAGTAACGCTGAAGCCCCCTGCTCCTTGTCTTCCTGACATGTTTAATAGTACACCTAAATTTCATTTATCGATGCGTATTAACAAGCAAACTCTAAATGTAAAAACAATGTAACAAGTGATAATTCATGTAAACATACAAAAAACAATATGTTACAGATCAACCATTCCACATTGCAGCAGAAATTGCCAATATATCTCACAAAGCTGTAAGACATGTCTTACAAAAAAAATAGCACTTTGTCGGTGCTATTTTTATTAAGGGAATTACTTGAGAGAGATAAGGCCTAATATAACCTTAAAATATGCCAATAAAGTGCAGCTATTCCACTTTATCTCGATAGTGAACCATTACCGCACCACACACGTTTCCTACCGATACCTCTTTAACCGTTTGGTAATCAACATGCTTAAAAAATTCTTTAAATTTTTCTGAGGTAGCATAAACGGCTACCCCTTCACTATCTGGGTGTTCATCCAAAACAGTATTGACGGCGGCCATTAAGTAATGACCAAAACCATGCTGCTGATGCAGAGGATGAACAGCAATAAATGATAGGAAATGGAAAACCTTTAAGGGGACAGCAGCCAAGACAATTTGTTCTTTTTTCATCATCTGCTTAGTACTAAAGTAACCGGCATTTAATAGCATTTTAAGACGCCAATGCCAAAAACGATCAGTTGCCAAGGTTTCATCTGGGCTGTTAATACAGGCGACACCAACCATAGATTCCCCGAGATACAAACCAATCATGGGTTGTTTTGCTTGCCAAAAAGCATTGAGTTCTTCTCTAATAGCACCACGAAGACGTTGCTCATAATCTTCTTTATCGCTATTAAATATCTCTAAAAAAACGGGGTCATCATGATAAGCTTGATATAAAAGTGACGCTGCTAATTTCAACTCATGAGCACTCAAATAAGTCGCTCGAATATTAACGTTTTGGTCTAAATTTTCATCAATACTATTTTCTACCGATTCGGTTTCACTCATTATATTCTCCTACTCTGACGGTGGATTATTTTCTAACCTAACAACTCACCATAGCAGCATAATTTCAAACAGGTCAAATATAATTCGTTTAACTACCATGAAAGCCATATAATTTAGATAAAAAAATACCCCGCTAAGCGAGGCATTTAAGTAATAGTAATAATAGATAATTAGTTAGCTTTTACCTGTTGAGTTTTCAAAAAATCGCCACCATTACCGGTTTCAACTAATTTGCCATTAATAAACTGTAAGAAAGTACATTCATCTTTTGTTGTTAAACCATCTTTATGTTTACGTTGGGTACGATAATATAAAACACGCACCGTATCATCGCCGTCAGTATAAGTCTCAGAAAAATCAGCGACACCTAAGTTTGCCTGCATATCCATAAAAGAAGCACCCAATTGAACGTTAGCAATTTTTTTACGGTTGTTGTAGGCACGATCTTTACTATCGCTGACAAAACCATGATCAATACCATCATCGTTTATTTTAATAACACAACCAGATAATGTCATTGCTAGTGGTGCAGCAATGAGTAAAGCAAGTATTGATTTTTTCATATCTATATTCCCTAGAGGTAAAATGTAATTGTTATAATAATCCTTTACTCGGAATTGCAAAAAACAAGCCAACCACATAAGTCATTGAATAGATGATATTTTTTAAAATACATCAATGAAGTTACAGACATTTTTAGTTATATTGGCTAAAATATAGTTAAATTAATTAATTATTTTTAATCAGTAAGTAAAATGACAATTATCGATGAAATTTTAATCTGTGCAAACCAACTTGCCAATGCAGGCAAAAAACCAACCGTAGCCTTGGTAAAAGCAAAGCTGAGCCAACGGACTCCGTTAGCCACATTAATCACCACATTAAAAAACTGGCAACACCAACCCGACTTTATTGCACCATTAAGTGCTAAAGAACAGCAAGTTAGTCAAGACAAATCGAGCAACGATAACACTGCCCTACTAGACTCTCTCGTTGAAAATGGCGCGGTAAAGAAAATAATTCAGCAGTCATTAGCGCAAGAGTTAACCGAGATAAAAAATGAATTAGCGGAAGTAAAACTGCTTATCAAAAACTTAACTGAGCAAGTCAATCAAAAAAAATAACATCTTAGCTCTTTATTTTAGTATCAGTAACTAAACTCTTTGGCGTTAATTGACCGATAAAGCTGACTAATGAATCACTGAGTTTTTTATGTGGTTGACAACCGACACGTTCCACCCAAACTTCACCATTAGTATTATCGACAGAGATAATCATATCTTCTTCATCGGTAACAGCAAAGAACACGGTTTCAGCCTGCTTTAATCTTTGCTTCATTAAGATATGACCAATGATATTCTCTTGTAAACGGTCAAAATCTTCCCTATTCCAAGCAAAAAGCAGTGATAACTGCCCTTCACTACACTCTGCTACAATTTCGCCACTGAAAATAGTGGTGAAATAAGTCTTTATATCCGGATGTAGTTCAAGATCTAATGCCGACTCAACATTACTAAAAGATAGCGTCTCGGTATTTTCATCCGTGACTGACTCAGTTTTCACCGCCACGGGTTGCCAATAATGATGACTATCATCATGTGGACCTAATTCACAAGGTGATAACCATTGCTCATCATGCTCTCTGGTAGGTAAATGTCCAAATTGCTTGATGTGTTGTTGGCTAAAGTCTTTACTAAAGGCTAAAAGTGATTGCGCTAAAGTTTTATTTGTAGATGTCATATAAAGAAAAGATCCTTTAAAATAGCAAGATACTAGCTCACTACTGAAAAATTTATGGCCAATTATCAAAATGCAACGGAACTAAGCAAGTTAACACTGGGTAAAAGTACAGAATATTGCAGCGAATATACCGCAGAATTGCTACAAGGAGTACCTCGAAGTTTAAATAGAGATGACTTAGCTCTAGATCCAAACAATTTACCCTTTATTGGCGAAGATGTTTGGTATGGCTATGAGCTTTCTTGGCTCAATGAAAAGGGCAAACCGGTAGTTGCAGTCGCTGAGTTTCGCTTTGCTTGTACCAGTGACAACATTGTTGAGTCAAAGTCTTTTAAGCTGTATTTAAATAGCTTTAATCAAACACGCTTTGCCAGTATCAAAGACGTTGAGCAAATATTAATTAAGGACTTATCAAACATTGCCGGCTCGCCAGCAAAAGTACGTTTATTTGCGGTCGATCACTGTCCCGCTTTAGCTATTGCAAAAAAACCAGATAATTGTATTTGTATCGATGGTGCTGATATCAGCATAGATAACTATCAATATGATGCACAGTTGCTAGCTCAAGCACAAAAAAAAGATAAAAGTGCTAAAGTTGAGGAGCATTTAGTTAGTCATTTATTAAAGTCTAATTGTTTAATTACCAATCAACCTGATTGGGCAAGTATTTATATTCACTACCGCGGTAAAGCCATAGATCATGCCACACTATTAAAATATTTGATTTCCTTTCGCCAGCATAATGAGTTCCATGAGCAATGTATCGAAAGAATATACTGTGATTTGCAAAAATTTTGCCAACTTGATGAGCTTACCGTTTTCGCCCGCTACACTCGACGCGGAGGGTTAGACATCAACCCGTTTAGAAGTAGTCATACTGAGCAAGCCCCTTTTGCCAGAACCTTACGTCAATAACCCAGCTTACTTTCTGCGAAAAGCATTAAAGCGAAATACTATTTCGCTTTAATGCTTATTTTTCACTCTGGTGTTTTTTCTGGCAAGTCAAGACCAGTCCAAGCCTTAAAAAATAGCTTTTGCTGCTGACTGGCCTTTGCTATAACAATAATTTTTAATTTATTTTTAGCTATAGCGCTAAGTTTAACCTTAGTCGTTGTTAGTTTATCTCGGCGAAAATAAGTGAACTCAATGGTTTGCTCTGCTTTAAAGTCTTTTAGACGATTAACCAGATCCTTATCTACTATGCGTAAGCCATCTACCGCGACAATAACATCCTCTGTGGTTAAGCCAGCATGCCAGGCCGGACTGTCTTGCTCTACGGAAGAAATAACTAAACCCTGAGTACCATATTTAGTGTTAAGGCCAGTCCATACCTTAGTTTGCTTGCTCGACTTATCCTCACCAGTTTTAGCATAACTCATTGCCAGTCCTGCTTTAGCCAGTAATAAACTAAAATCGATTTTTGCTGTACCGTGAATATTGTCTTGCCACCAAACTTGATAATTGCTACCCGTCACTTGTTTTAATATCTTAAGCACATCCGCTTCTTTATAACTTTGTGGTAGGCGATGTTGTTGGTATAGCTGGTTATGCACATTACGATAGCTTTTACTTAAGTCTGTTTTATTTAGAATATCAAAATCTAATAACCAAGAAGCTAGAAATCCTTCAGCATAGATATTGACACTATGATTATTACCATAATCGCCACCCTCGCTGATCCAAGCATCAAAACTTGCTTGTGCCACGGTTTGACTTGCTTGACCAGGTTTATGCATATACGCAGTAATTCGCTTAGCAAGTGCGCTAAAAAATTCATCTGTCGTCATTAAATTCCCGCGTAATAACAGTTGGTATTGTAAATAGCTGGTTGAACCCTCGACTAGCCATAACAAATTAGAATAATTTTCTTGCTGATAATCATAAGGCACTAGACCGTGAGGGCGATACTGTTTTACATTCCAAGTGTGAACAAATTCATGAGCAACAACGGCAATAAAGCTGAGATAGTCTTTACGGGTCGAAAACTTAAAACGCGAACGTTGGATGATGGTTGAATTAACATGCTCAGTTGCACCACGAGCACCACTCGTGGCATGCACCATAAAAACATAGCGTTTGAACGGGTAACCTTGCCAAATATGCTTACTTTGTTTTACCAATACTTTTATATCTTCTACCATTTTGACGCTGTCATAATTACCTTCGCCCCAAATAACCAGCTGATAAAGTCGACTGTCAACACGAAACTCATGATGTTCGTTAATACCCGTTTCAATGGGTGAATCAACTAATTGGTCATAGTTGGTGGCAATAAATTGATGACTATTATTACCTGACTCTAAGCCAGAAAAACTACGCCACAATTTAGGGACAAAAAGCTGGACAGTATGTGGCAAACTTCGACTTGCCTCAGTGTACATAACCACGGCTGAGCTATCTAAAAAGGCATGACTATCATCTATATGACGAGTTCTTTGCGCCAATTGATTGGCATACACTTGATAACTTAAGTGAATTTTTTTATTTTTACTACCACTTACTTGCCAAGTATGTTTATCAATTTTACGCCAACTAAGCACATTACCCTGACTATCCTTAGCGATAAAATCACGAATGCCATTCGCTAAGTTCAAAGTCTTATATCGTCCGGTACGCCACGTAGGTAAATAGAAATTGACCTGCTCTATATTACTTTTGTCAAATTGAAGCTCTACCTTAGCGAGGTGATGCTCGGGCTGCTCGATGATAATATTAACTTTTACGCTCGCATGAGCAGATATTAGTTGTGCAATAAATAAAGATATTGCTATTATTACTTTTATTTTATAGTTAAACACGCAAATAGGTTCTCTCATTATGGGTAGACAAGGTGGTCACTCTAACATCTAGCGATTTTAACAACGAATAAATACTCAATGTTATAAAAAATCAACATGGGCCAATAAAAGTTGTTTTTTTACCTCTATGTTGATAAATAACGTTATTATAGTGAAAAATATCATATACTAAGAACAACGTAAGTGCCCTAAACACGTTTAATGGCTAAACACTAAATAAAGTAAATCACTTAGCACTAGACATCACTCTACATTAGGATAAATCGGATTTATGAATGACAGTTCTGTTGCCAAAAAGCAATTAGTTGCATTGAAACGAAAGCTTGATAGCGCAATTGAGTCTCGTAATTCACTAGAAGAAGATGCTAATCTGCATTCAAGTCTGCTCATTCAATTCATTACTAAATTATCCCTAGTTTCTAAAGGTATTGATCTTGAATTAGACAACCGCTTAGCTCAGTTAAGAATGTTATTCAGTAAGTCAGCCCCCCTTAATGACATAGAAGCAAAAATTGTCGTTATAAGTAAATTATTACAGCAACACAGCATAACCAATGAAAAAAACATTGCTCACCTGCATGACCAATTTAATCAAGCAGGTGAGAATTTACAAAAAATCAATGGTTTACCTGGTGATTTACGCAGAGAGCTACGCGGGTTATTAAGCAAAACAAAAGAAAGTAAAGACGCTTTAATACAATATGTTCCGTTACTAAGTCAATTGTTAGCTTTTTATGATTACGCCCTAAAAGCTAAAAATGCGCCAACTAAACAAGGTGTTTTACCGTCTGCTCAGCTTATTTTACCGGTAAGTCAGTCAAAAAATGACATCAACTTAGCACTTTTTGACAGCAGTATCCTTGAAAAAATATCAGTGTCACTTAGTACCTTGCCCTTATCTAAAGGCCACACCAATGAGTTATTAGCGATTAAGAAAAAGCTAATGACAGATAAGTCTAGTGATGAAGTACTCCTTCACCTCATCGACATATTTGATGTCATCGTTGCCGACTTTAAAGATGAACAAAATAGTGCTAAGAATTTTTTAACCCGCCTGAGTGCGACGCTAACAACGGTGCAAAGTGCAGTAAAAGAAACTATTGTTACACAAAAAAAATCGCAGAAAACCAACGAAAAAATAAACCAGAAGTTACAAAGCCAACTGGTTGATATGACGGGTACAGTCGAAAAAGCATTATCACTAAATCAAGTAAAAGAAGACATAAATGAAAAACTGCAGTTTATCGCCAGCACCTTGGAGCAAAAATCAAAATTTGAACAACAAAGTCACCAAGAACTAGCGGACAAGCTCAATGATATGTCTGCTAAGGTAGATCAATTAGAACAACAAAGCCGAGTGTTTGAACATAAACTGATCGATCAGCAAAGAAAGAGTATGCAAGATGCGCTGACCAAACTGGCAAACCGAGCTGCCTTTGATAATTATTTTGCTAAAGCTATGGTACGTTTTCACCATAAACCATTCCAGCTAGCCTTAGTGGTACTGGATATTGATGATTTTAAAAAAATTAATGACACCTATGGTCATACGGCAGGCGATAAAACGTTACAAGTCATTGCCAATACCATAGTAAAAAACGTCAGTAAAGGTGTTTTTGTTGGCCGCTATGGCGGTGAAGAGTTTGTCTTGATTTACTCTCAAGCCCAAGAACAGGCCTTAACTCTTGAGCTGAATGCGCTAAATAAATACATAGCTCGCCTACCCTTTAAGTTTAAAAGTAATAAAGTTAGTATTACCCTTTCAATTGGCGCAACCCATATAAGAGCTGATGATAACATTCACATCGCTTTTGAACGTGCTGACCAAGCAATGTATAAAGCAAAAAAACAAGGAAAGAATCAAGTTATTTACGTTAAGTAGCTAGCTAAAATAGCTGCTTCAACACCTCATAAAAAATAGCGATATTTTTATCAGAATAATGACTGATAAAAATCAGCATAAAAGGAGTGAGTTATGCATACTCAAATTAACCCTGTTGGTAATATGAACTTGCTATCACAAGCCGAAGTAGATCAGTTACAAAAATCGGTTAGTAGCACCTTATATACATTATATCGAAATTGTTCTCTCGCCGTACTTAACGCCGGTTCAAATACTGATGATGCTGAAGAAATATATCAAAAATACCTTACCTTTGAAATACAGGTATTAAGGCGAGAACGCGGGGTAAAAATTGATTTAAAGAATCCTCCCATTCATGCCTTTGTCGATGGCAAAATCATCAGAGGCATCAGAGAACATCTTTCGGCCGTATTACGCGATATCCTTTTCCTTAATAGCCGTTATAGAACTATGCCAAGCTCGTCAGAAGCAATTACCGATGCAACTTTCGATATCCTCAGAAATGCCAATGTTATCTTACCTGAGACTGAGCCTAAGTTAGTTACTTGCTGGGGCGGTCACTCCATCAAACACAATGAATATAAATATACCAAAGATGTCGGTTACCAACTGGGTTTACGCGGCTTCAACATATGTACCGGTTGTGGCCCAGGGGCAATGAAAGGCCCGATGAAAGGCGCAACAATAGGACACGCAAAGCAACGTAATAAAGATGGCCGCTATATTGGCTTAACCGAGCCAAGTATTATTGCTGCTGAGCCACCCAACCCAATAGTGAATGAATTGGTTATAATGCCTGATATTGAAAAGCGTTTAGAAGCATTTGTGCGCATGTCACATGGAATTATTATTTTTCCTGGCGGCGCAGGGACTGCCGAAGAATTGCTGTATATTTTAGGTATTATGCTCAATGAAGCAAATTCTGAGCAACAATTACCGATTATCCTGACCGGTCCGGCCAGCGCCATTGAGTACTTTCATGAAATAGATGATTTTATTGGTGCCACCTTAGGTGAAAAAGCACAATCGTTATACCAAATAGTGGTGGACGATGCCGCTAAAGTCGCTCAAGTAATGAAAAGCGGCTTAAACAAGGTACTTGCCCACAGAAAAAAAACGGGTGATGCCTTTCATTTTAATTGGTCACTGATGATAGCCGAAGACTTTCAACATCCCTTTGAGCCAACTCATGAAAACATGGCAAATCTAACGATTAGCTATAAACTGTCTACGGCTGAGTTAGCGGCTAACCTACGTCGCATTTTTTCTGGCATAGTTGCCGGGAACGTTAAGTCAGGAGGCATCAAAGCAATTCGAGAATTTGGTCCTTTCGAAATATCTGGGGATAAGAAAATAATGGCATTAATGGATAAACTACTGGCCTCTTTTGTCAGTCAACAGCGGATGAAATTACCTGGCAGTGAATATATTCCATGTTATAAAGTTATTGAGGCTTAACATTGTCCGCTCACTTAATACTCATTGATGCGCTAAATTTAATTCGCCGTGTGTACGCCGTACAAGAGCGCCCCTTTATGAAAAGAAAACAGCAGCACGGCGATAAGTTATCGGCTAACACACAAGAGCAAGTCTTATTTAACACTCAAAAGAATTGTGTAAATGCGGTGATTAAAATTATCAAGCAGCTTGAACCAACACACGCACTAGCCGTTTTTGATAGTCAACAGCCCTGTTGGCGCTACCAGATTTTTGCTGGTTACAAAAAAGGCCGTAAAAAAATGCCAGAACACCTTGCGCAAAAACTAACCGCTATACAAGATGCATTTATGGAGCAAGGGGTTGATTCACTCACCTCTGTAGAAGATGAAGCAGATGATCTTATTGCTACTTTAGCGGTAAAAATGGCTTTGCACGGGCAAAAGGTTACTATCATTTCAACAGATAAAGGTTTTCTGCCTTTACTTAGTCCTAACATTCATCTTTATGATTACTTTAATCGCCGTTATTTGGATGAAGAATATGTCCAACAAAAGTTTGCTATTAAGTCTTCGCAACTGATCGATTTTTGGACATTAACAGGCGACAATACCAATAAAATTGCTGGGGTAAGTGGCATTGGCCAAGTTAATGCGGCTAAACTAATTAATCAATATGGTTCATTAAAGGCCATAGTTAACGCCACAGACCTAAAGGAGTCGCTAAAAGAGAAATTACTACAAAGCGATGAGCAAATGGCTTTAGCCAGAAAGCTGTTAACGTTAAAAAAAGATATCCCTCTTGGCTTTAATTTAAAAGATATCCGCCTAACAACACCTTCATCATCTCCCAGAATTAATGTTGATATAATAGCCATTAATAGTGATAGCAACTCATTATAACAAGATAAATAACTATGAATAAAAAAATAATTGGCAGAATATTACTTGCACTAACCGTTTATGGCATCTTTGTCGCCCTAGTTGTCACCTTTTATGATGACAGCCCAGATCAAATGAAATGGAAAGACAGAGAAGCCTATAATCGCCAATTTATTGCTAAGATAAAATTAGAACAATTTACTTTTGAGCAAGCATTAAGTCAGTTAGGTAGCCCAGACATTACTGAAGCCAGAACGGTTAATGAGGTAAACTATCAAGTCATGTTTTACCGTACTCAGCATGTAAAATCTGATGGCATAACCACGCAAGATGAATGCTCCTTCTTGCTTTTTGTCAACGGCACACTCAAAGAAATTGGTTTAGGTAATAATTACCCTGAGCAATGGGGCATTATTAAAAACCACCTTAACATAAGAAAAAACCTAGCCACTATAGACTAAAGTCAGATTGAACCTGACTTAGTAAACCTCTACTATTCCTTGTTAGTTTGCAAAAAGACTTTGGCTCTTTTTTGCCGGTAACGATAAAAACTTTCAAGCTCGCATACATAACATTACCATGATATAAATGGCCAATAAAGCACTGAGCTGACCACTTAGTCACTCGGCTTTACATAAGTAAATGTTTCTCCACTAGCATTACACAATTAATTTAATGTATGTCATTGTTAATTAGAGCATAAACATATGACGTATTATTCTACAGTATTCCTTAAAAATAGGATGACAAGGTGAACTTAATGACTAAAAAAACCATCACGGTAATTCCTGGCGACGGTATCGGTCCAAGTATTATCGATGCCACGATTAAAGTATTAGATAAAGTAGGCTGTGATTTTGAATATGAATTCGCAGATGCTGGTTTAACCGCCTTAGAAAAACATGGTGAGTTAATACCAGAAGAGACCATTACGCTTATTGAAAAAAATAAAATCACCTTAAAAGGTCCGTTGACGACCCCCGTTGGTGAAGGTTTTACCTCAATCAATGTCACCTTGCGTAAACAATTCAAATTATACGCAAACCTACGCCCAGTATTGTCATTTAAGGGCACGAAGGCACGTTATGAAAACATTGATATTATCACCGTACGTGAAAATACCGAAGGCATGTATTCAGGTGTCGGCCAAGTCATCTCAGAGGACGGTAATAAAGCCCAAGCCATGAGTATAATTACCCGTGATGGTGCTGAAAAAATAGTAACCTTTGCTTATGAAACCGCACGTAAAGAAGGTCGTAAAAAGGTAACCGTTGTTCATAAAGCCAACATTTTAAAGTCAACCTCAGGTTTATTTCTAAAAGTTGCCCGTGAAGTTGCTCTGCGTTACCCAGAAATCGAGTCAACTGAAATGATTGTTGATAACTGCTGTATGCAATTAGTGATGAACCCCGAGCAGTTTGATGTCATAGTAACAACGAACCTCTTTGGTGATATTATATCTGATTTATGTGCGGGTTTAGTTGGCGGCCTTGGTATGGCGCCAGGCGCTAATATTGGTGAAGATTGTGCCATTTTTGAAGCGGTACATGGTAGTGCACCGGATATTGCGGGTAAGAACTTAGCGAACCCAACGTCAATGATGTTAGCTGCTATTCAAATGCTAGAGTATTTAGAGATGAGTGACAAAGCAGAAAAAATCAGAGCTGCCATTACCGATGTGATTGCCTCGGCTGATAGAACAACCGGCGATTTAGGTGGAAGTCATGGCACTACCGACTTTACCCAAGCGGTACTTGAGAGGCTATAACGCTTAGCGTCTTAAGCGTAACTGTCTAGACAAAAAAGCTATCTAGTTAATGAATAAACTGGATAGCTTTTTTATTTGCTAGCTTGTTAAAAAACAACGCTAGCGATTACTCTTTTTCTTTAAGCGGCGCTGGAGAAAGTAAACGTGCATGGACAGTGATTTCTTCACGATCATAATACAGGTGCTTGGCATAAAGTTCATATTTGACATTATGTTCGTCAAATGCATCTTTAATGGCTTGTAAGTCATTAGTAACTTGTTGATAACGGCCCTTCATTGGCAATTTCAAGTTAAACATCGCCTCTTTACAATACCCCTTAAGTAACCATTCACTCATTAGTTTAGCGACTCGTTGCGGCTTCTCTATCATGTCACACACCATCCAATGGACATTGTGCTTCATTGGTATGTATTTAAAGCCATCCATCATCTTATGTTTGACTTGTCCTGTTGCCATTAAAGACTCGGCCATGGCACCATTGTCGATGGCAGTAACCATCATACCACGGCGCACTAATTGATAAGTCCAACCGCCTGGGGCTGAGCCTAAATCGACAGCATGCATACCTGAAGTTAACCGTTCACCCCACTCATCACGAGGAATAAAGAATAAAAAGGCTTCATCAAGTTTCAAGGTAGAGCGACTTGGTGACGCACTAGGAAACTTTAATCTAGGAATGCCCATCACGTGTGGTGAGCTATTACGCACTAATGAAAAACCTAATATTACTTCTTGTCCGCTTAGAAATAGCGCATGTAAAATGGCGCCATCGGGATCATCAGCTGAATTGTTACCTTTCTGGGTCAGCAATTTCTTTTTACGTAAAGCTTGGCGCAAAGGCACAGACAGCTTGCGACAAAATTTACTTAACTCCTTGCCATCATTATCATCCGCCATTTCCATACGTAAATCGCTATATTGCCATTCAGTGCCCAAGGCTTCAATGATTGCTTCAACACGATTATAATCAGGCAAGGCGAGTGTATCAGTGACTGTGACAAACCATTGACGGGCAAAAATAAGTCGCTTAAGAGGCAACTTATTCATTAATGCTTCACCGTGTTCACTTTCTTGTAAGTGAAAAAAAACAATGCCTTTATTTTTCTTTAGCTCTAAATAGCCATACATTTCATTCCAAGCAGCTTTTTCTTGGATTTCTGCACCACACTCTTTTTCAAAGCCTGGACGACAAAATAATACGATGGAAGTCATATGTTGTTTTTACCTTGTATATCTAACGACCTTTTAAAACGCTATATTCGTCAGAGTATTAACAGTACAAATACTGTAGTTAAAAATTATTTTTACCTTCAAATGCTAATAATAACCAAGCTAGCGCAAAGGCAATACCACCAAAAGGGGTTAACTTACCGATAACAGCAAGTTCAAAAAATGATTTAATATAGATTACGCCACAAAAGCACAAAATCCCTATGACAAACGCAATACAAGCACTAAGTAGCACTTTAGATGATTTAGCTGTTTTCAACCAAACCAAGGTCGAAAATAACGCAAGTGTATGAAAAAATTGATATTGTAATGCTGTTGCTAAGCTAGATTGAACCTTTACTGGTAATGCTTGACCGCCATGAGCCAGCCAAGCGCCGAATAGTACAGAAAAACAGCCACTGATACCAACAAAAATCATCATAGTTTTCAGTAAAACCGTGCTGCTCTTAGATTTAACTTGCTGCTTGATCATATTAGTACTGTTCATCATCTTGCCTTATGCTCAACATTGTTAGCGACTATTAACTGGTCAATAAAGTCGACAATTTCCTTAACCGCGCGCTGCATATGTCCTTGATAAGTATAACCCGACTTAACTCTTGGCTTTAAACTGTGATCGCCATCAGGTAAAAACACACAGGTACAGTGCTCAGGCAGCTGGTAGCTGATAATTTCTTCTTTCGTGCCTAAAGCATCACGCTCACCTTGTACGATTAAAATTGTTTTACTGGCAGTAAATAAAGGTTCAAGGCGCAGTTTTTCTGGTTTTTTAGCTGGATGAAACGGGTAGCCTAAACAAAAGACAGCGGATATTTCACTGAGTAAATTAGCATTTAATACCTCTGGATCAGCAACTAAGCTCGCCGCAGCGCGTGACCCCATAGATTTTCCGCCAATAAATAAGGGCAGCGCCTGACTTTTTTGCTGTGCAAGCACATGCTCAATAACGGCTTGATAGCAAACCAACAGCTTGGGCATTCTATCTGGGGGGTATTTTATCCCTGTTAGTGCCCTTTTATCCATAAAGGGGAAATTAAAACGCACAACATTAATAGCCGCGTTATTAAGTAACCGTACTATTTCAGCCATAAACTCATGAGACATATCTGCACCCGCGCCATGAGCAAATATAACTTGCGCCCTAGCACATTCGACCGTGTCAAAAATCATATTAATATCATTGCCATCGGCGCTGGTGATTACTTGTTGCTTTACCGGTATCTTGGCCATTAATTTATTTGTCCATCGGTGATTAGCTCTTGCTCTGCTTCGACCATATCTAACATCCACTTTCTAAAGGCCGCGATTTTACCGATGTCTTGCTGATTTTCACGACATACGATGAAATAGGCGTTTTTACTCACTAATACATCGTTAAAGGGACAGACTAAACGTCCCGAATCAATATCCGGCTTAGCTAAAACACTGTAAGCCAAAGCAACCCCTTGACCGTGTAAAGCGGCTTGTAAAACCATAGCAGAATGACTAAAAATAGGTCCATGATTCAAATTAGCCCCTTTAACACCAACTTGTTTAAACCAGCGTTTCCAGTCCCGGCGAGAGGTATCATGGAGTAAATTATGCTTTGATAAGTCGTCTAATGATAAAAGAGCCGGTTTACCATTGGCAGCATGCTCTTGCATTAATAAGGGAGAGCAAACGGGGATAAGGTATTCGGTATGCAATTTATCAGCATGGATATTGGGCCAACGTCCACGTCCATAATATATAGCAACATCGACATCTTCTGTCAGTGAATTCTCTGCTTGATCTACGGCTTTAATCCTAACATCAATATCTTCATGTAAGGCATTAAAAGTAGTTAACCGAGGAACTAACCATTGGATGGCAAAGCTCGCCTGTGAACTGACTGTTATCGACCCTTTCGCTCCACGAGCTAACAAACGTTCGGTCGCTTCATGTAGTGAGGTAAAAATATCTTTTATATCTAAATAATACGACTGACCTTCCTCCGAGAGTAATAAAGCACGGTTTTTTCGCATAAACAATTTAATACCTAAGTACTCTTCTAATGATTTAATTTGATGGCTTATTGCCGCTTGCGTGACAAAAAGCTCTTCTGCTGCTCGCGTAAAACTGAGCTGCCTTGCCGATGCTTCAAATGCTCGCAAAGCTTTTAATGGGGGGAGTATATTAGCCAAAAGTCACCTACAAATTTTAAATATTATTTATAATATATGCACTATAACACTGCATAAAAACTTACCAATCAAGCATAACAATTATTCATTAGTTTTTCTAATACATAACATCAATTTAAGTCGTTTTATTTCCTTTAACAACTTGTGTATTATTCACACCGTAGATGAAGGACATCATCTCAACGTTTTATAAAACTCAGGTATAGCGTGTGTTCCCAACCCACACGCTTTATTTTGAAGAGTAAAACCAGCGCGAGAAAAGGTCCTAATATATCTATAGGGAATAAAAATTTATTATTAGGTTATATACAGGACAAACAACATGAAACTAAGCATTAAAAAAACTAACTTACTTGCCGTATTATTCGCCACCACTTTATTGAGTACTGCAGCCACTGCTGCCTTACCAAAAACTGCACTAATTAAAGCTGAGCCAGTGAATCAAACTCAACTGACTAGTGCTGCCCATAACAACCTAAAGTTTTCGTTAACACCAGTTACCATTAACTATACTATACAGTCAACAGACTCAGGCTTTGCCAAACAAAAGCACATGGCTAATCAAAATAAGTCAGTTATTTTAACTAAAATAACATTAATTGCAGATTAATTAGATTAATTGCAGGGCGATTAAATTTAGCCTGCATCTTAACATATGCCAAAATGCAAGCCCATTTAGTGAAGTACAACCTTAGTGTTCGAGATCACAAATAAAAAAAGGTGTCCTAGGACACCTTTTTATTGCTTTCAATTCTTGTTGTTTACTTATTACCACCCTAGTTAGCCGAGTTAACATCCGCTAACCCTAACGTGCTAGGGTATTAATCAGTACTTAGTGGAGTAAAACTCTTCACTAAATCATCTATCGCTTTCATTTGAACTAGATAAGGCTCTAATTTATCAAGTGGTAATGCACAAGGGCCATCACATTTAGCCGCACTAGGATCAGGATGTGCTTCAATGAACAAGCCAGCGATACCTATTGCCATACCACTTCGGGCTAGCTGTACGGCTTGAGCACGACGGCCATCAGCACTATCACTGCGTCCACCAGGTTTTTGTAGTGCGTGGGTGGCATCAAATATAACCGGCGCGTAATTTTTCATCTCGTCCATTGCTAACATATCAACGATAAGATTGTTATAACCATAACAACTGCCTCGCTCACACAAGATAATGTTGTCATTGCCAGCTTCAGCGAACTTGGTAATGATATGTTTCATTTCATGGGCAGCAAGAAACTGCGGCTTTTTAACATTAATGACTGCGCCGGTTTTCGCCATGGCGACCACCAGGTCGGTTTGTCTGGCTAAGAATGCGGGTAATTGAATTACATCAACAACTTCACTCACAGGTAATGCTTGGTACGGCTCGTGTACATCAGTGATAATAGGTACATTAAAGGTAGACTTTATTTCTTCAAAAATTTTCAGACCTTCATCTAAGCCAGGGCCTCGGTAGGAGTTGACTGAAGAGCGATTTGCTTTATCAAATGAGGCTTTAAATACATAAGGGATGCCTAGTTTCTGCGTAACTTCAACATATTTTTCAGCAATTCTCATGGCAAGGTCTCGTGACTCAAGCACATTCATACCGCCGAATAATACGAAGGGTCGCTCATTAGCAACCTCGATCCCCTGAACCGAAACTGATGTTATTGTCATAAATTATTCCTAAATATAAAAAAGCGTAAAATACCACTGTATTTTACGCTTTTAGTAAAAGTACTATACCCAAGCGACTTCAATATGCTCGTTTCAGGACATCTGAGCGATTCATGATCAAGGCGCGTATTTTATTAATGGTTATTCCCTTAATTACATACGCAACGATGAACATGATTTTCTCAGATGTCCCCGTAGGGCTGGTTTAGAAACGCTTTATCCATCGTTATTGATTTCGATAATAGAATAACTATTCTCTTCAATCAATGCCTTGCCTAAAGACGTTTCTAATTCCAGCTGAATCCTGCATTTTGAGGTGGCTTGGGTATTAAGTAGCCGTTAGCTTACTGTAACATCTTCATTAGTTAAACATTAACTACCAGCGACTATTCTTAATAATTGTCCACATATCCACGCCATATAGGTGCCTAAAGCATAACCTAGGACAGCAAGTAGTACTCCTACAGGTGCTAATGACGGATGGAATGCCGAAGCAATTACTGGTGCTGATGCTGCACCACCGATATTCGCTTTACTGCCGACCGCTAAGTAAAAGATTGGCGCTTTGATAATTCTACCGACAACAAATAATAAAATAATGTGAATCGCCATCCAAATAAGACCAATAACTACATATTTAGGTGCTTCGGCAATTTGCGTGATATCCATATGTAAGCCGATGGTGGCAACTAAAATATATAAGAAGCAGCTACCCACTTTTGAAGCACCGACATGTTCAAGCTCTCTTACTTTAGTAAATGACAAGCATAAGCCGATAGTCGTTACTACGAGAATAATCCAGAACAATTTGCTATGTAAGCTGAATTTTTTCAACTCTGGGTAGTTCAGTTGGAAAAATGGTACCAATAAGTCAGCGACAAAATGCGCAAAACCTGCCGCACCAAAAGCGACGGCAATAATAAGCATTAAATCTTTTAGCTCAGGCGTTCTTTTATGCTTTCGTTCATTGGCTTCCACTCTGGCAATAAGTTTGTCAATACCTGAGGTATCAGCGCCACTTTTGGCATCAATAGCCTTATGGTTAGCCGCAATGTACAGCAAACAAGCCATCCAGAGATTTGCCACGACAATATCTACCGTGACCATGATGGTAAATATTTTACCGTCAGCTTCAAAAATTTCTTTCATCGCCAACATGTTTGCACCACCACCAATCCAGCTTCCGGCAAGGGCAGCCATACCACGCCAAACAGCTTCAGGACCAGTAACACTAATTAACTCAGGCCAAATAGCAGAAACTATTAATAAAGAAATAGGGCCGCCAATAACCACACCAACCGTACCGGTTATAAACATAATTAGCGCTTTACTGCCAAGACCAACAATAGCTTTAATATCGATACTTAAGGTTAACAGTACTAAACATGCGGGTAGCAGAAAGTATTTGGCCACGTAACCCACTTTACTAACTTCGGCGCTAACGATGCCAAAGGTATTTAATAAAGAAGGCAATAAATAGCACATTAATAACGCCGGTACATATTTATAAAATTTTTGGCAAGCGCTATTTTTACTATTAGAAGTATAAAACACAAAGCCTAGAATAAGTGTCAAAATCCCCAGTACTACCGCGTCATTGGTAATGAGTGGCGCATTCGCCACAATATTGTCTTGCATCATTTTGCCTTTTTATATTTATTTTTTGATGAAGTGAACATTTTAATGAAGGACGTTATTACCGACATCAATTTTTTCAAGTTGAATTTTTAATATTTTGGCGGCGGGATCTTGAGGACATTGCTCAACGAAGTAGCGATAATCATCCACAGCCACTTTAAAGCAATCAAGTTGGTGTAGCAAAAAACCACGGTCTCTTCGTTGCAGTGGATCGTCTGGGTTTAATGATAAGATAACATCAACACACGTTAATGCCTTATCAAAAGCCTGCTCTCGGATCAGAGCGTTTTTCAATGCCGAAAGATGCTCAACTAAGGCGACATGATCATCAAGGGCGACTAAGTCTTGCTCTTCAGGGTCGCCTTCGAGATCATCTAAACGTAAATCAAGTTCAGCCCAATCGAGTGACTCGCCAGTTACCGCGTCAAAAATAATAGCATATTGCTCATCACAGCACAGGCGTACCATGATTTTATTCGGAATAAACACCAAATCAGTTTCAAAGCCACAAGCACTAATAATTTCTTTGACCACAACCGCCTTAACCATGGGCGACATAGCACGTTGATTTAACGATGTTGCTACCCGATAAGCAGAAATAGGCCAACGAGTCTGATAGCTGTCAATAAATAAATGTTGATAGTACAATTCATTAAGCAAAGCTTCAGCTTTCTCTATAGGTGATTCAATTTCACTAACGACAGCAATACATTGACTGATAATTGTCTCTAAACTATCTAGTGATGCATACATTTTGACAATTTCTTGGTCGCTATCGGCAAAAATATGTTCTTCAAGTAAAACAAGTTTTTGCAGCAAATCTTTATCTTTAGATTTTAATTCTGATAAAAACAATTCATTCATAACAGCTTATTTATCCGACTCCATATTATACTTATCTGGTAGACCTAGTATGCACACTAACACTTAGCTAAAAAAGAAGGCTTCTCGTGTCATGGCTAAACGTACAATCAGCATTACCCAAGCTATTGCACCTAAATAGCCTATAATTTGCATCGGCTTATTACGCGCTAATTTCAAGGTGTAATATCCGGTCAAAATATAAGCAAATAACGCTAAAATCTTTTCAGCTAGCCATAATTGTTCCATGGGGTTGAAATGTAGTTTTACTGCGAGAGTAATACCGGCAATCAGTAAAAAAGTATCAATAACATGAGGGCTGATTTTCAACCACTTGCTATCAAGCTTTTTTGAGGCCATTAAGGTCAAAATAAAACGATAGGTAAATAAACTAACGCTAAGTACCGCAAGGGCTATATGTAAATGTTTCAAAGTTATTCCTTTTATTAAACTATTTTGCGCATAGTGTAGCGACTTTAGGTTAATAAATCGTTTTAAAGTGTAACCCTAGACTATAAATCGGCTATTTATACTGATTATCTAGATTAATGCCTAGGCAAACGAGCCCAAGTAATACGTTCATGACCATTAAAGTCTCTGACTGTTTGTACGTTATCATACCCTAAGCTGGTTAAAACATCTCGCACCGCTTCCCCTTGTTGGTAACCATGTTCAAAGAAAAGTGCTCCTTGAGCTTTAAGAAAATTTAGTGCTTGTTGCGCTATGTGTTTAATATCGCCGAGACCTTGCTCATTAGCCACCAAAGCTGATTTAGGTTCAAATCGCACATCACCTTGACTTAGGTTTTCGTCCAAGGCATCGATATAAGGCGGGTTCGACACTATAACATCAAACTTGCGCTCATTAACCGCACTAAACCAGTTACTTTGAAAGATATTGACTTGCGTCAAGTGTAAATCTTCAGCATTTTGCTTGGCTAGTTTCACCGCCTCAATATTAAAATCAATAGCATCAATTTGCCAATTCGGTTGCTCAGATGCTAACGCCAGGGCGATTGCACCTGTTCCTGTACCGAGATCTAAGCAGTGCAATGACTTTACTTCACCAAAATTATCAAGTACTAATTCAACCAAAATTTCGGTGTCTGGACGTGGAATAAGTGTTGCGGGTGAAACTCGAAAAACGAGTGACCAGAATTCCTTTACCCCTATAATATAGGCAATAGGCTCACCAGACATCCGTCTTTTTAATAAGGCTAGGTAATGTTGTTCATCTTGTTTAACAAGCTCTCTTTCGGGCCAGGTAAGCAAGTAGCTGCGCTCTTTATGCAACACAAAAGCCAAGAGGATTTGTGTATCAAGTTTAGCACTGTCGGAGAAGCAAACTAATTGCTCACGACCATATGCTATCCAATCGGCTATAGTACTATTATTCACTGGCGTTAACAAAATAGAGTTAATGTTTTCCGGCTAATTCAGCTAATAAATCGGCTTGATTTTCCTGCATTATCGGCTCCATAATCAAGTCTAAATTACCTTCCATAATTTCGCCTAGGCGATATAAAGTTAGGTTAATACGGTGATCACTCATGCGACCTTGCGGAAAGTTGTAGGTACGAATACGCTCAGAACGGTCACCACTGGCCACTAAATTACGACGTGATGACTCTTCCTCACTACGGCGTTCTTCATCTGCAGCCTGTTGCAGACGCGCTTGCAGCACTGACATTGCTTGAGCCCGGTTTTTATGTTGTGAGCGCTGTTCTTGACACTCAACCACAACACCTGATGGAATATGGGTAATACGAATAGCTGAATCCGTTTTGTTTACATGCTGACCACCCGCGCCTGAGGCACGGAAGGTATCAATTTTCAAATCGGCTTTATTAATTTCAATGGCATCTACTTCAGGAACTTCAGGCATAACCACCACAGTACAAGCTGAGGTATGTACTCGACCTTGAGACTCAGTTTCTGGTACACGTTGCACCCGATGGCCGCCAGATTCAAATTTCAGATGGCCGTAAACGCCTTCACCATTAACTTTCATGATCAGTTCTTTATAACCGCCCTGCTCACTTTCACTGCTGTTCATTACTTCAATTTTCCAGCCTTTCTTTTCTGCATAACGGCTGTACATTCTAAATAAATCACCAACAAAAATAGCCGCTTCATCACCACCGGCGCCGGCACGAATTTCAACAAAACAGTTATTATCGTCATTAGGGTCGCGTGGTAATAATAAAACTTGTAATTCATCGGCAATCTTAGCAATCATTTTTTTAGTTATTTTGTATTCTTCCTGTGCCATTTCTCGCATCTCAGGGTCTTCATCTTTAAGCATCATCTCAGCAGCGGAAAAGTCACCTTCCGCTATTTTATAATTATTAAAAACTGAAGTCACCGCGTCGAGCTGCTTAAACTCTTTAGATAATTCACGGAATTTATCTTGATTAGCAATGGTTTCTGGATCGGATAATAAAGCTTGCACTTCTTCGAAACGCTCAACTAGCACTTCAAGTTTTTGATAAACTGATGATTTCATTAAAATGTACTTATATTTCAAATAAGGAAAACTAAATTATTACTATTCTATCACAGTAATAACGCAATCCACCATGCTCGATAAAAAATGTCACTTGCGGCTAACGGACTGAGTAAACAATACTTAGGTTAACAAGATGACTTGGCTATATAGCTAAGATAAGGACTAGAGTACTAGTCTTGGGGATCAATATTAAAGATATCACGTAAATAAAGTAGTTTATCCAGTTCGCCACCTTGAGCGGCAGACTGGAGCGCACTGGTTGGTGCGTGCATGAATTTGTTGGTGAGCTTAGTGGCGAGTTCCCCTAAAACAGCCTCAGAATTTTTACCATTTCTTAATTGGCTAAGGGCTTTTTCGAGTAAAACATCACGGTTGTCTATACATTGTTTACGATAACTAATAACCGTATCTTGGGTGTTTAAACCTCGTAACCAAGCCATAAATTTATCAGACTGGCTATTAACAATACTTTCTGCTTGTACAGCGGCTTTACGTCGATTTTCAATGTTCTTCGAGATAATGCCTTCTAGGTCATCTACGGTATATAAAAAAACATCTTCAAGTTCTGACACTTGCTCTTCTATATCACGAGGTACGGCGAGATCAACCATAAAAATAGGTTGATGTTTACGCGATGCTAAAGCTTGTTCAACCATACCTTTACCAATAATGGGTAAAGTGGAACCAGTAGAGCTGATAACAATATCAGCATGACACATATGATCAGGTATTTGCGCTAAGGTGATGACATCTGCGCCAATTTTTTTAGCCATATTCTCAGCACGTGCCAATGTTCGGTTGGCCACGGTGATTTTTCCGACATTATTTTCATAGAGATGTTTAGCAACTAATTCTATCGTTTCACCGGCCCCCACTAGCAGTACTTTAGTTTTTTCAAGACTGCCAAAAATATGTTTGGCTAAGTTTACTGAAGCAAAGGCAACAGATACCGCACTAGCGCCAATATCAGTCTCTGTTCGAACTTGCTTGGCCACGCCAAAGGTACGTTGAAATAATCGGTCCATAACCAAGGACATTGAACCGGCAGCTTTAGCTTGGCTGTAAGCTTGTTTCATTTGTCCAAGGATTTGTGGTTCACCTAAAACAAGCGAATCTAAACCACAAGCAACACGCATCATATGATTAACGGCTTGCTTATCTTTATACCAATATAGGCTAGGTAAAATTATTGAGGCGGGTACGTTATGATAATTTTCTAACCATTTAACAATACGTTGTTGGGTAACTTCAAAGTCGCCATCTTGTACTAGGTATAGCTCTGTTCTATTACAGGTAGAAAGTATGGCAACTTCACGGCACTGTACTGCGTCAAGCATTTCTTGTAGGGCGATGGAAAGCTTATCTGGATTAAAAGATATTTTTTCTCTTACCGCTACTGGCGCAGTTTTATGATTAATTCCAACAGCAACTATCGACAAAGTAATAAACCTATTGTGTAAACATTTCTGACAAGTTTTAGTCAACTTGTTTTAACTCGTTCCGCAAGTATAACTCAAGATCCGCATATAAAATATGATCTGTGATAAAAGACCCTAAAAATAATACTGCTATTTACAAAGACTAAAAAGCTATGTTCAAATAACAATTATCATCGCTTGAAAGAATTACCGTCAATGATTAAATTTTTTAATACTGCCCTTTATCCACTTTACTTATTTCCCCTGGCCTTATTTACCCTGATATTTTCAGGCTGTAGTACCTTGCCCAGCAAAGAAACGCAATTGCTAATTACACAAACACCTCAACAAAGAATTGCTAAGCTAGCGCAATTACAACAATGGCAGATAACAGGGAAAATAGCATTTTTGGCGCAGAATTCACGTAAGAGCGCGACATTATCTTGGCAAGTTGACGAAAAGAAAGGCACTCAACAGCTAAATTTAACCAGCTATTTTGGCATTAATGTCTTACAACTCGAATCTTATAATAATCAACATAAGATTCGCGTGGATGGAAAAACCTATCATGGTAATAATTTAGCAGCGCTTATTCTCAACATTACCGGCTTATCATTACCAACAAAAGCGTTAAGCTACTGGCTTAAAGGTATCCCCTACCAAGAAAATGATAGTATTAGTTACCATAAAATAACACAGCTACCACAAACCTTATCAAGCCATTATAATAATGAGCTATGGCTAGTCAGTTATAGTAACTACCAGCATATTAACGGCTATAACTTAGCAACTAAATTTTCAATTAAAAAAGAGGATTTGTTAATTAAAATTTCGGTCAATCATTGGTCAGTGACTGGTCAATAGCCGATCAGCAACCACGCTTTGTCACTCACTTACTATAAGCAGAATTTCTACATGACTTGCTCTTCTCAACCTAATTCATTTCTCAATAAAGCCATTGAATTCCCTTCTCCGGCAAAAATTAATTTATTTTTACATATTGTTGGACAGCGTGATGATGGTTACCACAATTTAGAAACACTCTTTCAATTTATTGATCATAGTGACATATTAACCTTAACAGTCACTGACAAAGCCAGCATAGATTTATTAACGCCTCTTGAGGGGGTTAATTATGACGATAACTTAATTGTAAAAGCGGCCCAGTTATTGAAAAGAAAAACCAAGACACCTTTTGGCGTTAAAATAAGTATTAACAAAATACTACCAATGGGTGGCGGCTTGGGCGGTGGTTCATCCAATGCAGCTACGGTTTTAGTTGCGCTTAATACATTATGGCAGTGTCAATTATCAACAAGTGATTTGGCAATATTAGGCCTGAGCCTTGGTGCGGATGTACCTATCTTTATTTATGGTTTTGCCGCCTTTGCCCAAGGTGTTGGTGAAAGACTTACCGCCATGGATCCCGAAGAACCTTGGTATTTAATTACTAAACCTGAATGTAGCATTTCCACTCAACAAGTTTTTACCGCAGTAGATCTGCCTCGAAACACCAAGAAACTATCCCCTTCAGCCCTTGATACCACTGACTTTCTCAATGATAACTTCCATAATGACTGCCAATCATTAGTAATAAAACATTATCCTGAGGTTGCCAAGTTACTGGCTTGGTTGGTAGAATACGCCCCCTCAAGAATGACAGGAACAGGTGCGTGTGTTTTTACGCGGTTTTCTAGTCAAAAAGAGGCGTGTTCATTGCAAGCGAAACTCCCCAAAGGAGTGAGCTCATTTGTCGCGCGGGGACTTAATAAGTCGCCCTTATGTTCTGTGATGACAAGGTTGTCACTGAACAAGTAAACAATTAAAAATATTTGCGAACTTAACTAAATCGGCTATTTTAAAACGTGCTATGGTGCGGAAAATAACTGCTACAGTTTAGTAAGCGTTATACTGCTTAATGATTATATCTTATATCAAAAAGCCTAATATTAATGTCAAATGTTTCTGAGGAATCTACAGTGCCTGACATGAAGATTTTTGCGGGTAATGCCACCCCTGAACTGGCCAAGAAAATTTGTGATCGCCTATATATGCCTCTCGGCGATGCGACAGTCGGTAGTTTTAGTGATGGTGAAATTTGTGTTGAAATACATGAAAACGTCCGTGGTGCTGATGTTTTTATTATTCAATCGACCTGTGCTCCAACCAATAATAACTTAATGGAATTAATTGTAATGATAGACGCATTGCGTCGTGCCTCCGCTGGCCGTATCACTGCTGTAATCCCTTATTTTGGTTATGCTCGCCAAGACAGACGTGTACGTAGTGCTCGTGTACCAATTACGGCAAAAGTAGTTGCTGACTTTTTATCAAGTGTTGGTGTTGACCGTGTATTAACGGTTGATTTACATGCCGAGCAAATACAAGGTTTCTTTGATGTGCCGGTTGATAATGCTTTTGGTACGCCAATTTTATTAGAGGACATGAAAAGTCGTGGTTTTGACAACCCTGTGATTGTTTCTCCTGATATTGGTGGCGTGGTTCGTGCTCGTGCTGTTGCTAAATTATTAGATGACGCTGACTTAGTCATTATTGATAAACGTCGCCCGAAAGCAAACGTTGCCCAAGTGATGCACATTATTGGTGATGTAGAAGGTCGCGACTGTATTATTGTCGATGACATGATTGATACTGGCGGTACATTAGTCAAAGCGGCAGAAGCATTAAAAGAGCATGGCGCAAAACGTGTTGTCGCTTATGCCACTCACCCAGTATTGTCGGGTAATGCCGCACAAAACCTCAGAGATTCAGTGCTTGATGAAGTTGTAGTTACTGATTCAATTCCTCTTTCTGATGAAATTAAAGCGCTTAAAATGGTTCGTCAATTAACCTTAAGCGGCATGCTTAGTGAAGCGATTCGTCGTGTGAGTAATGAAGAATCTATATCGGCAATGTTTGATTAATTTCTAGCGAATAATTACTACTATTGCAAAAAAGCAGCCGCTGCCACGGCTGCTTTTTTATTGCTCCTTAACCCTTATTTATTTCCTCATTCCCCCTATAAACCATCAGTAATTAACCGCTTAAGTTGATAGCTTTACCTAGGGCTAAATGTTACAATGCGGCGCCTTTTTTATCTAATGACCGAGTTAGTTGTTAACTGATCTAGGATGTTAAAATGGTATCTCCTTGTTTTTGGTCGCAAAAAACAAGACTTAATTTTTAAGTTTTATAACTTATATAACAGAAGAGTATTAAAATGACTGATTTTTTAACATTAGAAGCTGAAGTACGTACTGATTTAGGGAAAGGTGCGAGCCGCCGCCTACGTCACGCGGAAAAAGTTCCTGCTATCCTTTACGGTGAAAACCAAGAACCAGTATCTTTAACGTTAGCGCACAAAGATGTATTCCGCGCTCAACAAGAAGAAAAATTCTATACGCAAGTATTAACATTAAATATTGCTGGTAAGCCAGTTGAGTGTTTAATTAAAGACATGCAACGTCACCCGTTCAAGCAATTGGTAATGCACTTAGATTTCATCCGCATTGATCAAAACCATGTAGTTCATGCAAACACTACTCTTCACTTCATTAATGAAGAAGAAGCGGCAAAAACTGGCGCTGCCATTGCTCATCACGTGACTAAAATTGCCATCTCTTGTTTACCAAAAGATTTACCTGAGTTCATCGAAGTTGACTTAACTAACTTAGCACTTGGTCAAACTTTCCATTTATCAGACCTTACGTTGCCAGCAGGCGTTACTTCTGACGAATTAGCAAAAGGTGAAGAACACGATCTAGCGGTTGTTTCTGCTAAAGCGCCTAAATCGGCTAAAGTAACAGACGAAGCAGCAGAAGAAGCTCCAGCTGCTGAATAATAGCTACATTCATTTATAATATTATAGATAATGACTATTAAATTAATTGCGGGGCTGGGTAATCCTGGCCCCGAATATAGCAAAACACGCCACAATGCAGGTGTTTGGTTCGTCGAAGAACTGGCACGTTGTCACAACATTTCCCTCCGTCCCGAAAAAAAATACTCCGGCCTTTATGGTAAAGGCTTAATTGCGGGAAACCTTATCCACTTATTAATTCCAACCACCTTTATGAATCGTAGCGGTCAAGCAGTTGCTCCCCTTGCTAATTTTTATAAAATGTCGATAGATGAAATCTTGATTGCTCATGATGAATTAGATATACAGCCCGGTGTTTGTAAAATAAAAAAGGGTGGTGGTCACGGCGGACATAATGGTTTGCGCGATATTATCGCTGCTATGGCTAATAATAAAGAATTTTACCGGTTACGTATTGGCATTGATCATCCAGGTCATCGCGATAAAGTAACGGGTCACGTATTAGGTAAAGCGCCTAGTGCCGAACAAGCAAAAATAGAACAAGCAATCGACGAAGCTAGTCGATGTCTTGATATTTGGCTAACAGACGACTTAAAGAAAGCGCAAAATCGCTTACACTCGTTTAAAGCCGAGTAAATATACACAAGTAAATACACGCTAGTAACTCTGTGTTAGCAACTAATCAGTAGGTAAAAATTATGGGTTTTAAATGTGGTATCGTTGGCTTGCCTAACGTCGGTAAATCAACACTATTCAATGCACTTACCAAAGCAGGTATTGAAGCGGCAAACTTCCCGTTTTGTACTATTGAGCCAAATACTGGTGTAGTACCGGTACCCGACCCTCGCTTAGATAAATTAACTGCAATAGTAAAACCTGAGCGTGTCTTAGCCACCACCATGGAGTTTGTCGATATTGCCGGTCTTGTTGCTGGCGCATCAAAAGGTGAAGGGTTAGGGAACAAGTTTTTAGCGAACATTCGTGAAACAGATGCTATTGGTCACGTAGTTCGCTGCTTTGACAATGACAATATTATTCACGTTGCTAATAAGATTGACCCCGCTGATGATATTGAGGTGATCAATACTGAATTAGCATTATCTGATATGGACACAGCAGAACGGGCAATTTTTCGTTTAGCTAAAAAGGCTAAAGGCGGAGATAAAGACGCCAAATTTGAAATGCCTGTTTTAGAAAAAATATTAAAGCATGTTGAAGAAGGCCATATGGTACGTTCTTTAGAATTATCTAAAGAAGAAAAAGCCGCTATTGACTATTTAAATTTCTTAACACTAAAACCAACCATGTATATTGCTAATGTCAATGATGATGGTTTTGAAAATAATCCATACCTTGACGTAGTACAAAAGATAGCGGATGCAGAAGGTAGCGTAGTTGTTGCTGTTTGTGCCGAAGTTGAAAGCGAATTGTCTGAAATGGATGAAGACGATAGAGCTGAATTTATGGCTGAGATGGGCTTAGAAGAGCCCGGTCTTAATCGTGTTATAAATGCCGGTTATGCATTACTGCACTTACAAACTTATTTCACTGCTGGTGTTAAAGAAGTACGTGCTTGGACAATTAAACAAAGTGCTACTGCGCCGCAAGCGGCCGGTGTTATTCATACCGACTTTGAAAAAGGCTTTATTCGCGCTGAAGTCATCAGTTATGACGACTTTATTGAGTTTAATGGTGAGTCGGGTGCTAAAGAAGCCGGTAAGTGGCGTTTAGAGGGTAAAGACTACCGCGTAAAAGATGGTGATGTAATACACTTCCGCTTTAATGTATAAAAGTCCGCCTATAGCTAGAGTCTATTTAGCCTAACCAAAAAACGCATCCTTAGTGATGCGTTTTTTTATGCCGCTAAGGACTGACGAGTCAGCATCCTGGCTGTAAACTTGAGTCAACTTGACCATAGTATTATAATAAAGACTTGTTTTAATTGTATATACAACTAAAATACCGCCTGTAATATAAAAACGAAAGATATACAGCTATTCAGTTAGCTTAGTTATTCTACTAGCGGGTACCATAACTAAGCTAATGGTCTACACTTTTCTTGTTTAAAGAAATTGATAAATCAAAAAATAATAAGGCGTCACAATGAAAAAATTTATTTTATTACCCATACTATTAGCGACAAGTGTTATTACAGCTCCATCGGCTCAAGCAGATGACCTAGCATTGCGTATTTGTGAATATGTGCAAGCAAATGATAAAAGTCGCTTAAGGTCATTCTTAAAGCAAAAAAGATTAAAGGTTCGTAATATTTATGATGCTTTAGAATGCAACGGCAATAGTTTATTAATTTTTGCCGCTAAATCTAATGCTTTAGAAGTTGGCGAATACATTATTGGTAAGTTACCTTCTAAAAAGGTTAAAGCTGAGATAGATAACTTAGCAAAATATTCTGCACATTTAGCTGAAGAAGCAAGAGATAGATAAGACTTACCTTCATGATAAATACAAACGCATTATCATTTTCCAATAAGTAATGCGTTTCCCACCTTTTATTTGCATAGTTATCCACCAAAATGCACAATCAATCGCCAAACAAATAGAAAGTACACCTTTTTTAAAAAAAACGGTTGACGAAAGGCAGGTAGATTAGCATAATACGCCGCACTTGCTACCGAGCAGGTTGGTAAAGGCTACATAGCTCAGTTGGTTAGAGCACATCACTCATAATGATGGGGTCCCAGGTTCAAATCCCGGTGTAGCCACCATTTTACTTCGGTATTTTTACTTAAGTAAAAAGAGTTCAAGTCTCTTTAACACTTGAATGTAATGCGGGTTTGGCGGAATTAATAAACAATGACGCGCTACTTTTTTTTATAGAGAGTAGGTTCCAGTATTGCAAGATGTGAGAGTTCAAGTCTCTTTAACACTTGAATGTAATGCGGGTTTGGCGGAATTAATAAACAATGACCGCTACTTTTTTATAGAGAGTAGGTTCCAGTATTGCAAGATGTGAGAGTTCAAGTCTCTTTAAACACTTGAATGTAATGCGGGTTTGGCGGAATTGGTAGACGCGCTGGATTTAGGTTCCAGTATCGCAAGATGTGAGAGTTCAAGTCTCTTGACCCGTACCATTTCAAAGCAACTTTAGTTGCACAAGTAAAAAGTAAATACATTGCAGGGATATAGCCAAGCGGTAAGGCAGCGGGTTTTGATCCCGTCATTCAGAGGTTCAAATCCTCTTATCCCTGCCATTTCTTTTAAAGAAATGGTTACAGAGTTCAAGTCTCTTTAACACTTGAATGTAATGCGGGTTTGGCGGAATTAATAAACAATGACGCGCTACTTTTTTTATAGAGAGTAGGTTCCAGTATTGCAAGATGTGAGAGTTCAAGTCTCTTTAACACTTGGATGTAATGCGGGTTTGGCGGAATTGGTAGACGCGCTGGATTTAGGTTCCAGTATCGCAAGATGTGAGAGTTCAAGTC
>NZ_BDQM01000011.1 GCF_002207865.1 Colwellia marinimaniae
TAATCGAGAAGATAAATGCACCGGCCACTTTTGGGAAGGGCGCTTTAAATCCCAAGCATTGCTTGATGAGGGCGCAATATTGTCGTGTATGGCTTATGTTGATTTAAACCCAGTGCGTGCAGGTATTGCTGCCACGCCCGAGAAGTCTGATTTTACTAGTATTCAACTACGTATAAAATCAGCGATAAAAGGTGAGCAACCCAAAGCTTTACTACCATTCACAGGTAATGAATACCAACAAAAAAATAAGGGTATTCTATTTGGTTTACAAGACTACTTAACCCTAGTGGATGAGACCGGGCGTATTATTCGTGCTGATAAAAGAGGCGCAATTAGCCAGAAATCTGAACGTATTTTAGCAAGGTTACATATTAACGAAGAAAGCTGGTTAAAGCTGACCACAGACTTTGAATGTATGTTCACTGGCGCGGTAGGTACAGCAGAGCACTTGAGTGAATTTACCGAGCATGTTGGCTTGCAACGAACCCATGGTATCGTTAATGCTCAAGCCTGCTTGAATAGCGCGTAACTTCCAACACAATCACGAATAAACAGACCTTTTTTGTTATTTTTAAATGGCGGTTTTAACTCGTCTAAATTTTAAATTTTGACTATTTTTAGTGTGTTAAGCCTACGGTTGATAACTATCCCTTAATAATTACCCGCTTTTAGCTGTGACAAATTTCATAGCTAGTCTGTTTTTATTATCTGTATTTATAGTTATTTATTATGGCTGGCAGAGTGGAAATCCGCAGAGTGGAAATCCTTAGCTATTTTAGCTGTCTTTATACCAAGGCGATAATTGCGTTAATATTATGTTACATGTTGTGGCTTTAATACGTTCACTAAGCCAATGTTAAGGTGTATATTACTGCAAACTATTGATTAATAATGATCTTCAAGTGTGTATCACAAGGATAATAATGAGAAAGAACAACGTTACTTTAATCGCGACTTTAGTTGCCGCAGCATTAGGTGTTAGTACACTTAGCGGTTGCAATACCACAGAGTCTACTGCTAACACTCAATCAGTATCAGCTAACTCGCTATTAGCCAACCAAACGGTGGTTAAAAGTCAAAATGATCAACGTCTTTACCGTTATGTAGAGCTCGATAATGGCTTAAAAGTAATACTCGTTTCTGACAGTAGTGCTGATAAATCTGCTGCATCAATGGATGTACATATAGGTCACATGGCTGATCCTGAAGATCGTGAAGGTCTTGCCCATTTCTTAGAACATATGTTGTTTTTAGGTACTGATAAATACCCTAAAGTGGGTGAATACAATGAATATTTAAAAGCGAATGGCGGTTGGTCAAATGCAGGAACAGGCCAAGAGCATACCAATTATTTTTTCCAAGTAAATCAAGACTCCTTAAAAGAAGCCACCGACCGTTTTGCGCAATTTTTTATCTCGCCTAGTTTAGACAAGCAATACGTAGACCGTGAAAAAAATGCGGTTCACTCTGAATACAGCATGAAGATTAAAGATGATGCTCGCCGTATCAGAGAAGTATTAAAAGATACGCGCAACCCAGCACATCCATCAAGCCAATTTTCGGTAGGTAATTTAGATACCTTAGCTGATCGCGAAAATGATCTACTTATTGATGACTTAAAAGCACTTTATAAAGAAAATTATACTGCCAGTCGTATGTCACTTTCATTAGTGGGCCGTGAAGATCTCGATACCTTAGAAAAATGGGCGCGTGAAATGTTTTCAGCCATTCCAAATAATGGTTCAAAGTCTACTCCGGTAACAATGAAGCCCTACTTACCTGAGCAGTTAGGCGTACAAATTAATATAGAACCAATGAAAGATATACGAAAGTTAACTTTGGCATTTCCTGTTACTAAGTCAACTCAGTATTTTGAAGAGAAGCCTCTGAGCCTTATCTCGTCTTTACTGGGTCAAGAAGGTAAAGGCAGTTTATATAGCTATCTAAAAAACCAAGGGTCAATCGAATCTTTAGGTACTGGCGCTTATGGTCCTGATGATTTTGACCGCGTTAGCATAAGTATTACACTGACACCTAAAGGTCTAGCTGATTATAAACAAGTTACTGAAGCGGTATTTTCTTATTTAGCACTGTTATCAAATGAGAAATACAACCAAGAGTACTTTAAAGAGCAAGCCGCTATTTCAAAAAACAGCTTTGATTTTTTAGAAAAACAGGGTGCTGCAGATACGGCTAGTAACCTTTCGCGACAGTTACAATACTTTTCACCAAAAAACATTTTAAATGAAGGGTATTTGTATAATGACTATTCTCATCTATTAGTTACTGAATATTTGGCGCAGTTAACACCTGAGAATATGCGCTTAGTATTAGTGGCTAAAGGTTTAACAACGGATAAAGTTCAGCCTGAATATAATACGCCTTATTCAATGACTAAAATCAGTGCACAAGACATTAGTCGTTATCAATCACCTAAAACGATTGCTGCCTTTTCGTTACCAGCGCCTAACCCGTTTATTGCTACTAACCTAACAATGAAAAAAATAGAGTCAGATGTAAACAAGCCAGTGGTTGTTTTTGAAAAATCAGGTTTTACCTTGTGGCACAAGCAAGACACTGAATTTAGAGTGCCTAAAGCCTCTGTTAACGTACAGATATATTCTGACCAAGCAGGAAAAGATGTTTTATCGCGTGCTCAAAACTATCTTTACAGTGCGTTATTAACAGACAGTTTAAATGAGTTTGGTTATCCGGCTAAAGAAGCTGGATTATACTATAACGTTTGGTCTACCAGTGCAGGAATGGGCTTTGGCGTAAATGGCTATGATGAAAAACAAGCCATGCTGTTAAGTACTATTAATAAACGTGTTCGACATTTGGCTATTGACGACGCGGCTTTTAATTTACACAAAGCTCGCTTAGTACGACAATGGAATAATGCTAAATTTGATCGCCCATATAGCCAAGCACGTTCAGCGTTAAGACAAATACAGCATACTAAAACCTATTCAGCTACAGCATTAGCCAGTGCACTTGCAACGGTAACACCAAAACAGCTAGCGCAATATATTAACGATTTCCATAAGGCGATTGAAGTTGAAGTATTGGTACACGGTAATATGCTAAAAGCAGAGTCTGTTCAATTGGGCAAAACGCTTTATGCGCTTAATATGACAAACTCTACCGCTAAAGAACGTGCTAATAAAGTTGTTAAGTTAAACAATACCAGTCATGAATTGATTCAAGAATTAATAGTTGACCATAACGATTCAACCATAGTTGAAAGCTACATTAGTAATGATGATTCATTTGAAAATCGCGCTAAATATGGTTTAATTGGTAGCATGATTAGCGCTCCTTTCTTTAAATCTCTGCGTACCGATCAGCAACTTGGTTATATTGTCAGTGGTCGAAATACCAAGTTACAAAATCTACCGGGTTTGTCCTTTTTAGTTCAGTCACCTAAAGCGGGTCCGGTTGAATTAAAACGCCGTATCGATCAATTCATGACTGATTTCAAAGGGTCATTAAGTGAGATGACCGCTGAAAAATTTGATGAATACAAACAAGGGCTGATTAAAGATTTACAAGCCAAAGATAAAAACTTAAATGAGCGCACACGACATTACTGGTCAGAAATTAATGACAAAATGTTTGATTTTAATAGCAAAGAAAAAATTGTTGCTGAAGTTGAAAAATTAACCCATAGCGATATGGAAGAGTTTTTCTCTTCAGTAATTGAGAAAATTCAACCTATTATTGTGCGAAGCTTTGGTACTGCCCATCAAGATGATGAAGATTACCAGCAAGCTTTAAAAGACAAGAGCATTTGTCGCACTGAACCGTGTTTTACTAATGAACTTAATAAGGTTGTGAGATAATTATTATTGTCTAATTAATTGCAGGTTGAAATGTTTAATACTTTCCTTAAATAAGTTGAATAACAAAGAAACTCACTTGTTTACTTGATCAAAAAGGTCTCATTGAATGAGGCCTTTTTTTGTTCTTAACCGTATCCTTAAATATGCAAAAATATAACAGACACCCACTCAAATGGGAATAATACGTGGTGTCTACTATGCTCAAATAACCATCAATAAATATCTTTGAGAGTTATTATGGCTACGGCAAGAAAATAACAAATAAGCTTAGTTGATACGTCTTATTATCATTGTGTTTAGAGCTAAGGGAGTAAAACTCCAGAAACATCGAACTACACCAGCATTCAACGACGAATAAAAGCGGCGATTAATGGTGAACAAGCCCAACAACTACTGCCATTTATCGGTAACCCAAGAAAGAACATGCCTGCAGGTTTACCGTTTGAATTAAGTGACTATATCCAATTTATTGATGTAACGGGCCGCTGTATTCGAGCCGATAAACGCGGTTATATTGACAAAGCCCCACCTGAAATATTAACCTGCTTAGGCATTAGTGCCCAAAACTGGTTGGTGTTAACTACACAATTTAGGTAGTGTTTCCATGGCGCAGTAGGTAGAGCGCAAGCACTCACAGATTTTTGTCAGCATCAGCACTTAAAAAAACGAGCAACGGTGTCAATTTACCAAAAATTGATTACTTAATTACTAGCAATTATTAATCTTATAAATAAGTTAGTTAACAAATAATTGTGCCTTAATTTTAGCCCCCCAATATTAATCAGAACGTTATTTTTTGATATTTAGTGTTAATTATTTTGAGTGGGTGTCTGGTGTTTTCAGTGTTTTTTTGTATTTTTATTTAGTATATTTACAAAACAACAGCTTAAAAAATACGATTATATTGTAAAAATCATTACAGCCTCACCACCAGTTGGTTAAAAAAAATCTGAGCAATGGTTAGAAAATTGTCATGTAATAGTACTAGAGTACAAACAGATTGATTGTAGAACTGAATTATATTAACCTGAATTATTGAGAAAATTATAATATGAAATACTTCAGCAAATTATATTCAAGTAATTACTCCTAGGAAGAAGCTGAAAAATAACTCAGTTTTATTGTTTATTTAAAGTTACTGTTATTCCCCCACTATAAAACACTCATTTAATGTAAGCGCTTCCAAATTAGTTGCTCTGGCGTTGGTGGACAAAAAATAGAGGGGCATAAGAGCGAAAAGACACAATTAAAAATTAAAAGGTAATAAGTAATAATGTCAGAGCATTACAATCACATAATTCACCAAAATTCGTTTTCGTGTCGAACTAGTTTGTAAGGTAAAATTAATGAAAAAACTAACACTGCCACAAACCATTATGTTAATTGCTATAGCAATGTTTGCTTTGCAATTAATTAATGGGATTATTAATATGACGCGTATTAATTCAATGGGTCATCATATCGAAATGATTGAAACTCAATATATGCCTATCACAGAGCATATTACGGTGATCGCGGAATATCAACTTAAGCAAGAAGTAGAGTTTGAACGGGCTTTTCGTTATGCCCATGAAAAAACAAATAATAGTGCAGCAACGGATCACTTTAAGCATGCAATTGAAAATTTCAATGCCCTTTCAAGTAAATTCAATGAAGAAATAAAATCAACAGAAAAACGAATTTTACATGCTATTGAGATAATCGAAGATAACAAAGAAAGTAAAATGTTAGCTAAATTAGAATATGATCTAGAGACTATTGATGAGCAACATCAAAAATGGATTCAGCATGTTCAAGCGGTTTTTACATTGCTTGATGAAAATCAATTTAATGATGCAATCGAAAAATCAGCAGTGGTGGAAGACGAGTCGTTAGTGCTTACAAAAAATGTCACCAAAATTCTAAGTTCAATAGCACACCTTACCGAACAGATAATTCATAAACTAAAGCTAGAAGAAGAAAGCATTTTGAATATTGGGATGGTGCTACTGGCTATTTCGTTAGTAGTAGCGGTTGTTTTAACTAAGGGGGTTATCCGTAATCTTAATAAAGATTTGTCTGAACTTAGTACCGCTATTTCTCGAATTTCAAATGGAGATTTAGTGACTAAAGTATCTTCTAAATTAGGGAAAGAATTTGGACTGGATATTATGAGACAGCATTTAAATGAAACATTACTGATTGTAGAAAACACTGCAAACGAAGTGCTTGGTGCAAGTAATGAGCTTGCACAAATAAGTGCAGCAGTCAATCAAACAGCAGAACTTCAAGTCCAAGAGATTGAACAAATATCAACAGCAATGTCACAAATGGAAGCGACATCATTAGAAGTTGCTAGACATGCTGAGAGTACTCAGAGTTCGACAAAAAAGGTAACTTCTACAACAAATGAAACAAAAAAATTCACCAATGATGCAATGACATCAATATCACAACTAACAGCGAGCCTTGAACTGAGCAGCAAAAATATTTATGACCTAGAAAAGCACAGTGCAAATATAGCCTCAGTGTTAAATGTAATTTAAGGCATAGCGGATCAAACAAACTTACTTGCATTAAATGCGGCCATTGAAGCGGCTCGAGCAGGAGAACAAGGAAGAGGCTTTGCCGTTGTTGCTGATGAAGTGAGAAATCTAGCTAAACGTACACAAGACTCAACAGTTGAAATTGAAAATATGATCGCGTTATTTTCTCAAGGTACTTCTGATGCCGTACAATCGATGACGAATAGTATAAGCCATGGACGAAAAAGTAATCAGGCAGCAACGGCATCTAATAATAAACTTAATGAAATTCGAACGGCGATTGAAGAAATCCATATAATGAATAACCATATTGCGACTGCCGCGGAAGAACAGTCTTGTACTTCTCAAGAATTATCGTTAAATACACTGAAAGTGAGCCAACTTACAAATGATAATATAACGTCAATCTCTCGAATATCTACCGCTTCAGAAGAGCTAGCGCAAATTTCCTTATCATTACAAGAACGCTTATCACAATTTTCTCTTGCTTAAGATAATAGCACTTTCTTTTTTAAACGAATTAAATATTAAGCGCGACAACTAGCCTGACAGAGATGGTATTGATTATCATTTATTCTGATGACATTTATTATTTTTTTTGAGTTGATGTCTGTTATATTTACCCTCAATCGGTCGAGCGTATACCATAATATCATTGACATCTTAAGGTTGAGTATTAATAAAGTTTAAGGTTAATTCTGCCGATTTAACCTTAAACACAACTAATATTATCGTAGTGATTAAGCATAAATATTTCAATTTCCCCTTTTACATTAAATGATTTCCCACCTACTCTTACCCCCTATGACTTAAGCAGGTCTATGTAACACGACAAAGGCCACTGTCGCCATACCAACTATTTATCTAATAAATGGGCTTCTCAGAGATTGCGATTGTACAATTAAGTAACAAAGTAAGTGAATATTTATAAGTCAATTCGTGTATTGTGCGCGACGTTTACTAAAAGTAACAATATAATTGTATTTGGTTACATAGCTTGATTCCTTTGGAGGATATATGAAAAAGACTAGCCTTGCCTTAATAATAGGTTCGTTGATGCTCTGTAATGCTGCACAAGCAGCAGATGTTAATTTCAGTGGCTATGGTTCTATTCGCGCAGGACTTGTTTTAGGTGACGACCATTTTCCGCGTAATTTTAATTATGATGATAATATCGATTTTAAAGAAGAGTCATTATTCGCCTTGCAAGTAAAAACCCAAATAAATGATGATTGGAGTGCGACTATTATTCTCCAAGCAAAAGGGCAAGATGATTTTGAACTCGAAGCGCGTTGGGCTTATCTAAATTACGAGTTGACAGATGAAACTACGTTAACCTTGGGTCGTTTTGCATTGCCTTATTTTAGAAACTCAGATACACAAGATATTGGCTACGCTCACAATTACTCTGTTATGCCGCGTTCAGTTTATCGAGGACAAGCTTTTGATGTTATCGAGGGCATTCGTTTGATGCACTCAACATTCATCGGCGATGGCGACATTACCATTAAGGGCTCTTATGGCAGTTTTTCAGGCTCAACCCTTACTGCGTTAGGTGAAGTAGAATCTGACATAAACAATATAATGCAACTGTCTGTTGAATATAGCTACGATTGGTTTTCAATATACTTTGGCGCATTGAATGCCGAGCTAGATTTAGATATTAATAGCCAACTTGATGCGGCATTAATGAAGAGTTTACCTGGTTATACCGTTAAGGATGGTACGGTATATAATCCTAAACCTGAGCAATTAGCTGTTTATGATATGTCTGCTACCTACGTTAACGAAGATAGTGCGACATATCTATCAACGGGTTTTACTATCGATTATCAACAATGGCTGTTTAATGCTGAGTATGTCACTTATAAAATTGATGATTCGTTTAGTGAGCAGAACAAATCAATGTATGTATCTTTAGGCTACCGTTTTGATAAAACAGTAGTTACTTTAGTGCATGAAGATGTTAGTTATAACTTCGATTATGATAATGTTTCTTCAGCAGACCCTTATGTAAATGCTTTTTTAACCGCTACCAATAACACTTTTTTAAAGCCTAATGAATATGACGCTCAAGGAATTCATATCAGATATGACGCCTCTGAAGGAATTGCTTATAAGTTTGAATATACCTATGCAACAGATAAAGTAGAAGGCGAAGGTGCTAGTGTTGTTACTTTCGGTATTGACTATGTTTTTTAAGGGAAAAACCAACATGAAATTATTAAAGAAAATATGCATCATCAGTTTTTCCATGATTAGTTTTATTAGCTTTGCTGAAGTGTCGGTTATAGTAAATAAAGGAAATACTGACGTTATCAATACTAAATTAATTAAACGAATTTACTTAGGAAAGGTGAAATCTTTTCCAAACGGTACTAAAGTCAATGTATTAACTTTAAAAGATGATGCTTCAGCAACGACTGTTTTTCGTCAAAGTGCACTGAAAAAATCCAATAGCCAATTTAAGTCTTATTGGTCTAAAATGGCATTTACTGGTAAAGGAACGCCGCCTAAAAAAATGGCAAATGATGCCGATATGATTAATGCCATAAAATCAGACGTCACAGCTATAGGTTTTGTTGATAGTACAGTCGTGACCACTGATGTGAAAGTGGTTGCTAGGTATTAAGTTTTTTGAGCCTGTAATGCCACATATCTGATATCTGGCATTATATTTTTGTGATTTATTAAATAACTGATTAGCTTGTTAGCTTATGTTATTTACATGACAGAGGTTATTGATGTTTTTTTTTAGAAAGTTAAAAATATTTCATAAAATTATTGCCATATTAGCAATTGCGATATTAAGTTTTGTGGTTAATTTAGTAATAAATATTTCAGCAATTTCAAAAAATCAAATTTTATTAGAGTCGCTACAACACACTGCAATTCATTTAGTCACTTTAACCAGCGAAAATGCGACTTCTTGGCAACGTGTCGACGAACTTTATACTCAAAGTGTGTCTTTTGGGGATGAAGATTTAATAGAAGACGCAGGTGATTCTTTCATTAGCCTGGTTGACAGTTTAGCAAAAATTAGCGCACTCGATGCGTCATTCTCGCCAGTTGAATTGATCACCAAACAAGCTCAACATTATAATCGCCTTGCCAATGAAATTTCTGTTGCCTTTATCAATGAAGAGATTGATTTTCAAGCCGCAAAGGGAAAAATTGACATTAAGGCCGAGTTGTTTGAAACCGTTAAAAATGCCCTTCAAAAAGATAAGAAAAAAGCACTTTTACATTTCAATAACTTAATCGTTCAAACAGTAGTAAATTCGAATGAATCTAGAGATTTAAGCATTTTTTTAGGTGTCTTCTTATTAGGGATAATGTCATTTCTCAGTGTGGTGATAGCCAAATCTATTAGTAAATCCGTGGTTTCAATTGATTCTTCACTGCGTGAATTAGCAGAAGGCGAAGGGGATTTAACCAATCAACTTGAAGTGGTTAGCCAAGATGAGCTCGGTAGTGTTGTTAAGCATTTTAATATATTCACTCAATTAATTAGAGGTATAGTAAAGGAAGTGGTGGATGTTGTTGCACCATTAACGCAAAGTGCAGAACAGCTTACTGATAAAGTTAATCAAGTTAACGCAAATATAAACAGCCAAACTGAAATAGCTGAAGTGACCAAGCAATCTATGATTGAAATGCAATTTAGTGTCACTGATATCGCTAAATCTGCTGCCGAAGCGGCGAATGCCGCTGATTCTGCAGAAAGTGAAGTTAACCAAGGAATGGAGAACGTTCAACGTTCACTTCATGTGTCAGCTGAATTATCGGAAGAAATAGTTAAAGCTTCTGATGTTATTAATCAGTTGGCAAAAGACTCTCAAAACATGAATCAAATTCTTGATGCTATAAGCGGTATAGCGGATCAAACTAATTTACTCGCTCTTAATGCTGCAATTGAAGCCGCACGTGCTGGGGAACATGGCCGAGGGTTTGCGGTGGTTGCTGATGAAGTTAGAAATTTAGCGTCAAGAACGGCTCTATCGACAACAGAAATTAGAGAATTACTCGAAAAATTAGTTAGTGCGGCAAATTTGTCAGTTAACTCTATGAAAATTGCCAAGGATAAAGCTAATAGTAATGAAGAAATTTCTCGTGAAGTCGATCAATCCTTGAATACAATTAAAGAACAAATAGGCCATATAAGTTCAATGAATAGCCAAATTGCTACCGCGACAGAAGAGCAATCGAGTGTTGCTGAAATAGTCGTCAACAATATTGAAGAAATGTATAATAGCTTTGGTTCAATGAGCATTTCTGTTCAAGAAATAGGCGAAGTAGCGCAGAAGCTTGATGGTAATGCGTTGCAATTAGGCAAAGCCACCTCTAAGTTTATTGTATAGACGTTAAGATTCACGTTGTAGTGAATAGAGCTACGTTAGAAAAACCTATTCAATTTGAATAGGTTTTTTTATATGAGCGAAATACGAAATATAGAAGACATCCACTCAAATGGAAATAAGAAACGAAATATAGAAGACATCCACTCAAATGGAAATAATGAGTGACTCGACTATGCTTAAATAATGATCAATAAATTTCCATTGAGGGTTATTATGGCCACGGCAAGAAAACAACAAATAAGCTTAGTTGACACGCCTTATTATCATTGTGTATCTCGTTGTGTTCGGCGGGCATATCTGTGTGGTGAAGATAAACACACCGGGAAAAGTTATGAACATAGACGTGCTTGGGTCGCCAATAAACTACAGGAGTTAAGTGAGGTGTTTGCGATTGATGTCTGTGCTTATGCGGTCATGAGTAATCATACCCATTTGGTATTATTTATTGATGAGCAGCAAGCTAAGTCATGGTCAATGCATGAAGTGATTAGCCGTTGGCATCAGTTATTTAAAGGCACTTTGCTAACCCAGCAATATTTACGGGGTGAGCCACTTATTGACACCTTACAACAGGTTGTAAACGAAACTGCCAAGGTTTATCGTCAGCGCTTGATGGATATCAGTTGGTTTATGCGTATTTTAAATGAAACTATCGCTAAACAAGCCAATCTTGAAGATGGGTGTACCGGCAGGTTTTGGGAAGGACGTTTTAAATCTCAAGCCTTGCTTGATGAAGCCGCGTTAATAGCCTGTATGGCTTATGTTGATTTAAATCCAATTAGAGCTAAGAGTGCTAAAACCCCAGAAACATCGAACTACACCAGTATTCAGCGACGGATACAAGCAGCGGTTAAAGGAAAGCAAGCCCAACAACTACTGCCCTTTATTGGCAATCCAAGAAAGAACATGCCTACAGGTTTACCGTTTGAATTAAGTGACTATATCCAATTGCTTGATTTAACCGGCCGTTGTATTCGAGCCGATAAACGCGGTTATATTGACAAAGCCCAACCTGAAATATTAACCCGCTTAGGTATAAGTCACGAAAACTGGTTGGTGTTAACTACACAATTTAGGCAGTGTTTCCATGGCGCAGTGGGTAGAGCGCAAGCACTCACAGATTTTTGTGAACATCAACACTTAAAGAAACGCGCTACGGTGTCAATTTGCCAAAAGTTGCTTGCTTAATAATCCGTATAACTCATCTAGATACATTACTCACTTAAGGCTAGTTGTGCCTTAAAATGGATGAAAACTCTGTTTTTGTGAATTAATTTTCATACCATCTTCGTCACCATAATAATCAAAATTAAATTCTGCTCAATTTAAATCAGAAACGATGATTTATTGATCTTATGTATTAATTATTTTAAGTGGGTGTCTGGTGTTTTTCTTTTTGTGTTTTTTTGTGTTTTTTCGCGGTGAGCCACTCATTGAAACCTTACAACAAGCCTTGGCGTTACTTGTGCAGGCATCAATCAAGGTTCCTATTAACTCTCTTGATTGGTACTGGGCGTAGTAGGCTCAATTTTACTCATCACTAACTTAATTGTTAAAAAAACTTCTTTATTTGGATATCCATCGGCAATAAGTTGATGTTGTAACTGAAATAAGCGAATGGCATGTCTGCTTTTAGGCCCCCAAATGCCATCGGGCTCACCTGGTTCAAATGCTAACGAATTAAGCTGGCTTTGTAGATTTTTCATTTCAGCAATACTATAAGGTTTCACTTTAGTTTGCTCTTTTTCAAAAAACTCAATGCCTTTAGCGGCAACTAATTTATTGGCCAATATGCCTACTGATAGTGCATAGCTTTTCGACAGATTCCACGTCATGATCACATTGAAATTAGGGTAAAGTAAAAATGCTGGCCCTTGATGGCCTGAAGGTAGATAAAGCTCAGCTTGAATATCATAAACAGGTAATGGTTGATGGTTAGTTTTTTGAACGCCTAACCGTTGAAAATAATTAAGTGGGTAATATTGATCAAAAACCACTTTATTAAAGGCAAAGTTTTCTGGCAATTTTACTTCTCTGCCCCAGCGTTCTTTAGCTTGCCAACCGATTTTACTTAAGTAATTAGCCGCCGTTGTTAATGCATCTACCTCGCTGTTCCAAACATCCACTTTGCCATCATTATCACCATCAACTGCATATTTTAATAACGCTGAAGGCATAAATTGCATATGTCCCATTGCACCGGCCCAAGAGCCCTTTAGTTGCTCAACAGAAACTTGTTCTGTGTCAATTAAGGTGAACAAGTTTAATAATTCTTGGGTAAAAAACTCACTACGGCGTTGATCACAGGCTAACGTTGCTAGGGCATCAAGTACCGACAGTTTGCCTTTATGTTTGCCAAAAACCGTTTCTAAGCCCCAAAAAGACACTAAATATTGGCGGGGAATCCCGTATTTTTTTTCTAATGAGTCAAATAGCTTTTTGTGTTGTTTTAATTTTTCCTTACCTACTCGAACATGGTAAACCGTCACCCTTGCCTTAATATATTGCTCAAAAGTTTGGGTAAATTCTTGTTGTTTTTTATCTAAAGTAATCACTTGCTCAATAGGGGAAATATTATTAATAACCGTTTGAGTTATATAGGAAGAAAACCCTGTGTGTGCAGCGCGTTTAACTAAATTAACTTTGCACTGGAGAAAATTTTGATCGGCAATTGTTGCATTAGCAAGTATAGGAAAAAATAAGCAGATGATGATTAATTTTCTGCTATTAAAAAAATGAAGTATCTGCTTAAAAAATTGCTTTGACGAGTGCATAAATGAGTATTCCTTGGCTAGAACTGAAATTGAAAATACAAGTAGTAATACCATGGCTAAATTGTACATTGATGACAATGATTTAATCATCGTTTTAATTTAAAAATAACATGTTTTACTTAGTTCAGCCAACCTTTAACTTTCATTTTAGCAGCTTGAGTGACATGGGAATTCCAAAACTGAGCTTCATATAAGTGGCGTGTAACGCCACTACGACTGCCAAGCAGGGATACTAACTGCAGTCTACTAAGTTTATCGATAAAATTGTGGGCTACACTAGATGACATTGGCAGGTGAATGTTCTGCGGAGTAGGGCGATCTGGGGGATTTTAAAGGGGAGTAGTTGTTCCCCTTCATCCCAAATAACTAAACGGTTTTACCCGTACTTTAAGCTATGATTGCTCTAGTACTTCACGTTGTTCAGCAACTTCAATACGGATATCAAAGTCACGAGGGAAGTTCTCATTGCTATAATCAAACGCTGTCACTTCAGTTACATTCTCAGTGCTTAAATGTGTTTGTTGATTTTCCATATTTTAATAACCTCTATTATTAATACTTACTTAATATGTAGTATTTTTACGTAATAATCAACTCAAAATAGTATATTTAGTAATAAATACCGACTAAATGTAGTTAGTTTACTATATTTTAAGGGGTGTGGTCGCCATCGTGACGCCAAGCTATTGAGTTTATTGCAAGCAACCTTAATAAATGGGGCATGGTTATCCAATTAAAACAATAGTGTACTGGAGAAAATGAATTGCTTACTTTAAAGTCATAACTTTAAAGTCATAACTTTAAAGTCATAATTTTAATGTCATGACTTTCATATAATTTAGCGATAAAATCAGTTGCTCTATTCGTCATACAAGGTAAAAACAGGTTCTCCTAAAGCCATGCTTAATTCAATAAATTATAAAACAGCCTACTTATTAGTCGAGAGTAAAAAGATGTTAATACGCACTCTATTCGTCAGTTTTGCTTGTACCTCGATATTTGCTTGCACCAATTCAAACAACTCTAGTAGCGTGTATAGTCCCGAAGAAATCAATGCACACTGGTTCACCATGAATCTTAAACGAGAGGGGGTGCTAGCCACTGACTCGGGGTTGCAGTACAAAGTTTTAGAGCAAAGTACTGGTTGTAAACCTGATCCTGATTTTAAAGTGACTGTGCACTATAAAATGTTGTCAGCTAAATCGAAACGAATTATCGACAGTAGTTATCAACGCGGTAACCCCGATAAGTTTTTGCTATCTAAAATGATTAAAGGATGGCGTGAAGGCGTACCTATGATGAAGGTTGGTGAAACCTGGGAGCTTTATATACCGCCCCATTTAGCGTATGGCAGTAGAGGTTCACCAGGATCAGTTGCGCCCAATAGCGTGCTTATTTCGCAAATAACCCTTGTTGATGCACGTTGTCAGGACTAGTCACTTAATTATAGAAAATATTAATAAACGGGGTCAGAGGAAATTATACGATTTGCCGCGGAAAAATATAACAGACACCCACTCAAGGGGAATTAACCCGAATTTGATAAAAATAACGATCATAAAAAGCCGCATCATAAAATAGGATGCGGCTTTATGTGTTAACAATTAGCTAATAAATAAGTATTAACTTTATTAGTACGGGTTAAGTCTAGAACTTGAAGCTTGCCTTAAGGTAGGCAAAACGACCTTGGCCATTATGAGTATTTACCGCAAAGCCCATAAAATCATGATAGGCAAAGGGGGGTTTTTCATTGAACAAGTTGGTTGCGCCTAAGGTGATGGTGGTATTTTCAATGCCGTAATAATTAACAGAGGCATCCACAGTTACCATAGCATCCAAGGGGGCTAATATGGTGCCATCGCCTTGCACTCTCACCGATTGATCTTGCTCAAACTCAGCAATATAGTTAATCGCGACATTGGCAGTTACATCGTCAAGTGACCAGTCAACAGCCGTGGTCCAGCGAAATTGTGGTTGTTCAAAATCACCTTCTTTTACATTAATACGTTGGCCGCCATCGACATCAGGGCGTTTATCTTCATATTTTAATACATAGTTAAGAATATATGAGAATCTAAAATCACCCATACCCGTTTCTAAGGCATATCTTATATCTAAATCAATGCCCGTGGTGGTTAAGTCACCGATATTTTGGAAGGAGTCGAAAATGGTTACTACTTCACCGGGATCATTGGCAATATTGGTTGGCAGACGAATAACTACATTAGGATCATCACCAAAATTACTGAAAACAAATTGAGTATCAGAGTCAATGATGTTCTCAATATCATAGCTATAATAATCAAGAGAAAGCTCTAATGATTCAGTAATGTTATACATTAGACCAAAATTATAACTGGTAGACTCTTCCGGGCCTAAGTCTGGATTACCTTCAAATACCGCGGTGTATTCTTGAGGTTCACAGGCTTTGTTAACATTACCCACCGCATCACAACGAATAGTATCTACTAAGTTAGGCGACTCATCGGTGCGGCCTAAACCAAGTTGTGAAAGTGATGGCGCTCTAAATGCAGTGCCCCATGAACCACGAATGGCGATGTCATCCGTTGCGCTCCATATAAATGAAACTTTAGGATTGGTGGTGGTGCCAAAGTCGCTGTAATCTTCATAACGTGCCGCTAGTTGTAGTTCAAGGCTATCTATAACAGGAATCGCTAATTCTAAAAACATAGCGGTATTATCGCGAGAGCCGCTGGCAGCAGTGGATTCTGTGCCAAAAATTTCACCACGCAAGAATTGATCATCCGGATTATCGTTGATGGTTTCTTCACGATATTCGGCGCCTACGGCGATGAATAATTCACCCGCCGGCAATTCCATAACCGGTCCTGAAATTTTTGCATCATAGGTGCGGTTGGTCGATTTACCCACACGTGTGGTGGTGGTTTCAATATAATCTAAAGCGGCTTGGCTATTTTGTGAGGGTTCAAACGGGTTCCATGAGGCATTATCAATGGATTCTTGTACACGACGTGAGTTAGGGAAACCATCAACACCACGTTCAACCGAGGTGCTCTTGATGTAACTATAGGCCATTTCCCAGTCCCACTCACCCAGTTCACCTTTTAAACCCAGAACAGTCCGATAGTAATTGCTATCCACTTTTTTTATGCGATTACCAATATCTACCATACGGCGACGCATGGTTAAGTCTTGCTGATAAAATTCATGGTCAGGCATGTCGGCCATGGGATGATTAGGGTTATCACCCGCCATAAAGAGTTCATTAAAGCTTGGACTGCCAGCACCTTTAATTGTGGTCTTGGCATTTTGCCCGTTTAATTCCACAAAAGCGCGCATATTATCGTTAATTTCATACTTGCCCATGTAGGTGAAGCTGAAACGTTCTGATGCCGGAATCATGGTCATGTGTGGTGCATAATCATAGCGACATAAATTATAACCAGTTAAATCGCCATTTTCATCGGTATCTTGGGTGATACTTTCGCTAGGACATTTATCATTACCCCATATATCCGCTAATCTTTTTGTTGGATCAGAGTTTAAGGCTATGGTACCAGGAATACCCGATGAACTTCTAAAGTCGGTGGCATAAGGGTCGTTAGGTCGCCGCTCTGCTTGGTTAGCGGTACTTGAGTAGCTGCGATCGGCATAAAGGACTCCTTCACGATTAAAATAATCTAAAATAAAGGTATTGCTGGTTTTGTCGGTATGATTACCAAATACCAGGCTGATACTTTGTTCTTTACCACCACCATCGGCGGTATCGCCAATTTTAGCAGATATTTCCATGCCATCAATGTCATCACGCAGGATAATATTGATAACACCGGCGATGGCATCGGAGCCGTAGGTTGCCGAGGCGCCATCTTTTAATATATCAACACGCTTAATTGCCGACAAAGGAATATTATTGATATCGACAAAAGCAGTGTCTATCCCCTTAGCAAATGGGCTAACCGATACACGGCGGCCATTGACTAAAATTAGGGTGGAATCAGCGCCTAAACCGCGTAAAGAAACACTAGAACCACCGTTAGCGGTATCATCACTGCTGTTGGCTTGGGTAGAAAAAGTACCTTGGCCCGCTATGGGTAATTTAGCAAATAAACCGATTAAATCGGTAACCCCGGTTTTAGCAATATCCGAGGCGGAAATACTGGTTACCGGTGATGGTCCGTCCATATTATGGCGTTTTATGTGCGAGCCGGTCACTTCAATTCGTTCTATGTCTTCTTCATCTGCGGCAAAAGCACTTAAGCTTTGTGAAGCTAACAGCGCCGTGGTGATACACAAGGCTAGCGTCTTTTTTTTCATCGTAATAGTGTTTTTAACTTTCATCTTAATATTCCAATTCCATGTTTTTATTATTAATCGTCAAAGCTCTCGCTAGGACTTTAAAACTAACTTTTTGTTATTTAAGGAAAACTATAACAAGAAAGTTATATCAAAAAGGTTCATCTAAAGAAACCAAATACCATGGTAATGAAAAGGTAAATTGTAAAGAAATTTGTCCAGATCGATGCCAGACCAGTAAAACTAACGGGCAAGGTTAGTTACAAAATATAACCAAATATAACAAAAATATAACCAAATATAACAGACACCCACTCAAACAGAAATAATTGAGTGGTGCGGGAATGGTTAAATAATGACCAAAAAATGATTTTTTAGCGTTATTATGGCTACCCCCAAGAAAACAGCAAATAAGCTTAGTTGATACCCCTTATTATCATTGTCTTTCTCGTTGTGTTCGGTGGGAGTTTCTTTGTGGTGAAGATAAAATAACAGGACAAAGTCATGGACATAGGCGAGGGTGGGACGCCGATAAATTACATACATTAAGTGGAGTTTTTCCTTAGTGGACCTTAATTTGAGGAAACCCCCTATTTTGCCCGTTGATGTTAATTTCCGTTTTGTCACCACAATTAAAGTGTAATTATACGCGCTATTTATCGGTAAGCCTTTTTTTAAGATTTTGAGTGGGTGTCTGTTATATTTTGTCCCTTTAAGGACTGCTTTTTAGTCTATAAAATAGAGTTCTGTTGGAGCAATAAAATCGAATGTAACGTAAAAATCGCTTACAATAACGCTTAATTTACCACTCCGACTTAAACTCAATAAGCGTTAGTTATCTATGTATATCAATCCGGCTTGGCGCATATTAACCATTGGTGATGGCGATTTATCCTTTTCGCATTCATTATTGAAAAATTATCGTCCACACGTTTTAACGGCGACAATTTTTGATGAATACTCCTCATTAAGTGCTAAATATGGGGCGACACATTTCCAGCAATTAGCAGCGCAAGGGTGCAAGGTGCTTACCGGTTTTGATGTAACAAACAATCAAACATGGGGTGAGCTGGGCAAATATCAATATGATGCCGTTTTTTTTCAATTTCCTTTGTTATCTGCGTTTAACTCGGCTGAAGATTTTAAGCAGCAGTGCCTAAATGTCAGTGTAAATACCTTGCACCGCCGGTTATTACGGACTTATCTTTTAAATTGTTTTGATTACTTTTTAGATAGTCATGGCGCACAACTGGCCTTTATTACCTCAAAAGATGTTAAACCCTACCGGCAATGGCATATTGAACAATCGTTAACATTACATAGTGATATTCATTACCTGGGCAGTATGCCCTTTGACATAGAGAAATTTCCTGGCTACAAAATAAGAAATGTTGATCGAGATAAATATGTTAAAGATACTCAAGGCATCACTTATGTATTTAGCCGTCGTATCAGTAGCGAACTTGAGGACAAAATCAGTAAACCCAATTATCTAGGTGAGGGTTATTGCCCTTATTGTCGAGTGGGTCCCTTTTATACCGAACAAGATAAACAGCATCATCTAGCCAGTAAAAAACATCAGAAAATGGCGCATTTTGAACAACAGTGGTTAGATGATGTCGCTCAGTTTGAACAATAACTCGATAGACTGTTGCTTCGAGTTATTGTTATTCAATAAGAATTTACTCAGTAAGTTAACCTGCAACTCAGCAAACACGCCTTTAAACCATGCTGATTGATCGCTTGTATTACTCTTTTTACTTGAATCCAAGGTAGAGAGTTACCAAAGTGTAAGGCTCTGTCGTAATTAAGTGTGGCTCAATGCGCAATACTTTGATTTAAGGGGGAGTATTGCTGATGAAATAAAAGTGAGCTTCTCAAGCATGGATACTTGTGTAGAGCCTCAGGGATGGATGCACGCGTCTCACTTGTTTACTCAACACATACTCAACGGCGGCATAACAATTCAGCATCAATTAACGACGATAAAGCCTACGTGTATCTATGTGCAAGACTCTTAGCGTAGTAGAGGATCTGTTTTTTCCCCTTTGCCATTGGTGTATTTGCTTTCATAAAATGGTCAGTAGTTATTATCGATTACTCAAAGTAATGACCCCCCGCATTATTTTTAAAATCTAAGGTTTTAAAATCTAAGGTTTTAATTAATATGGACGACTGCTGCTCTTTGCCTTTTACCGCTTTAACAAAATTATCGGTGGTATTTATTGTTTTTCCGTCGATTTATACAATACGTTGCATCGGATAAAGCCGCCGCTCTTGTTTCTCCTTCTTAAATTCCTCTGAACTACGTATCCAGATAAACTGAATGTAAGCAATAAAAACATATGGTTACGTTCTAAACTATTATCTTGTTCACTCGTTATAACAATTCAAATTCATCGGCATCTAAAAATGCGGGGAAGTCATCTTTAAATTGCTCAAGCGTGCTGAAATCCAGTTGTGTGGTAATGATTTGTTGTAGATTATCCGCCGCATAAACAATGGTTTCACCGGTAAAATCAATGATAGTGGTGCCACCAGAGTGAGGGGTATTACTACCGTCTGCTCCGATACGATTTACGCCAACAACAAAGCATTGATTCTCCATTGCTCGTGCTTTTAATAAGGTATCCCAGACATGTCGTCGCGCAGCAGGCCAATTAGCGACATTGATCATAAGGTCGTAATCTTGGCGATTTCTACACCAAACGGGAAAGCGTAAATCATAACAAACCAAGGGCAGTATTTTGATGCCGTTAATGGTGATTACTTTTCTATTGTTGCCTGGTTCAACATGGTCTTGCTCTTTACCTAAACGAAATAAATGACGTTTGTCGTAATATTGAACCGTGCCATCAGCAAACACCCAATAAAAACGGTTCACTTTTTTATCGTTGTGGCTCACTAAAACACTGCCAGCTACTACGCAGTTATATTGTCGTGCTATTTTCTTTAGCCAGGCTAACGCAAGACCGCCATCTTCGGGCTCTTGTACATTGCTTTTATTAATACAAAAACCAGTGGAAAAGGTTTCTGGTAGCAATAATAAGTCGGCAGCAGCATGGTCAGTAAAGTGATTTTCGATCAGCTGTGCTAAGTCATTAAAATTGGCTGGTTGGTCTAACCACTGTATATCGTATTGCACTGCGGCTATGGTTAAAGTTGACATAATATTTCCGCTGCTTTAAGTAAAGTGTCGTCATTTTTAGCAAAACAGAGTCGGATCACTTTATTGTTCTGCTGATACGCTGGCCTTTGCTCTGCTGGATAAAATGGGCTGAGTGGAATGGCGGCAACACCTATGTCCTTGGTTAACCACTGACAAAATTCACGGTCATTGAGTGGTGATATTGCCGAATAATCTAATAATAAGAAATAAGTACCTTTCGAGGGCAGTAGGCTAAAACGAGACTCTTGCAGTGCATTAATGAGCACATCTCTTTTTTGTTGATAGAAATTTGCTAGCTCGGTGATATGTGCTGGTTGCGCTTTTAACATTTGCGCAATGGCAATTTGTGCCGGGGTAAAAGAGCAAAAGGTAACGAATTGATGAATTTTTCTAAATTCAGCGGTAAGCTCATCGGGTGCGATGCAATAACCCATTTTCCAGCCAGTACAATGAAAGGTTTTACCAAAACTAGAGACGACAAAGGCGCGTTTAAACAACTCAGGGTAACGTAAAACACTCTCATGGCGTAAACCGTCAAAGGTCATATGCTCATATACTTCGTCGCTGATGACATACAAATTATATTGCTCAACCAAGCCTTGTAAGGCACTAAGATCAGCTTGACTCAATATTGAGCCGGTTGGATTGTGTGGGCTGTTGATAATAATCGCGCGTGTTTTGGCATTGATAGTTTTCTCTACCACGGCCCAGTTTATTGCATAACTTGGCGCATCCAGGGTGATATGACGACAAATGCCTCCCGCTAGTTCAACGGCAGGCTCATAAGAGTCGTAGGCGGGGTCAAAAATTATTACTTCATCACCTGGGCTAACTAGGGTTTGTATCGCGACCCATAATGCTTCGGTAGCGCCCGAGGTAATAGTGACGTTGTTTAGCCCATCGATCTTTTGCTCATCGGCTAAATGCACTTGATACTGCCTATGCACCATGTTGGCAATTTCAGTTAACAGCTCAGGCAAACCGTTTGATGGTGAGTATTGATTCTTGCCTTCAGAGATGGCTTGATTAATTTTATCTTTCAAAAAAGCAGGCGGTTCAAATTCAGGAAAGCCTTGCGATAAATTAATGGCTTGATACTGATTAGCCATTACCGACATTTCAGTGAAAATACTGGTCTCTACATGAGGTAGTTTACTGGTAAAAGAAGATGACACTAAAGACGCCCTTATTTTTTTAGTCGTGAATGTTTATATAGAAATCGTTTAAGTAGCTATTAAGTAAATAAGGTTCAAGTGGCTTTTTAAAATAGACAGTGAACCGATCAATCAATGTTATGACTAACGGCTTATTAGTTCAATCGTTATCCGCTGTTAATCGATAACGGCACAAAGTTAACCTTCAGTTTTTGCAGAGTATAGCTAGGGGACACCCCCTTTACGGTTGTCGCCACTGCCACGCTAAGCACCCAATAGACCCGCTTCATTCTTTGTATTTATGGCGTGTAACTAATTTGTTACATGATGTCGTAGCTTTAACTCGAAGAACTAATGAAAAACTAATGAAAAACTGTACAAAGTTACATAAGATACCGTGATAATAATATAGGGGACAATGATGAAAGTTAAGATGAAAAAGAAATATTTGGCGGCCGTAATAGCCGCAAGTTTAACGTTATCCGCCTGCATGGCAACCACTGACGCTGACTCTAGCAATAGCGCGTCAATACCATCATCTGCAAATGAAGCCAATAAAGTCTTTAGCCAAAAATACTTATTCAAAAAATTAGCGAATGGTTTAAGTGTATTAGTGGTGAGAACTGACTATCCAGATCTTGTTTCCGTACAAATCCCCGTGTCAGTTGGCTCTCGCGATGAAGATGAAGTGGGTAAAACCGGCTTTGCACATTTCTTTGAGCATATGATGTTTAAAGGCTCAGAGAAATTTCCACAAGATGTTTATTCTGATTTATTTAAAAATGCTGGTGTTGATAATGGTGCTTACACAACCAACGATTACACCAATTATCATTTAGATTTTTCTAAAGCACATTTAGATAAAGTATTAGAAATTCAAGCGGATCACTTTAAAAACCTTAGCTACACAGCGGCACAATTTAAAACTGAAGCGTTAACGGTAAAAGGTGAATACTTAAAAAACAATGCTAGCCCAATTCGAAAGCTACTAGCGGCTGTGCGAAAAGAAGCATTTGAAAGTCATACCTATAAACATACCACCATGGGCTTCTTTGAAGATGTAGAAGCAATGCCTGAGCAAATGGCTTATGGTGAAAAGTTCTTTAATCAGTTTTATAAGCCTGAATATGTTTCTATAGTGATTGTTGGTGATGTTGAGCCACAAGCCACAATGGCTATGGTAGAAAAACATTGGGGCAGTTGGGAAAAAGGTGATTTTGTTAATGAAATCGCGCCAGAGCCAAAGCAAACAGCAGCAAAGTATGTTCATGAACAGTTTGATGATTTACCGGGTCATTGGTTATTAGTTTCTTATAAAGGCTCTGATTGGCAACCGAAGGAAAAAGATCGCGCCGCTTTAGATTTAATTGCTGAATTGTACTTTTCAAAAAACTCAGCATTGTATCAAGAGCTAGTGGTAGATAAGCAGTTGGCGAGCAAAATGTTTAACTACAATCCTGAAACAAAAGATGCTGGCTTACGTCATGTATTCATCAAAGTGAATGAAGAAAAAGATTTAGTGATTGTCCGTGATGCAGTGAATCGTACTTATGCGCAAGCTCGTACTGAGCTAGTTTCAGCCGAAAAGCTTGATAACTTAAAATCTAATTTAAAATATAGCTTTGTCAATAAGTTAGATTCTTCCGAGTCTATCGCTTCTACACTTGCCAGTTATATGCACTTTGATCGTGATCCAGAAACGATTAACCACCTATATAATAGCTTTGATAAAATTTCGGCTGAAGATATCAAAGACATCGCCAATCAATATTTTGTCGATGAAAACCGCACTACAGTGACGTTATCAGCATTAGATAAAATTGCTGGCTTTGCAGAAGAAGTTGACTTAAACGGCGCGGTGGCAAAAATCGAGATGAACAAGGCTCACCCTAGTGCGCCGCTGTTTTCGGTCTTAGATAAAACGAATGACTCGCCGTTGATTGATATTAACTTCCTGTTTTATACTGGTGCGGCAGCAGATCCAGTCGGTAAGAAAGGTGTGGCAGCATTGACTGCTCTCATGTTAACCCAAGGTGGTTCACAAACGCGTAGCTATAAAGACATTCAGCAAGGTCTATACCCTTTAGCCGGACAGTTTTCGTCTCAGCTAGATAAAGAAATGATGTCGTTTACCGGTCGTGTTCACAAAGACAATGCTTTGCTGTGGTATCAATTGATCAGTGATCAATTATTGAATCCGGGTTGGCGTGAAGAAGATTTTAAACGTCTGAAAAAAGAGTTAATTGAGGGCATTAAATCAGGGCTTAAATCTTCTAATGATGAGGAGTTAGGCAAAGAGGTGCTTTATAGCAAGTTGTATCAGGGCCATGTTTATGAAAACTATAATAATGGTGATTTGTCTGACTTAGCAGCACTCACCATTGAAGATGTTAAAACCTTCTACAGCACACAACTTACCCAAGCTAAATTACATTTGGGTATTACTGGCGCTATGCCGAGTGCTTTAAAAGCACAGTTAATCTCCGACTTAACGGCTTTACCTGTTGGTGATGAAAAACGCTTAACTATTGCCAAAGCACCGATTTTAAAAGGTCATCATGCGACAATTGTAGAAAAGAATGCGCAATCAACCGCTGTATCTTTTGGTTTTCCCATCGATACTATTCGCAGTGACAAAGATTGGGCCGCGCTTTGGTTAGTGCGTTCATATTTTGGTGAACACCGTAGCTCTAATAGCTACTTGTATCAACAAATACGTCAAGCACGTGGTATGAACTATGGTGATTATTCTTATATTGAATATTTTCCACGTGGTATGTATCAAACTAAGCCGGATGCAAACCTAGGCCGTTCAAGCCAAATTTTTCAAATTTGGTTACGTCCTTTACGTTCAAATAATGATGCGCATTTCGCCACACGTGCCGCTTTATATGAGTTGGACAAACTGATTGAAAATGGCATGAGCGAAAAAGACTTTCAGGCAACACGTAATTATTTAACTAACTATGCTCCGCAATTAGTGGCTAGCCAAGATCAGCAGTTAGGTTATGCACTTGATAGTGAGTTTTATCAAACAGAAGAGTTTGTTAAGTACGTACGTGGTGAGTTTGCCAAACTATCGTTAGCCGATGTCAATCGTGTTATTAAAGAGAACTTACAAACTGATGATATTCATTATGTTTTCATTTCAAGTGATGCTAAAGATATGAAGAAACGTTTGTTGTCTGAACAAGTATCACCGTTAACATATAACAGTGAAAAACCGGCCGAGCTTTTAGCTACCGATAAAATTATCGAAAGTTATAAGTTAGCGCTGCCGGCTAAAAATGTTGAAGTTATTGCGGTAGACAAGGTTTTTAAATAAGTATAGCGATAACTCAGTATTCATCTGACGGGTCTTCTCAGACTTTACTAAACACCACGCTTGCCGTGGTGTTTTTGTTTTTAATGCAGAATAAATGGCGTCAAAGTAAATGTCATTAATTTGTTGCCACAGCATTACCAAACAAGCTCGGCAATTATTCAATACCAAGATAAAATAAAAGGCTCGAACGGCCCAAAGATGAACTTGACTGAAGTTTTGTATTTTCTATACTTTAGCTGAGGTTATCACTAATAATCAGAGGCTATTCATTTGAAAACAACGCTTGTTCACCTTGGTGTTTCGGCATGTAATGTTGCGATAATAACGCGATGGAAAAAGTTCATGTAATATTACTAATGCTATGTTTAATGTTTCGAGCAAATAAGTGGCTGCGGTTATATTTTTCTATTTTTACACTATAAAAAAACCAATAACAGCTTATTGGTTTTTAGTCGTGATAGACAATTTAACTCAGCTTTCAATGAGGTTTCACTGCGGTTTAGTTAAGCGTTAGCTCTTGCCGCTTCAACAGTATTTTTTAATAGGCAAGCAATCGTCATTGGCCCTACGCCGCCGGGCACGGGTGTTATTGCACCACAAATCTTCTCAACGGCAGTAAAGTCAACATCACCAACAAGTTTAGCCTTGCCATTCTCATCTTCAATACGGTTAATGCCAACATCAATAACGGTTGCTCCTTTTTTAACCCAACTTGCTTTAACAAAGTTTGGACGCCCAACCGCGGCTATTAAAATATCCGCTTGTCGACAAATTTCAGCTAAATTCTTCGTGCGGGAGTGGGTAATAGTTACCGTACAGTGCTCTTGTAAAAGTAATAAAGCCACCGGCTTACCGACAATATTTGAACGGCCAATAACGACGGCATGCAGGCCTGATAAATCTTCACCTAAATGCTTTTTCGCCAAAATAATACAACCTTGTGGTGTACAAGGAACTAATGCGCCTTTTTCTCCATTGAGTAAACGGCCAGAGTTTAGGGCATGAAAGCCATCGACATCTTTATGAGGAGCTATAGCGGCAATGATGACACTTTCATCAATATGTTTAGGCAAGGGTAACTGCACTAAAATTCCATGTACGCTGTTATCATTATTTAATTGCTCAAGCTGCTCAAGCAATTGTGCCTGAGTAGTATCAATAGGCAATTTAATTTCACTTGAAATCATGCCAACTTCACGAGTTTGCTTAACCTTATTACGAACATAAATTTGACTAGCAGGATCTTCCCCCACCAAAACAACCGTTAAGCCTGGGGTAATGTTTTTGTCTTTTTTTAGTTGTGCAACTTCAATAGCCAGTGCTTTTCGTAAATCGACTGCTGCTTGTTTACCATCAATAATCATATGTTTTTTACTTTTTAAAATGTTAGAAGAATATAGTTATTGACCCCATGATTCAAAATTCAATAGTTAGTATTATTGAGTGGGGTCGAGGTATTTTTTTTCAGCGAACTTTTCCGCTAAAAAAGTTTGTAAGCCAGCTAATTGTTTATCGGAGAACCATTTTTTGTGTGCTTGGTAATAGTCTTTACTTTGGTAAACTTTGGCTAATATTTTATTAATATCGTTAATAATACCCTGGCCCAACTGACTATTTGAACAATTAAAATGTGCAATAAGGTAAGGGGGCGCACCAGCAATGGTGTATTGCTCTAGCAGTGTTTTTTGTGCTTCATTTGGGGTTATATCTACAGGTAAGGCGAGGACAAAATCAACCCGTGATTTATATAACATCGACGCTAGCGCCACTACTCGCTGATTGCCGCCACGGTAATAGATATTTTCTGGATTTATTTGTTTTATTTGCTGGTCAAGAAAATTACCAAAAGAGACATCCTGGGCAACACCCATAGTTTGTGTCGGTAATGATTTAAAGACACTGGCAAGATTTTTGATTTCACCCTTGGTATTAAATAATTGACTAGGTAAAGCAGACTTTTGATTAAAGCGGTAAAGTTTATGGGTCAGGTAAAAGCTTTGTGGATCTGAAAAGAGTGAATATTCTCTACGCTCTGGTGTCTTCGCTCTATTGGCGACACAGACATCATCTTTAGTAATAAGCATTTTATTTATTCGTGGTGCTGTCACTCGCACTATTTGAACATCATATTGTGGTGATTTTTTCAATTGTTGAATGATTAAATTTTCAATATAAGAAGCGGTTGACGATTCAGCAGAATTTTTAGCTAATAGATCTATATTTTCAATCTTGTCTTCTACTAACCAAAGGATTTTTTTCTTGCTCACCTGCTCATTTATCGGCTCACTTTGCGCCGTGGCACTATAAGTAACGCTGTAAAGAGCGCCAATAAAAACAGTAAAGCTAATGAATGAGGCTAGCATTGGTGGTGAGGGAAATAGCTTCAAGGAAAATGTCATCTGAGTAAAAATTCGGCTTATTCTAACTGTATTTTATTTAATAAAATAGCTTTCATCGCTGCAAAGCTATAAATATCACTCACAACCTAAACCACTCACGACCCGTAACCTGGATATAGAGCAGGAGCTAGCAAATAATTTCATGATTTCACCGCTACGGTAAGCATTCAATAATGTATCGGTTAACAAATAGGGTTATTTTACCCATTTAAAAAGCCCCTGCATATATATATGAGGAGCTTTTTATAAAGAGCTTTGTAAGCCGTATAACAGTTAAGTTATTGGCGGACAGCCTTGAACAAGCATAGCAACAGTGGCTGCAGATTTTACATTTTCGTAATATGAGCTAGCATCCGTTTCAGCGCTTGGCGCAATCACTAATCCTGACATCTCAGCGATTTGCTTAAGCGTAGCAAAAGATGTTTTGTCTGCCTCATACGCTGCCAATGCGCTGGTTATTTGTCCACAAGAATAACTATTAGCCAAGCCTTTTGAATAAGCACTTTGCAACTCTGTTGCGCTTTGGCATGCTGATAATACGACGATCATTAACACTGAAAGTAAATATTTCATAGTTAATTACTCTGTAATTGGCAACAGAGTAATTTCTACTCTTCTATTAAGCTCTTTACCCGCCTTAGTCGCATTACTGGCTACTGGCTGAGTTTCACCAAAGCCAATTCTCTCTATTCTATCAGTGATAACCCCAGCACCAATTAGGTAGGTAGAAACTGACTGCGCACGACGTTCAGACAAACGTTGATTAAGTGCATTCGAGCCTGAGCTATCTGTATGGCCAGCTATCACTATCAAGGTTTTGTCGAATTCTTGTAACACTAAAACAACTGAATCTAATACCGATAAAAAGCTTTGTTCGATATTAGTATTACCGGAAGCAAAGGTAATATTGCTCGGCATAATAAGATTGATGTTATCTCCTTCACGCTCAACGCTAACGCCTGAACCACGTAATTGTTTTCTTAATTTAGCTTCTTGGCTATCCATGTAGAAACCAATGCCACCACCAATCGCAGCGCCACCGACTGCCGCTTGTAAAATTCTACGATTTCTTTTACTAATATCGTCTTCATTTTTGTTGGCTAAATAGGCAGCTACTGCGGCCACACTAGCACCAATACCAGCGCCTTTGGCGGTATTACTGACTTTTTCCTCACCAGTATATGGGTCAAAAGTCGAACAGCCGGTTAGGGCAAGACACGTCATTAGCGGGATAGTAAATAATTTCATTTTTTTTCCTTAAAAAGTGTTTTATGAGTTTGGGGTTTGAATATGGTGTTTTAGCATAACTGCCATTATATTTTTAACGCTAGCTTTTTCATATTCATCGTCCATACTTTTTGGTAACAGAGTAGAGAATAAATAGTAAACAGACTTTAAATTATGGGCAAAGCTAACGGTATAAAGGTAACAGTAGGTAATAAAACGGCGATTATAGGTGTCTGGACTTGCCCATGTCCAGATGTATTTATCTTTTAAATATTATGCCTATGGCTATGGGGTCTTGAGGCAGATAACCGTTGTTGTAGTGCTTTTAGCTGTTTGACCAGTATTGTTTTATTCATTGTTAAAGCGGAAGGAAAATAGTAATCCTTAACGTTAACACCTAAATATCAATGAGTACCCTGATAATTAATAAAATTTTACTGTCCGAAATATAGTCAGATTAACGCTTAAGTTATACTTCATCATGCCGATACTTTTTATATAGGCGTTGATAAATAAAGGTAGATATTATGAGCTCATCAATTAATCCAAATGCGACATTTAGCCAAAATGTTCGCTCCTTAGCAAAAGCACAGGATAAAAAAGAGCATGGCGCTATGGGACAGCAGGTATCGGAGCTTGCCGATAAGAAAAAAATGGCTGAAGTACCGGAGTCTATTTATCTCAGCCAGAAAAAACAACTTAATGCGGCGATTATAGCGTCGTCACTAAAATTCAGTAAAACAATCGGCGATCAGCCATTGTCACTGCTGTTAAAAACCGCCTTGCAGGGAATAAACGAAGCCCTTAAAGACAGAGGGGTTGAGGCTAGCGTTGAAAATGCTTATGACTCGGGTATTGATTTTAGTCCAGAAGCAACGGCAGAACGTATTGTTGCTTTTAGCACGCAGTTTTTGGCTTCTTATCGAGAGCAAAATCCACAAATGAACGAAGAGCAATCGTTAACTGCCTTTGTTGATATTATTCGTGGCGGCATAGAGCAAGGTTTTACTGAAGCCAGGGATATACTCGGAGGTTTCAAAGTCTTAGCGGGAGATATTGCCAGTAATATTGACAAAACCTATGAGCTAGTTCAACAGGGATTACAGTCTTTTGTCGACTCTTTTAGTAAGAATGAGGAAGAGTAAACTAGCTTCTTCTTAAATAATGGCCATTTATAAAGGTTAGTTTGTAGAAAAACCCTAATTTTAGATAAAAAGGCGAACCAGCAATGGTTCGCCTTTTTTAATGCTAGCAAGCGCCATTCAATTCAAGTTGTCTTTTTTATCGGCATTGTTGACCTAAGACGATGGAAAGCTTAATGTCACCCTAGCGTGATAAATAGACAGTCGTTCAATAAATCACCGTTCATTCTTGACAAAAACTGATGGTCATTTGTATTTGATGGCCTAAAAACTGACGGCTTTATCGGCAAGTGAATATTGGCTGGTAAATTTTATTATTAACCTAAACATAACAATAAAGGCTTCATTTATCGGCGGTAAACATTAGTTTATCGCAATAACATAAGCTAAGAATATGATTTTAAAATATTTTAAAATATGTTCATGTAACAGATAAGGTACAACGACTAATGAGTAGTGCAATAAGTCCTCACTTAGTGAAATTTACCAAGCAAATATTAAGTTTAGTTCCTTATGCCAGCAACGACAGACTAGAATACCTTGTTCAAAAACTATTACCTGAAGAAGGTACCGGTCAACATCTGGCCGTTAAAAATGAAATAAAAAAACTTGCTCAACAAGCAACTAAATCGATTGATTTACGGTTGTTTTTTAGCGATTGTGAGATGGTTAAACATAATAAAATAAGCCATTATCTTGATTCAGCAGGTAAAGTGTTTTTCGAGCAAAAATTAGTGGCATACCAAAATATTTACACCATAGCGATTTATCATGAAGTTATTGAAAATGCTCAAGAGAGAGTCGCTAAGAAAGCGATAAATAAAAATAACAATACACACGAAAATAGCCATAGCAGTAAAAATGCCACCTTTAAAATAGATAAAACTGAACCGAAACCCTTAGTGAATAAAAACCGAATAATTCATGAAATAAAGAGCCTTAACTCTTCTTGTAAAGTCTTTCTTAATCCAATTATGGGCATGACATCGAAAGGAAAGAAAGCCGTTGGTATAACGGCTAGTATTGAAAAAATGAATAACAGAAAAGTTATCATTAGGACGTTAAATAAAATAGAGCATATTAAATCTAACAAAGTGTATTTATGGTTATATGACCATCATAAAGAAATAGATTTTGATAAAGAACTCGAACTGGGCTTTGAGATAATTGATAGTCAAAGCTCGTCAGTAAATAATAACTTTGAATACCTGTTGAAATTCTCACTGCCGTTAACAGATAAACAAATGCGCGTGTTGTTTTTTCATTATTTAATGCAAAAAAAGCGAGCCATAATAGGTCCTACTGATCTATTTATTAAACCATTATTTGACTCGATCACCTCTAAAGGTTATGAGCAGTTATATTTAAATAAAACCCATGATATTCCACTACTTTGCTATAAAAATAATAATACTTGGCAGGTAAAAGTAGCGATGAAAACTTCAGGTAATGATAACTTATGGAGTTTTTTTAGCGATAGACAACAAAACTTTCATTTACCGGTATTACTTGGCCATAAAGATATTCAACATGCCTTAAACAAACAAAATACCGTGGCTAAGTATGCATTCATACTGAAGTCTAGTTATAAAGAAACGTTTAGCTATGCACTTATTTGGTATGACGAATTTGTTAATGATAAAAGTGTTAAAGCGGTTTTTAATCGTTATTTCAAAAACGGCCTATTTAGAGTGATTAAAATATCGTCATCCTTTATTAATGCTAAAGAAGATGCGTATGTACCATCAGCACTACCTTGTCATGTTCATCCTAAAATGGCGGTATTAAATAGGGCTACCCCTAAAGCGGCTGTAGAGGTGATTAATAACTGCGATCACATGGTAACAGTCTCAGATATAACCAGTTTATACGAAACTATATATCAACCAATACAGGGTAATTTGACTGAATTTGACCGCCTGTTACCTAAACGCTACCAACTTAGTGCTATTGATGAACTTGCTGAAATTGAAATAGTAACCGCTGAAAATGATGAATTAAGAAGTGAAGATCGTTTTGTCTTATCGTTTAAAATGGCGATAACACGCAGTAATAATGTCTTGGTAAATATTCCAGGTGAAACTCAAAATATTTCTATTCAGGGCTTATTAGTAAACCTGGCCCAAGAAACTAAATTCAGAGCCGGTGAAGAAATCGAAATTGAACTAACGGTACCTTTTACTGAGCAAGAACGTCGGCTTAAAAAACAAAAATATATTGTTCTGGGTTATGACGGTCATGGCGCAGTTCGGTTATTAATGAACGCCATTGAAAGTAAACATCAGGCATGTCGAGCCATAAGAAAGTATTTATATCAGCACATTGATAACATTGAAGCGTGTGGCAAACAGGGCAGTCGCATTTATGGCCTGCAAAAAGCGATGAGAAATATATATGCTCATAATCATTTCTCTATTCCTTTCTATTTAAAAGCCACTAAGCATCAACAATATATTAATGCAGCAAGCTTTAGTGGTAACTCAGCACTTAAAAATCTTATTTATAAAAATGAGAGCAGTGAAGATATTATTCTCAACTTATTGAGTAATAAGAAATTTAGAGAATCATGTTTATCAATCATTGCGGCTCTTGCTTACCAAAATTTACCCGCACGTGCTTTCTATATTCTTGTTTTACCAAAAGATAAAGATCAAAATGAAAAAGAAGAGTACTCATTCTGGTATCGTGATTTAGCGGTATTAAAGAAATCCTCACAATTACAAGTATATACCAATAAGCTCTCTAATCTTGGTCAGCCAGCAATTTTAAAGATTGAATTAAAAAGAAGTAATAAAACTCAGAATATGCATTATCGTGACGAAATCAGTTATTTAAAGAGTTTGGACAAAAATCTGGCTCATGATCTTGAAGTGCAATTAGAAAACACTATTGGCATAGGAGAAGTGACTGATTTAACTGACATCGCAATTGAGATGATCAGCAATGCTAATTTAACTACTCCAACACTAAAAAAATTAAGTTACGTATAACACTCACAGAAGGCTTAATAAGGCCAGCCAATAAGACGTGCTTGAAGTCACGCTTAAATTTAGTGCCAACTTACCCAGCGTAAATCTCGGAGCATGTCCTATACCGAATAAAAGTTTAGGGCTGAAAAGATTAGCCTGGAATGCTTTTAGTCGGCAACATCCTCAATATCGCCACGCATGACTGGATAACCAAAATTCATCCAACCAAAAATGCCATCTTGCAAAGTAAAGTTTGGGTCATCACCATTTTTGTTGATAACGTATTACTCAGGTGTTGGCAGCGCTCTAAGTATGCTTTTTTGTTCTTGAGCACTTCAAAGCGACGGCAATGCCAACCGATAATAAGATAGCAATTAATTGATTTTACGGCACTAAAAAAAAGTAAAATCTGAATTCTGCATATTGCCATCGTTTCAGTATATAATAGTGCCCGCTTTCGAAAAGACTTGTGATGCAGCGCACATAAATCTTAATGTCGAGGGCTTGCGTTGTGAGGAAACTTAGACGTAGAACACATTGGTTTAACAAGCCCCCGATTAGCAAGAACCCCGAGTAGTATGGCATGCAGATATTAGAAAAAGATTATCAAATTAACAGCGTCAATAAAGCTATTAACGCAGGGGGAAACTCCATTATTGCGTTACCTACGGGGGGCGGTAAGAGTATATGTATACTTAAATTGTGCCAAGCATTGTCCGATAAAAAAGTCGTGATAAGTCTACGTAATGCTGCCTTGATCCCACAATTATTAAATACGCTTACCTCTAATGGTCTGTCTGTTAGCGTGGTCAAATCTGGCTACGAGTATATAGCTGGTGGTGATGTGACTTTAGTGATGGAGCAGTCATTTGCTCGAAGAAAGTACCTAAATATAGAATGTGATGTACTGCTACGTGATGAATATCATGTCGGCTGTATGGGTGGTGTTTATATCGCTATGCGTGAAGAGCTAGCTCCTGACTTGATCATAGGCCTTACTGCTACACCCATTGATAGGTTAGGCGTTTATATTGATAAGTCGATGATATTGATTGAAGAGACTACCACTAAGCAACTGATTGACTTAGGTGAATTAGCCAAGCCTGTTTACAAAGTTCCTAGCCTATCTCAAGAGATAGATTATAGTGCCGTGAAAATGTACCGAGGTGACTTTAGTGCCTCTGGATTAGACTGTATATTACTGGAGCATTGCTCCTTAGTTGCCCAGCAGACCGTTGATGATGCACTATCTCATGGTCGCAAGGTGATGCTGTTTGCTAACTCGATAAAACATGTCGAGGCGTTATCTGAGGCTTTTGATTTGCTCGGTGTTCAACATGAGTTTGTTCACTCTCAGCGCTCGGGTAGTGATAATGATGAAAGCATACGTAGATACAAGTCAAACGAGGTTAGGCTAATCATCAATATGTCTATGCTGACCATTGGCTTTGATGACCCTACTACCGATTGCGTGGTGTTAGCGCGACCTACCAAGATATTAAGATTGTATTTACAGATTATCGGTAGGTGTTTACGTGCCTCAAAGGGTAAGGCTAATGCGTTAATTCTGGATTTAGCTCAATGTATCTCGACTCATGGTTTTGCCGAAGACTATAGAGACTTTACCCGTAAAACGGCTAAGTCGGCCGCTATCATGTCTGAGCGATTGAGTGTGACCAATATCGCTCAGTTTGTCGATGGTGAGTTCAGTTACCATGAATCAATAGAGCGTAAACTTGTCAAAAGAAAGCCATCGACTATCCGTAAACCACCTCGACCTACGTTAGTTACCAATAAGGATCTAGTTGATAGTACAGCGAAGAAGCGGGCTGCATCGTTAGCCAGACTTAACCCTAAGATGGAAAAACTAGTCAGCACCATAGAGTTGGTTAATATCGTCTATGAACAGCAAGACGAAAGTAGCAAGATGCTTGATGAGCTCGATATGGTTAAGTTAGTTGCCCTGATAGGATTCGCTTATAGTGATGCCTTAGTTGATAGCTGCATTAAGTTAGTTGAGGATCAACACGCTCATAACAAATCAATTAGAGGTTTACTGCTCCGGGTTAGCAATTTGATAACCGCAATAGCGAGGAAAGACTTAGCAATAGCCTAGGTAGAAATAATCATTGATAACAACAGAGGCTTTGGCAGGTAAAGCCTCTTTGGTTGTTGTGGTCATCGCGAGGCCAAGTAGAGAATAAAATACCAAATCATGGCGTAATCAGTCAAAATAAGAATTCTGCTTAACCATTATGATCTTAAGGTTAAGGTCACTAATACTATGCCATGATCGGTACTTTCGCCATCACGCGCGAAGATAGGATTAATTAAATGTCGGTCGTAAGTATCATAGCCACTGACTTGATAAAGACTGTCGTGATAACTGGCATCAAATTCACATGACAATAAGATGTAATCGAGTACCGAGCTAGTACCGCCAAAATAATGTGTTGGTGTCCGCGGTACTTTTTCTGCTCGACTTACTGCTTGCTTAGTATTAGCTGCATTAGGTTCATCAGCTTCGTTCACTTCTTTAGCCAGCGACCGTTGCAATAAATCCCAAGCATCATTTAAACAATATTTAGCCAGATAGGCATCGCGATCAATGTGGGAGACAAAACGTAAAGTATTGGTCAGTAAATGATTTAACACACCATCCGTTAAGTTATTATTAAAATCGCCCATTAATACCATGGGCTGACCGGTAGTCTCTCGCCGCTCTATCATCTCAATCATTAATAATGTCGCTTCACTGCCACGTTGTATGGTTGAGCCCCAACCTCCTGCCACTTGTGCTTTTAGGCTGTCAATAATGGTTTTTTCTGCCGAGGAACTTTGCTGTTGTTGATCAAGTGCAATCATTGAACGCTTAGATTTAAAATGCACCACATAACAATCACAATTACCTAGATGAGGTACTGCAACCGTCGCTCTGATTATTTTTCGGCTAAAAGAAAAGTCACTGCTCAAACCTAATGTTTGGGCAAGGTCAGCATTAGGACGTACCGCATCAACCTCTACAATAGGATAACGAGAGGCAATGGCGACCACAGGACATCGATAAATAAAATCATCAATAACCTCGGGTTGATCAACCACGGCAAAATAATTATAGCCTTGTGCGGTAAGCAATACTTTTAATGACTCGGTACTAAACACTTCTTGAAAACCAATAATGTCAGGCTGATATTCACGTAAATAATCCGCTATCCACTTTTGTTTTTTATGCCATTGCTCGGCACTATAAATACGCTCAAACTCATAATAAGCATTGGGTGGCTCAAGGTAATTAAACAAATTGAAGGTGGCAATTTTAAGTTGCGTATCTACTACTGAGGCGGCTAATGTATCTGCTATAACGATAAGGTTAAATTCCTTTATTCACTGTCGGCTATACGAATTGATGCTTTAATTATTTTAACTTCGGTTGTGGTTTTACCACGTCTACTGCCTAAGGCTTCAATTTTAGCTAAACTACCTTCTTCATCGTTAACCACTTTACCAAAAACAGTATGTTTGCCATCTAAAAAAGGTGTTGCTTTAAAGGTAATAAAAAATTGACTGCCATCAGTACCTGGGCCTGAATTCGCCATGCTTAACATGCCAGCTTCGCTATGATCTGCCGTACCTTCAAATTCGCCATCATATTTATAACCTGGGTTACCTGAGCCACTGCCTAAAGGATCACCGCCTTGCGCCATAAATCCTGGAATTACCCGATGAAAAATCAACTCATCATAGAAACCAAGCTTAGTTAAGTAAATGGTACTGGAAACATGCATGGGTGCTGAATCTGTTAATAGTTTGATGGTGAGGTTACCCTGGTTTGTTTGCAGCTCCCAAAAATAATCTTTGCCTTGGGTAAAGGTAAGTAATGGCGGTTTAGTTAATTGGGTTTTCCAACTGGGATCTGTTTTATCTATAGCTTGGTGAGTAATAAAACTCTCGGCTTGTTTTATTGCCGCATCGCCGCCACTACAAGCCGAGAGGGTGATTATTAAAAAAAGGCTAGCAATTATTTTATTGTTATTCTTCATATAAAAGGTCTTATGGTGTTATTTTAAGGGTTGAAAGTATTTTAACTTATCGGGTGTTGTCAGATGTTATCAGCTATCAAGTTGCAGGTAACAGTATTCCCATGATTTTTTTATGGCGGTGTTTTTACTGAGCAAAGCTGGCGTTATTCACTTTTCCTGCTGCCATCATCGCGACATCCAATAAAGCAATAGTCTAAGCAAATCATTTAGCCAGCAGCAACTCTACCAAGTTTATTGACGATATCGGCAGTTATTGGCAATGATTTAGGCTAGATGTGCCAATATAAGTCACTATATTAAATAACGTTAGCAAGAATGTTTTGATTAGATTAAAATAGCTATAATGGTTAACCCCTATGTTAGCTTTTATGTTTGGCCCAGCGATAGATGTTAATACACTATTCTCAGGGTCTTAGGTGGGCGTTATTGATGAAGCCCAGGCAATGCTTAACAGGCAAATAAATACAATGATGTTGTTAAGATAAAACGTCAATAAGAGGTCGTGGTAAATCTATGGATTATTTTGAACAGTTAGGTGTAGCTAGAAATGCAACGACGGTCGAGATCAAAAAAGCCTATCGAAAACTTGCTAATCAATATCACCCAGATAAAAATACTAGCACTGAGGATGGCGAGAAATTCCAATTAATTCAAAAGGCCTATGAGGCTATTTCGGATCCTAAAAAGCGTACTTTGTATCTAAAAAGTAACTATACCGTTATAGCAGATCCCCGAGTGGTAGCAGATTCTTTTTGGCATAATGCCTTGAGTTAAGCGTTAAGTTAAACGCCAAGCGAACTTATCACTTATAAAGCAGACAATACTCTCACGTATAAAACATGTAATTAGGAAATAACCTTGCACATTGAAAAATACATACCTGATTATTTAACTGATGATTTTTCTATGTATTTAGAAAATATGACCTCGTTAACTGATCCTGAAAACCCTGAATTATTATCAACATATTTAGCTAATTTATTTACACCGTTAAATTCTACGCCGTTATTATTTAGTGGCATGGTTGATCAATTAGCCATGGCTATCACCACAAAAATTAAAATTGATAATAAAAACTTAGCGTTACTTGGCTTAATGGATGAACCTTCTTGGGCGGAGGTAAAGCCATTCGTTGGTGTACATACTGATGCCAGAGCCTGTATTACTGAACTGATGGAACATGCCGAACAGGAGTTGAAAATTGCTGTTTTACTTATTCATTTTTATAAGTGCTACGATGCCACGCCTTTAAAAGCTGCCCCAGACAATTATGAAAAAGTCGATGATTATGCATCGGATGATTTTGATGAGAACTACTAGTAGATTTACCTTCTAAGGAATAACCGTGACAAAAAACGCATTAACTCTGGCTACCGATATTATCGAAATAGCACAACAAAGCGGTAGACGCGCAGGTACTTCATTAGAGGCAATTGCTTCTGAAGAAGGTGATGAAAAAATGATGGCAGTGTTAAGCGAAATGGATATTTTAACCGTCGCTAAAATTGTCAGAGAACACGATGCCACCATTCCTTCTATCGCTACTTGGTTAATGGATGCCGAGTCTATTAAGCAGTTATTGAATGTTGAGCCCTCTTATTGGCAAAATATGGATGAAGACCATGTGTTTTGTGCGCAAACAGAAGCACAGAGTTTATTATCACAAATTTTTCTTTCTTCAGACGATGAAGAAAAACAGCTAGAAGTATTAAAAGCCATTGTTGAAGATGACTTTGGCCTATTATATTTGTCTCTGCCATTTGTTGGTCATGATTTTTCGGAACTCGAAGAAGACGAAGAGCAAGTATCAGGCAGTATTGAAGAGCTGTTAATGAAAATCAAATCCCTCGATGAAGATTCCTACCGTGAAGTTATGGTGGTTAGTAGCAATGGTACGTTAGACAATGTTGAAAAAGCGTTGAAAGATAATGCTAATAAACAAAGAGTGACATCAGTAGCAATAGATACCGATGACATGTTTGCACCACTTTGATGGGCAAAAAACTATTACCATAGCCTTAATCAACAGCTTACTATAACTAGGATTCATTAATGAGAATTGCAGAGTTAAGAAACCATCCTTTTCTACTTTTAGTGTTAAAAGACGGAGAAAATGACGGCTATTTTTCTTCAGAGTTTATCCATAAGAGCAAACAACAATTAGTCGACATGTCTTTGCGCATCGCCTCGGATAATTTATCGATAATTTATGCGGATCAAATTAAAAAAGGCTGTGAAATCGTTCTCGGTATTACCAATTTAGGTTTGTTAGATCTGTGTGATAACGATGCCGACAAAGCAAAAGAGATCATCAAAACTCAAGGCATTGTTTATTGCTTTAGAGCAGGTTGGGCTAAATATGGCCAATTAAAGCAAGTATCACCAGCATTTTTTGAAGGTATTTCGATCAGCAGTTATGCCTTAGCAATTAACGATACCGCTGACATTAGGCTTATGCATAACAATTTTTTGAAGGAAAGCTATAAAAGTGCCAAGCTATTAGATGTGTATAAAAGCATTGCCGCGCGCTATAGTGCTAATGCCCTGCTGATTGAAAATGATGAAAATATACTGATATTTGAGTTACAACGTTTTCTTAATTCAGCGCTTGCCTTATTACTGATCGATACTGATAAAAAAGTGTTTACTAGCTCTTTATATCAAACGTTTAACACTTACCTGATCAGTACAGAGAAAGACTTACTGCTGGAGAAGTTGGCGACTTGTATAGTAAAACTGACCGAGCAACTGTCGATACCCACTAGAAATTACTTGCAAGAAATTGAGTTATTAGACTTTACTGAATTTAAGAGCATCATTGATCAAAAAACTGATATCTCTATTTTTATTCAAGAAATATTAGAACTTCCTATAACCCTAGCGGCCGAATTGAATGATGACTTTGAGGGCGGCTATGATTTTCATAGTGACGATGAAGATGATATCGCTTATTTAAGGCCAGATGTAGAAGAAAACCCATAGCATTATTGTGGTTTTAGGTAAGTGAGTAAGTAAGTACCAGTAAATGTAAGTTTATTCATTTATGTGTTTGTTAAAGCCGACTTGGTGTTTGTTCTATGGGCTAGCCAAGTCAGCCATTCCCCCTTTTCATGCAGTCATCCCTCAGGCCGTAATGAGCACTCTTTTCTAAAGTTCACTAAAGCCCCAGCGCTCGGCCAATTAATTACTATAATTAAATTCTAATACTTGTAGCCAGTGGTTAATTGTCTAATGAAGCAGACACTGTTAACTCTCTCTCTTTTCTTGTTTTTTTCCTTTGCTTGGGCTAACTATGAGAAAAGCCTTATCGAAACATTAACCACGATAGAGTCGTTAGTCGTCTCTGAGCCTGAACAGGCACTTAGGGCAATAGAGCAACTGAAAAAGAGCAAAGTACAGTTAACGACAAAACAAAGAGTTAAGCTCATTAGGCATGAAGTGGTAGCGAATACCTACTTAAATCATCATAAAGTCGCACTTAATATTATCGAAGAGGTTAAAGAAATAGCCCATTTGGCAAGTGATAAGAGCTTTCTTTGGCATTACTACAACACCAAAGCCATTGTTTATTGGCATATGGATAGTATTGAAGAATCACTAGATTTTAACTTAAAGGCCTATGGTGTAGTAAAAAGCATTACTGAGTTCAGTCAATATCAAGCCATTAGTGAAGGCAACGTTGGTTATGCTTTTATTAAATTAGGTTTTTTTCAGCAAGCGGTTACTTATTTGGAGTCCGCGTTAGCAATAGTATTAACCCATGATAATGTTGTTATGTTGGCGTCAACCTATAACAACTTAGGTGAAGCCTACTTAGGGATTAAAAATTATCAGAAATCTTTTGAGCTACTAGAAAAGTCACTGGCGATACGACTCGAACATCAGTTGACATTTCATACATCATTTTCTTATCAGAATATTGGACTCTTTTATTATCAACAAGAACAATATCAACCAGCAGAAATTGCTTTTAATAAAGCCATTGAAATAAGAGCGCAAGCGGGTTTTGTTAAAGGCTTACTGGTGAGTCAATTGGCCTTAGTTAAGGTTTATATTGCCAGTAATAAATATGTATTAGCACAACAAGTGATTACAGCAGTGATAGTGACAGCGAAAAAACAAAAAAATAATACTAGCTTATCAAATGCTTTTGACCTACAACGACAAATATATGCTGATAGCCAAGATTACCAAAGCGCTTATCAAGCCTCTTTACTTTATCAGCAAACCTTAGAGCAGGTGGTTTCGCGTAAAACCAGCATTAAACTGGCTAGTTACCTCAATACTTCAGAGGCCATTTCTAAAGATCTAAATATATTAGAACTAGAAAAAAATGCCGAAATTAAAGCGCTGCAAGTTAATAGTGAGCGACAAAAAACCAAAATCATGCTTATTTCTGGTTTTTGTATGGTAATTCTTCTGACTATTTTTTTATGGACCGTGCAAAAGAGTAAAAAAGTCATCGCAAAAACAAACGCCAACCTGTCTTTAACCTTAACTCAATTGCAACAAACTCAAGAGAAGTTAATTAAATCGGGTAAAATGTCGGCGCTAACGACCTTAGTTTCTAGAATGGCGCATCAAGTAAATACTCCTTTAGGCATAGCCGTTACCGGGGTATCTCATATCCATGAAAAAGTGACATGTTTTGAGACATTAATTGCGGGCGGCAAGGTGAAAAAGTCAGAGATTGATTTATTTATGACCGACTTGAACAAAGGCTGCGAGCTTTCTTCAAACGCTATGGCTAAAGTTGCCGGATTAATTAGTCAATTTAAAATGATTTCTGAAAATTTGGAGGCGGAAACGCAACAAGAGTTTGAAATTTTTGAACATGTATCTAAGCATACTGACTTAGTGTTAATCTTGCTTAAACAAGATAAACCCATCATTAATATCTCAGGCAGCAAGGTGCGGATATTAGGCTATCCAGAAGCATTGAATAAGATTTTTAGCCAATTAATTGCTAATTCTATTGACCATGCTTTTGCGGATACCCTAAGCCCAGAAATAAATATTGAGATTGCTAAAGTAAAGGATCAGCTTGAAATTACTTATCAAGACAATGGTAAAGGTATTGACTCAGCGATGGTGAATGATGTCTTTGAACCTTTTTATACCACGACTATGGGCAATAAAAATTTGGGCATTGGGCTAAGCATAGTATACAACCTAGTGGTGCAGCTTATGCAGGGCAATATTCAATGTATACCCCAAAAGGGAAAGGGCATCATGTTTTGTATCACTTTACCCCTGAAGGTAAAGTCAGCTTAGTTTAATAATAATGAGTTAAGGCGTGTGGTTTATATACCTAAATCATGACACCATTGGCTAGCGTTGAGAAACTCTTGCTGAATGGCTTGTTTGTTTAAGGCATGACTGGTAATTAATTGGTTAATATCATCATTTTTTCCTGAGATGAACGCCGTTGTTAACTTCAATAACTCGCCTAAGGGGCCTGCTTGTTTTAGTAACGCTTGTTCAATGGGGGGAGCCAAAGGCATGGTTTTGATTATTTGGGCCATGGGCATGGCCAACATCACTTCAATGGCACTGAGTAAACCGGTAATAAAAGCAAATTCACTCACCGATTGAAAGCTATTACTATGACTTAGCTCAGCCATCATTTTTCCGGTAATGAGTGCCTGTCGGCACACTTCATCCGCAGTATCCGAGGTTAAATTTGATAACGCTAAAATAGCGACAAATTGGCATAACTGATCATCACCTAAGTAGACCGCTGCTTGTTTTAGCGAAGTGATTTCAACCCTAGAGCCAGTTGAAACATTATTGACCATCTTCAGTAAAGCTATACTGAGGTTGACATCGTGACTGATGATTTTGCTCACTTGGTCGTAATTTATTGGCGTATTAAAGGTTTCACTTAATAACTGTAGCATTTGGGTTTTTTGGCTGGTTAGCTTTTGCCCGGCGACTATTTCCGGTTGATGATAAAAATAGCCCTGAAAATAAGTAAAACCGATTTCGACTAGAGCTTGTCTTTGGTATTTTGTTTCAACTCTTTCCGCGGCCAGCTTTATATTATAAGGCTTCATTCTAGGCAGGGCCGCAATTATCCGTTTAGGGTTAATTTTTTCTAAGTTTACTTTTATTATGCTTATATAGGGAAATAATACGTCCCAATGAATCGCTAAGTCATACTCAGTTAAAGCTATTTGGTAACCTTTGCCATGATAATAGCCAAGAATTTTTAATAAGTTTTTTGTCGGTTTTTTATGACCGACTAATTCAATCACTATGCTACTTTTATCAAACATTAACGGGTATTTATGAATTAACGAGTACTCAGTGAAATTGATAAAGGCGACCTTGCCCATGCTTAATGTTTGTATATCACTATAAATATGGTTTTGGATAATTAATTTAGCGCTGGCCACGTTGGGATCTATTTCTGGGAATTTATTGTCAGGGCTATCTCGAAAAAATAGCTCATAACCAATGGTTTCTAACTTATGGTTTAATATGGCTTGGCGAGCAATATAGGTTTTTTTCATGCAATATTAGTGGTTGAACTGCTTTAGTTAACTATACACTTAACCACGCGAATGAGTGATATTTTCTAGTGTTTTTACTAAAGCTGACTAGGAAATAACGAGCACAGCCATAGTTCACTTTCGTCATAGTTAATTTTCTTTATCGGATTCTGTCAGTTTATATTTAAAGGACCCGCCGGTGTCAGGATCATTATCTTTAATGTCACCTTTAGTACAGCAAAATCAACGTACCAATATCATCCATGAATTTACCTTATTAGCATGAAATATTGACCTAGTTCAATGAATTGTTAAAAAAGCAACTAGAATGATTAGGGGTTAATTAACCTAATAATTTTAATTGGAGGTTTTAACATGTCTAAGAAAAAATTAACCACAGCGGCGGGTTGTCCGGTCGCAGATAATCAAAATGTGATGACTGCTGGTCCGCGTGGACCACAACTGTTACAAGATGTTTGGTTTTTAGAGAAATTAGCTCACTTTCATCGCGAAGTCATTCCAGAAAGACGCATGCACGCCAAAGGCTCTGGTGCTTTTGGTAAGTTTACCGTCACCCATGACATCAGCAAGTATACCCGGGCAAAAATATTTTCGGAAATAGGCAAAGAAACTGAATTGTTTACTCGCTTTACTACCGTGGCTGGTGAACGTGGCGCCGCCGATGCCGAGCGAGATATTCGCGGCTTTGCGGTAAAGTTTTACACTGAAGAAGGCAATTGGGATTTAGTCGGTAATAACACGCCGGTATTTTTCTTAAGAGATCCGTTAAAATTTCCAGACTTAAATCATGCGGTAAAACGCGATCCTAAAACCAATATGCGCAGTGCCACTAATAATTGGGATTTTTGGACCTCACTACCCGAGGCATTACATCAAATTACCATTGTGATGAGCGATAGGGGCATTCCGGCAACTTACCGTCATATGCATGGTTTTGGCAGTCATACCTTTAGCTTTATCAATGCCAATAACGAACGTTTCTGGGTGAAGTTTCACTTAAAATCCCAACAAGGTATTAAAAACCTCACCGATGCTGAAGCCGAAGCCATAATAGGTAAAGATAGAGAAAGTCATCAAAGAGATTTATTTGACGCCATCGAAAATAATGACTTTCCTAAGTGGACCTTAAAAGTACAAATTATGCCGGAAGCGGATGCCAATAAAGTGTCTTACCACCCCTTTGATTTAACCAAGATATGGCCACATAAAGATTACCCGCTCATTGAAGTTGGCGTAATGGAGTTAAACCGTAATCCGGAAAATTTCTTTGCCGATGTTGAGCAGTCCGCTTTTAACCCCGCCAATGTAGTACCAGGTATCGGCTTTTCACCGGATAAAATGCTGCAAGGGCGATTATTTTCATACGGCGATGCCCAGCGTTATCGCTTAGGGGTTAACCATAATCATATCCCGGTTAATGCACCGCGCTGTCCAGTACATAGTTATCACCGAGATGGTCAAATGCGCACCGAAGGTAATCAAGGGGCAACTATTGGTTATCAGCCTAATAGTCAAGGCGAGTGGGCAGAGCAGCCCGGTTTTTCTGAGCCGCCGTTAGATTTACAAGGTTATGCCGCGCATTGGGATCACCGAGAAGATGAGGATTATTTTTCTCAAGCCGGAGATTTATTCCGCTTAATGACAGTTGAGCAACAACAAGCGCTATTTAATAATACCGCCAGCTCAATGAGTGGCGTACCGGATGAAATAAAGCAGCGCCATATTAAACATTGTACTGCGGCGGATGCTGCCTATGGCGCAGGGTTAAAAACGGCATTAAATTTATAAGGTCGTATTGAAAAAGATTGATGAAATGAAAAAGCGAGTACCGCCAAAGGCAAGTACTCGCTTTTTATTTTAAGTTTTTTTTAACGTTATGTTAACTTTACTTTAAGTCAAAGCGATCTAATTGCATCACCTTAACCCAAGCAGCAATAAAGTCATGAATGAACTTTTTATCGGCATCGTCTGAGGCATAAACTTCGGCAATGGCTCTTAATTCTGAGCTAGAGCCAAAAATCAAATCCACCGGAGTTGCTTGCCACTTTAACTTGCCTGACGCGCGGTCATGACCTAGATAAATGCCAACGTTAGCTTCATCTTTACTCCAGACAGTCGACATATCAAGTAAGTTGACAAAGAAGTCATTGCTTAATACACCCGGTCTATTGGTGAATACCCCGTAAGATGAACCGTCATAGTTGGCAGCTAGTGAACGCATACCACCAACAAGTACTGTCATTTCAGGGACATTTAAACCGAGTAAATTGGCTTTATCCACTAACATTTCAGCGGGTGACATATAGCTCTCATCGGTGTAAAAATTACGGAAACCATCGGCTTTCGGTTTTAAGTAATTAAATGATTTAATGCTCGTTTGCGCTTGGCTAGCATCAGCACGGCCAGGAACAAAGGGCACAGTAACTTGAGTTCCACCTTGTTTGGCGGCATTTTCGATGGCAGCAGCACCACCTAAAACGATTAAGTCAGCGAGTGATATTTGGCTTGAAGACGATTGCTTGTTGTATGCCGCCTGAATACCTTCAAGTTTAGCCAATACCTGGTTTAACTCTTTTGGGTTATTTACCGGCCAACTATTTTGTGGCGCAAGATTGATACGAGCACCATTGGCGCCACCACGCATATCAGTGACTCTATGGCTAGACGCTGCCGCCCAAGCGGTTCTTACTAACTCAGCGGTGCTTAAACCCGAGTTTATAAGTTGCTTTTTAAGCTTACTGATATCTTGGGGGGTAATAAGCGGCTGCGTTACCGCTGGAATAGGGTCTTGCCAGCTTAGTACTTCACTGGGCACGTCGGCGCCAAGATATCTTGCTCTAGGTCCCATATCTCTGTGGGTTAACTTAAACCAAGCTTTAGCAAAGGCTTTATCAAATTCAGCGGGATCTTTTCTAAAACGCTCAACAATCTTACGAAAACTTGCATCTTCCTTTAAGGCAATATCGGTAGTGAACATAATAGGCGCATGGCGTTTATTAGCGATATGGGCATCAGGCACTAAATTAGCCGCCGCTTTATCGTCAGGCACCCACTGTTTGGCACCAGCAGGGCTTTTAGTCAGTACCCAAGTAAAGTTCATTAGGTTGTCTAAGTAGTTAGAGGACCACTGCGTTGGGGTAACCGTCCAAGCGCCTTCTAAGCCACTGGTGATGGTATCTGCGCCAACACCAGTGGCACATTTGTTTTTCCAGCCTAGGCCTTGCTCTTCAATATCTGCTGCTGCTGGCTCTGCGCCAATACATGCGCTCGGTTTTTTCGCGCCATGTGCCTTACCTAAGGTATGGCCACCGGCAAGTAAGGCCACTATTTCTTCATCATTCATGGCCATACGGCCAAATGACATTCTGATATCTTTAGCGGCTAACAGCGGATCAGGGTTGCCGTGTGGCCCTTCAGGGTTAACATAAATCAAGCCCATTTCTACCGCGGCCAGTGGGCCGGTTAAGTTACCTTTCTTATCTCTGCGCTTATCCGTAAGCATGACTGTTTCTGGTCCCCAGTAAACTAAATCGGCTTCCCAGTCATCCGTTCTACCACCGGCAAAACCAAAGGTTTTAAAACCCATGGACTCAAGGGCAACATTACCGGATAGCACCATTAAATCAGCCCAAGAAATTTTACGGCCATACTTTTGTTTAACGGGCCATAATAATCGCCGCGCTTTATCTAAATTGGCATTATCTGGCCAACTATTTAGCGGGTCGAATCTTTGTTGCCCGCCAGAGGCGCCACCTCGGCCATCGTGCACGCGATAAACACCGGCACTGTGCCACGCCATACGTATCATCAATGGACCATAATGGCCCCAATCGGCAGGCCACCAAGCTTTTGAATCGGTCAGTGTAGTTTGAATATCTTTTTTAAGCTGAGTTAAATCTAGGCTGGCAAACTCTTTGGCATAATTAAATTGCTCGCCGTATGGGTTTGATTCAGCGCCATGTTGGCGCAGTGGACTCAGGTCTAGCTGTTCAGGCCACCAAAACTGATTGGTTTTTATTTCACTGGCCGCAAACACTTTTTCCGGTAGTAACATTGATGACAGCGCAAATGTAATTGCCGCGGCAATAGGCAGTGTTTTCTTTAACATGGTAGTGTCCTCGTTTGCTAAATTAGTGATAAGTAATTTAGTTATAAATCAATTTATATAAATCATAGGGAAAGTAGCGGTAGTTGCATATTTGATTAACGTGAAGATAAGCTTCTATTTTTCTTATGGTCAAAGAGGTGACTAATTTTGTCTTTATGATTAAAATCATATTTATATTCAATAAAAGCTAACATTGAATTTTCATTAGCTTTTCATTAGGTAATCATCAAAATATGATCACACTAAAACAACTGCACTATGCCTTAGCGATTGAAAAAACGTTACACTTTAAAAAGGCGGCAGAGGCGTGCAATGTCTCTCAATCAGCATTAAGTACCGCAATCACTGAACTTGAGAAACAGTTAGGGGTTACGGTATTTGAACGCAATAATAAACAGGTATTAGTCACCAATAAGGGGCAATTAATACTCAATAAAGCCAAAAACGTGCAGTTGGAGTTAGACCAGCTGTTACAAATAGCGCAAAGCGATCAACAAGCCTTTTCCAGCCCCATGACTCTAGGGGTGATTCCGACAATTGGCCCTTATCTGTTGCCGAAAGTCTTACCCGAAGTCAGAAAACAGTATCCGAGCTTTAAATTAAAAATCATTGAAGAACAATCACATATATTAGTTGATAAGGTGCGTACTGGAGAAATTGATGCCGCCATATTGGCCTTACCTTACCCGTTAGCGGGCTTAATGAGTTTCGAATTTTGGCAAGAGGATTTTTATTGGGTTTGTCATAAAGATGAATGCCCGGAAAAAATTCAGGAAATTAGCAGTGAAGAATTAGAAATTGATAAGTTGATGTTGTTAAAAGATGGTCATTGCTTAAAAGAGCATGCCTTAGCGGCTTGTCGATTACAAATAAAAAAGCAAGACTCAGATTTTGATTCGGCTAGTTTACATACTTTAATTCAAATGGTTGCTGGTAAGTTAGGTACGACACTGGTACCACAAATGGCCTTAGATCAATTAATCTATAACGAATCAGAGCTGAGGGCCATTCATTTAAATGAACCTGGCCCACATAGAACCATTGCCTTAGTTATCAGACCCAATTATGTCAGAACCAATGAGTTGACCCTGCTAAAAGATATTTTTAGCCAGCAATTAACCGATAAATGTAGTTTGCCTTAGCACGACCGGTACTTTAGTTTAATCGAAGTATATATTCGATATTGTTGAATTTACTGAATGATGACGGTGGTGCACACTAGGTGCAACTTAAATAGACCAGGTGAACACTTATGAAAAGTATAATTAATGGTGCGATTGATCAGGTGGTTAGTACTGTAACAAGCAATATAAAATTAATTTTCACTGTAACTAGTGTTAAAAAATCAGTCCTTAATTGTAACTACTCCAACAATTATTATGGCGATCAGTATTGCCAACAAAAGAGTAAATAAAACGGCAAACTATTAAGTCTGCTCAGGTAACTAAAGTGAATAAAGCGGCTGACATGCACCCCTGATTTTATCTGCTGGCTGTCAGCCTTTTTGTTGAGCTAATACCAAACTGCTTGGTAATTTTACTCCTGGCCTTTAATGCGAGTGCTTAGTCATTATGTTTCGGGATTGCTGATTAGTTATTAATGGTTAAGCAAGTGAACATAGTTTTATTCTTTGACAATTAGCCCAGATTTCATCACAAAATCAACAGTAAGTAACTCTTTGATGTCTTCTAATGGACTGTTATCCATGGCAATAATGTCGGCGATTTTACCCACTTCAATGGTACCTAACGAGTCAGATTTACCAATTAAGTCGGCGGCATTCACTGTCGCTGTTATTAAAATATCTTGCGGCGTCATGCCAGCGTTAAACATCAGCACCGCTTCTTTGGCATTGTTGCCATGTTTAGAAACACCGCTATCCGTGCCATAAGCAATTTTCACCCCAGATTGGTATGCACGTTTAAAGTTGGCAATCATATCGCCACCAACACGAATGGCCTTGGCTCGAATAGCGGGCGACATAAAGTCAGTGTTTTTCGCTAAATTTACTACAGTATCGCCAGCCATCAAGGTCGGCACCAGATAAGCGCCTGTTTGCTTGAACAGTTTAATACTTTCTTCATTGGCGTAACTGCCATGTTCAATACTATCGACACCGGCTCTTAACGCCGCGTTTATACCTGCAGCGGCATGGGCATGACTGGCTACTTTTCTGCCTAAGGCATGAGCTGTGTCTATCACTTCTCTTAATTCATCATCAGACATTTGTTGGCCTGTACCGGTATTAGTATCTGATAACACACCACCAGTAGAGGTTATTTTAATAATGTCAGCGCCAAATTTTATGGCTCGGCGGGTAGCGCGGCGACAATCATAAGGGCCATCACAGATGGTTTTTGCGGTATGCATTTCTAACAGAGCAGGGCTCATGCCATCTACATCGCCGTGACCGCCAGTTACGGCAACATTACTGCCAGCGGCAATTATTCTCGGCCCTTGTAGATAGCCTTTAGCAATACCATCACGTAAGGCATAGCTTTGCTCGGCATTGCCACCTAAATCTCTGACGGTAGTAAAACCAGCCATTAGCGTTTTTTTAGCAAAATAGATACTTTTAACTAATTTGTCTGCATCAGACATTCTTAGTTTTTCACTATCATTTTTAGGACCTAACTCACCTTGCAAGTGGACGTGCATATCCATAAGGCCAGGCATGACAAAACTATTGGATAAATCTATAACTTTGGCATTGGTAGCTATTTTATTCGCGGCGATAAAGCCCGATTTAAGCGCAGTGATTATGCCATCTTTAACCACTATGGTTTGTTTCGTTAAGGGCGCTTGCCCAGGAATGGTTAAGACTTGACCCGCATGAATGACATAGGTTTGTGCGGCAAGTTGAGTGGCTACTAGAGCAGACAGTGTTAGCCCTAACAGGGTCGAAGCTTTCATTGATGATTTAATTAAAGCTTTCATAATATTCCTATTATTATTTTTATCAATTGTCACTCACCATAGCAAGCTTAGCTGCACTGGGGAATTCAAATAGCTCTAAGGCACGAAACCTATGGTTGAATAACGCCAACTGGCTTTGTCTCAAGGCCATGTTTGTTTACATGGGTAATCAGCTCAGGAAAAAATGCTAAAAATACCGCTTCTAGTTCGCCATAGTGGCGATTGATATCGGCAATGCAGCCACTAAATTGATTAGCAAAACGAATGCGCTTGGCTATATTATCAAGCGCAAAACCTATGCCTGCTACTGTTTCATATTCCTTAAACCAATCATTTTGTGTCATGGGTGTAACTACCTGCTGCATTTTACTCGGCATATAGCTAAGGTTTTCATTGAGTAGGGCATAACTGCTTTGTTTAAATTGGCGCAAAGGTGTTTGATGAAAGCGTGACCAATGCCGTATCAGGAAGTGATCAAACAGCACATCTAAGGCAATACCGGCAAAGCGTCTTCGTTCTGTAGAAAATAAGTTTTTCGCCTGTTTTACTGCGCTATGGCTATCGGTAAAGCGATCAACTAGGTAATGGTTTTCTAAGCCTAACTGAACGCCTGTCGATAGCTGCTGAGCATGAACCTTGCCGCCAAAGTCCCCTAACAGATTACCGAAATGAGAATCAGCATTCGGTTGGGCAAGATATAAGTGAGCTAAATAATTCAAATGTTATACCAAACTAATTGTTATATTTTATGGGACTAGGACCACATTGTTAATTGATCTAAAATATAGCACGCTTTATTTTTAACATTAATTATGAAGGAGAAAAATTTTTTTACTTCATTTTAATTAAATAAAATTAAATTTTGGCGTTATTTTATCAGCACAGCCAAGTCGAAAAACTTACTAATGATTAATGCTCACCAGTATTACCCTTTTTCAGAGGGTAAGCTAAACGCTGCTTTAGTAGATAAAGCAGCAACCATGCTGCTGGTAATGGTTATAACAGCCGAGTGGTCACTGTGGCTGATGAGTATGATGTCGACGCGCAATTAGAAAACCACATAGAACAATTAGCCGTGCGTTTCTCAATAGCATAGGGTTTAACGGTTGCACAAATACAGACGCTAGGCTTATATGTTTCAGAGCCAGGTAACCACAAAAAATGGATCATGTCATTGCTGAGCCAGGCTTTTTTGTTGTTAACAGCAGCGGAAAAATACCACTAGTTGATATTTAAAATAACCCCTTTGCTCGCTCTGAATTGCAGCTTTGCTCAATGGTATGGCTTGAATAAAAATACTGATAATAATTATCCAGTTCGTGGTATGCATAACTAATAATGAAATTGTCGATAATAAAGGTCATACCAGTGTCGAGGTTTAAGGTATAATATTTATACTTTAAATCAGCTAAGTTAATTGCTGGTTTCATGCTGAAACAACTCATTTTGGGTTAATAGTTTAATAGATAAGTAGTAGCTATGGCTGAGATACGAACAAGAATTTCATTAAAGATAGGTCCCAATAGTGACATTCCCGCTGAAATGGTGTCATTTAGGGATCTAATTTCTGATAAAGAGCATGTTGCCTTGGTTTTGGGCCAGGCAGATACCTTGCAAAAAGTCCCACTGGTTAGAATTCACTCTGAATGTTTAACCGGCGATGTTTTTCATTCATCTCGCTGTGATTGTGGTGAGCAACTTGATGAAGCGATTGCTCTTATGGCAGCTGAAGGGGGGGTAATTATTTATCTACGCCAGGAAGGCCGTGGTATTGGTTTATATAATAAAATTGATGCTTACAAGCTGCAATCCGAAGGAATGAATACTTACCAAGCGAATAACCATTTAGGTTTTGGTGATGATCTGAGAGATTTTACCGAAGCTGGACAAATGCTCGAAGCACTCAATATTCATCATTTGAAATTACTGACCAATAACGATTTAAAAGTTAAAGCGTTAACTGATTATGGCTTAAAGGTTGCCGAAGTCATCAGTACTTCAACCTTTATTAAGGAAGATAATGTAGATTATCTGAAAGCAAAAATATCTGATGCGGGTCATAAATTGACTTTAGATTAGTATTTTAGCTAAAAATAGCGACTCAACGCCCTATTTTATAGGGTTGTGCTGTCATAATACCAGTGTTACTTTTTTTATTACTAACGCATAGCCGCTTATAAGCCTCGCTGCCATTCTTGTCTTAAGTTAGCCGTACTTGGCTGCTGTAAAGCCTGCCTTACTTGGCCCAAAAGCGCTTCCTTATCATGGCCTAAGACACCTTTGAGTACCAGATAGTTGGAGGCATGATCAGAGCGGAAAATGGTTTTTTCTAACTCAAGCTCTGATAACAGTACTTCCATTTCGCTAAATAATTCTTGCTGTGTTAATTGACGAAAAGGTTGCAGTGATGCTTGGCTGAATTTAACGGCAAAGCGTTGTTCACCTAAAGGGAAAGACACCACCAGTGTTGATAAGTAGTTAGGTTGCGCTTCATTCATCAATTTAGCTGAATTGATGGCGTGTTGGCGAGATAGTTCTGGACCGCCAAGACCATTTAAAATCATCACCGAACTTTTTATGCCCGCTTGTTTTATTTTATTAAGGGCAATCAATGAGCTTTGATAGGTTTCGCCTTTCTCAATTAACGCCAGCACTTCATCGTCACCACTTTCACAACCGATATACATTAACTTCAACCCTAGGGTTTGCAACTCAGCTAGTTGTTCGACTGTTTTATTGGTTAAATTTCGCGGTAAGCAATAACTAGAGACCCGACCTACTTGTGGTAAATGCCGCTTTATTAACTCGAGAATTTCTTTTAAACGCTTGAACGGCAACATCATGGCGTCACCGTCAGCTAGGAATACCCGTCTGGTGGTAATGCCTGAGTTAGCAACTTTGATAATTTCTTGCTCTATCAGGTCAATTTTCTTTGGTTTGAATTTTTTATTTTCACTGGTATACATATCGCAGAAGGTACATTTATTCCAAGAGCAGCCATTAGTGACTTGTAATATTAGGCTTTTCCATTCACTTGGTGGGCGAAATACCGGTTCGATATAATTCAAAGGATACATAATTAAGGTCTACTTAGTTAGGCGCAAGCTAAATGGGCAATTAATGACTCTACTTGGTCTTGTACTTAGCTTACTTTGTTAAAAGTAGTTTATCAGATATAGCCTATTTCATTGACTAATTTAATCCTAAACTCTAGCTGTATATGATAACCCCATAATAAGATTACGGGACAATCCCCAAATCCCGCCATCACAAATGAGTTCGTTATTTGTACAGTTAATCTAATTATCATTATCATTAGACCGCCAACTCAGCTATAATGCGCGACTTGAAAAATCCATGATCACTTTTTCGTTCGGAGTATAGGCTTATCATCACAACAAGTAATATCACCATGCAATTTGGCGCAGAGCCGTTGTTTGAAAATATCTCGGCTAAATTTGGCAACGGTCACCGTTACGGTTTGATTGGTGCAAATGGCTGTGGCAAGTCTACCTTTATGAAGATACTCAGTGGTGAGTTAACACCAACTTCAGGCAATGTGTCGGTCAGTACCGGTAACAAAGTTAGTACTTTGGGCCAAGATCAGTTCGCTTTTGAAGAGTTCAATGTTATTGATACTGTGATCATGGGTGATATGCCATTGTGGAAAGTAAAGCAAGAACGTGACGCTATTTACGCACAAGAAGAAATGAGTGAAGCTGATGGCATGCGTGCGGGTGAATTAGAAAGTGAATTTGCTGAAATGGACGGTTACACCGCTGAAAGTCGCGCCGGTGAAATCTTATTAGAAGCCGGTATTGATGAGTCTTTTCATTACGGCTCCATGCAACAAGTTGCCCCAGGTTGGAAGTTACGTGTTTTGCTTGCTCAAGCATTGTTTGCCAACCCTGATATTTTATTACTCGATGAGCCGACTAACAACTTGGATATTCATACCATTACTTGGTTAGAAGGTGAGTTGAACAAACGTAAATGCACCATGATCATCATTTCTCATGATAGACATTTCCTTAATGCTGTTTGTACACATATGGCCGATATTGATTACGGTGAATTACGTATTTACCCAGGTAATTATGAGTTTTACTTAGAGCAGTCTGCTTTATTACGTGAACAGTTATTATCAGGTAATGCTAAAAAAGTGGAAGAAATTGCCGAGTTACAAGACTTTGTTAACCGCTTTGGTGCCAATGCTTCAAAAGCGAAACAAGCCAGTTCACGCGCTAAAAAAATGGACAAAATTAAATTGGATGATGTGAAAGCATCAAGTCGTATTAGCCCTAAACTTGCCTTTGCCCCAGGTAAAAAAATGCATCGCCAAGCCTTAGAGCTGGAAAACCTAGGTCATGGTTTTGATGGCAAAATGTTATTTGAAAAGGGTGACTTATTGCTAGAAGCAGGTACCAAGTTAGCCATTATCGGCGAAAACGGTGTCGGTAAAACCACCTTGTTACGCTGTTTAATGAATGAATTAGAACACAATGAAGGTGTGGTTAAGTGGTCTGAAAATGCTTCAGTGGGTTATTGCCCGCAAGATAGCGGTTCTTTTTTTGATAACGACTTAACGCTAATGGATTGGATGTCACAATGGCGTAGACCTTGTCACAATGATTTAAGCGTTCGTGGTATGTTAGGGCGTTTATTGTTTAGCGATGATGACGCCAACAAAAAAGCACGTAACTGTTCAGGTGGTGAGAAGAACCGCTTGTTATTTGGTATGTTGATGATGGCAGATATTAATGTCTTGATCATGGATGAACCAACTAACCACATGGATATAGAAGCGATTGATGCTTTAAATAACGCCCTTAAAGCGTTTGAAGGTACACTAATCTTTGTTAGCCATGACCGTGAGTTTGTCTCAAGCTTGGCGACACGTATTATTGATATTAAAGATAAAAAATTAGTTAACTTCCAAGGTTCATTAGATGAATACCTTGCTAGCCAGATAGAAGCCAAAAAAGTAGCATAATAGTTAACGGTTAACGGTTAACTGTTAAGAAAATAACTGACACACGCTATTTTATTAGCGAGTGTCAGTTTTGACTTCAATGATACTTGAATATAGCCTTAATTTTATTGAATAACCGTGGTAAGAAAACAGCTCTATTGCTTGAGTTTTAGCGACGTTAATCAGTAAATCGATATCACCACTAGCAAGCATCAATAAAGCTCTTGCCCAAGGTTTAGCTATTTATTAGTTATTCGAACTGTTGGTATAAGAGTCTCAATTCCCTTATTCACACCATAAACATCGTTAGGATAAAACCCTAGGGTTATATGGAAGTCTTTAGCAGTTAACACTAAACTTTGACGATAACTTTTCGCCTGTGCAGATTGGGCAACAACAAAATATGCTGTTTTATGGTCAACACTTACTCGTGCTAAGCCACGTAACGATACGGATAACTTTGTTCCTATCGCGATACGTTTGCATAGGTTTTGGTATTCATAGGGATTAATTAATGTCATGTGGAAAGTGTGATGATCTCTCTTACTTTGGTACTGTCGATACAGGGTAAAGTCATCACCTAATATTTGCTTCATCTGGAATAAATATACATCGAGGTCGGCAGCATTAACTTTTCCGCCTATATAGCTTAAACCACTATTATCCGTTAATTTAACTAGCTCTATTTGAATAGACTTTACGGTTGGTTCTTTTGCTGCTTCTTTTACCACTTCACCAAGCTCAGTCAACTGTTTATCCGTTAATTTAACTAGCTCTATTTGAATAGACTTTACGGTTGGTTCTTTTACTGCTTCTTTTACCGCTGCACCAAGCTCAGTCAACTGTGTTTGTTCAATTTTATGCTCCGTATTTTCCATAGCATGCTCGGTTATTGTATGGGCAAATAAACTCGTTTGCCAAAATAAAGCAATAGTGCATAGGATAGCTTTTAAACTAGTTATATTATTGATTTTTTGCATCTATACCAACCGATTAATGAGGGTTTAACGTTAGCGTTTATTTAATTTCTGCTAAAATATGAGGCAATAATAACATTAATTTTCTTTGACCAGGTCATTAGATAATGCAGGAAAAATTATCGGTAATAAAAATTATCGGTAATAAACATTCTCGGTAATCCATACCTAGGCTAAAAGCATTTTAATTCTCGCCAAATGAGCAATAACTTAGCCCTATTGGTATAAATGATCTTGAACGGGTGCTAGTTAGTAGGAGGATCTTATTAAGGGGGGATCATTGTTGTCTTCGTTTTCCAGGATAAAGGTTCCCGGGCTTCAGTTTTATTAGTAGGCAGACTGGATGAATTATACTTACTTTGCTGGTAAATATAGCAGATTAGCGGGTTTTTCGGTGCTAACGTGTCACTTTGACATTAGCTTGCAGCAAGCACTTTTAAACTGCAACCCTAGAAAGTAACCGCTAACTAAACCTTAATGTATTTATCTCTAATCTTATAGACTGCTTGTTTACTGATACCAAGTGCTTTGGCTATAGTTACACCGCCATCACCACTCAATAATAATTCAATGGCTTTAACTGTTCTCGTGTTCTTATGTTCTGCTAGAAAGAGTTCTATTGCTTTCTTGTTCATGACGATTACTCTACGGATATATTTTCTAGTCTCAGATACTATGCATCGGTCAACTTATTGCCATATTACTAATGGCTCATTATATTCTGCACACACCTCGACTATTCCCTCCGTTGAAAATTCAATAAATGCTTCAGTTGCGCTAGTTGTGATGAGAAACTAAAGGCTCACCTTGATTGATTAGGTTATCTTTCTAGACTTCTTAACTATGATTGTTGCCGGCTTAGTGTTGGATGGCTCTGGTTTTACCCATTTAACTGCAGGAGCAACAAGTTTTTCCTCTTGAATCTTGTTGTATATCTCTTCACGGTGTACTGATATGTCTCTAGGTGCATCAATGCCAATGCGTACTTGGTTACCTTGTATGGCTAATATTGTTAGGGTGATATTATCACTAATGATTAGCGATTCACTGATCCTTCTGGTTAGTATTAACATTGCTTATTCCTTATTTGCTTGCCATGAAGTTAGGTGTATTTACCGGAAACTCGGTTCCTTGATAATGAATAGTATAGTGTAGACAACTAAAAGTTAACTGCTGTGTTGTGGTATTTTGTTTAGAACTGTTGTCAAATGTATATCACTTGAGTATAGCTCTTGGTTATAACGGGGAATACCGGGATAAATACTGCCAGACTTCAGTTTTATTAATAAGCAAGTTGTATGAATGATACTCGCTTTGACTATTAATGTAGCAGATTAGCCGCCTTTGCTAGCTTTACCTTTCTTCAGACCATGGTACCTGTCTTTAGATGAGGGAGCACATTATAGATTTTCGTTTGCTAAATTTTCGCTTGATGACTCACCCTGTGGCAAGCGCTTGTTAAATTCTCGTCTTAGCAAATAAAAGCTGACCCCTGCTTGAATACATACTGTGGTTACCGAGACATACCAAAGTTGTTCAATTTGAAAGTCCTCTTGCTGTGATAACCACAGGGCTGGGAGGATAAAGGTGATTAAACGTGTGGCTGTGCTAAATAAAGCTGGCATGGTATTACCGAGGGATTGAAACATGCCTGAGCAGGTGAAAACTAAGCCTGATGGCACAAAGTTCCAACAGATAAGCTGTAAAAAAACGACACTAATTAACAACACTTCTTGGTCATTTGAAAAGGCTTGCACCATCCATTCAGCTTGGCTTAAACAGGCTAGTGTCAGTATTGCCATCAGTGAGCAGGTCATAATGGCAGACCAAGTAAAGGTTTCTCTCACTCTTTGGTAATTTTTTGCGCCAAAATTTTGCCCAGCAATTGCTGGCGCAGCAAAAGCAATAGCCATGGCCGGTAAAAATAACGATTGCATTATGCGCGATCCTAGGCCAAATCCTGCTTGTGCATCCGCACCAAAGGGTTGAATTAACCAATAAATGGTGCCCATATAAACAAACATCAAGAAGAACTCGCCACCGGCAGGTAAGCCAATAGCGAGTAGTTTTTTTATGCGCGCTGTATCAACTCGCCAAAGAGAAAAGTCGACACTGACGTATTTCTCTGCTGTTTTAAAGTAATAACATAAAAGAATGACGGCAAAAACAACGGATATTGAACTAGCTAATCCGGCACCGGCAATCCCCATGGCATAGCCAGAGCCCCAGCCGGCAATTAATATCGGCGACAGGAGTATATTAACTAAAATAGAAAGTGTTTGAATGATCATAGTTGGCTTAACAATACCAGTGCCACGCAATGCTGAGCTAATCGAAACCATAACAAACTGCAATGCCATACAGGGAATAAACCAATGCAGGTAGGTTAAGCCCATCTGCACCGTTGCTAGGTCTTGTGAGATTAAATTGAGGTAAGCTTCGGCTCCTACGTAGCCAATAATACAAACTACTAGGCCCGTGACGGTAGATAACATCATCGACTGGTTGAACGTTAGGTTAGCATCTTCTCTGTCTTTTGCGCCTACTGCATGAGAGATAAGTGCTGCAGTACTGACATTGAGTATTTGGGTGAGCGCAAAGATTAAAAACATGGCATTACCCGCTAAACTCAATCCTGCTAGGGCAGCAGCGCCTAATTTACCAACAAAATATAAGTCAACGATAAAATATAATGTTTGGATAAACATACCTATCATCATGGGTAATGCCATGTTAATTAGATGTTTAGGGATTGAGCCTTGAGTAAGATCTTTCATGGTCGATGAAATCCGTTGGTGACTGAAAAATTGAGAAGAACAGAGGTAAATAGCCAAGCGCTATTAAGCATATCTAACGGAGTAACATAGCGCATTTGTTTGCTTAAATAAATGCCAAGCCCCTAATAACAGAGCACTAGCAGTAATTAACTTACTGCTCAGGTTATTTAGAGTCAATGCCAGCATAAACGTCAATGGTGAAGCCAGGTTACTGGCCATAATCTTTTACGGGTTAAATTCAGGTACTTTTTTAATAGCGAATGAAATGAGCTTGATCACTAAAAGCAAACGGGTAAGCAATATCTACCCAGTTAAGGTCACTTTGCTGGCGTTGATATAAAAACGCTAATATATCCTCCAGCTTGTTCATCGATTGACATGGTTTAAGGGTTAATCTAGTTACTTTTACAAAGCTGCGTTCTAAAGTGTGTTGGAGCAGTGCAGGGCTGCCCCTAAGTCATTAATCGCCGTATTGGCCAATAGCGGCAGCACTTGCGTTGCGCAGACAACTGACGCATAGCTAATATCATCATGAGAATCATCATGCCAGTGAGTGAAGCGCTACCACCATGACTATGAGTTTCTTGGTAATATTCAACATACTCAATATCATAATCACTACTCTCCAAGGGTAAAGCATATAAACTATTACTGTCATCACTGCTATAAGAAGCAATAATATTTGCGTAACCAACTTCATATAGATCGATGAGTACATCGTAATGATTAGGATTAAAACCTTGGCTTAAGGTGCTATAGACTTCAAAAGCATCCTCTGAGCTTTCACCCTGAATAACAAAACTGTCGGTAGTGTAGTAATGCTGCCAAGGGCCGCCATTTTCGCTTAAGTATAACTCGGCATAGACAACAGCCTTATCATAAGGGTTATAGGTGATTAAATCGGCATCAAAGGTGACACTAAAAGTTTGATAGTAACCATCTAAATCAAGGTCTGCTATTAATTGTGCATAGCCTTCATAAATGACAAAAGTGCCGTCACTGAAGCTTCTACTGGTATTGTTTACTTTTGGGGTTTCAGCCATTTTCTTAAATAATCTGGCTGAGATGTTTTTGTGAACTTGTTGATTTTTTTGCTTGATAACTTCATCACGTGTGCTGGCCAAGGCTTTATTTTGTGCTTGGTCGCTATCGCCAAGTATGACTCTATGCTTGATGGCTTGCCTCAGTTGCTCTGCTGATTGCTTGTTAGAGGCGCTTGTTGATTGCCCGATAGAATAACTTTGCTCAGCAAAACTTGGCAATGTCATTAACAGCAAGGTTAACATTAAGCTTAATTGCAAACTGGTGACCAGTATGGGCGATAACCTTGAAGTTACTGGTGATGTTAGCTTTGAGCTAAGGTGTGAAGTAACTTTGACCGCCTTATTTAAGGTCACTCTGGAAGATAACTGCTTAAGTAAATTGTTCATCATTAAATCCTTGTTACGTTGCTTGCTACCATTAAAGCGCAAGTTAGATGAACTCAAGCTGAACATCTTGATCACTCTTAGAGCAGCTACTAAGAAAATGTTCAGCCCTTGTTCAGCTAGTATTTGGTATCATTAAGGGAAACTTGGTTTATTTGCGAGCAGCATTCTTTTACACTGAATGTTATATAGGATTATCTGCATTAGGGTTTGAGATGAAATTACGCATTTTTTTATTAACACTGTTTATGAGTGTGCTGACCTTGTGTGCCAGCGATGCTTGGTCGGCAGAGAAGCAGGTTCATAAACAAGGCAATAAAAAGGTTACTAGCTCAAAACAAGCGGCAAAAATAGTACAACAACAATATGGCGGTAGGGTGTTAAAAGTTAATAAACAAAAAAACAATGCCGGTTATCGAGTTAAAATTGTTAAACCTAATGGTCAGGTGATCTCTAAAAAGGTCAATGCTAAAACCGGAAAAATAGAAAACAATTAATTTTAAAGGACGTAGCTGAAGGAAAAATTATTATGCGTTTGCTTTTAGTTGAAGACGATCCAGCCTTGCAGCAAGAGTTGCAACAACAATTAGTGCGGCAAAATTACTCGGTCGATGTCGCTGCTGATGGTGAAATTGCTTTATTTCAAGGCCTTGAATATGACTATGATATTGCTGTGATTGATTTAGGTTTACCTAAGATAGACGGTACTACAGTGGTTAAAAAATTAAGAGAAAAAGGCCGAAACTTCCCCATTTTAATTCTTACCGCCCGGGATCGCTGGCAAGATAAAGTCGCTGGTTTAGATGCTGGCGCTGATGATTACCTCACTAAACCTTTTCATATCGAAGAACTCAGCTCGCGCTTAAATGCGTTGATCAGGCGCAGCGCCGGTAAGGCGAGTTCGACCATTCATAATGGTCCCTTTACTTTAGACACGGCTACCTCGCAAGTATCAGTAGAGCAAATAAGTGTTAATTTAAGTGCTCAAGAATTTAAAGTGTTTAAATATCTTATGTTGCACATAGGGGAGGTGGTTTCGAAAACCACCTTAACTGAGCACATATACGATCAGGACTTTGATTTAGACTCTAATGTTATCGAGGTCTTTATTAGACGTTTACGGAAAAAACTTGACCCTGACAGTAAACATAATTTTATTGAAACTAAGCGTGGTCAAGGCTATCGTTTAATTGACTTTACTGCTTAGGTATTTTCTTGCTGCCATTTTTAAAGCCTCGAATTAAAATGTATTTAAACTCTTTCTTCAATTCCCTTAAAGTACGTTTGATGGTGAGTCTACTGGCGATGGTGCTTATTATATTGCCCACCGTTGCGTTTATCATCATGAACTCATTTGAGAAACACATGGAGGGCAGTATAAAAAATGAATTAACTGCCTACAGCTATACCATTTTGGCGGTGGCAGAAGTTGAACAAGCTAGGCTCATCATGCCGGAAGCATTAATTGAAAATCAGTTTAATGTTAGTGATTCAGGCTTATATGCTTTTATCTCGCAGCAAGAGAGCAAGCAAGCGGATACAAATAATACCCTAAATAACAAAAATCCACATAACAAAAGTGCCACCTTATGGCGCTCGCAATCTTTGCTTACCCTTAACTTACCCAATAAACTACCTAAACAATTAGTAACCCTGATAACGGGAGAAACAGCTTTTACTCACATTGAAATTAATAGCTTACCGCATTTTATTTATAGCTATGCAGTAAGCTTTACTGATGATAAGTACAGCTTTCCCATGACGGTTCATATCATCAAAGACAAACAAAGCTACTTACAACTCATTAATGATTTTAAACAGCAACTTTGGCTTGGTTTAGCGTTTTTAATGGTCATTATATTTTTGCTGCAATTTGTCTGGTTAATGTGGACATTAAAACCATTATCGACTTTAGAGCAAGAAGTTAAGGCGATTGAACAAGGTAAAGCACAACGGTTAACGAGTGTTTATCCCAAAGAGTTATCGCCACTAACCAGGCAGTTAAATCAGTTATTAGCGACTGAACAAAAGCAAAGGCAACGTTATCGTAATGCTTTATCTGATCTTGCCCATAGTTTAAAAACACCCTTGGCAGTTTTACAAGCACAAAGCGATATTTCTGTGGTTAACCAAGAGCAAATTAATCGCATTAATTCCACCATTGACCATCAATTAAAGCGCGCACAAAGTGCTGGACATTCTTCTTGGCTGTTGGGCATTGCCGTAAAACCCGTGGTAGATAAGTTACTTAAGACCCTAGCTAAAATTTATCATGATGAAGATAAAAAAATAACCAGCAAGTTAACAGATAAACTGACCTTTAAAGGTGATGAAGCGGATCTGCTTGAGCTGTTAGGTAATTTATTGGATAACGCTTATAAAGCAGCAAAAAGCACTATTATGCTAACGGTTAGCCAACAAGGTGATGTGTTAGTTATTTGCATTGAAGATGATGGTGTCGGTATTAAAAAACAGCAAATCAGCCAAATACTAGAGCGCGGCGTTCGTGCAGATACTTATCCTGAAGGACATGGTGTTGGCTTAGCAATAGTGCGCGATCTAGTGGCCAGTTATCAAGGCAAGCTGCACATAGGGCGCTCTGAAAACTTAGGCGGAGCAAAGTTTACTCTGAGCTTTGCTAATAGCTAGTTTCGTGGTAAATAGATAAGCTGCAGCTGGCAAGTTATTTAATCAGCTTAGCTGCTTACTCTTCCTACCTAGCACCTAGAAAATAGCAACTAGCAAGTTGATGGCTTTTGTTCAGCCTTGGTTCAGCTAAAGGGGTTTACTCTATTCAATAAGATCAATAATGAATAAAGGTAAGCTTATGCACATACATCAACCCCCTTGGCTAATTGACTTTAAAAAAATCGTGTTAAAGCATAGCCCTTTAAAAGCTAAGGCTTTAAACTTTAGCGCTGTACAATATAGTGCCGTACTGTTCATGCTGCTGTTGGCTACTACGCTACTTTCAACTACGTTATTTTCTGCTGCAGTTTTGGCGCAAGAGCAACAAGCAGAGCAAGAGTCGATATCTGCAGCTGAACTTGCACAAACCTTAGCACCTATTGCCTTATACCCAGATACCTTACTCACACATATTCTTATTGCCTCGACTTATCCCATTGAAGTGATTGAGGCTGAACGTTGGCTCAATAAACATTCGACCTTAACCGCGGCACAAATAGAAAAAAAAGCACAACAAAAAGATTGGGATGCCAGTATTAAAACGCTGTTAGCTTTTCCTCGAGTGATGGCTAAATTGAGTGAAGATCTTAGCTGGATGCAAAAGCTCGGCGATGCTTTTTTACAAGATGAAGCCAGAGTGCTAGCCAGTATTCAAACGTTACGCCAGCAGGCTGAGCAAGCCGGTAGTTTGGCTAATATGGATAATGTTGAGGTGATAAAAGAACAGCACATTATTATCATCGAGCCCGCACAGCCTGAGATTATTTATGTGCCTTATTATGATACCCGCGTGGTCTATGGTCGCTGGCACTGGTCCCATTACCCACCAATTTATTGGCATAATCCTTACTATTATGCCGCTCATCATGGTCACTTTTATTGGGGCCATGGCGTACATATTAGCAGTCACTTTTTCTTTAGTGCCTTTAATTGGCATAACCGCCATATAGTAGTGAATCACTATAATCGACATGCTTATCACCCAAGCAAAAAAATCGTTATTAGTCATCAGGCCAAGCGTTGGAGTCATCAATCTAAACATAGACGTGGCGTGGCCTACAGCAGTGGGCGATTAACACATAAGTATTATGGCGTAGCTCCTAGTGTCCATGATACAAAAGTCGTTCGCAGCACTAAAGTTCACAGTAACAAGGTTCACCGTAATAAAGTCCACAGTACAAAAATCGTTAAGCAGACGGGCCATCATTCGACTAACAAACACTATGTGGCAGATAAACAGTCACATCTTAACCATGCCGTGCATAACCAAGCCAAGCAAAAGCACTTTACGCAATCAAAGCAGCATAAGCAGGTGCAAAGACAGTCAGTTTATCAGCAGCCAGTGTCAAAGCCCTCACCACAACAAGCGTCAAAGCAATCAATAAGGCAGTCGAGCAGAGCAGCACCCAAACACCTAGTAAGGGCGACTAAACAGCATAAAAGCCAGCATAACTAAGGGCAAGTATTTATGGAGTACATTAGTAGGCAATAGTCGTTACTTAGCGCTTATTAATAGCGTTAATAGGGGGAGATAAGATCTAATGGGTAAACGTTCATTTCAGCTGTTATCCACGTAGTAAAAATGTTTAAGCGCGCTATTTTTGCGGAGTTAGCATCATAAACAAAATAGCGTTTTACCACATTTGGGTGAGGGATGTTTACTGGCATAACAAGTTGCCCCGACTTTAATTGTTCAATACATAAATACCTGGCAGCTAGGGTAAAGCCATGGCCGTTGAGTACCGCATTCAGCGCCATATCAGTGCTGTGCACCTCAGTCCATTGTTGATGCTCTTGATAACCTGGAGTATTACAGTGCTCAAACCAAGATGGCCAATCGTAGTAACCAGGATTATCTAAACTAACCAGCCATGTTTTCAGTAAATCCGCTGGGGTTTTAAAACTCATTGATTTAGCCAGCTCAGCCGAACACACTGGATAGACAGGGTCTTCACCAAAATATTGACAAATAAGCCCCTGGTCGGTATTTTTCGGCACCTTGTTGCCAAAGCGAATGGGTTATTTGTGCCATGTATTGTGCAAACTGAGGCGATTGCAGCCGTGGTTAATAGCACAAAGTTACCAGTTAATGTTATGTGCATGCTTGAGCTAGCTGATTTTGCTAGCTTAAAATCACTGGGTGTTAAGCGCATCAGCATGGGCAACTTCCTCTTTGATGCATTGCAAGAGGATTTGGCAACAAGGCTCAGCAATATTGTGCAAAATAACTCATTCCAGCCAGTATTTCAGCCGGTAATTTAACCTGTATTTAAGTCGTGTCATTAATCCTTATCGGCATTAATGACAGAGCAAAGTAATGGACTAAAAAACTAAGGTAATTATTGTCGTCCATTACTTATAGCATTAGCTTGGCCTGTTTTCTGTTTTCTGTTTTCTACTTGCTTAGGCAGGTAATAACCGTTTATTAGTGTGCTGCGCTAGTGTCAGTTGAAGAACATGGCCTATCCCATGTGATTTTTGTTGCCAATAATCGTCTTGTTAGAGTGCGCTATAGCGGTGAGCAACAAGTTTTACATACTGAGCAGCAATCTTTTTTCTTCTACTGTCCTGAGCACAATAGTACCTTTAAAGGCTATTTTGATGGCGCAATTCGCGTCAGAAAAATTAAAATATTGTTTTTAGCGACTGGCCAAGAGCTTAAAGTTAATTCAGCTAAGTTCCATAATAAGGTTTACCAAGCGATTAAAGATATTTCAACAGCCATTGGTTTGGCTGAAAATGAGATTAAATTGCGTGATCATCAACATTTAACCTTTGATATCTTTGCCAAAGATAAAGGCGGAGCGAATACCCTTAGTCACACCTTTAGAGAAATTGCTGATCGTTATGAAAGTCAAAGGCAGAGTATTAGCAGTGCTCATACCTCTATTACCTACGTGATTGCCAGTATCCCCATGGCACGTCGTTTATTAAAAGGCGCTGATATTGATTATTTATCGGATGAGCCGTTTACTAAACTCTATCAAAAAATTGAAAGTGCTTTTAATAAGTCTTGTCAGGTAAATAAAATTGACCAAGCTGCATTGCTTGCCAACGGCGTCTCGCCATTTGTTCGTTATGATGAAAATGAAGTAGCAAACGTTTCTGGTGAGTTAATCTATATCGGTGTTAATCCAAATAACGCTGAGACACGTTTTTGCGTGCATTGGGAAGCCGATAAGTTAGTTGATACTTTACGTTTTGTATTTTTTGCTGATAAGAGTGATGAAACACACCACAATTATGGCAAGTTTGTTAATCAAGCCATTGCGGCGGTGATAGAATTTTCTGATGAAGTTGATTGGAAAAAAGAAAGTGATGACATTATTGTTCGGGTACACCAACACATCATGTTGAATGTGTAAGTATTAATAATAGCAATCCGTATAAGTCATAGTTTATTTTAAATCCTGCATTTTAATGCAGGATTTTTTTGTCAGTAATTAAGATGAGTGGGCAAGTTAGCTCACTTGCCCCTGTTTTTTGCTTTTTTTCGACGAATATAAAGCGTACGATTCAACTTAGCCACTATATCGCCTTGTTCGTCTTTTACATAGACGGTAATTTGAGGCAAGTATTTTTCACCATTGGCGGTATTAGCAATAATATCGTCAATGAGTTGTTGATTAATGGAAAAATCTGCAATGACCTTACCTTTACCCGGCTTGATAAAATCAATGTCAGCTGATTTATCCCAGACCACGTATTGATCGCCTAACTGTGCCAGGATCATCAACATACAAAAAGGGTCGGTCATAGCGAATAAAGAGCCACCAAAATGGCTACCAACTGCATTTTTATTCCACGGACGTAGTGTTAATTCTACACGGGCCGTTTTAAAATCCGTTGAGATATGTTTAATGCGAATACCAGCAAAAAACAACGGTGGCCAGGCATTCATAATAAGGCGGAATAGCCACGCTTTTTTAAACAATAAATTCATTGATAGTCACTTAAGTGAAATAAAATTTAATTACATCGAATTGAATAATAACGTTTATATTACTCTCAACTCATTGTACCAGTAGGTTGACAGTAATATAAACGTTATAACTTGCAAAATCCAGTTAGCGCCTTGATGGTTGAACATTTAGCATACTATCCTTGCTGCAGTTATTGGCGTGTAAGCACAGATTTAACTCGAGGACGGTCATTAACATTGCTTTAGCTCAAGTTTTGCATGATCACAACTAAAGGCTAGGGCGCTTAAGCAACTCTTGCAACATACCAAGCGGTTGGTTATTATTCAATAGAGTGAATAAATTGAGAAGTAGCCATGAGTGATGCTGAGCAAACCCGCCAAAATATTTTAACCGTAGCCGCCGATGAAATTCATCAGCATGGTTTTAAAGCGACTAGTCTGTCGGTTATTCTCAATCGCTGTGAAATATCAAAAGGCGCACTTTACCACCATTTCAGCAGTAAAATGGCGCTGGGTTATGCGGTATTCGAAGAAATTTATACCCCGATGTTTCTAGAACTATGGCAATCAGCTTTGGCTGTAGATGATCCAATTGAAGGTTTATGTGATTTTTTCACTGCAATTACTGAGCAAATGTCTTGTAGTGAAGTTGTTTGTGGTTGTCCGCTTAACAACCTGTGCGAAGAAATGGCTAATGTCGATGAGGGCTTTCGTTTGCGTATTTTAGCTCTGCAAGAGCAGTTGAATCAGTCGATTGTTGATGCCTTTGAGAAAATCAGTGATGATTTACGTGCAGATTTAGCGCTTAGCCAAGTGAGTTACTTTATTGTCGCAACCCTAAATGGTGCCACTACCTTATGCAAAAGCTCGCGTAATAAAGCGCTGTTTCAACAAGTTATTGCTGAGTTATGCCTTTATACTCGAGCGTTGAAAAAATAATTCAGCTTATGGCTGTGTTCATTGTCTTACCTAGTTATTCAGCTCTGGTTACTGTATTGCACTTAGCCGACACCTAACCCGGCACAGAGCTGAGCGCTTATGCCCATTTACACTTTTGTAAACTTTTTAGTTCTTTAAAACATCTTTCACAAACCGCTCGGTCGGTGCTATTCTCTCGCCACAAAAAAAACAAACCGCTCGGTCGGTTTGTTTTGCTGGTAGCGCAGTACATATCTTATATTTAAGGACTTTTTATCATGCGATCATTCATAACAAAAAGCATTTTGGCTTTAGTTTTATCTTCAACTATTACTAGTGAGGTGATGGCGACATCATCAACAGGGTCAGCTAGCTCAGTAGATTTATCAATCGCTTCTGCTACAGTAAATTCCGCTCATTATTTAGAGAGCACCTCACCTTATGTGGTCTTAAAAACAGCGGCTACTAACTTGTTTTCACGTATAGCGGCTAATCAACAAGCCATTGCTAAATTTCCACATTTAATGCGCGACATTGTTGAAGAAGAATTAATGCCAGCAATAGATTATCGCTACGCTTCCTATCGTGTTTTAGGTAAACATTTGAAAAAAATATCAACACAGCAACGTGCTGATTTTGTTGCAGCCATGCGCCATTACTTGGTACGAACTTACTCGATTGCTCTATCCAAATATACCAACCAACAAGTCATTTTTGAGCCGGAAAAACCGACTAAAGGCAAAAGAATCATTGGTATTAAAATCCAAATTATTGAGCTAGGTGCACCGACCATTAATTTGGTTTTTCAAATGCGACAAAATAAAAAAACAGGCCATTGGAAGGCATTTGATATCACGATAGAGGGCATATCGTTATTAAGCACTAAACAAGCTGAGCTTAATAAAAAAATCGCTAAGCAGGGCATAGCTCACGTTACCTTAGAATTAGCGGCTTTAGCCAAGTAATATTTCTTCAATTTAACCTATCGTAAACGGAGTTGGCTTTGTTGCAATTATTTAAAATCTTAGTATTACCTTTTATCATCGTTTCACTACTATCGGCAGGTGTTATTGTTACCATTAATATAGATTATTTTGTCTTGAAAAATAATTTGTCGGAGCGCTCACTGACTGAACTCTTTCAACAACTGTTATTGCTGGCGAGTATTGGTATTTTTATTTGGTCAGCCAGCAAAGTAGCAGAGTCACGTACCTTGTTTGTCTTAGTTGCTGGCTTTTTTGGCTGTATGTTTTTACGCGAACTAGATTATTATTTTGATATGATAGTACACGGGTTTTGGCTTTATCCAACCTTGCTACTAGCCAGTTTAGTGATTATCTATAGTGTAAAAAATAGCGCTGATTTACTTAGCTCAGTGCGTTTATTTAGCCAAAGCAATGCATATTTCAATATATTGGTTGGTTTGGTTATTATCATGATCTTTAGTCGCTTATTTGGCTCAGGCACCTTGTGGAAAGAGGTGATGAATGATGATTATCATCATATTTATAAAACCATTATTCAAGAAGGCCTAGAGCTATTTGGCTATGTGTTTCTATTTATCGGTTCTTTTCATCAACTAAGAGAAGTGCAGAGTAAAGTGGCTAATAAGGCACAAATGAAGTTAATAGCAGTATAATCGTATTTTATCTAGTAAATCAACGGTAAAGTAAGCATTATATGGGGCACAAAGCCAGTTATGCACACTGGCTTATTTACCATAAAAAACCCCATGATCCAAAATACAAAGCCATTAATTCTCACCGCCGCGGTTAATCGATTATTAAGAGAAAGTGATGTCCCGGCAACACTCACCATAGAGCAGTGTGCAACAGCATTGGCGATGAGTATGACTTCTTTTCGGCGTAAACTCAGCCAAGAAGAAGCTACCTTTAAACGTATTCAACATAAGTTTTTGAATGAGCTGTGTGTACATGCCTTATTAACTGAAAATGTTAGTATTAGCGCGTTAGTGGTGAAGTTGGGCTATTCTGAACGAGCCACATTTGAGCGCGCTTTTCGTAATAAATTTGCCATAAGCCCATCGCAGTTTCGTGAGTTATCCCTTGTTGGTAACAACAAAAATAATCAGCAGAACTTAAGTACTATCGCACAAAACATGCCGCCCTTACCCGATAGCTGCCAGCTATTACTAAGTGAAAAAGATAAAGACAGTTTTGATTTGCACCGCGTGATAGCAATCATAGCTAACGATGCTATTTTCACCGGACGTATAATGGGGCTTGCCAGTAAAGCTATTTACGGAAAAACCCCTAACAATATTGAAGAAGCGATTAGCCGAAATTTAGGCATAAATACCGTGGTTAATTTAGCCGTTATCTATGCAGTGAAAGATTCCTTAGCAGTACATGTAGAGCAAAGGGTTATTAATCAATGTACTAATGCTTTTTTGACCGCGCCTAAATTGTTTCAATTGCTGCGTAAGTCAGCCGGTATTGGGGTTAAATTTGATATAGCTCTTATTGAACAAGTGCTGGTATTTGCGTTATTAGGCATGTTATTACTGTGCCATAAAGAGGCAGTAAAACACCAACTTATGTTGCATTCACTGCAAGGAATTGATGATTTACATTCATTAAACAATCACCTTTATCAGGTAATGGATATTAGCATTTATGGCGCATCAAGCTTAATGCTCTCTTTATGGCATATCGATGCTAGGGTTATTAAGCAACTGAATCATTTAGATAAAGTGACTAAGCAAGCAACTAAAGCCAGTAGACATGATGAATTATTGTTGTTTATGTTGTCTTGTTTATACGCGTTAGCAACGGGGCGTAAGGACTATAGTGAACTGGAACAAAAAGCTGAATTGTTAAACTTAGACGGTTTTACTGAGGTTAAGGCGCTATTATTTCAAGGTAAATAGCTTACCGGCAGTGACGGAATTTTTTGTCTTATTTGCACAGCAGCTATGAATAGCAAAAGGGAAACCTCCTCAGCCACTCTTATACCAGAGGGGGGCTGACCGAGAAAGTTATAATGAGCGGGCTTTAATTTTACCTACGGCTAATATATTCGTTTTATAGTAACTGTTAGCTGGAGCTATTGACTTTTTTTATGCTGACGGCGTACTAATAGGGCAAAAGCAAACATTGATAACGCGAACACTGGAGGCTCAGGGATATCGGTTGTTGGGCCGTTATTAACTTGTACTAAAGAAACATTATCAAGTAAACCACCAAGACCATTTTGCTTACCAAAGGCGCCAAAGCTTAAAGCCATTGTTTCGGATTGTGCGGTTAATAAAATCGATTGTACCGTCCAATTTGACTGTTGGTTACTTCTGTCGTTGATGGAAAAATCAGCATCCATGTCTAAATCAAAAGCTATTGCAGCGTCATACCAAAAGACATTAATACCGTTGTCGTTTTTCTTATTGGTGCGCGCCTGATAATAAAAGGTTAATAAATAGTCTGCACCTATGGTGAGTGAAGCAAGTGTTTGCGTCATTACTGAATTTGAGGCGCCTCGACGGTGAGCATCAAGTTCAACATGGTTGCTACCATCAATTGATTTAGCAACAATGTTTTTTTGTAATTCTATGCCATGACCCGCCGTGGTGACCCAACCTGGTAGGGTGTAAAAAACATCCCAGCCACGATTTTTGTTGGCAAAGTCTTGTAAATCTGTCTGATGAACTAGGCCTTTAGCCGTTGAATTATCGGCAAATAGTAACTGTTCAAAACTGCCATTAGTGATCAAGGATGCACTCGCAATCGAGCTAACAAGCAGCAGAGAAATAGAGTAAATAGTTTTACTAAGAATTTTTAACATTGAAAATCATGTAAATAGCGTTAAGTTGCCGTTAGTATAGAGCTGCAATAGCTGGCAACATATGGCTAAAGTGTCCAGTTTTTCCACTAAGGCAAAGTTATCGCTGTTTACCGCCCTTTATTGTTACTTATTTTATCGCACTTAGCACAAGCTAATTAACATCTTATTATTAAGGCCTATATGAGTACTAAGTTATATTATCTCCATGACCCAATGTGTAGCTGGTGTTGGGGCTATCGTCCAGTTTGGCATGAGTTACAGAAAAATTTACCTACTGCAATTTCGGTGGAATATGTTGCTGGTGGTTTAGCCGCGGATTCAAATGAAGCTATGCCAATAGCGCAGCAAGACATGATCCAAAACCATTGGCGCACTATTACCAAGAAACTAGGCACCAGCTTTAATCATGATTTTTGGCGCGATAATATAGCCAGGCGCTCAACCTATAACGCTTGTCGAGCGGCAATTGCTGCCCATAAGCAAGCTTGCCAAAAGACTATGATAGATGCCATTCAGCAAGGCTATTATTTACGGGCTTTAAACCCTGCTGATCTTGAGGTACTAATTGCTTTGGCAAAAGAGTTAAGCCAGCAACAATCTGTAAACCTAGATATTGCGCAATTTACCCATGATATTAGCTCTGCGGAAACCGATAAAGAATTAGCTAGGCAAGTAAATTTAGCTAGACAGTTAAGCCAGCAGGGTTTTCCTGCCTTAGTGCTTGAAAGCAAGGGCATACGCCAACAAATACCTGTTGATTATCAAGATTATCGGTCAACGTTGGCAGATATTATGGGCAAGCTAAATTAGCGAGGTAACCGTTACCATCATTACTAGAGCAAAGATTAATTTCAGCAATAAAAAAGCGATGGTGAACCGGGCTATTTACTGAACTTGGAGCTGATTCCTTCATGAATCAGCTTTTATATTTATAACCTATTGAATTCATAGCCCTAAAAATAAGTGCAATAGCAACTAATCGTACAGTTAGTGCCGTAAATACAAGAACTACCTTACTATTTAAAAGAATCTCGTAGAGAAACATAACTCTCAGTGTCAAAGTTTTTTTCTTCAAGTAGAGATATGAAGCTTTGAATACTCGCTCTAGCCGCTGTCGTTACTAAGAATTTTATATAGGATTCATTGTGGTCTTTAATAGATGAGGCTTGTCCATTATCTGTAAGGTGGTTTTGTTTCAAGGCACTTATATTCCCATGAGTATCCATACACAACCTGCCATATACAGCACGGTAAGCCCCCTCACTTTCTTTGCCATCAATCAAGTCATATTTTTTAAATTTATCATAGATACTTAATGTATTGCCCTGTGAATGCTCACTAATTTTACTTAGCATTTTTTCACAGAACTCTTCATTCAAATGAATAAAGTAAGGACTATTCTTATTACGACTGTATGACTGATAGAGTTTCTTTAGTTCGTTAGCTTCAGACCCAATTATATCATCTAGGTATGATTCATCATCCAGTAAGCAATGAAAATCCAACCATGTTTCAATTATGCTTCTTAAGACTATAGGAGCACTAACAAAACGCCTATTCTCAACTAAAAACATTAATTCATCACATAGTGAGTTTATGCGAACAAAAAGCAAAAGCAAAAACCCGTCACGCTCTGTGGCATTCCAGAATCTATTTTTTCCATTTTGAGAAGTAGAAATAAACCTTTCTTTTTCTTCAGAATATCTATTCCACGCTTGCAAATATTGGCTATTCATTTAACAGTCCTATTGTAAAAGATTACTGCTAAGTCATTGTATTAAGTAAACTAATCGTAAGCAGTGTCATATTGTCGCATTTTTAAGTGCATGATAAATAATCATAAAATAAACTTGTAACCAAAAATGTTAGCTTTTTAGCTCCCAGTTCAGTAAATAGCCCGATGTAGAACATCGCTTTTTTATTGAGTATGACGCTCAATATTTTACTAGGGCAAAAAACTACATTTGCCAAGCATAACTAAACTTAGTAAAGACAGAGCGCTCATCTCGGGTCAGTTGAGTTAAGCTATCATCTTGATAGCCACCATCGGAATAACCAAGGAAGAATAATGTTTGTGGGTTGATTTTATAGGAATAAATCAGCTGGCTGGAGAAAAACCTGTCTTGTGCATCGGGGCGGTCATCAGCATCTTTATCGCTATATAAAGCTACATCTCGGCTTATATCGGTATATTGCACCACAAGTTTTAGTTTACTGCGCATACTAAACTGATAACTGAGCCTGATATCTGCTTGGTGTGCGGTAAATAACCGGCCATCATCAACATCTAGGTGAGAGTAATTATAGTTAATACTGGCATTGATATGTCGATTAACATCCCATTGGGTAAATGCTTCTATGTAAAGTACATCCCCTAATTGCGCATTGGCAAAATCAATTTGTGTACCAAATTTGAAAAAGGTACCAATATTGATATTTGCCACTGGCCTCATTTCAACAAAGATTTTAAATTGTGTTTCTTTAAAGTATTGCTCTTCATACAATCTTTCTCGGTGTACTAGGCCAAAGTTAGTAAAAAACTGTTTTGTCCCTTGCATGGTGCCATGTATCTCGTACTCTTCTTCAAGTACCTGACCGTCTTGGTCGTAGGTTTTATCCCAATCGCCAAAATAGCCCCATTGCGTTAGGGCATCATTACTTTCACCGTAATAGGTACGGCGACCACCTAAGACTACTCGCTCGATATTACTGCGTGATTGAAAACCTAAATCGGCCCGAAAATCTTCGCTAATATTGGTGTAGCCGGCTTTTAAATTATAATCTCGGGTACCACGAGAATAATTCACCCTAAAAGCTGTACCTGTTTGCTTTTCACTGACATCAAAGTCTTGCATCACTGCCGCGGTATTTTTAGTATCTGATTGGGCCACTTGGTACTGAATGTTATCATTTTGACTGAGCCAGTAGGTGCCATCAAATGACGCCAAGGTGTTGTGATAATTGTCAGATTGCCTGTGAGTCATCAAGACACCGACATTGTTACGCTCACCAACATCCATTTTATAACGTGCTATAGCGATATTAGATTTTTCATCTAAAGTAGCAATATTTGAGCCTTGATTACCAGGCATTAAAAAGGAGGTGTTATTGTCATCGGCTAACATTAAGCCGTAACTGTGCTCACCGGTTTTCCCGGTTAACTTTAGCCCTACATCAGGATCAGCGATATTACGGGTATGGACAAAATTAAAATTAGTGGTATCAAAGTATGAAGCACCATCTAAGAAAAAAGGCCTTTTTTCTGGGTAAAATAATGAATAAGTATTGTTAACATCCAGTTGACCGGCATCGGCTTCCACTTGGGAAAAATCAGGGTTTAACGTCGCATTTAGTACGATATCTTGCGTTAAGCCCCAACGAACATCTAAGCCAGGCTCTACTTCAATATCACCGTTTTGCCACTCTCCGGGCAAGTCGGGTTTTTCATCTTTTCGTGATAAGGTAAGCGTTGGTGTTAATTGAAAGTTCTTACCTGGTTTAATGTGCTCAAAACCAATTAGTTGGTGAAACTGGCAGAGGTTACACTCTATATCGCGATCAAAGATATTGGTGGCCATTTGAATTTTGACATCACGGGGGTAATTTCGCAAACCGGTAATATTCCAGACCAGTTTTTCATCGGAATCAGGGAAACGTAGCGCACTAAAAGGAATGCTCATTTCAACCACATAACCAAAGTCAGTAATTTGTCCGGCACTTTCCCATATAGCATCCCACGAACTATCCTCATCCCAACCATCAGTATCGTCCATACGAACATCGGCTTGTGCCCCTAAGGGGTTGACAAAAAACTCATAACCGCTGCGTTCATCGTTAAAGGTATCGATAATGATGGCGACGCTGTCATCAGCCCATAAGCTATCCCGGTCTCGCAAGGATGCTCTAATATTTTCAGGATTGGGATCGTAGGCGATAAAGGCAACGTTAAAAGAGCTGCCGTTTTCATAGAAGAACACCTCGGTTTTTACTGGCGAGGGTGTACCATCACCAGGACTCTTTTCATATTTTAATTCCATTTTTGTCGCCGTCTGCCACACGGCTTCGTCCATGCGGCCATCAACCTTGATAACGGCTTTATTGTGGGTTAATTGGTAACGTATTCTCTCTGCTTGCTTGGCAGCAAGATTTAAGGGCAGAGTGGCAATAACAAGAAGTAATAGCGTGCGAGTCAATTTTTGGCTGTTTTTTATCAAGGACATAGAGAAATATTAAATATTTATAAATTATTTTTATTAGGGTAATTGTCGCTTGAAAGTTTGAAAAGGTTTGTTTCCATATGTAACAAAAAGTAACTGACTGGTATTTTTTATGGGCAGTATTGCTGTATATACAACAAGGCTACGACTTGTCTCGTAGTCTCATCACTTTATTTTATTTCTTAGCACTAACAAAATGTCATAAATATTGACGATTTTTACTCATTTTTGCGGTAAATATTAATAAAATAGTAACTGTTTTAACTCTTTAAGCTGAACTTTACCTAACGGGCGTTATTGAGCAAGTGCTGTTTATAGCCGAGTTGGGGGGGCATTTAGTTTTATCTCTACCGCTCTCAGGTTCTTTAAAGTGTACTCTTAGTGCGCTTGGTTAAAGGTCTGCTAGACAAGTTTGCTACTTGGGACCAAAACTGGCTTGATATTTTACTGATGGTGTTTGATTCAGCGTTAATGAGTATGGCAAAACCTAGGTCTAAATCAGGTGCATAACCTATTTCCGCCCGAAAGCCTGCCACCCAACCGGAATGATAAATTATTTTCTGGCCTTTAAATTGGTATATGCGCCAGCCATAACCGTAATGTGCATCGGTTAAATACTCACGCCAATAGCGCCGACGTAAATCTTTTTTCGTTCTGATCCTCGGTGTGGTTATTTCTGTTAACAGCGCGGGTGATAATACCTCAGGTTTATGGCCTAAATTGGCGATTAACCATTTAGCTAAGTCAGTAATACTGGCATTAATACCGGCGGCAGGCGCTACTTTATAATAATCTGGGCTAACTTTTACCGTACGCCAGACATATTCGTTAATCTCACGACCTTGCTGGTCTTTTTTACCTGTTTTGACCCGTTTTCGAAGGATATGGGGCTTGGCCGTATTTATCTGCTCTTTATAAACATCGATACCCACAGAGGCGTGCGTCATATTGAGCGGGGAAAATACGCGTTCTTGTAATAAACTGGCGTAGTCTTTATCTTGGCTAGCTTCAATCGCCCCTTGCAACATACTGTAGGCTATATTTTGGTAGCCATAACATTTTTCTGGCGGGCAAATCGGCGTAATGCGTTCAAATCGGCCGATAATTTTTTCCATGTCCCAGTTTTCATGGAGTAGATTATCAAAGGCATTTGGCATCAAGCCCGTTGAATGACTTAACAGATGTTTGAGTTGTATTTTTTGTGCTGCGCCATCAGTGGCTAACACAAAGTTCGGTACATACTTGGTAATAGGATCTGACAGGCTTAATTTATGCTCTTGCGCCAGCATGGTGGTTAGTGTGGCGGCAAATGTTTTAGATACCGAAGCTAAACGAAAAACAGTATTGCTATCAATTTGATGGGACTTAGTTTTATCGGTATGACCAAAGCTTTCTATGGCAACAATAGTATTGTTTTGTACTATGGCATAAGTACCGCCAGGAATACTATATTGCTTTAGTTGCTTACTTACTTGCAGTGAAAACTCATTATTGAACTGACTAATATTAATAGCTGATGAGGACAAAGAAAAAAATATTGCTAGTAAAGTGCAGCTCATTCGAAAAAACATAGATGGCTCTCAATATTAAAATGGCGCCAATTCTAGCCATTAAGCAGCCAAATAAAAAGGCTTTAATTTTACTGCCACTTGAGCGTTACGACAAAAGCATGATCAATAGTGGCAACTTCGCTATAATCAGCGCATTCAATTAATGAGAAGCAATGACTTATGAGCAATAATATACTGACCACCTTTTTGACTGAAGCAAAACCGACACAAGTGCTTTGGGCACTACAAGATAAAGCCAGTGAAGATTGGGTCGTCCTTGATTCGCCTAGCTTTGAAAACACCGAGGTGATGCCACTTTGGTCAAGTGCCGATTTAGCTCAGCAGCACTGTATTGATGAGTGGTGTAACTATGTTCCTTGTGAAATTTCCCTAGCAGATTGGTTTGAATTTTGGCTAGAAGACTTAAATAAAGATGGTGTTATTGTTGGTATTAACTGGCAAGGTGATGAGGAATATTTGGAAATGGAATTAAGCGACTTTACTCAAGCGCTGGCTGAAATAGAGTCGTTAAAATAAATAGCCCATGCAAGTAAAGTGATTAAACTGGCTGTTTTTAAACTTTATCTACTCAATAGTTTTACCACCACAGCTACTGGAACTTGGTAAAACTCTTTGAGATATTTTGTGCGTTCAAATAGGATTTTATTTGTTTTGTCACTTTACCCGGATTACTACATTATAATGAAAAACCACGTCTCATCACATAGACATGACCTAAGAAAATAGGGTCAGTATTTGTTGAAAATATGGTCTTTTCAGTGTTATTCATCGGTTAGATAGTCCACTTATCTTGAGCATAGTTCGTTGTTTGCTTTCACTAGTATACCGTAACTTATTTGGTAAAGTCTTTGAGCCGTTATAGTTTAAGGGGGTAACACTTATTTAACTTTTAAGTGTAACATTCTTCAACTATTAATTATATTGCATGCAGTATACAATACCTAGGTTGTAATTTTTAGGTATGCAAACATGAGAGCAAAAGGATTCACTTTAATTGAGTTAGTCACCGTCATTGTCATTCTTGGCATTTTGTCTGTTACTGCTTTACCCCGTTTTATGAATTTAAGCCAAGATGCTCACGATAGCGTTGCTCATGCTACCTTTGCTTCTTTTGAAAGTGCGGTGGATTTATACCACAGTTGCTGGTTAGTCAAATCAGCAGCAGGTCATGTTAAAGATCTAAAGTGCTTTGGCGCTGGCGATATAGATGCCACTGTTACGGGCTTTCCTTTAGGACAAGATACCGAACTTTATGGTGATAATGGTCAACAGTTAACGGGAGATTTTTGTGCTGAGCTTTGGCAAGGATTACTCGAGCAAGACTTTAACATTGCTATGCATGCCGATAGTGCTTTTGGCGGCGAAAACGATATAGTTTACTGGTATATTGGTGGTGCAATATCCAATCCTGATACCCATTGTTACTTCAATTATATCTCCGATAATCCCGCAAAAGGCCAAGAAAATTGGCAAATGCGTTATTACCCTGGTACGGGTGAAGTTACAGTAGGTAAAGCAACGCTAGGTTAATCTTCATGGTGTTAGTGATACTAGTGTGCTAATAAATCTTCTTAGCTTAAGGCAAGGCCTCAGTGTTTTTTGCGAATGAGCCTTACGTATCCTTATTTCATCTTAACGCTATACTTATAACATTGTAATTCGTTTAAGGCAGCCACAAGTGCGTGTCCCCTCATTATTTTTACTTTTTTTTATTTCTTTCCATGCCTATTCTTTAGCAAAAGAAGCCATAGTTCTCCCGCTAAATGATTGGGCTAGTCAACGATTACTATCCAAAATAGTTGGCGATAAAATTGAACAATTAGGTTATCCGGTTGAGTATTTAGTTATCAGCTCTATCAATCAAATGGGAGCGTTAAGAAAGGGGCTGGTACATATACAAGTAGAAATATGGCAAACCTATGATGACGGTACCTTCGCTCAAGCGGTTAAAGCAGGCTATATAGAAGACCTTGGTTTGCATTCCGCTCTAGGTAGGGAAGATTGGTGGTACCCAGAGTATGTTGAGCAGTTGTGTCCTGGGTTACCTGCATGGCAAGCATTAAAAAAATGTGCTGAAATTTTTAGTGGTGATAGCCAGAGCTCGAAGGGCGTCTATTATACAGGACCATGGAATTATCGCGATGCTGCCCTTATAAGGGCATTAGGGATGAATTTTACTATTGAACGGTTAGGCAATGCCGAACAGCTGTGGCAAAAATTGCGTCAAGCAGAAAAGGCTAAACAAGCGATAGTACTACTTAATTGGAGCCCTAACTGGATAGATGTGCGAATAAAAGGGCACTTTATTGAATTTCCTGAGTTTGAAAAAGCCTGTGAGCAAGACGCTTCATGGGGGGTCAACAAAGAGATGTATTTCGATTGCGGTAACCCCAAGGTTACTTATATCAAAAAAGCCGCTTGGCCAGGGCTTAAAAAGCGCTGGCCTTGTGTCTACCAACTGCTAAAAAAAGTTAATTTTACCACTGAGATGATTGCTGAAGCTTCGGCATTAAATGGCGCAGATAAAAAAACTGAGCAGCAAGCGATAACAGCATGGCTGACTAAATTTAGCGATCAAAGCCAAGACTGGTTAAGTTTTACTTGTCCTAAAAACTTGCTCGATAATTCCCCCTAATCTTAGCTCTATTTTCTCAACTGGCTGTGCTTAATACTATTTATGTCTATATTTACCTCAGTTAACAATTAATAGCTAATAAGTGAGGGCATCCCATGGCTAAAGCAATCATTGCTGATATTAAACCGATTAAAGTCAATTTGCATAAAGAGCAAGAATACTACTTTTGTACTTGTGGTCGTTCACAAAGCCAGCCTTTTTGTGATGGTTCACATAAAGGCACTGGACTTAAGTCCATGCGTTTTATTGCCCAAGATAGTGGCGATGCTTTTTTATGTCGATGTAAGCAAACTGACAATGCACCTTATTGTGATGGCAGTCATAATAAATTAAGCAAAGAGCACATTGGTAAAGAAGGCGCTGCTGGAGAAACAGCTGTAGTCGCACAGCCGATAGATATTTTACCTGCAACTACTCCTTTAAGTACTAAGCCTTTAAGCACTACACCTTTAAGTAATAATCCTGCCAGTCAAATGCCAGTTGCCAGTCCAACCAAAGAAGAGCCAACGGTTGAATTTATCCATCAACTCGCTAAAGAGGGGTTAGCCGGCGTTGGCCAGCATGGCCCGATGACCTCCATGGGTGTACCCAGACATCAATTACCACATTGGGATGATTTACAAATTATGGTGGCGCAAATGGCGCGTAAACCACTAATGGAAGATGCCACCGTTGCCACTGAACTTATTATTGGTCCAGAGGCTAAAAAACCCTTGCAGTTAAAGATCCCCTTATTTGTTTCAGATATGAGTTTTGGCGCCTTATCCGAAGAAGCTAAAATTTCTTTAGCAAAGGGCGCACAGCTTTCGGGGACTGGTATCTGCTCGGGAGAAGGTGGCATGTTGCCGGAAGAGCAGGCCGCTAATGCTCGTTATTTTTATGAGCTGGCCAGTGCCAAATTTGGTTACAATGAAAAACTATTAAAAAATGTGCAAGCCTTTCATTTTAAAGGTGGCCAAGCAGCAAAAACAGGTACCGGCGGGCATTTACCAGCCAGTAAAAATGTAGGTAAAATATCACAAGTGAGGGGCATAACACCGGGGCAAGCGGCTATATCGCCGCCAACGTTTAAAGACTTGGTTAGTGTTAACGATTTTAAAGATTTTGCCGATCATGTTAGAGAGATTACTGGCGGTATTCCTATTGGCTTTAAACTTAGTGCTAATCATATTGAGCAAGATATACAATTCGCCCTAGATGCCAGCGCAGATTACCTTATTTTAGATGGTCGTGGTGGTGGTACCGGCTCTGCTCCCGAAATGTTTCGAGATCATATCAGTGTGCCAACTATTCCAGCGCTTGCCCGAGCGAGGCGTTATCTTGATAAAGTTGGTGCTAGTGGTCGAGTAACACTTATTATAACCGGAGGACTACGGGTGCCTATGGACTTTGTTAAAGCACTCGCTCTGGGAGCCGACGGTATCGCAATTGCCAACAGTGCTATGCAATCTATAGGCTGCGTTGCCGCGCGGATTTGCCATACCAATAATTGTCCAGCGGGTATTGCCACGCAAAATGCCGATTTACGTCAACGACTCAATATTGAAAAAGCATCGCAACAATTGAGTAATTTCTTTGATGCCTCTACGCAGTTGATGCAGGTTATGGCACGTGCCTGTGGTCATCATGATTTTAAGCAATTTAACTTAAATGACTTATCGACTTGGCACCGTGACATGGCGTTACTTAGCGGGGTTAATTTTTCCGGCGTCCTTGCTCAGGGGGAAATTTATCAAGGGGAACTTCGCTAAGATGAAGGTAAAATGGCCGGCTAAAATGAATATATTTGTTATAGCCATAGGTTAACTTCTAGGCTTTGTCGATTGCTGCTATACTGCAGCAATTCTTATGCTGCCAGCCTTTATCTATCGGTAAGTTCTATAAAGTATGCTGAGCCAGTCACCTTCTTTGCTCCCGAGACACCTTATGTCCTTCGCTACCCTTAAATTATCCGCGCCAATTTTAACCGCTCTAGCGGATTTAGGTTATGAAAAACCTACCGCTATTCAAAATAAAGCCATCCCTCACGTTTTAGCGGGTAGAGATATTATTGCCGCCGCACAAACAGGCACGGGAAAAACCGCCAGTTTTGTTTTACCTTTACTTGAGCAACTCCACAGTCGTTATAAAAAAACCGACCATAAACTGCGTGGTAAACGTATTCGTGCGCTTATCTTGGTACCCACTCGAGAGTTGGCGGTGCAGGTAGAAGCAAGTATCAGTCAGTATGCTAAGCATTTAGAAATTAGCTCGATGGCAATGTACGGAGGTGTTGATGCACAAGCGCAAAAGCAACGTTTGATTTGGGGTATAGATATTCTTGTTGCTACGCCAGGACGTTTACTCGACATGGCGCATCAACGAGCTCTGTATTTTGATGAGCTTGATATGTTAGTGCTTGATGAAGCCGATAGAATGCTTGATATGGGTTTTATTGATGACATTAATAAGATTATTGAGCGTTTACCTGAGCAACGTCAAAATTTATTGTTTTCTGCCACTATTTCTGATGATGTACGTGGCTTAGCAAAAAGGACTATCCATAAGCCGGTGGAAATTTCCATTGGTAGGGATAGCGCTTCTAAGCCAAAAATTCAGCAGTGGTTAGTTACCGTAGATAAAAGTAATAAGTCGGCCTTGTTGAGTCATTTAATCAGCACGCAAAACTGGCAACAAGCACTTATCTTTATTGAAACTAAGCATGGCGCGGCCAAATTAGTCAGTCAGTTAGAAAAGCGCGGCATTGCCGCTGAGTGTATTCATAGCGGTAGAACTCAAGATATTCGTGAACAACTACTTAGTGATTTTAAATCAGGAAAAATTAAGTTTTTAGTGGCAACAGGTATTGCTGCTCGAGGGCTTGATATTGGCGAGCTTAGCCTGGTGGTAAATTATGATTTGCCTGGGCAAGTAGATGATTATATTCACCGTATCGGCCGTACTGGCCGGGCAGGCGCGACAGGTGAAGCAGTTTCTTTGGTTTCTAAAGATAATTTCAGAGAGCTTTGCGCCATTGAAAGTCGTTTAGGCCATATTATTGAGCGTAAGGAGTTTAGCGAATTTCCGGTGAAAAAGACTGTGCCAGTGTCTATTTTAAACTTTGAGTCTAAAAATGATAAAGCGAAAGGCCGTCAAGCTGCAAGTAAACAAGCTCGAAGCCCTAAACCTCGAAGCTTTAAAGCTGGCAGTAACCAGCCGAAAGTAAACCAGGCCAAAAAGGCGCACATTAGAAGTCCGTGGCCAGCTAAATAAGTCTTTAAATCGACAGCGTATTATCAGTTAAATAAAAACCGTCTAAATGTAAATGTTTAGACGGTTTTTTGTTTTTCACTAATTGTTTTTTACTAGTAAAGAAAATAATGTATGCTTTTGAAAAATAGTATTTTTATCATCAGGCAGCTCATATTACTTTAACACTAGCAAAATTCATTTTTGCAATCAAAGCACGCTTATCCGTTCATAGTCAGTTATAATGTTGCTATCTATTGAAAGTTATTTCAAACCGCTATATATCCGTTCAACGGCAAGCTACTCTTGAACATGTATCTTGAAGTAAAACGGGTCTATAGATAACTATTCAAGCAACTCTAGCCACGACAACCTTTAGGTTTTTTAATGATTAATAATGATATCCTTCGCCGCCTCAGTACTATTTTTGAGCTAACAGATGAAAAAGTTCGTACTATTTTTGCCTTAAGCCAATGTGAAATTAGTGAAGCGCAGTTAGCCAATTATTTAAAAGAAAAAGATGATGCTGACTATCAAGAAATACTCGATGTCGAATTTGCTAGTTTCTTAAATGGTCTGATTATTGATAAAAGAGGACCAAGTGATGGTCCGGTACGTCAAACTGAAGAGCAGTTAACCAATAACATGATTTTTAATAAAATTAAAATAGCTTTGTCTTTAAAAGCCGAAGAGGTGATTAGCATTCTAGAGCTCGCTGAGCTGCGTTTAGGTAAATATGAATTAAGTGCCTTCTTTAGAAACGCTAACAATAAACATTATAGAGATTGCTCGGATGATGTTTTATCGACTTTTTTAAAGGGCTTAAAGATTAAATTTCAATAAGTAATACCATAGCGTTTAAATAGCTGCTCTTCATTGCGAAGGAAAAATTAGCACTCGCTAAGTTTACTTATCCATATATTGGCTGGTCCGCTAACCTAGCAGGAATTAGCGGGCGCCGTCACTAAAACGTCATCTTATTTTCATCTTAGTTTCATATAACTCCCTTAAATTGCCACTTACCGTTAGTGATAGGAGAGTCATATGAATAATGAATATTGGCATGAAGCAGATTTGTTGGCAGATGATGAACTAACTAGGCCGGATAAAAAAGGCAAGGCTAAAGAGCGTAAACGGAAATGGCGTGAAATCGAAGCGATAAAAGACCAGCAGCGTTTACGCAGGGACATTGCTGGCTTTGAGCAATACTCTTATTAATTTTTTTTACCTCCTTTATATTGGCACTGACTGGCACTGAGATTTGTCGCCCCTTATTTCTGAGTGAAGCATGCACTTGCTTAGTTGAAAAATGCTAGGTATTAGGCGGTTTACGCTCAATAAATAAAGTAATAGCGCCGACAAAAATGAGTGTCAGTACACCTTACTGTTAACGTGATAAAAGTTGGCGGTCTGCATCTCCCCAGGGGGCTCTTGCTGCCGGTGGTTTTTATTACTCAAGACTGCAACTCTTGCCATTTGTAATTTATTTCTGTAACCCTATCTTGTATAGGTAATGCATCTGTTAGTAGGTCACGTCTCTGACCAACTTAAGCGACTTGTAACTGCTGCAGTTACCCTCAGTATGGGCTACCTCTGAGCGGGTCATGATAAGCTGTTGACTGTTGAGATAGCAAAAAACTACTAGTGATGAGAATTAATAGGCAGATGAGACCCGCTAAGCAGATTTTTAGCTTGATAGTCATGGCTTATAGTCAGCTCACTTTGACCAAGCCAACTTGATTAATTCGCTTATTCTCCATTCCTCTCAGTGTAAAGCAATGTTATTATTGCGTTAAAATATGATACAAATTGATACATCAGCTTAATTTGTGTTACGTCTATTGTTTCAATGCTTAGTTAATATTACGGTTATCAAACAGAGACATTCACAGGGAATTTATGAAAAACTTAATCAAAACCACCGTAGTTAGCTTAGTTGCCACCAGTGTTATTTTAACTTCATTTGCTGCGACCGCAGCAGAAGAGAGTGAAAATAAAAATGTAGCACCAATAGAGCAAGTAAAAACAGTGGCAAAAGGTGATAAGCAAACAGATAATAAAGTACTCACTAAAGAGCCAATAAAAGCACGCACAAAAGGTACTGCAGCAGAGGAAGAAAGTCATGACCATGATGGGTTTTCTTTTTGCATTGGTGACTGTGATGATGAAAAACATCAAGCGCACAGTTGTGACGATGATGACAAAGACTGTGAGACCATTCATCGCTTCTTTCAAAATCGCAGAGACGGCTTTTATGTTGATGTCAGTGCCATCAGCAGTGTTGGTGATGATTATGCTTATGCCGCCAATGCCGATACTGAGTCAGAATTTGATGTCACCATTAGTTACCGAGTACAGTTAGTAGGCTTGTTTATTGAGTCACCAGGTATTAGTACTCGTCGAATTCAAGGTATGTACTCAATGCCTGCCTGGGGGGTTAATTTCTATAATAGTGAAGATTACTCTTTTGATTTGTTTTACCAGTATAGTACTCGCGGCATTGAGGGCTTAGCAGGTATTCAAAGCCGTAATGAAGATGAACGTGCGGGTCTTAGAATGACCGGATTTTATGACAACAGTCAGCTACAGATGATTTACTCTCCTGTTAGTCGCAATGGTGAAGGCAGTGATGGTATTGAAGCTTCTATTTCATACAGTTATAACTGGCAGTATAGAAATACTAATTTCTATAGCAATCTTGGCATGCAATACCGTTCAAAAGAAGTAACACCATATGGTGTACAAACGTGGGCTGACGATAACTTATCAACTAAAGATGGTCTCAGCTACTCGGCCGAGTTAGGGGTTGAATACCCTTTAACTACTGATTGGGTGATAGGCAGTTATGTCGGTTATAACGCGCTGTCTGAACGCAGTATTGCCGCACGCCAAGATACCGTAGAAGACGGTTACCGTGCTGGCCTTTTACTAACATTTATTTTTTAAGGGTCCATGGCGATGCTCTCTACAAAAATGAACAAGCAGCTACAACGGTTGCTATTACCACTTAAAACCTCTTGTTTGCTACTATTGTTGTTAGTCATCAATTCGGTAGCTAATGCGACCGAGATACAAGCGAGTATGCAGGTAAGTCCAGAGCAATGTGTTGCTATGCGCCAAGGGCAGGCTTGTTATGTTTCGGTGCAGTTAAGCTGGCAAGTTACTAGCCCAGGCAATTATTGCGTATATCTCTCGGCAGCGACTAAAGCACTTAATTGCTGGGAAAATACCACTGAGGGTGAATTTAAAAAATCATTTGATAGTAATATCAATTTAGAATTTTCATTAAGACGTCAAAATGACAGTTTATCGGTAGCAACCGCGGTAGTAAAAATGGCTTGGGTTCATAAGAAAAAAGGTCAGCCAAGAAAATCATGGCGTATCTTTTAGCGTAAATTACTCCCTGGAGTCACTCTTTGGCATGACTGCTGCTAATGCAGCTGAAAGGCTCACTAAAACAAACTAAAACAAACTAAGACAAACATAGGATAGCTAAGACATGGTAGCGCAAACGGGTTCGCATATTTTATTAGTTGAAGATGATATCGATCTCGCCCACTGGATAGCGGACTATTTAATCGCACGTGACTTTAAAGTCACCACCTGCCACCGAGGGGATGAGGCGGTGGCTCTTATTGGCTCACTTAATCCTGATATTGTTTTACTCGATGGCATGTTACCCGGTATGGATGGACTTGATGTCTGCAAGACAGTACGAGCCAGCTTTACTAACCCTATCATTATGATCACCGCCCGTGATGAAGAAATCGATGAGGTGCTAGGGCTAGAGATGGGCGCTGATGACTATATCACTAAGCCCGTTCGAGCTAGGGTATTGCTGGCTCGGATTCGCGCTTTACTGCGTCGTGAGGAAAAGTCTCGTACAGCAAATAGCCAGCTTAGTGTTGATGAGCTGGCGTCTAATGGGGTACTCAAGTTCAGCGGTTTGCTGATTAGTGCACAGGCCCGCAGTGTCATCCTTGATGGCGAGTCGATAAAATTATCCTCTAATGAGTTTGATGTTTTATGGTTTCTCGCCAGCAAAGCGGGGCAGGTGGTGTCTCGTAAAGAGCTGGTGAGCCACTTTCGTGGCTTTGATTATGACGGTTTTGATCGCTCCATTGACTTACGCATATCAAGGTTACGAAAAAAATTAAAAGATGACTCTTCTGAGCCTTTTCGCATTAAAACCATCTGGGGTAAAGGCTACTTATTTGCCAAGGATGTTTGGTAATTAGCGCTATATTCCTTCTTTTAGACAATTTTCAGGGTTAACTCTTTATGCGTAATTTAACGCTTTCTTTACTGGCGGTAGTGCTCATCGCGACGATTGGTTTAGGTTGGATGTTTGATGGTATTTATGAGCAATACTTAACGCAATATAGTGACCAAGAGCAACAACAATCAACAACAGTACAGCAAGATGCCATCAGTGTTTTAGAGCAAGTAGGTACTCACTTGGCGGTAACGCTGTCGGCGCTTGATAACCGTCAAGAGTTTATTGATAAATGGCCTAACGAAGGTACATTGTCATTACACTTACAGCCTTTAACGAACTTTCCTTTACCACAAGCCTTACTTGACGATTTGACTGCCGGCCAGCCGTTATTACTTGAAACCGATGATAGTATTGCCTTGCATTTTTATCTTGCTCGTACTGATGAACTCTTGGTCTTAACCACGCTGCCCCACACAGGCAATCAAGGTAACTCATTATTACCTGTTTTTCTAACCAGTTTGTTTTATTTGGCGGTATTGCTCTTAATGCTATTGTGGCTTTATCCACTAGCAAAAAGATTAATGACCTTACGACAAGCGGCACAATCATTTGGCGAAGGTAATTTAAATCAGCGTATAGATGTTGGCTCTATCTCTTATATTCGTGATTTAGAATTAGAATTTAACCGTATGGCGCAGCGTATTGATGATTTAGTTACCGATATAAAGTTACTCAGTAGCGCTGTTTCTCACGATTTACGTACTCCCTTGGCACGCATTCGCTTTGGTATTGATACCATTCAAGAAGAAGATGATCCTGTTTTACGCAAACGTTTTGAGCAAAGGATTAGTGATAACGTTGATGAAATGGTTGATTTGGTCGAAAGTTTACTGAGTTACGCTCGTTTAGATCAAACCTTAATCACCCTAAATAAAGCCCCGGTAGATTTTATCGCACTGCTTAATACCTGTATTAATAATAAAAGCCAAGATGATATTGAACTGACTTTGCAGGTACCTAAACAGCAAGTGATGGTTGATGGTGAATTCTCTTATTTAATGGTGTTGATGAGTAACTTATTACAAAATGCCTATCAGTACTGCGATAGTCAAATTCAGGTAACCGTGGTCGAGCAGGGCAGTAATATTATTGTTACGGTTAGCGATGATGGTCAGGGTATTGCTATCGAGCAAAGAGAACAAATCATGAAACCTTTTATTCGCGGTCAAGGTAGCGAGAAAAAAGTAAAGGGTTACGGTATGGGGCTTGCCATCGTTAAGCGAATTGTCGAGTGGCATCACGGTAATATCACCATTGACAACTCAGCAAGCTTACACGGGGCACAATTTAGCATAACGCTGCCTAAAGCTAAAGTATAAGCAAAGCCAGTAGAGCCAAAATTATATCAACAAAAAATAGGCAAAAAAAAGCCACGTTATCCACGTGGCTGAAAATAATCAATGTAAGGGAATACAAATGATCAGGAAGTTGAGTAGCGTTTAAGCAAGTGAGCGATTTACTGACTATTAGCAAGAGGTTGACCAGCATTAATGCGCAACCCTATACCGATAAAAAAACTTCAGTAATTACTCACTCCTAACGAAGTAGAGTAATTGTACTAACTACTTCGCTGATGTAAAGTTATTTTTTGTAATTAACAGAGGTAAATATTATTTTGTGCTATTTAACTCAGGGGTTGGTAGGGTGGCAAACGACACGTTATTACGGTTCTTAATCTGCTACGCTTATCGTTTGCGCCACATAAGCTTTAGTGCCCCACAATGGCACTGTTGACAGGCTATGTTTAAAACTGCCAGAGGTTTCTTTAGTGGCATAAGACAAATACATTAAGGTTTGATTTTTAGCGTCAAAAATACGTCTTACTTTCATGGTTTTTAAAAATATACTTTTAGATTTTTTAAAGACTACTTCGCCAGACTTACTTTTATCTATTTTGGCAATCATTACCGAGCTAATTAGGCCGGTTTGACGACACGATATTGAACTATCACTGGGATCCGATAAGCTAAAAGTGTCTTCAACATTTGCTATGTGACAAGTAACACCTGGCACAAGCGGGTCAATTAACGTATTGATCTTTATGTCTTTTAACGTAAACATACCTAAAGAAATATCACCGACTTCATCCTTTGATAGGCTATTTATTATGAATAAAGTGATAACTAATAAGATGAAGATCGAGCCGTAAATTTTTATTTTTTTTAACATGTTAATGTCCATTTGAATGGTTATTTTATCACTGTCACGGATGCTTGAAATGACAATGAAGTGAGTAAACGATTTCTCGCCCCCCAAGGCAGGCTAGATATTAACTGGCATTGCTCTTAGTTAAAATAAAAAACTTTATAACGGCTAAGGTTTTCAGCCCTAGCATATCCGATAGTTACTGACTTAAACGCTTAAACGGGCTTTGGTTAGCGCTTTTACCTTCCAAGGTGCTGTTCTAACGCTTGTGACTGATGCACCAAGATATAAGGTAGAACTACATGGTAACTATATGATAACTATGGTAAGTATTGTTGTTTTTATACAATAAAACATGTAATTAAACCTTTAATCAAACCTTTAATCAAACCTTTAATCAAATAATGGTGAGTGCATGTTTGGCCCACCTTTTGTCTTGGAGTAAAACAATGCGCTTTGCCGCCGCAGTTGCGGTCAACCGGTTAAGTAAAGTACTTACCGCGGATAGTGGTTTAGGGGAAATCCCAACGCAATTTCTTGGCAGGTCATGGAAACATGTTGAGCATTACTGGCAGCGCTCACCTATGTTGTCATTATTTATTATGGTGACAACATGATAGCGACTTAACAACCAAGCCGTGACGGATTGGTTTTTTAGCTGTTTTTTATTTTAGAAAAATGACTAACTGCCGATAACTCTATATAACTGTTAGTTTTTCATCATATGAAATTAACAGTCCGGCTATGGAAAGTATTTTAAAGAATGATTCTGCTTGGTCTATAGTTAATTTGGCTTAGTACATTAATTAAATCAGTTAAAATTATTCTTAGTAGCTATATACCCAAACTAGATGAAGATGCAGCTTCAAGTAGCTTGGGGTATATGTAGCCGGATGTTGTTAAGTTATTGTAAATTTTTAGTTCTTATTTTAGTCCCAGTATCAATTCGCTTTTACTTTCAAAGGAAGAGATTTATCTATGTTGAATTTAACTATTCGCCGTAAAGTTGTACTTACCACATTGACTGCCGTGGTGCTATCTATTGTCATCGTTAGTGCTTTCGCCCTTAGCTCAAGTCGTGCCATTATTTTGGAAGCCGCCATTGAAAGAGAATTACCAGCAGCACTGGGTGAGGTTGCCAATGATTTAAAGGCACATTTGCTGTTACCTATTACGGTATCGCAGACCATGTCGACTAACCTTTATACTCAGCAGTTTATTGCTAATGGTGAGCAAAGAGGTGAGCAGCAACAAGTTACCTCTTATTTAAAAAATATTCAGCGTGAATTTGATACCATTAGCGCTTTTATCGTCTCAGCCAACACCGGTCACTACTTCACCCAAGGTGGACTTTTTAAAACCTTATCGCGACAAAATAATAATGATCAATGGTTTTATAATTTTATCAATAGTGGCAAGCAATATGAACTTGCTCTAGATATAGATGAACAAACCAATATCCCCACCTTATTTATTAATTACTTAATGAGAGTCTCAGGTGAGCCTAGCGCTGTAGTGGGGGTGGGTTTATCATTAGAGAATATGGCGCAAACTATTAGCCAATACCGTATTGCAAAAACGGGTAAGGTCTTTTTAGTTGATGAGCAGGGTAAAATAAAACTTCATCCGAATACCCAACAAATTGGCAAGTCTTTGGCTGATATCGGCGTTGAAAATAGCCAAAGTTTGTTATCGAAAGCACAATTTACCTCAACTGAGTTTACCCGCAACGGGGTAACAACCCTTATGGCAAGTCGCTATATTGACAATATAGGCTGGTATATCGTGGCAGAGGTTCCCAAAGAAGAGGTACTTGGTGCATTAACTCAAGCAACTTGGAAACTCGTTATGATGGGGCTAATTATTGCGGTAATTTCTGCCTTGGTCAGTACTTTGCTAATCTCTCGGTTAATTTCGCCCTTTGGTCAGTTGGCTGATATGTTGGCCGAAATTGGTGAAGGTGGTGGCGACTTAACCCGTCGTTTAGATGATTCACGTCAAGACGAAGTAGGTACTATGGCAAGGGGGTATAATCAATTTGTTAGCCATTTAAGCGAAATAATGCAACAGGTTTCAAATACCGGTAATGAACTTGCGGTTGCCATTGACGAAATAGACTCACAAGCTAAATCAATGGAAGCTGAAATTAATGAGCAAGTGAGCCGCGTTGAGCAAATTGCCACGGCGATGCATGAGATGGGTATGACCGCAGAAGAGATTGCCGGCAGTGCTAATAATGCCGCGCAAAGTGCACAATCTGCTGATGCAACGGTGCAGCAAGGTAACGACTCGGTGGTACAAACCATCTCTAGTGTTTCAGCGATGAGTGAACAGCTCATCTCTACCAGTGCTATGATCACACAATTGGCGGAAGACGCCCGCTCTATTGATACAGTTGTTGAAGTAATACGTAGTGTTTCTGAGCAAACTAACTTGTTGGCCCTTAATGCCGCTATTGAAGCTGCCCGTGCTGGCGAACAAGGACGAGGTTTTGCCGTGGTTGCAGATGAAGTCAGGACCTTGGCATCACGCAGTCATGATTCGACCGAAGAGATCAGAAGTATTATTGAAAAACTTCAAGCTAAAACAGAAGAGGTGGTTGCCGCGATTGCTCAAAGCACAGAGCTCAGTACTAACAGTCAAACCGAGGCGAGTAACTCAGGTAAACACTTAAAAAGTATTTCAGCAAGTATCGCTATTATGAATGAGATGAATTTGCAAATTGCTACGGCGACAGGAGAGCAATCGAATGTGGTCGGTGAAATTAATCCTCATGTTAGTGCCGTTGCTGATATTTCGCGCGCCAATAGCCAGATAGTGCAGCAAACCTCTATTGCTTGTAGTGAGCTTAGAGAGAAAGCCATGCATTTAAATGAGCTAGTATCACGTTTTAAGTTTAATTAATATTAATGGCCTAAATATCCAATAACGTCGTTGCTTTCAATCACAATAGCTAGCTATTGCTCAATCAAGCGTCTTGTTTTTGAACATTTATTCTCATTGAATTTAATTGCTTTAACATAAAATTCATTTATTACAGCTTTCTCTGATAATAAAATTTAAAATATCATCCTACGAAATTAAAATGCCAGTCACATTATGACTGGCATTTTTTTGTCTGCTAAAAGCTAACTATTATTACCAAATGCGCACACGCTCATCTTCTGGTAAATAAAGCGCATCACCTGGTTGTACGTCAAAGGCTTTATACCAAGCATCGTGGTTACGTGGCGCTTGTGCACGGAAACGTCCTGGTGCATGTGTACCACCACGTAATTGGTTTAACATACTCTTTTCAGTACGTTTTTCTTTCCATACTTGTGCCCATGCTAAGAAGAAACGTTGGTCACCAGTAACACCGTCAATAATAGGCGCTGCTTTACCATTTAAACTCAATTTATAAGCATGGTAAGCCATGGCTAAGCCACCAACATCACCAATGTTTTCGCCCAAGCTGTTACGGCCGTTTACAAAGTTATCTGGAATGGCTTCATACTTATTGTATTGCGCCACTAATTGGTCGGTTTTTGCATCAAAAGCGTCCCGGTCTTCATCAGTCCACCAATTGCGTTGTATACCATTTTCATCAGACTTTGAACCTTGATCATCAAAGCCATGGCCCATCTCATGACCAATTACCGCACCAATGGCGCCGTAGTTAACCGCAGCATCGGCCATGGGATCGAAAAATGGCGGTTGTAATATTGCTGCAGGAAAGACAATTTCATTAAATGAACTGTTGTAGTAGGCGTTAACACGTTGTGGCGTCATACCCCAACGATCACGGTCGGTTTTCTTTAACTCTTTAGCGACGCTATCGGCATGAAAAAATTGACGTAAGTTTTTAATGTTAGCCATTAAATCATTTTTTAAAATTGTTACCCCGTCAAATTCTTGCCAGACATCAGGGTAACCAATTTTAGGGGTAAATGCGGCAAGCTTAGCATGAGCATTCACTTTCGTTGCATCACTCATCCAATCAAGCCCGTCGATACGTTGGCCCAGAGCCGTACGTAAATTTTCAACTAGCTGCGCCATTTGTAACTTTGAGCTTTCAGGGAAGTAGCGTTCAACATAGACTTTACCAATAGCAAAACCTAATGATTCGGTATCTGACATTTCACCAATAGCACGTTTCCAACGTGGACGGGGCTCTTGTTGACCATTTAATTCTTGTCCATAAAAAGCAAAGTTAGCGGCATAAATGTCATCAGACAATAAACCGGCATTGCCACTAATGGTATGATAAGTTAAATAATCTTGCCAAACTGCTAGCTTCTCTGAGTTGATTAAAGCAATCATGGCTTTTACCGGCTCAGGCTGAGAAATATTAAGTTGTGGCACTTTATAACCTGATTGAGCAAAGTAAGTATCCCAGTCAAAGTCAGGGTATTGCTTAGCTAAATCAGCACGTTTTACTTGATTTAAGCTTAAATCACGATTACGACGTTTCTCACGTGGCCAGTGTCCTTGGGCTATTTTAGTTTCCAGTGCCAAAACCTGCTCGGCCCGTGCTTGGCCATTTTCAATACCGGCAAAAGCTAGCATAGTCGCAATATGTGCTGCATAGGCATTACGGATTTCTTCAAAACGTTCGCTGTCTTCTAAGTAGTAAGAGCGGTCTGGCAGACCTAAACCACCAGCACCAATAGACATTTCATATTGGTTTGGATCTAAACGGTTAAACCACATATAGCCACCAATTGGCGACTCGGTTCCCGTTAACCATGCCTGACCAAAAATCTTGGTTAAATCGTTAGTGTTTTTTACTGCGCTAATTTGAGCTAAAGTCGCCTGAATCGGGCTGATGCCTAATTTATTGACCGCTTCAGTGTCCATATATGCCTGATAAAAATCCGCAATTAATTGTTCATCGGCGTTGAGATTACTGCGGCTGGTAATATCATCAATAATTTCTTTTACTTGTGCTTCACTGCGCTCAGCTAAAGCAGTAAAGGCACCAAAACGAGTTTTATCGGCAGGCATAACAAAATTGTCATACCAAGTACCGCTGGCATACATAAAGAAGTCATCACCGGGCTTTATTGCTTCATTACGGGCGCTTAAGTCGACACCAAAGCTACCAAGCTCTGCTTTGCTGACGGTAACACTTTTATTGCTGTCATTACTCGCTTCAAACATGCCACAACCACCAAGAAAGGTAGCAGCCAAGGCAATGGCTATCAAAGATTTTTTCATGAAATTGTTCTCTTTTTAAATTGATTTTTGTAGTTATCTACTAACTGGCTGTCGTTAATTAGTTAGCCAAGTAAATAGCGATATTTAAACAAGCAGCTTAACTTTTGTTTTTATAGGTTATGCTTGTATTAGCTGCTTTATAACATTCTTGCTTTTTCATGAGCAGCCAATATTTATCGGCTTACCCTAGCATTCTTAACCCTACCATTTTCTCGTATGTTAAAAAAATGTCAACTAGGATGCGTTTAACGGTAGGGTTTATTCGATGAGATTATTGTCACAGCAACTTTACACCCTGGTTTCGTGCGGTAATGAAAACAAACATGGTCATGCAAGTTTGTTGTTAATAAAGTTACCTTCTGCTAAATGAATTTTGCAATTATTGCTTTGGCTAGGTATAAAGGCGACCACGATTTATTATTTTATGAGTTAGTTTAGTGAAGACGTTTTTATTGCTATTGTTATTCCTTATCGTCGGTCCAGTGCTGGCAAAGTCTAACCTGGAAAAGTCAGGTGATATTATCCACTTACTTTTACCAGCCACGGCCTTAACTGCCAGCTTAGTGATAGAGGATAACTATCAAGGTAGTTGGCAGCTTATTAAGTCAGGGCTAGTGTCTCGTGTGGCAGTGGAAGGGCTCAAGTTCACTGTAGAGAAAGACAGACCTGACGGCTCTGGGGACGATTCATTGCCTTCAGGTCATACCGCCGATAGTTTTGCCGCGGCAACATTTATTCAACAGCGTTATGGCTGGCAATGGGGAATTCCCGCTTATATTGGCGCAACTTTTGTTGGCTATAGTCGCGTACAAAGTAATAAACACTATGCGGTAGATGTATTAGCTGGCGCTGCTATTGGTGTTATTTCAGGGCTATATTTTACCGAACCTTACTCGGGTATTACCATTTTACCTACCGCTAGCCTTGGTCATTATGGCTTGAGTTTTAGCGGCACTTTTTAACGATTAATATTAAAATATTAAAATATCAAAAAAACAAATAAGAGTAGCAGCAAACAATGACGAATAAAGTATCAAAAGAAACCCAAGAGCAAGCCCTAAAAGTGGCCACGGGCAGACAAAAAAAAGGCCAAAGCAAAGAACAAACTAAACTTATTGCCCAAGGCATTGAAAAGGGTATTAGTGAATATAAAAAGCTGCAAAGTAAAAAGTCTCGTGAGCGAGATAAAGACCGTAAGCAACAAATAAAGCAAAAACAGAGATCAGCACAAGAGCTAAGTGGTTTGGGTGAGTCAACAGAAGTTAAAAAGTCTAATAAACTCCCTTGGCTCTTATTAGGCTTAAGTTGGCTGGGTTTTATTAGCTACTTATTGCTTAGCTAATGCCCTTCCGGGCCATGTTAGCCTGAACACTAAGCTAGGCTCAGCGTTAAGGCGGTTTGTCCATGCCAAGGGTTCAGCTCGCATATACCCGATACCAATCAAAGTGCAGGATTTTAGTGGGAATTAAAATCGCTTTAGGCAAGGGAAATAATTGAAGCATAGTCATTATATGGTTTAATTATTTAACGCTGTATAAAGTCATTTTAAATCCATCGAAGAAGTGTTTGAGCAACATCACTTCATCGTTGCTATGATTTATAAGGGAATAACCATTATTTCATCATAGCGCCTTGAATTGAAATTGATCAAGCACTCCAAAACATGCATCTTGAATGGGAACGGGTATAACGCTACCTGGTCAAATGTTTAGAAGAACTCAGTCAACCCGAGCCTGACATAGAATCATTGCAACCTTGGGATCTAAAAACTCGGTGCCAATCCGAAGACGGACACAAAAAGCCCCGTAAAAACGGAGCTTTCTCTTTTTGAATATTTGCAAGGATCAGTCTATTAAATCCAGAAGTTCAAGTCTTTCTTTTGCTAGACTATATCTTGCGCGGACATCATCAATTTGCTGTTGAGTTAATTTCTTACCAAAGGTACGAAGCCCTCCATCGGCATCATTATGATGAATTCCCATAGCAAACTTAAGATATTCCATAAGCAGCGGCTGAGCATCAAGATATGATATGGAATTCATGGCCTGAGAAATTTTGTTTGCCTCAGCCCATTCTCCTTTTAAAACATACTCTTGCATAGTAATACTTGCTTTTGGGAAGATAGTACCTACACCTGTAATCCCACCGCATGCTCCTGCAAGTCCTGCATGTACAGTTACAGTGTCAACACCTGCCAAAATTTTTAAATCTTTGTTCTCTAACATCAGCGTTTCAATAGTTGAAACATCTGTAGTCGATATTTTAAGAGCAGTTACTTCAGGTAGAACAGAAAGTCTTCTAAGAACATCAGTTGAGAGCGCATGATAGCCGGCTGCATCAGGGTTGTTATAAGGCATAATTGTTACGCCTGCCTCTTTTGCAGTTGCTACAGCAAGCTCATAGTACGCATACATTTCTTCATCAGAAGGAACCGCCTTAGTTTTTGGCGGCATGACCATGACTGTATCCACTCCAACCGTTGCGAGTCCTTCAATGATTTTGGCAAGCTCTTCCTTCGTTTCTGCTGCAGCTCCACTGATCAACGGGACATTGTATTCTTTAGCAACCTCAGAAAGGCATGTAAGTAAAGCAAGACGCTGTTCGGTGCTCAGGTAGCTATTCTCACCCAGAGTACCTGAAGCGACAAGTCCGCCCATTCTGCTGCCGCCCTTTCCCTGAGCTTTTAAAACACCTGCAGCCTGTTTTTGTGTTGCATCAAAGTCAATTTCAAGGGCACCGGATTCTGACTCTTTTAGCCAGGTAAACACGGCCGGCATAACCGTATATCGCCAATCTGTACTATTTGTTTCCATCATATTTTCTCTTGTTTAAAAACCACATTGAATATTGAATACATTATACCATTTAAATTACCTCAGGCAAAGCCGGAGGATTATTGGCTTACGCCCAAAGCGTATTACATGCCAAACTTCAGTTGCTCCCGGAACTCATCTTTTTTCTGTTGATTTGGGATATATACCCGTTACCATACTTTCATCCAACCCTACTGTTGAAACAAAATACCCTCTAGGCCCAAAAGTTTTCTCCATTGAAGTTGCGCTGCCTACCTCTGAAGTTTTTTGCTATCGAGATCGCACTTTTACCTTTAGCTAATTCAGAAAAGTTTCACCTAAATGTTTTCTTATCGCACCATAAATCAATTTTTGCCGTTGAATTTTCCCTATTCAGTCAGCGTTCTGTGAGATTTTATACAAGTGATTTAGTTTTGTCAGGATTTTCAAAAATGAACGGTTCAATTTTTACTGTCGCAGTTGCCTGAGTTAATGCTAGTTAAAGCGACTAATACAAAAAGGACTAAGGTCAATTTCTGTCTTTTTCTTCGTGACTAATTGACCAATTAGTTTGCCGGTAATAGCTCCTTGGGTTAGACCTAAGTGCTGATGGCCAAGAGCAAAAAATATTTTATCGTGATTTGGCGCTTGGCAAATAACCGGTAAAGAGTCAGGTAATGACGGGCGACAACCCATCCAGCTTTCTTCTTTAGCTGTTTGCTCTGACTCTTGTTCAGCTTTACTTTCGGGCAGTGCCTTTAAAATAAAAGCGGCATTAGCTTTTAACATTTCAGCACGCTTATAATTTGCTGGTGCGTCAAGGCCTGCATACTCTACTGTACCCGCTAGTCTTAAAGTGTTAGCCATTGGGGTAATGATAAAGCGGCGTTCAGCAGAAGCTACTGGTCGAGATAATAGGGCAGACTCTTGTTCATTAATAGGTAAACTCAAGCTATAACCGCGTTCTGCTTCAATAGGCAGGTGATAATCTAAGCCCTTTAGTAATTCTTTTGACCATGCACCGCAAGCAACAACGCAGTGATCAAAAACGAGTGTTAACTTATCTGTATTCTCTGTTCCATCTGTTTTTAGCGTAACACCCGTATCGGTTTGTGTAATACCTGTTACAGCTGCTTGTTGAAAGGTCATGCCTTTGCTTTTAGCGAAGTCGGCCAATGCTCGGCTCAATGCTAAGGGATCAATGGTGTGAGCAACGTCGGTAAAATATAGCGAATAGTTAATGTTGTCACTTAAATTAGGCTCCAAGGCAAGGGTCTGCGCTCTATCTAAGAGTTTTACCGCAATGCCAGCACTTTGATAGTGCTGATGCATTGCTTCTACTTTACTCAGTTCACTTGTTTCAAACACTAACAAGGAACCCTGTAAGCTAATTAAATGTCCTGCATCGGCGGCTTTTAATAGTTCAGTATAATGGCGGATGGCATTTTTATTGAGTGCTTGTAAAGCCAGGGTGTTTTTAGCACGTAAACTCGGACGCATATTATTAAAAAACTGTACAAACCATGGAATGGCCTTAAAAAAGTGCTTAGCTGATAATGAAACAGGTCCAAGAGGATCAAGTAACATCTTCGGCATTTGCCATAATAATGAAGACTCAGCCAAAGGAAATACCTGTTCACTGGCAAAATGACCGGCATTAGCTTTCGAGCAGCCCAAACCTATACCTTCCTTATCAAGTAAAGTGACTTGATAACCTAGACTTTGTAACTCTAGCGCACAATTTATACCAATAATACCGGCGCCAATAACAGCAACTGTTTGCTGTGTTTTATCTTGTTTATGTTCTGCTGTATTCATTAGTTTACACCTTGTGATAACTAGAGGTCTAAGTGATTCTTATTAATAGGTTTTGCTGCCGACTATGAAGTAAAAATAAATTATACTTGCCATCTTAAATGGATTGTATACAATATACTTAAATTTGACTAGCAATAGTTTATCAAAATTCATTTTGGTACTAAACGGAATTATTGTCGAAGTAGACGTCGGATTTAACATCGACAGAAAAATCGACATTACTAATAGTTGTAAAAAGCTACAAAAACGATTGGGATATTATCACAAAGAATTTAGCGAGTTAACGCGTGCGCCACGTATGCCATTAATTGGTGAAGAGCGTGCAAACGTTGAACGCATCTATAATGAAGCGGTTGCAAACCGCATCGATTTGAGAAAATTTAACTTAGATTAATTGCTTTATTAGCAATTGACAGGGAAGCACAGGAATTTAATTTCCGTACTTCCCTTTAGTCAGTTAAAAAGGAATTATTATTGGGGACAATATGGTTAAAGGTACATTTTTTTGTATTGACGCACACACCTGCGGTAATCCGGTTCGGTTGGTGACCAGTGGTCATCCCAACTTAGTGGGTGACACCATGAGTGAAAAGCGTCTGGATTTTATTGAACGTTTTGATTGGATCCGTAAAGGCTTGATGTTTGAACCGCGTGGCCACGATATGATGTCAGGTGCATTTTTGTATCCACCTTGTAGTGATAATGCGGATGCGGCCATTTTATTTATTGAAACCTCGGGCTGCTTACCTATGTGTGGTCATGGCACTATCGGCACTATTACCGCGGGCTTAGAAAATGGTCTTATTACCCCGAAAACCCCAGGGAAACTTATTATAGATGTTCCCGCCGGTCAGATTGCTATTGAGTATCAAGAAAATAATGGCAAGGTCTCTAGCGTTAAAATATTTAATGTTGCCGCTTACCTAGCACATCGCGATATCACCCTCGATATTCCAGGTTTAGGTCAGTTAATTGTTGATGTATCTTACGGTGGCAATTTTTATGTCATTGTCGAACCACAAGAAAACTTTCCCGGTATCGACCAATGGAGCGCGGCAGATATATTGAAGTGGAGCCCGATAGTACGTGAAATCGCAGGAAAATCCCTTGACTGCGTGCACCCAGAAGATGCCAGTGTTAATGGCGTCAGTCACGTTTTGTGGACCGGGCAGCCGCAAACCCCAGGCTCAGATGCCGCCAATGCAGTATTTTATGGTGATAAAGCCATTGATCGCTCGCCATGTGGCACTGGTACCAGTGCGAGAATGGCGCAGTTATTTGCCAAAGGTGAATTAGCTGTTGGCGATACCTTTGTACATGAAAGCTATATTGGTAGCCAATTTACCGGCAAGATTGAAAGCGTAGTTGAGCTAAATGCCTCAGGTAAGACCATCACTGCCATTATGCCGAGCATTGAAGGCTGGGCAAAAGTATTTGGTAAAAACTGTATTACCATCGATGACGATGACCCTTATGCTTTTGGTTTTAGTGTTAAGTAGCATACCTAAGATGAATAACTCAGTCATAACGAGTTAGTAAAATTTCTGATGAAGGGATAACGAGTCCCTTCGTTAAAACCCAAATTATACCCAGTGTGCTTATTTGATAAGGGCACCTAGCAACATAAGTGAGTAAGAAGATGACAATATCAGGACAAAATTTAATTGCTGGCGAATGGTCAGGCAAAACTGAAGGTGGCTTTAAAGCATTTAATGCCCAAACTCATAAGGCGATTGATATTGAATTTGCTGATGCGACTGAGCTTGAAGTAAATACTGCCATCGAACGTGCCAATGACGCTTTCACTTCTTATAGCCAGTTAAGTGCAACAAAACGCGCTGCTTTTTTACGCGCGATTGGTGCGGAAATTCTTGCCCTAGGTGACGAATTAGTTGATACCGCTTGTGCTGAAACAGGTCTACCGGCAATGCGTATTCAAGGCGAACGCGGCAGAACCATTGGTCAACTGGCACTGTTTGCTGATCTATTGGAAGCAGGAGAGTATCAATGTGTTATTGAGCAGGCTAATAACGATCGTCAACCGTTACCAAAACCTGATACTCGTTTAGGTTATTTACCTCTAGGTGTAGTTGGTGTTTTTGCGGCAAGTAATTTCCCGCTTGCCTTTTCTACTGCTGGTGGTGATACCGCCTCTGCGCTAGCGGCAGGTTGTCCTGTGGTAATGAAAGCACACGCGGCACATCCTGCCACGGCTGAATTGGTAGCCAGAGCAATATTGAAAGCGATTGAAAGCTGTGACTTAGATCGCGGTATATTTTCCCTTATCCAAGGTAAAAACTATGCCATCGCTACGCAAATTGTTAGTCATCCATTAGTTAAAGCAGTTGGTTTTACTGGCTCTGAACGTGTCGGTATGATTTTACAAGCGCAAATTCATCAACGCCCTGAGCCTATCCCATTTTATGGTGAGCTAGGTAGCATTAACCCACAATTTATTATGCCTAATAAAGTTGCTCAAGACGGCGCTGAAATTGCACAAGGCTTAGTTGCTTCATTAATGATGGGCCAAGGCCAGTTTTGTACCAGCCCGGGCGTTTGGGTTGTAGTAGGCAGTGAAGAAAGTGAAAGTTACCAAACCTTTATCACTTCAGCTAGCGAAGCGTTAGCGCAGCAAGCAGCGGGTGTTATGTTAACGCCAGCAATGTGTGCTAGCTATAATGCTGCCGTTGCTGAGCGCAAAGCACTTAGCGGTGTTAGCTTATTATCAACAGGTAAAACAGGTAATGAGCAAGAGTGTTCAGCGTCATTATTTGCTACCGACCTAGCTACCTTTGCTAAAACACCATTACTACAAGAAGAAGTTTTTGGTTTTAGCGCTTTAGTTGTTCGCTGTGCTGATATAGCTGAAATGATGCAGTTCGTTAGCCTACTTAAAGGTAACTTAACCGCAAGTATTCATGGCTTAGACAGTGATTTAGCTACCTCGAAAGAGCTAAGTCTTAGCCTTGCCCATAAAGTTGGCCGCTTGATTTACAATCAAATGCCTACCGGTGTTGAAGTATGTGCCTCAATGAACCACGGTGGACCATTCCCAGCATCAACTAATATCAGAACTACGTCTGTGGGCAGTGAAGCCATTACCCGCTTTAGACGTCCTATCTGTTATCAAAACATGCCGACAGAGTTGTTACCGGCCTTGTTAAAAGACTAACTAAAGTTAACTTTAAAACCAAGTACATAATGTACTTGGTTTTTTTCTATCTTTAATTTTAACTTTTAATATGACTTTAAATTTCACTGTAAATAATTTCACTGTAAATATTACGTTCAACATTAATTCTATTGATTTATGCAATGTTTAGCGTTGCGAAAATCAACAGGACTAATGTGGTTAACAAGCAATAATCAATAATTAATAATAAAAAACCTTTAATAATAAAAAACCTTCAATAATAAAAATGGTGGATAAGATAGTGAGCCAGACCAAACGAAGTCCTTTTCAGCAAGCCTTTTACGTTGCCAATACCATGGAAATATTCGAGCGACTTGCTTGGTATGGTATGTATACCTTGCTCGCCAGTTATATCATGACCCCCACCACTCAAGGTGGTCTAGGCTTAGGTAATACTGAGCGTGGCTTGATTATGGGGGTGGTGCCTTTCTTTCTTTATCTTTTCCCTGTGGTGTCAGGCGCACTAGCCGACCGATTTGGTTATCGCAAAATGTTTTTACTGTCTTTTACCCTGATGGCGCCGGGTTATTACTTTTTAGGTTACGCTAAAGATCTGGGCAGTTTTATGAGCATATTTATGTTGATAGCACTAGGCGCAGGTATTTTCAAACCTGTGGTAACCGCAACCATTAGCCGAACAACCGATGATACTAACCGAGGCTTAGGTTTTGGTATTTTCTATATGATGGTCAATGTCGGTGGTTTTTTAGGGCCGTTATTGGCGCCCATTATTCAAAAAAATTATGGTTGGCAAGCGGTGTTTGTTTTTGCCTGTATTTGGATATCAGTAAACTTTATCCCGGCGTTATTTTTCTATAAAGAGCCTGAGCGTCATGGTAAAAATAAACCCTTAAAGCAAGTTTTTCATGAAATGCAGCAAGTATTAGGCAATATGCGTCTCGCCTTATTAGTAGTGCCTTTGTTGATCATACTTGTGGCCTTCTATGCGGGTTATATCGGCGGTGAATTTACCTTAATTGCCACGGTATTATTAATTGTTGGCGCCATTATTTGGGACCTTTCGGTGGCTAAGTTGCTCACTAAACCAAGCCAACAAGGTGTACTGCCATGGTATTTGCAAAAAATGACCATAGGCAATAAACCGTTTATGGCGTACTTATTAATACTGTCGGGATTTTGGACAGTATATTTTCAAATATTTATAACCTTGCCGGTTTATATTCGTGACTTTGTTGATACTTCAGATTTGGTTTCATTACTATATACCGTTAGCCCTTGGGTACATGATGTTTTAACTTCAGTGAATATTGATACCTTAAGTAGTGAAATTATGCGTTTGGCTGGCAAGTTTAATGATATTGATGCCTTGCAAGCTCAAGCTGCGCTAAAAGAGATCACTAGCACAATGGCTGCGCTAGATGTTCGTATTCCTGAGCAAGAAATTCTTAATAGCTTTGGACAAATTGCGTTGTCAATCAATGCCAACGACATCACAAGTGCTCAGGGGTTGAGTCAAACAGTTGCTGAGCAATGGTCAGACAAATATCGTCAAGTTAATCCTGCGACTATCTTAAGTTTAGATTTTCTGATGATTATTATTTTTCAAATTTTAATCAGTCGTTTTATTGATAAATTTAGCCCGCTACCAGCCCTTATTGTTGGTACGGCTATTTTATCCCTGTCGATGTTAATGCAAGGTTTTGCTCACGGTGTCATTTTTGGCGGCCTATTGGTGAGTTGTTCAGTAATTGTTTTTGCTGTCGGTGAAATGACCGCAACACCGAAGAGCCAAGAATATGTCGCCTCTTTTGCCCCTAAAGACAAAGCCGCCATGTTTATGGGCTATTACTTTGTTTCTATGGCATTAGGTAGCTTATTTGCTGGTTTACTCTCTGGCTGGTTATATAGCTACTTCGCCGTAGAGTTAAATAAACCGGAACTGATGTGGGCCATAATTGCCTGCTTAGGTTTTGTTACCTGCTTGGCTTTTTATCTCTTTAATAAGCACTTTGTTAGCGATATCAAGCAGCAACAGTTAGCACAAAAAGAGCCGTCAGCTGAACAATCAACATCAACAGCTTAATGACATAGCTATAAGCGGCTGTTGTGCTCGAAAGATTAACAGCCGCTAGTAAAATAAAGACAAGCAAATAGATATTTAAAGAGTACAAGCAATGACCAAGAACATCGCACAAGCGGCTGAAAAATTTGAGCAGTGGCAACCTAAAAGTGAGCAAGAAAGTTTTTTAACCATTAACACCCTTGAGTGTCATACCGGCGGTGAGCCATTACGTATTGTTACTAGCGGTTTTCCGGCCCTCAAAGGCGACACTATCTTAGCGAAAAGAGATGATTGCAAAGAAAACTATGATGAGTTGCGCCGAGCATTAATGTTTGAACCACGCGGTCATGCGGATATGTATGGCGCCATTATCACCGATGCCGAGCGAGAAGATAGCCATTTTGGTGCGATTTTTATTCATAACGAAGGTTATAGCACCATGTGTGGCCATGCGGTTATAGCGTTAACCAAAACCGCGGTTGAGTCTGGCGTAGTTGCCAGAACAGGTGATGTCACTAAGGTTATTATCGATGTACCTTGTGGTCAGATTCATGCATTAGCTTACAGCCAGAATGACGTAGTGACAAAAGTAAGTTTTCAATGTGTACCTTCATTTGTTTATGCCAAAAATCAACAAATAGAGGTTGATGGTATTGGCATGGTTCAGTTTGATATTGCCTACGGCGGCGCTTTTTATGCTTATGTGCAGGCAGCCCCCCTGGGTTTATCACTTGTTCCTGAGCAGCAAAAAAAGCTCATTGATTATGGCCAGAGAATTAAACAAGCCATTATTGAATCGTCAGCGCCAGAGTTAGCCATTAATCATCCAACAACCGCTGAACTGAGCTTTTTATATGGCGTTATTTTTATTGATGACTCACCGAATGCTGGGGTGCATTCTCGCAATGTTTGTATCTTTGCTGATGGTGAATTAGACCGAAGCCCTACAGGTAGCGGTGTTAGTGGTCGCATCGCCTTACATCATGCTAATCAGCAAGTCGCGGTAAATGAAGCCATTACCATTGAAAGTATTTTAGCCAGCTCATTTAGTGTCCGTGTTATTGAGACGCTCACCTTTGCTGGTTTTACCGCGGTGATTCCTGAGGTAACCGGTGACGCCTATATTTGTGGTAAAGCGCAGTGGCTTATTAATGCACAAGATCCATTGAAATATGGTTTTTTATTAAGATAAGCGATAGTTTAAAAATAGAGTAAATAAAAAGTACAGTCTAAATTTTAAGGATTATTATGAACTTAACTACATCACTAGGTACATCACTAGGTACATCACTAGGTACATCACTAGGTAAATTACGAGATAAAGTACTGAACAAGCCTTACAGTGCCATGCTGATCTTTAGTGATATTAATATCAGCTACCTTTCTACCTTTACCGGCCATGCGGCAACCCTATTATTAACCAGTAAGGGGAATTATTTACTGACCGATTACCGTTATTTTGAGCAAGCTAAAGTAGAAGCAAGCGACTTTAAGGTCATTTGCCGCGATAGAGCCAATCAAAGCTTAGCGTCATTAATTGAAGATCTGCTCTTCCAAGATGATTGTCAGAGCCTCTCATTTGAAAGTGACCATATTAGCGTGATGCAATGGCAAGAAATTCATCAGCAGGTCAATCAATTAACTAAACTGAGCCAAATATCGCCGTTAAGTGGCGCGGTTGAAGAATTACGATTTATCAAATCGAGCAGTGAAATAGCGTTCATGCAGCAAGCCGCTAAAATAGCCGATACGGCACTAGCAACCATGCTTAACTCGGTTAAAGTTGGCGTTACCGAGCGTGAATTGGCCATTGAACTTGATCATCAAATGGCGTTACTTGGCTCAGAGCAAGTGTCTTTTGCCACCATTTTATTATTTGGTGAGCGTAGTGCTTTGCCCCATGGTGTACCAGGAGATAGACAATTAAAATTTGGCGATCTCATCTTAATTGACTTTGGTGCTGTAGTTAACGGTTATCGCTCTGATATGACACGTACTTTTGTGTTTGGTCAGGCGAGCGCAGAACAAAAACATGTCTATCAACTAGTACAATCCGCGCAACAAGCGGCAATTGATGAAGTAGTTTCCGGCGTCTTAGGTAGTCATCTTTATCAGCAATCGGCCAATATATTACTTAACAGTGAATATAAAGAATACGTCGGTGAGGGCTTAGGCCATGGCGTCGGTTTAGTTTTACATGAGCAACCTTTTATCGGCCCTGATTGCCATATAGCCATTGAAAAGGGTTGCGTTATTACCATAGAGCCAGGTATTTATATTCCTGGTTGGGGTGGTGTGCGCATTGAAGATGATGTGGTATTAACTGACGATGGTTTAAAAATTCTTACCAAGTCACCTAGAGGCCTGATTGAGCTGTAGCACCATAAATTATTGCACGTGCCTATGCATATGGCTCAGATTCGCCAGCCCCGTGGTGTTTTTATCGGACGTGCCATGGATGGCACTTATTAGACAATGCATGGAGCTTATTGTCCTGGAGCCAGTGTCTAAGTGGCTGTGCATCTTCGATCAGAAACATCGAAGATGACGTTTACAGCTAATCCCGAGTTCAGGGTAACGACAGAATCATTTTTTTAAAGCATTAACAGAGCATACGAGATCACCATGAAAATTATTAGCGCAGAACAAGTTCACCAACATCTAAATTTTAACGAATTGATTCCCTTACTTAAACATAGTTTCAGTCGTCCATTTAGCATGCCTCAACGTCAGGTTCATGCGCTCGCGCCAGAAGAAAGTGATAATCATGATGCATTTGCCTTATTACCCTCATGGAATGAAAAAGTTATTGGTAATAAAATGTTCACCTATTTCCCAAATAATGCAGAGAAACATGACTTACCGGGCTTGTTTTCTAAAATCATGTTATTCAAACGCCAAACAGGTGAGCCGCTGGCGCTTGTTGATGGCACCAGTGTTACTTATTGGCGCACCGCGGCAATTTCTGCCTTAGCTAGCCAGCTACTTTCTAGAGAAAACAGTCGACATTTAATGTTATTTGGTACTGGCAACTTAGCGAGTTATTTAATCAAGGCGCATTTGACTGTGCGAGATATTAAGCAAGTAACCCTTTGGGGACGTAATAGCGCAAAAGTGAATGACTTGCTTGGCAAATTTAGTGCGCTTTATCCAGGCGTTACTTTTACCGCCAGTGTTGATGTTGATATGGAAGTAGCGAGTGCTGATATCATTTGCTGCGCCACAGGCGCTAAAACGCCATTATTTGATGGCAATCTTGTTAGTGCTGGCACACATATCGATTGTTTAGGTAATCACATGACTGATGCGCGTGAGTGCGATACAGCAACGGTAACGCGCGCGCGCGTCTTTGTTGATAGCTTAATCAATACCTTAAATGAAGCCGGTGAATTACTGATACCTATGGCAGAAGGTGTCTTTAATAAAGAAGACATTGTTGGTGAATTGGCTGATATGTGTAAAGAGCCAAAGATATTAAGACAATCAGCAGATGAAATAACACTGTTTAAGTCAGTCGGTACGGCTATAAGTGACTTAGTTGCCGCACATCGCGTGGTAGAGAAATTAGCAGACTAGTTTATTAAACCATGTATCTATTTTACTAGTATTGTTTTTAATGCTAGTAATACTATGTAAGAAGGCGCCACCTTGATTAGAGGTCGCGCCTTTTTGTTTTAAAAAATTATGCTGTTAACTTATGTGAGTAACCTAAGTCATGGGATTATCTCAATAGTAGGGAGGGGGAGGGCCGTCAACGGTTTTGGTCAATGTACTGCTTTATATTAATCGACTGTTAATGCATAAAATTTATACTTAGTTAGAAGTTGTGCGGCTAAGGGAGTTAAGTGACATTATTTCTATTAGATTTTACCAATATTATCACTGAGGATATTAGCTTTTCCATAAAGTTATTGGTGCACTTTTACGTGAGTTAAACGCATAAGTCTGTCAATATTTAGGAAACTTGTTACAATGCTATTTTTGATTTTAGGTAGATTATGAATAAAAGTAATGACCCGCTACACGGCGTGAAACTTGAACAGATTCTAATTGAACTGGAGAAAAAAATTGGTTGGGATAAGATGGGTGAGTTACTTAATATTCGTTGTTTCACCAATAAACCGCGTCTTAAATCAAGTTTGAAATTTCTGCGTACAACCCCTTGGGCACGCAGTAGAGTTGAAATTTTATACCTAAAAACATTTTGTAGTAAGCATAAAGAAACGGGGAAATTAATCAGGGGGATACTCGCCCAGAATACAGCAGTAGCAGAAACGACTTCCACCAAGCCCGCTGCCTTTGTTTGGCCAACATCGAAAAAAAAATAGATTTATGCCACACTGAAGACATTAATATTTGAAAATTTTAGTATGTTTTGATCTACAGCGGACATGGCTTAACAATCACATTCCTCTAGCAGTTTCCCGATAGCTGACGTTCCCCATAGATAAAACTTTAAGCTTTTGATGATGACTTTTTACCAATAAGTCATTTAGCCTCTATGTGAACTAAGCCACCATTGCCGTCAGTCGCGAAGTTGCATTGGGATGACTTCAAAGTGCGCATTATAGTCCTTTCAGTCTGAATAAACCTATATTGGATGTTTAGATCATGTGCCTATTTCATACTTCTACGGTGCTTTGGGGCACAAACCTCCATAGGTTTAATGGCAACTTGGTGCGCTTAGCGGAAGCTAGCAAATCGTTAATCGTTGCTCAAAATCACCCCTCCAATGGATCACTTAGATACGAGATAGTCCTTGGTAGCTAGATATCAGCTTAAAAATCATTTGTTGCTTATTTTATTGATAGTGGAAATATAATCTTATATGATTAACCCTTAAATAATTAAAGTGGTTTAGTCTATGATTTTAATGAAAAAACTATTTATTTTATCTATGTTAACCTCTGCTATTTCGGCATGTGGTGGTAGTGATAAACAAAACGAAATTCAAGCAGTAAATAAAGCACCAACAGTCTCCATCGATAACATTACTGTAAACGAAAATGCTCTAATAACCTTAACAGCTTCTGTAACTGATGATGGTTCAATTGCATCCTATCTATGGAATATAAATAGCAAATACCCTATTGAACTTTCAGGTGAGACTTCTTCTACCATTAGCTTTACAGCACCTAGCATCAGTGTTGACATTGATTCTTTTAGCATTAATTTAATCGTCGTTGATGACGGAGGTTTAAGTGCGACAGGCAATGCAACTATTACTGTTAATAATATAGTCCCTACACTTGCATTAGCTGATAGCTATTCTGTGGATGAAATTAGTTCTATTGTTATATCTCCGATAATTAATAGCTTTTCAGATGAAATAGTCGATTACGCATGGAGCTTTGATAATAACGATAATATAGGAATATCTGAAGATGAGAGTGGTAATTTAACTGTCACACCTTCCAATATTTTTGATGATGTTCAATTATCTTTATCTTTAACTATAACTGATACTGATGGTGACATGGCAACAGCTGTTACTAGCCTTGATATATCACAGATTTACACTCCATTAACTATCAATGGATTTGTGACTGACTCACCTATTATCAATGCTGCTACGTCTATTTATATTGGTGAGTTACAATTACCTGTTACCCCTATCACTGATGAAAACGGTGAATATTCAGTTGACATTAAAATAGATAATTCTGATGAAAATAAACTGGTTAAGATAATTTCTCAAGGCGTAGCCAATCAAATCAATGCTAAATTGGTTTCTATTTTAGGCTCTACCCAAGATATTATTGAACAAGCCGCTAGTGATGGGGTTCTGACCTCTGATGAAAATTTTGCAACTAATGTTACCAATATTACTACGGCTCACTACGCCTTAATTACAAAAGCCAATAAAGGAATTGAAGTTTCTACTCCGGAAATATTTAATGCCTTATCTAAAGCGCTAGATATCGCCGATGTTATTCACTTAGCAACAGCTATTAAAGTTGCAATCGATAAGTCTATCGACAATCCAGAACTGTCCTTGCCAGAGGGTGTTGAAAATACTTTGCAGCTGGTTTTGAATGAAGAACTAAGCCGACAGTATGTTGCTTTAGTGTCAGGAACGGAAGAGTTTACGCAAGCTCAATCTGAGATGATGGCTGATGATAAGCTGATTGAGGCAATTGAGTTTATTGTTCCAGAAAAAATTTATTTCTATGAACTTAACTCCCGTGCTTTGACTGATAATCCTATTTATTATTTTAATAATGACGGTACGGGTGAGTTAAAGGGAAATACGTTCACTTGGACTCAAACAAGTAACTTGATTAATGCTAGTTTTATTAACCAAGAAGGCACATATACTTACGTTAACGCTACATCAAACGAAGGAAATACAAGACAATTTCAAGCGATGCGGTATCCTGAATCATTTCATTTGACAGTATTAACGTTAAATGAAAATAAATTAGGTCTTTTTGTTGAATCAATCGATAAAATCGTATTTTTAGAAGATGATAAAGTCAATAATCCTAGCTTTAACTTAGACGATCAGATGGAAAGCAACGCTGAAATATCATATGGCTTAATGAGCGGTGTTGAACTACCTATAACAAATGTCGGGGCAACTATAGCTTACCTACCTGTAGTGGAGCAAGAGACGAACAGTGGTACTGATACAGTAACGGTGAAAATTGACAAATTCTCTTTGTATAGCGATGGTACTGGATATGCAAGTATTTTAGAGCAATCAATAGCATGGGTATTAACAGATGGTTACTTAAAAATCTATCAAACCGATAGTGAACAAGTACAAACAATATCATCTTACACAAAAATTGAAGCTAATGATGGCTTAGACCAATTCGCACTTGAATCAATAACAAGCCCAGAAAAAAACAAAGTAAGCCATGGGAAAATAGTGACTACTGAATTAGTTTGGGAGGCTAGTCAAGTCACCGGAATATGGGCTTACCCTGAAACAGAACCATTAAACCATTTCTACTGGGAGTTATTGGAAAATGGCGATGCTAATACGATTTCAACTAATGATGATAATAATGACGGACAAATAACCGAAGATGAAGTTTATCGGCAGTATGGTCGTTGGGAGATTCGTGATGGTAATCTAGTTATTTCTAGAATTATGCATAAAGACACTTCTGATAGTGATGAGGATCATCGAGAAGATGATGGTATTTACTGGGTCAAATATCATGAAAGAACATGGGAGTTAATAACCTTAGAAGAGGAAAAAATAGGGATATTACATAAGCATCATTTTTTTTGGGCTGACTTATATGATGGAGGAATTAACGAGATTGACTTCAGTCCTAGAGTTTTCCATAAATTAGCTGACCACCCAGTAAAAATTAACCAATAAGTTATTTAAACTAAAATAGCCAAGTCATTTAAAAATGACTTGGCTTTATATTTTTAATAGTCATAGCAACTAATCTTGGTTACGGAAAAGTGCTACATATGATGTCAGCTTCTAGCGAGCAGAAGTTCTAAAGAACGACCGATAGCTAACGTCTGCTTTATTAGTGAAGCTGACGTTAGCATAACAGCCCCTAGTGTCTGCAATGCGGACTTTTGAAGTCATGCCAATACAAATACGTGAGCGACCGCAATGGTGGCGAAGCAGACTATTTATTGTAGTAAATTCACCTCTAAATTAGGTCGGTTTTGTGGTAATTGCCGACGTTAGCATTAATAATTACCTTATGCTTTCTAATCACTAACAAGGGAAGTTAGCGCTTATTTAGTATTACTATCCATAAAAAAATTCACCTCATCCAATGCAGTAAGATACTGACGTTTAAGGTGTTTATTTTCGGCTAACTTATCTAAATCACCAATTAACGTCATGAGTTTTTTATGAGAATGGTGGTTTGTTCGCTTAAAATCTTCAGGTGATCCTTCGTTAGCGATACGCTCTTTTTTATCCATAGTATGGCTACTTTCGGTGTTTTCAAGCCAAATATCATTAATTAGACGAATGTTGCTCTCACTCGCTATCTTTTCATTAAATGCCATTTGCAGTTCATATTGATTGGTTTTAGGGTTAAATTGATAAGTTTCTTTACTAACATCCACTTGGTGTTGTTGATCAAGTCCAAGCAATGCTTGATTTTTGACGGCAGTAGCAATGTTGTAGCTTTCTGTTTTGTCATAGTAATCAGGCCGAGTAAGCTGATAATCGAAATGAGTAGCTAGCGTTTTACTTTGGCTTATCCCCGTTAATTTTCCTGATTTGTGTTGCTGAGTTACTTGCGCTAACTCAATACTGATTTTAGGGCGTAGACCTCGGCCTAGTGGCTCTTTCGAAAATGAAAATTTCGCGTCAAAATCTGCTAATTTAGAAATCCCAGCACCCAAGCTATTATTTGTTTCGCTGCCAAGCCCTTGATAGCGAGGATCATTGCTGATCATGTTATCGACTAACTCTGCGACCATCGCTCGGCCATCAGTGAATTGTTGAGCAGCGATTGACTCTATATTGCTATAACGCTGCGCTGCCAATGACATACTCGCAAAAGCGCCTTTAAAAATAGCAAAGCCTTGTTGCATTTTTAAATCGTCTTTTTTACCAAATGCTGAGGTTTTATTGTCACCTTTACTATGGTAACGGCTATCTTCAATGTTTTTATCTAAGGTGGCTAGGTATTGCTGTATTTGCTTTACGTCTTTACCGCCAAAAGTAGACATATCTAACGAGAAATCTATTTCATTAACACCCGCTTGAGAGTTAAATATAAGCGCTTGTTGGTTTGACTCCTGATCAATGTGGTAACTTAGATCGAGATTATTTTCTGAGGAGCCAAATTGTTGATTTTCAGTAGTCGAAAAAGACACATCAAAACCAGATAACTGTTGATGATTAAAATCAGCCAAAAAATCTAGATTAAAATCGGCTTGACCAGCTGGAACATAGTTACTGTATGAGTTTTGGCTGACCTTGAAAAATTCATCTGCCATTTGTCCAATCCCCGCCAATACCTCGGTTAGTGCCTGATGTTCAGCTTCTGACAAGTCACCCTCAACTTGATAGCTGAGAGTAAAACCATCGACTGTTTGCCCCGTGCTTTCATCATATCCTTGCGATGAATTAAAGATGATATTGATAATATCGCCTTGCTTAGTCTTTACTGATAGTTCAAAACTGTAGTTATCGTTATCTTCATTATCTGTTCGATTGATGCTTTCCATATAAGAGCCCAGTGCTCGTTCAACGCGCTGTTCACTTGAGGCTAAAAATGATTTTTGCTCGTAACCCAGTTGCCCTAAACTAGCTAATATATCACTAGTATTGGCGTAAGCTCCGTGAATGTCTTTTACCGATTTATTCAAACGTTTCATTAGCTCATCGCTGTTTTCATTGTTGAGTAAACCTTCTTGTTGACTGCTTATCACGGTGCGTAGGCTAATTCTGTGTCTGAATATTGGTAACCCAAGACTGTCGAACTACTTGATACCATGATGAGTGCGGTAAATTGTTGATGAAGTAATTGTGCTACTCTTTCTTGATCAAACTGGCTGAAGAGTTCTGGCACCATTTCTGGCGCAATATCTTTAAGTTCATCGGTGAGTGTATAGGATTGCTCATTGACTGCTAGGGCAAGGGATGTTTTTAAGTCAAATGGGCTGTTTAATACCTTATTAATCATGATTGTCCTTAATCGTAACCCCAGGTTAAATATATATCGGCAATAACGCTACATACTTTAATTTTCAAAAATAAGATTTAGCCAGTATGTTGCTGCGATCCATTGAATTCACCAGGTTAAATGGACGAAAATCATCAACAACAATTGCATACTTTTTATAATGTTTAATTATAAAAATGTGCTTGGCATTAAATAACAGTATTTCCTTAAAAAATAAGGAAAAACCTCGCCTTTCAACGGATAATTAAAAAATACAAACTTATAAGCTATTGATGATGTGTTAGTAAAAAGGTATTGTTGCCTCTTAACTTTCTAAGGACGTATCGTAATGAAAGAAAAAGTCACCTTGGTAGTTGATTACCTGCAGACAGTTAAGACTCGCTGCACATACAATGCTGCTGCGAAAGCGTTGGGTGTTACACCGAAGGAGCTAAAGAAACTGTTAGGTAAGCGCAGGCCTGAAAACTCTTGGTTTGTTAATACGGGAACTGGCAATCCAGTTGGGTACACTGACGAAGAAAAACATCCGGAGCTTCATCGTACAAAGCTTATTATTAAATCAGCGGAAGTTTTGACACGAAATTTAGATTTATAGAAAAGTTTACAACTTGCTCAAGCGAGACGATTTTAAGTGGGGCCTAGCCCTAAAACAGCCCATTAGCAAAGCTAGATTATTAGCAATAAAATACACCCCTAAATTAATTCAAGAGTATTCAAATGGCGAAAACAAATTACAACTATGAGAAGAAGCAGAGGGAACTCGCGAAGAAGAAAAAGAAAGAGGAAAAACGCCTGAAAAAATTAGAAAAGGCTAGTGAAGAACTCCCATCAGATGAGCCACTATTAGCGGATGATCAAAATACATCCCTATAATTATGTAGTCTACTGTGCTCACATAAAGGTGCAACTATGCCGACATCCAAGTAGTGAACGGATGTTGATAGGGTTATGTTTTTAACCAAAACAATAGAGAGCGTAAGTTAGTGGAATCGTGTATCTACTCATTTTTCAGGGGGGTACTAGCAATTAATAAATTTAGTAAGCAAGTTAAATTAGGAGTGTTGTATTGCAAACTGTAGTCAAAAAATGGTTCCGGGATAAAGAATCTGGATTTCTGGATAACGGCAACGGCCCAGATATAATAGTACGTAAAGCCGATCTTGTTAATTGTGCTTTTTTAAAAGTTGGTGCTACTGTTGAGTTTGAATGCTACTCAGAAAAGCGAGGCTTAATAGCCAAAAAGGTTAAGCTTTCGAATATGAAGCGGTCGCAACAAGGGATTCGAGACAATAAACCCTACCGCCCAGGTGTCATGACTTAAGTAATTAAGCGCAGAACAAGGCGCTGCAATCTGATAATAAAAGCTTCCAGGCAAAATGGCTGCTAATTTTTTTGCAGCTGAGCTGTGGCGTTATTAATACAAAATCTAATCCAAATTAGCTTTAAGTGCCAACCACCTAATGACCGCGTTGTGGTATTAGTGAATATTACCTAGGAAACTTAAATCTCATTGGTTGTAGCCTATTCACATTAGTCATTAATTAAACTATCAAATTAACTACTGAGTACCTTGCCCGTAAAAGGTACTTCAGAGTTAATTTAAATGGTTTGTCGCGGCGCTGTTGTCACCGCGACGCCAAGCAGAGAATAGTTGCCGTTAAGGTTAGTTAGCTTCATAGCCAAAAGGGTCATCAATAGAGTGAGCCGGCTCACTAAACCATTTTGGTCCAGATTCAGTCATGTAGAAGTGATCTTCTAAACGCACACCAAACTCGCCATAAAGACACAGCATAGGCTCATTAGAAAAACACATGCCTGCAGCCAAGGGGGTTTTATCACCTCTGACTAAATATGGCCATTCATGAATGTCTAAACCAACGCCATGGCCAGTACGATGTGGCAGTCCTGGTACTTGATAATCTGGGCCATAACCTTGTGTTTCAAGGTAGTTGCGAGCAGCAATATCGACTGTTTCACAAGGGGACGCTATTTTGGCCGCAGCAAAGCCCTGCGCTTGCGCTGTTTTTTCATGTAACCACACCGTACGTTGTTTTTCACTGGCTTCACCAAAAACATAACTGCGGGTTATATCCGAATTATAGCCCTGAACTAAGCAGCCAGTATCGATTAACACCATATCATTAGCATCGAGGGTTTTAGGCTCTTTTACCCCATGTGGGTAGGCGGTATCTTGGCCAAATAAAACAATACAAAAAGAGGAACCCTTAGGGGCGCCTAATTTTATATGCGCTTTGTTGATAAAGTCAGTGACTTGTGCGGTAGTGATGCCAAGGGTTAATATTTTGGCTACGGCGCGATGTACTACCATAGTCATGTCTTTAGCGCGTTGCAATAAGGCAATTTCGCTGGCAGACTTGATCATTCTACAACCGGCGGTGATACTTTTACTGCTAGTGAACGTTAACGAGATGTTTTGATCTTTTGCAGCATTCATCATGCCATCAACCGCGAAAAATGCTGTTGATTCATCAATGGCAAGGGTTCCTTGGGCACAGTTGTTTTTCTTCAGTACCTCCATAACAAGTTGATACGGTGACTCATGTTCATGCCAGCTAGCGACTTGTGCCTCAATCTGCATAAAGCCAGATAGTGTACTTACTTCGAACCAAGGGGCGATATACACTAAATTACCTTCTGCAGGTAATATTGCGCCGACTAAGCGCTCAGATGAGTACCAAGCAGTGCCAGTAAAATAGCTTAAATTAGTGCCAGCATTAATATATAAGGCGCTAATGTTTTGTGCACGCATTAGCTGTTGCGCTTTAGCAATACGCTGTTGATATTCACCTAATGAGATAGGCGTGATATCAGTGGTCATATCGGTTAATTTATTTAATTCTATTTCAGCTGTAGAGCCACCAATACCAATGGACATTTTATATTTCCTTCAAAAATAATTAACTTTATGTGAGGTGTGTTTACTCAGCACTTAGCTGAGCGGCACAGTAATAAATTCATAGGTATATTGTATACAATATTTTCACTGAGACAAGTGTTAATCTAGGCTATTTCTCGGTCGTGCTGACACTGCATGCTAATATTTCATTTAGAGTAAATGGATTAATTAATTGCTCATTTAGCGAAAATTAACAGACTTACCGGCAGGCTGCGATAACGATTAACCTCGTTTTAAAAATAGATAATCGTTTAAAACCAGCGATCTTTGACTTTACCGTACTGAAAATAACCCCATTGACCAACACGTCTGAATGGCGCGAAGGGAAATGTTGTTAACGGGGTTTGGTAAATGGGTAAATTGGGTACTGTCACCCCAGCAACTTTTTGCGCCAAACGTTTACCTGCTTGTACAGAGAAAGACACGCCACTACCACAATAACCCATGGCATAAAAAACAGTGCGCTGTTCATTTTGATAAACATGGGGCATGTCATCTAACGACATACACAACCATCCTGACCAGGCATAATCGTAACGTAAGGAGTTGAGAGCGGGAAAACTTGTTTTCAATACCGCAAGTAAGCGTTTGGCGTAGTAGGGGTCGGCAGCATTTTTACCGGTTATTGCCCCACGACCGCCAAATAAAATACGATTATCAGGTAACTTGCGATAGTAATATTTCAATGCGCGTGTATCCATGATGACATTGCTGGTTAAAAAATTACACGCGGCCAGTTGCTCAGCTGATAACGGCTGAGTAACAATTATTTGTGATAAAACGGGTAATGTTTTGCTCTTAATTAAGGGGTGAAAATTCTTGGCTGAATAACCATTCGTGGCTATAACCACCTTTTTAGCTTTGACAATGCCGTTTGGCGTATGCAATATTTGCAGGGTTTGGCTTTGTTGACCCGTTTTATGGGATGTCTCTTGCTGCCAATTTCCCACTGGACTGTCACAATAAATGCTGACACCGGCCTCTCTGGCAAGCTTTTGATAACCCCAAGCCAGTTTTAGTGGATTAAGCCCAAAACCATCTTGATAACGAATTGCGCCATAAGCATTATGATCTGCCATATAATCCTGGTGTAACTGCTCACGTGTTAATACTTGGATATCATAGCCAAACATCTTTTTTTGCAAAGCTGCCGTCTCGATTAAATCTTTTAGCATACTTGGCTTGTGGGCCACGCGAATATAGCCACTGTCTTGTGGATCGCAATCAATGCCCTCGCTAATTAAACTTTTGACGGTATCAACACCCGCACACATTTCTTGGTAAATGCCACGCATAACCTCTTCCCCCCATTGCGATTGCATGCGGGCGTAGGGTTTTCGGCCAGAGGACTTTAAAATAAAGCCAGCATTACGGCCACTGGCCCCCCAAGCCGTTCGGTTTGCTTCTAAGACCGTGGCTTTGATACCGTGCTCACGTGCTAAGTGCAGCGCCGTTGATAAGCCGGTATAACCGGCACCGATAATGGCAACATCTACCTCAATATCTTTATTTAACTGACCATCATCTGCTGGTGCATTTCCTAAGGTATTAGCCGCTGTGACGTCAGCCCAATAACTGTTAGGGTAGGGCGCATTAGCACCAATTGATTCATCAAGAAGAGGATCGTACATTTTTCATCCTAAGTAGACTTTTCAGCTAGAGGATTTTAAACAACTCATTCGCTAAAATCAGTATAAAGTTGTTAAAGTTTATTCTTTTACCGTGATTTTACTGTAATTGTCCCAGTATTTTGTGAATATAGTGAGCTAACATTCACCACTAAACTTTAGGCTCTGTTGTAGAACACTGTTGTCTATAATGTAACACACTGATTTAAAGGAAGATGTTGCTGATGTGATAAGAGCGAGCATCACAAGCATG
>NZ_BDQM01000012.1 GCF_002207865.1 Colwellia marinimaniae
TAAAATACGTAAACATTTACCGTGTTTTCTTGAAGATGCAGAGAATGAATTGACGACGTCTAGTCGATTCATTTTAAGGAATTTACTTGATCAGCTTTTGTTATTAGATAGTCAGGTTGAAGAGGCAACGAATAGATTAGTTGCTAGAGCTAAGGAAGTGCCTGTTTGCACACGATTGATTGCGTTGCCAGGAGTTGCTTGGATAATAGCCAGTGCACTTTACGCAAGATTGGGTGATGGCTCAGCTTATAAATGTGGGCGTGATGCCAGCGCAAGTGTTGGTGTGGTTCCTGCACATTCAGGAACGGGTGGAAATAATAAGTTGTTAGGGATAACAAAAAGAGGTGATAGGTGTTTACGTTCATTACTTATTCATGGCGCACGTTCAGTTGTTAGTCGGATTAAAGACAAGCAAGATGGATTGAGTTGCTGGATAAGAAAGCAACTATTGAAGAATCATTTAAACAAAACAGCGGTTGCTTACGCCAATAAGCTGGTTAGAATGGCATGGGCTATTTTGAGCAGTGGTGAAGTTTATCGAGAGCCCGTAGCTGTGTAGCTTAAGATAAATGATAAAAAGTAACTAATGTAAGCCGAGTAAAAGCAATCGTAAAGTAATAATGTAAAGTGTATCAACGCACGCGAGGCCAAACCTGTGAGGAACGACGGTACTTAAATACCTTTATTTCGTTAAGGAGCTTTGTAAGTGGATTAAGCCATTAAGGTTCGGGGTAGCTCCCCATTAGAAACCGAATATACGTGAACTTGCAAATTACACAAAAAATTATTATAAAGCGTGTTGCTATACACGAGGAGTCCATATACGTTCCTCAAACATTTTAGCCAACTGTAATTTTCCGCTTATTGCGGCGTTGAGGCTTTTCCTAAAACTTGCATATTCTTTACGTTATAACTACAATGTAATTATGACAACATATAAGTTTGAATGGGATCAGAATAAAGCCGACTCCAACAAAATAAAGCACGGTGTTTCTTTTGATGAGGCAAAAAGTGTGTTTTATGATGACCGTGGTCGCTTAATTCCAGATCCAGATAGTTCCATCCACGAAGAACGTTTCATTTTACTTGGACAAAGCTCTGAATTTAAAACTCTAATAGTGTGCCATTGCTATCGAGATAAAAATGAAAGTATTCGTATCATTTCTGCGCGCAAAGCCGATAAAGGTGAGCGTAAACAATATGAGGATTTTCATTATGCGTGAACAATATGACTTTTCAAAATCTATTCCTAATCCTTACGCTAAAAAGCTTAAGAAACAAATAACTATTCGCCTAGACGAAGATGTAATTGATTACTTTAAAGTACTTTCAGATAAAAATGGTATACCGTATCAAAACCTGATCAATTTGTACTTAAAGGACTGCGCAACTGAACACAAAGAGTTGCAACTTAATTGGCAATAAAAGGCTAACAAATAAGAATAGGTGTCGCGCAGCCGACACCTTATTCGGGTGTTGGACAAGCCCGGAGTCTGCTTTATAGTGTAAATAGTGAGTTGCTATGTGAAGAGATTGTTATCAATTACCTGATCGCAAGACGTACGAAGTTAAGTCGAAAAAGCGTATACTTTTTCGCCGAGTCATTCTTTAGTGTTTCATTGGTTGTTTTTCTCCTTATTCCTCATTACTTACCGTTGCCATTATCCTTATTATGTTTGCCTTTCGGCTAGGGCGTTCGTGTGACCTCAATGCAGTGCATTTCATGTTGGCAGCACGGGCAAAGGCACTAGCCGGTCTTTTCCGCCTTTACCATCTCGAATATGCACCTGCATATGTAAGCCATCAATATCATGAACGGTTAAATTAAGTCCTTCACTTAATCGTAATCCCATAGAATACAGCGTCATAAAAAACACTTGATAACGTAGCTGCTTGACGATAGCAAGCCACTGCCATTGTTTATTGAGGGTCTAACGATAAAATAATTGTAAAGCGTTACGGTCAATTTTTACGGTACTCCATGAATGTGCTTGGATAAGACTATTGAAATATTGTTTTAGCTCATCAATACCAAGGTCGTCCGGTGATTTATCAAAGAATGCCGTAATACGGCGTACTGCGCGTGAATAACCGTCAATGGTTGAAGGGCGTTTACCTTGTAAAGACAAGTTGATAAGATGTTGTTCATAAAGATAATTGTAGCGTTGTGCTTGTGATGTATTCATGGGTATACTCCAATAACGCATCATCGAAGTGACAATGTTGTTATTGAGTATGAAAGGTTGTTTTAACGTTACTCTGTCGCAAAGCGACTTCGTTCAACAAGGCATTTAAACGGAAAATTTACAGTTGGCTCGGTTCCGCTTCGCTACACATTTTAGTCAACCATTACTTAGCCGCTTATTGCGGCGGTTAGCACTCAATGAGAATCTAGCATGTCATCTATACCTGAAAAAGATTGGAAACTATTTCGAAAGCTTCAAAATGATTTAACTGCAAAAGCTTGTGAACTAATATTTGTTAAAGTTGATGAGCTAGCTAAAAATAGAGCTGGTTCAGAGCATACGTCTTACTTAGAGCTATATGGATTAATTCAAGATGAAGATGTAAAAATTGCTGAGATGTTCAACAACCCAACTCGCAATAACGTATTATTGAAATTGGTTGCCTTAAAAAGTTATGGTGTTTTTACTGATGATCAATTTCAAATGTTCAGTCAAGAAACACAAGATAGGGTTGATAGTATGCTCGAGTTGAGATGCTAACAAGCAATAATTCATTGTTCCTTTTACTATTTCTACTTTGTTTGTTTTTTAACCTTGTACCACGATCTTGTCAAAGTAAGTTCATTCCCATTGATTTCTCTGCCCAAATTATTCCCGGCACCTTCGAACACGCACTTGCGCATATTTTCGATAATCAACTCGATTTATCAGGGCTCCCTTTCTGTCAGGCTAGTTGTCGACGACAATACAGTAAACGATTAGGTGCAATAGAGCCTGTTTTTGGCAATATCACCGTGAATAAAGGCATGAATAAATTCACCTTGCGCGGACAAGAGAAAGTGAATACGCAATGGCAAATGTACTGCTTAGTACATAATATTGAAAAGCTAAGAAATAGCCTGCATTAAGGCGAACCCCGCCCGTATATATCCTCGAAAACAGCCGTAAAAGACAAAAGCCAGTAAAACTCCCGCCAGTATTTAAAGCCCATTGATGAAAAAATAAAAATCGCCAAAAACGTAAACGTTTTTGATTGTTAAAAGAAAATAATCCAGTTAGAGTATTTCGATTATACATAAAGTTAAAAAACGAGTTATTCTACAGGCTCGTTAGAGGCCTAAGAGATATTTGTGTTGAAATCTATTCCTGAGTTAAAAACTGAAAATATGATTATTTCTGTTTTAAATCCTATCGACTTTGAGTTGTTAGTAAAATATGAAAATGAAAATCGCATTTATTTATCTCAATGGGAGCCTACAAGATCACCAACGTATTTTAGTTTGGAATACACTCATAAACGCGTAGAAAGCAACTTTAAAAAATTTAAATCTGGCTCTTCTATTTCTCTTGTCGGTTTTGACAAAGAACAATCAAAAATAATTTGTCTGTGTACCTTTTCAAACATTGTTCATGGCCCCTTTCAAGCGTGTAGTCTGGGATATTCAATCAGCGAAAAAGAACAAGGTAAAGGTCTAATGTTTGAAATGCTTCAAACATCAATTCAATACGTCTTTGATGAATATCAATTACACAGAATTATGGCTAACTTTATTCCATCAAATATACGGTCAAAGAAACTATTAAATAGATTGGGCTTTCAAAAAGAAGGATTTGCTAAGTCTTATTTAAAAATAGCTGGCTCATGGCAAGATCATGTTTTAACATCCAAATTAAATCCGAGTTAGACGGCATATAAGCAAATTAATTAGGACCAAAACAGTTGGTTTTTGCTCATTCGTCGCTTATTTTAGCCAACCTGCATGCTTCGGCCTGAACCGATCACCCGTTTCGGTATTATCCGATCATTGATTTCGGGATTAACCGATCACTCCTTTCGCTTTGAACCGATCGTTTTGGAACTATTTCCGAAATAGGTGATCGGTTGTCCGAAACGCCTCTCTTTTTCGTTTTTCATCAACAAGTTACTCTCTATAAATCACAACAAATGATTTTGGGGAATAACATGCGAAAAAAGAGAACACCAATGAGCAAAATAAATGACGTCTTACGTTTAAAATTTGAAGCGAAGCTATCTCATCGGGACATTGCCTTATGCCTCAAAATTGGCCCTGCCACTGTTTCTGAAATTCTCACGCGCTTTAAAAATGCAAAGTTAAGCTGGCCATTACCTGACGATCTTAGCGAGGCAGTACTTGAACAACGCTTATTCCCAGGTAAAGGCTCTTCAGCAACGAAAGAAGTGCCTGATTTTGCCTTGATGCATAAAGAGCTGAAGCGCAAAGGCATGACTAAAATTCTTTTGTGGCAAGAGTATCAAGCAAAGTACCTAGAAAAGGCTTATGCCTACACTCAGTTTTGTGAGTACTATTTACGCTGGAAGAAAAAGCTTAAACGCAGCATGCGCCAACATCATATCGCAGGTGATAAACTCTTCATTGATTACTGTGGTCCAACCGTACCAATCGTTAACCCTGATACCGGAGAGTGTCGCAATGCGCAGATATTTGTCGCGACTTTAGGCGCATCGAACTACACCTTTATTGAAGCCAGTGCCAGTCAAAAACAAGAAGATTGGTTAATGGCACATGTCAGTGCGTTTGAATTTTTTGGTGGTGTGCCAAATTTGCTAGTGCCTGATAACTTGCGCAGTGCGGTGACTAAAGCGGATAGATATGAGCCAACTCTTAATGAGAATTATCTCAAGTTAGCGCGTCATTACAACACGGCAATAATGCCAGCAAGACCCTATAAACCCAAAGATAAAGCAAAAGCTGAGAATGCCGTCCTTATCGTTGAACGATGGATATTAATGCGCATACGCCATCAAGTGTTCCACACCTTGGCGAGCTTGAATCACGAACTGAAATATCTACTCAAAGACTTAAATCAACGTAAATTTAGGCAGTTGCCGGGCAACCGTGAAAGCTTATTTGAGCAACTTGACCGTCCAGCATTAAAGCCACTTCCTCAATATCCCTATGAATATGTTGACCACCATCACGCCAAAGTCGGCATTGATTATCATGTACTTTATAAAAAGCATGCTTACTCGGTACCGCATATTTATAGCGGTGAGCGTGTTGATACGCAAGCAACCGTTCGCATGATAAGAATTTACTTCAAAGGACAATGTATTGCCCAACACCCAAGAAGCCATAAAGAAGGTGGGTTCACGACCATAGCAGAGCATATGCCGCTATCACATCAAAAACAGCAGTGGTCACCACAGCATTTGCTTAGTTGGGGTAAAAGCATAGGGTGTGGCACCCGTAGTGTTGTTGAGCACCAACTTAATAGCAAAACGCATCCAGAGCAAGCCTACCGAGCCTGTTTAGGTTTACTCAGCTTAGCGAGGAAATATACAGAGGCTCGTTTAGAGCAGGCTTGCCAAAGCGCATTGCTGTTAGAAAGGCCAGACCGATTTACCGTAAAAAACCTCCTTGAAAACAAGCGAGAAAATGTTGCTCTTGAGCAAAATAAAGAGCCAAACGAGCCGATAAACCACAAAAACATCCGTGGTTCAAAATACTACAACTAAGGAAATAACATGAATGATATTGTCATCGAACAACTACGTAGTTTACGACTTAGCCCATTCGCTAATGCGCTTGAATTACAACGTCAACAACCGACTACGTTTAATGAATTAGGGTTTGAAGAAAGACTGACTCTGCTACTGGATCATGAACTCATTGAACGTGAAAATGCGCGAGTAAAGCGTTTACGAAAGCAAGCAAAATTTCGCCTTGATGCACCACCAGAAAAGCTTAACTACAGCATTGAACGAGGCTTGATAAAGAGTGAGATTGCGCCACTCATTGGTGGGAACTACCTGCAATTAAAGCAAAATATACTTATCACTGGTAAAACAGGCTGTGGCAAAACCTATTTAGCTTGTGCGCTTGGCGAGCAAGGATGTCGCCAACAATACCGAGTGAGATATTATCGCTTAGGGCGGCTACTTGATGCACTCATCGCGGCACGAGTTGACGGTAGTTACACGCTGTTGATGAATCAATTAAGTAAGGTTGAACTGTTGATCTTAGATGACTGGGGGCTAGAAAAAATGACCGCTCGACAGGCCAGCGAATTGCTTGAGGTTATTGAAGACCGTTATCAAGTTAACAGCACTATTATTGCTAGCCAAGTGCCCGTTAAAGAGTGGCATCAATTGATAAGCAATCCCACAATTGCCGATGCGCTACTTGATAGGTTGATCCATAATAGCTACAAAATTGATCTTAATGGAGACTCACAAAGAAAAAACAATTTGACTCTATCCGATCACTAGGTATAAATATTAACGATGAAAAAGAGAGTGAAAAAAAGTGATCGGTTCAAACCGAATTAACTGATCGGTCCGACCGAAATACGCACAACCATTACTTAGCCGCTTAATTGTGGCGCTATGTGCTAGAAAGAGGTGGAATATGAAAGTACATTCAAGACTGTTAAATGAAACAGATTTTAAACAAATGAGGAAGATTCTACTCAGAGATGGTCCAAACGAGTGGAATTACATTACAGATGAAAGTATTGATAAACAGTTTCAGCTAATACGTGATGGAAAGGCGCTTGCTGTTTTGGCTGAGGAAAATGAAATTGCTGGGTTCGCCATTTTGATTTTTAAGGATGCATGTCCCTCAATGCTAGGTAAATACTCAGATTTATCCACTATCGCATACATTAATGATGTGGTAGTTAGTATGAGTCATAGTGGAAAAGGAATTGGCAGCTCGCTTTTACAAAAGGCAATCGTATTGGCTCAAAATGAGCAATGCGAAAAGGTATATATTGAACGACACGAAGAAAACCTAGCATCCGCAGGAATGATGCGAAAAGCTTCCTTTAAAGTTATTGATACCTTTCATGATCCAAAAAAGAGAACTACAGGGTCAAGAAATACATCGGTGCTAGTCAAAAGCACTCAAACATTTTAGCAAACTGTAATTTTCCGCTTAAAACGGCGTTGAGGCTGTAGAATAACTAATTCAGCCAAAACAGCTAAAACTTTGTGCTCCTATATCGCACTGTAGATTATTAACTCGATATAGGTAATGCATTTGTTACCTCGATTTTAAGGGGGTAATTCATAACAAACGAGTTATTCTACAGGCTCGTGATGTGTTTAGTCATTTTCAGGTGTATAAAAGGATTTTTAGGTGTTTAAATTTCAAGTTGTTATTATTTTGTCCCTAATCTTAGGTGGTTGTGCTTCAAGCTCGGACCTTAAAGAAATGTCTAGTCGTAATGCTAAAGCCGGTCGTTATTATGAGTCAATAGGACAACCACAAGCGGCGCAAAGAGAGTATGAATTAGCCGCTAAGCATCAAAAAAAATCAGAAGATGATGATTTGTTTTGGATTAACATCTTATGGGAAATTATTACTGGTAATTAAATACATACAAGCCGTTCAAGAGGGAAAATTTACAGTTGGCTGTTTTCGTTCTTTAATATTTTAGCCAACTCTATTTTCGCTTAAGTAGGTGTTATGGGTAACAGGGTGTTGTCATGTCGGTAGGTATGAGCCTAGCATTGAGAGCTAAGCAGCCAAAACAAAAACGGTGTGACAGGTGTGATTTATATTACCCTGAGTCATTAGATAAATGTGACCATTGCGCTGAGCTTAATAACTCACAATTGGCGCAACTCAAAGCACAGCATCAAGAGACTATGGAAGAAAATACCACCTTTGGTAAGTACCTATTATTTGGTGCAGCAATTATAGGTTTACTATTGTTACTTAGTTTTTTATAGTCATTATATCAGCACTTTACAGATAATCGGGTGTTTTTAAGTCGGACAATTAACAGCGGGCTGTTGTTCGTATCTCACACATTTTAGCCCACTATTAATTGCCGCTTAAAATGGCGATAGGTAAATACAAAGGGGTATTAGCAATGCAATGGTTGTGGACATGGAAAGGAAAGTCTTTTGGCTTTCGAAATAATGATGAATTAAGGTTGCAAGATGGTACTCATGTAGCTACTTTTCGTGGAGATGAAGTTTTTGATTTTCAAGGACATTATCTTGGTGAAATTCGTAGCGAAAACCGCCTAATTACTAAAAAATCATCTAAACGCAAAAAAAGATCTCGTAGCTCTAAAAAAATGAAAATGGTAGCTCGTGTTGGTAGAGTTAACTATGTGGCTAATGTAAATATTATTGGCCATGAAAATTTTCCAGAAAAAGATAGCTTTGGTACATAAATTCACCTACGAGAACATCAAACGGAAAATTTACAGTTGGCTGTTTTTTGTTCCTCAAACATTATAGCCAACTATATTTTTCCGCTTAAGTCGGCGTTGGTCTGCCATCTACGGTGAATAATTTACCGTAGAGGTATTTCAAAATAGCATTAAAGGATTATTTAAGATGTTTGTTAATGATGTAGTCATAAAGGCAATTCATATAAGATGGCCATCTATTCCACAAATTTTTAAACTTATCATAATACTTGCCGTTATATTATTTGGTTATTTTAAATTTCATTCATACCAAAAAGACAAAATTCAAACGTTTAAAATAATTTCCCAACCAAAAGTGAATGACATATATTTTTTAGATTTTAGATTGTTAAGCGGTAAATTAAGGCCTCAAGAAAAATATAGAATAGCTAAGGTTGTCGATATTACCGGGGACATTATTACTTTAATTTATGGAGGGTTTTATTATTTAAGGCAACATGCCGTAGAAAACAGCATTCGCTATGGGCATTTAAGCTTTAAAGATTACTTTGAAGCTAAAAGATACGACTTGCCAATCAAAGCAATAAAAGAAATGCATCAATCTGGCGCTATTTACTTAGCTAAAAGACCAATAAGAAATAAGCTCTTTGGTCATTTAGTTGGTCCAGAAAAAATAATTCATGGTAAAGGTCTTTTTCTCCCTGGGAAAAAAGAAAATGTCTATGGTGAAGCTTCCCTTATGCAACTATATAGTGAAACTAACTTAAAAGAAGCTTTTGAGCTTTTTCAGCGCTCAGCTAATTATGGATATTCACTTGGACAAGTAAACCTCGCAGAAATGTACATAAATGGCCAGCATGTCAAAAAAGATTTTAATCAAGCACTTTATTGGCTTAAGAAAGCATCGTTACAAAGTGATAAACCTGCAATTTTAAAATATGGCATAATTTGTAAGCAAATTAAGTCATGCAATATCGTCGATTTTTATCAAGAACTAACGGCCTTTGGTGTTAATATTAAAGTAAGAAATTTAGATTTTAAACTTAGTAAATAAAATATAATCGGGTAGCTGGAGGTCTCTGCCCCCAGGCCCACACCACCTTGCATGTGGCACCGCCTAAACCCCTCTAATCTAAATACTGTGCTTAGGATAGTGAACCTTGAAGCATACGGAATAAATCTTCAAGGTAAAGCCGGCTCATATCAAGATAGCCTTTTAAAGTGGTAAAACTTAAAACAAGCAATTAATTTTGCTAAAAGCTGGAACAACGCATAACAAATAAAAACAGCTGTCGCACAGCCGCGACCTTATTCGGGTGTTGGACAAGCCGGGCACCTGTTTTATAGGGTAAATAGCTAACCAATTTTCGCCACCTTCAGCGTTCAGCCATGGCGGTGGATCTATTTTATAACGAGGAGAAACAAAATGTTCAGTCATATTATGATTGGTGCAAATGATGTACAAGAATCGAAAATATTTTATGATGCAATTTTAGCCGCTATGGGTTATGAACCAGGAGTAATTGATGAAAAAGGACGTTGCTTTTATTTTACTAAAAGTGGTGTTTTTGCCCTCAGTAAACCTATAAATGGCGAGCCTGCTTGTCATGGTAATGGCTCTACTATTGGTTTTTCAGCAAAGACCGCAGATATAGTTGATGCTTGGCATGCAGCTGGTATCGCGCATGGCGGCACTGCTTGTGAGGATCTTCCCGGGGTACGTGAGGGAACTATTGGGAAATTATATTTAGCGTATTTACGTGATCCGTCCAATAATAAAATTTGTGCACTTCATCGACTAGGTTGATGTTGAATTAATGCAAAAATGGCGATATGTTGTTACTGGCAGCAACATGTTAACCAACTATGAGTTACTTAAGCAGGCGCTTGTTTCCCTCCGTTTTAACGGACAGCAGTATCATTATTTATTGCGAGCCAGATACCTTGGTAGGATATTGATATAAACGCTATTTAAAGGTTAAATAAATACTAATTCACCAAAGTGCTCAGGTCGATGATAATCCGGCTCTGGCACATTGATATTATGCCATACCGCGTATTGTGGCTCAGTTCTGCCGCCACATCGGTAGAAGTTGCCAAACCATTTATCTTTATTCACTTTTTCGCCTGTCAGTTGCTCGATAGCGGCAAAGGGCAGGACAATTGCAACCGTCCATTCATTATCGAGGTCAGTTTCAAATTTTATCGGACTAGTAATACTTGTTTTACGTTGTATTAAGCTGGCTGCTTCGAGGCTGATAAATTGACGTTTATCCCGGCCAGGGCCATAAGCTAGGTGCAAGGTGCCGCAACAATTTACTTCTAAATTAACGTAACTACTGCCCAATACACCTGAAGGGCTGAAGAAAAACTCTACACAAGAATCTTGACAAATTAACATATGGTTGAGTTCAGTTTGCTTGGCATAGCTGTAGTTGTCTTGGGCGGTAATTTGTATAAATAAGGTATCGTTATTGGCGCTTAGCTTTATTTGTGTCTCTTGTTTAGCACCGGCTTGATACCAGGGGTAGGTGTCAATGGTTAGGGCATCTATTGCCGGCCAATCGGGGCTGAAACTAGTTGCGTTGTTACTTGTCGCTGTTTTCTTAATAGTATATTGGCTCATGGCTGTCTCTTTAAAGTAAGTATTTAAGTTAACTCTTTACCTTAGCTTACTATCTTCTGATTTTTAGTAATATTTAACACTAATACGGTGGCCAAGGAGGTTAATTGCCACTGGATGTTTAAGTCATATAAACTCATGCCATAAACTTTATCATCCGTTTTACCCTGTTTATAGGCAGGTCGAGGATCTTGTGCCAGCACTTGTTCTATCAATAAGGCTAACTCGCTATACTTTTCTTCAGATCTTGCTTGGTATTGCGTTAGATCAGCTTGTGCTTGCTTACTAAATACCACGCTTAAGCCGGCATCAGGTTGCTGCTGAGCAAAGCCGGCATCGGCATCAATAATCGCATCGGAATAAGGTAAATAAGGCTTTATATCAATAATTGGAGTGCCGTGTAGTAAGTCTAAGCCTGAAATATGTAAAATAGTTTGTTTGTGTGCCACGGTAACTTTATCAAGTTTAACCACAGACATGCCAATCGGGTTTGGCCTAAAGGTTGATCGTGTTGCCAATACACCTGTTTTTACATTGCCGCCAAGACGCGGCGGTCGAACTAATGGTTTCCAGCCTTGCGCTTGCGTACCATGAAAAATAAAAAGCAGCCATAAATGACTAAATTGCTCAATATCTCGGACTAATTCACTATTATTGGCAGCTCCAAGGAGTACAACCTTGCCTTTTGCGGCACTCACTAAGTTTGGCTGACGTGGTATGGCAAATTTTTCTTGATAAGGTGATTCTATTGTCGCTATGGCCTCAAATTTAAAGCTTTGTACTTGATGAGTGCTATCACACGTTTTTGACATTTTATTGCTCCATTTCCTTATAAGGAGCGCCTAGTCGATAGGCTTTACCGTAACAAACCACTTGCGCGACACAGTGCTTAGTTTCTATATCGACACAGCTGGTGAAAATAACAGCGTTTGCTTGTTGTAAAAAAGCGGCTTGTCTTGCTTGTGTTCGAGCATTAATGGCATCAGGTGGCGCTAGATATGACTTCTTTTGACAATCATCACCTTCAACTAGACCAATATATTGAAAGGCGGAGTTAAACTCACTTTCATCATTAAAAATTTTAACTTTACTGGCACTAAAGTATTGCTCGGCATTGTCAGGCGTAACATTACTTTTAAAGGTGTAGTTACCACTACAACTGGCTAATAAAGGCAGTAAAGCGAATAATGGCAAGTTTGTTAACCGGTGTTTGTTCATCTCATGCCTCTGGCATTTTTTGATTAATGGATTCCCGATCAGACACTTCGGGAATGACGATGTTCGCCACTTCGGCAATGACGATGTTTGCCACTTCGGCAATGACGATGTTCGACACTTCGGCAATGACGATGCTCGCCACTTCGGCAAGGATCTTGATTGAAATAAAAAAGGTACAGTGCAATACCGTACCTTTTAAAACACTCTTTTTTACCTAAGTTGAGTACACGTCGGCTAAAGTCCTAGCGATACATTATTTAACCCGCATACCTGCTTTAGCACCATCATCTGGATTTAATATCCATAGGTCTTTACCGCCAGGACCTGCAGCGAGTACCATGCCTTCAGACATGCCAAAGCGCATTTTACGAGGCGCTAAGTTGGCGACCATGACCGTATGTTTACCAATAAGGTCTTCCGGTTGATAAGCTGATTTAATGCCGGCAAAAACTTGACGAGTTTCACAGCCATCTTCATCACCAAGCGCTAGGGTTAATTTAAGTAATTTATCGGCTTTTTCAACATGCTCAGCATTGATGATTTTGACAATGCGTAAATCAATTTTGGCAAAATCCTCAAACTGAATTTCTTCAGAGATAGGGTCGACCGCTACCGGGTCAGCTAATGCCGCACTATTATCAACGACTTTCGCTGGTTTTGCTTTCTTCGGTTTTTTCTTTTCATCTTTCGGCGCTAAGCTGTCTTTTGATGCTTCGGTCATGGCATTGACTTTATCCATATCAACACGTTGTAACAAGGCCTTAAATTTATTGATTTTATGACCGGTTAATAAGGTTTTGTGGCCTTCCCAGGTGAGTTCATCATTTAAGAAAGCCGCCGTGTTTTCGGCAAGTACTGGCAGTACCGGTTTTAAGTAAATCATTAACGTGCGGAACATGTTTATGCCTAGCGAGCAAATATCTTGTACTTCTTGTTGCTTACTGTCGTCTTTAATTAACTGCCATGGTTCTTTTATGGCGATATATTCATTCACTTTATCCGCTAGCGCCATGATTTCGCGCATACCACGACTAAATTCACGTGACTCATAATGGGCGGCAATACTATCACCCGCTGCCATTACTTCATCGGCCAGTGCTTGGTCGTCAATAGTAGTTGATAACATGCCATCAAAGCGTTTATAAATAAAGCTGGCACAGCGTGAGGCGATATTAACCACTTTACCGACCAAGTCTGAATTAACCCGTTGAGCAAAATCTTCAAGGTTAAGATCTAAATCATCAATGCGATTGGTTAATTTAGCCGCGTAGTAATAACGTAAATACTCTGGGTTTAAATGATCTAGGTAGGTACGACCTTTGATGAAAGTCCCTTTTGATTTAGACATTTTAGCGCCGTTAACGGTAACAAAACCATGAGCGAATACTGCCGTTGGTTTACGGTAACCAGCACCTTCAAGTACGGCCGGCCAAAATAAACTATGGAAATAAATGATATCTTTACCAATAAAGTGATAAAGCTCAGCATCAGAGTCTTCCTTCCAGAAGCTATCAAAATCTATGCTGCTATCTTTATTACATAAGTTTTTAAAACTGCCCATATAGCCAATAGGTGCGTCTAACCACACATAGAAGAACTTGCCTGGTGCATTTGGAATTTCAAAACCAAAATAAGGTGCATCGCGACTGATATCCCACTGTCTTAAACCTTGATCGAACCATTCGGATAATTTATTGGCCATTTCTTCTTGCAAAGCGCCAGAGCGAATCCACTTTTGTAACATGCCTTCAAAAGCGGGTAAGTCAAAGAAATAATGTTCAGAGTCTTTTAATATCGGTGTTGCGCCTGAAATAACCGAACGTGGGTTTAATACTTCGGTGGGTGAATAGGTAGCACCACAATTATCACAGCTATCACCATTTTCATCTTCGCTTTTACATTTAGGGCAAGTGCCTTTAATAAAACGGTCTGGCAGGAACATGCCTTTTTCTGGATCATAAAGCTGAGAGATAGTACGGGTTTTAATATGGCCCTTAGCGTGTAATTTATTATAAATTTCATTGGCTAAGATTTTATTTTCTTCAGAATGGGTCGAGTGATAGTTATCAAAGCTGATATGAAAATCAGCAAAATCCGCCATATGCTCTTCACGTACGCCATTGATCATTTCTTCAGGGGTAATACCAAGCTCTTGTGCTTTAAGCATAATCGGTGTGCCGTGCGCATCATCCGCACAAACAAAATAGATTTCATGGCCACGCATGCGTTGAAATCGTACCCAAATATCCGTTTGAATATGTTCAAGTAAGTGACCTAAATGAATAGAGCCATTGGCATAGGGTAGGGCACAAGTAACTAAAATTTTACGTTTTTGTAGTGAAGAGTTTGCTGTAGCTGCAGATAAAGTAGTGTCAGACATGAAAAATAGTTGTTTTTTGATGGTAATAATGTCGGCAATAGTACAGAATTTAGTAATGATTTTCATTAGTTGAATGCAACTAATTTCGTAATTTCTCTTATTAAGGTCTGCAAGTCACTATGTTTAGTAAAAAGTTTGGTAAATTTTTCTCGAAACTAACCGCAAAAACGGACGTAAAATCAAATGACGAAACACTTAACGCGATTGAGATAGAGCAACTGATTAAAGAGTCCTTAACGCATTATATTTCTGATAACTTTCCACAGGGTGTGCTCGCGGTTTGTTTACAGTTTAGCGTTACTCAAAGTCAAAAGCCGAAGCATAAAAATATTATCATCGATCTCCTCATGCCCTTTGTCTGCCAAGGTGAGTTAGATCTAATCGCACAATCGTTAAGTGATAATTTGGCTCGCACAGTGACGGTTAAGGTAGAATTAGCGATAAAGCCGGTGCGCCAATTCTGTCTGGGTAGCGATAAAAATAAAGCTGAGCAAGGCAGTACGTCACAAGGTAACATTGCCAATATTATTGCCATCGCCTCAGGCAAGGGTGGGGTAGGGAAATCGACCACCACGGTTAATATTGCTTATGCCTTAATGGCCGAAGGCGCTAAGGTGGGCATTTTAGATGCTGATATATACGGCCCGTCAATACCCACTATGCTTGGCCTTAAAAATGAAAAACCTAGCTCGAGTGATGGCAAGCTGATGATGCCACTTAATGCCAATGGCATAAGTGCCATGTCGATTGGTTTTTTAGTCGATGAAGCTGATGCCACCGTTTGGCGTGGCCCAATGGCCAGCACTGCCTTTAATCAGCTATTGAATGAAACCGATTGGCCAGAGCTTGATTACTTATTAATTGATATGCCACCAGGTACTGGGGATATTCAATTAACGCTAGCGCAAAAAGTGCCGGTAGCCGCTGCGGTGATAGTGACAACACCACAAGATATAGCCTTAATTGATGCGGTAAAAGGCATTGCCATGTTTGATAAGGTTAAAGTACCGGTATTAGGCATTATTGAGAACATGAGCTACCACATCTGTGAACACTGCGGTCATCAAAGTTATATTTTTGGTGAAGCTGGTGCTGAGCAGATGGCAAAAGATCAGCAAAGTAAATTATTAGGGCAAATACCTTTAGATATTGCCATTCGACAGGACGCTGATTTTGGTGAATCAGACGTTTTTGAACATAGCACGGGTGAAATCGCCAGTTATTACCGTAAAATAGCGCGTAATATTTCGGCGCAGTTATTTTTACAGTGTGATAATGCCAGCCCATTAACCGCAACAGTAACCACAAAAGCAATATAAGCTTCAGTGTAATAAGGTAAATAAAAGCCATTATGAGATTAAGTGATAAAGATATAGAAAAATGCCTTGATGAGGGAAAGATCATTATTGAGCCAAGACCTGACCCGTCGATGATCTCTGGCGTCAGTGTTGATATTCGCTTAGGCAATGAATTTAGAGTTTTTCAAGATCATACCGCGCCTTATATTGATTTGAGTGCACCAAAAGCCGAAGTGCAAAAAGCGCTGGACGCGGTTATGAGTGATGAAATTTATATTGCCGATGGTGATGCGTTCTTTTTACACCCAGGTGAGTTGGCCTTAGCCGTGACTTATGAATCAGTAACCCTACCGGATAATATTGTTGGTTGGCTGGACGGTCGTTCATCATTAGCACGTTTAGGGCTGATGGTGCACGTGACAGCGCATCGCATCGATCCCGGTTGGTCTGGTCAAATCGTGCTAGAGTTTTTTAACAGTGGTAAATTACCGCTAGCGCTGCGCCCAAAAATGACGATAGCAGCATTAAACTTTGAGACCATGTCATCCAGTGCTGCCCGTCCCTATAACAAACGTGCAGATGCAAAATATAAAAACCAAAAAGGAGCTGTGGCCAGCCGTATCAGTGAAGATGATGTCGTTTAGGCCGCTTAAAAGCACCTAAACGGCCAGCATAACAATAAGAAACAGCGAGTTATTTACTCGCTGTTTCTATTTTAGCCGCACTAGTAAATTGTTTTACGCATGTTTCTAGGGCGTGAATCAGCTTTTCATTGTCATGGTGATGGGCCACTTTATTGTGGGCTAAATCTTGGCAAATCACATTGACCTTGTCTGAATGTATACGCTCATCTTGACAAATTACACTGTCAATTGGCAAACAGCCAATATTATGTTCAATCCAGCTAAGTCTTTCATCTAGAGTTAATTTAGCGGCTGGGCTTTGCTCAGCGACTATATTATCAATAAAAACACAATGTCCTTTACGCTTATCTAATGCTTTGGCGATATCTCTGACTAACAGCGGTGGCACAATACTGGTCAAGAAGCTACCTGGACCTAAAATGATCAGGTCAGCATTAGCAATGGCCTCAATACAGGGCGTAACTGACTTAACTAAGGGTGCTAGCATTAGGTCTGTTGGCATTATCGGCATTTCATCAACAGAAAGCTCACCGAGACGACAGCGCCCCTCAGGATAGAAAGCCATTAAATCTGTTGGCGTTTCAGACATAGGTAATACTTGTGTTTTTACCCGCAAAATACGGCGCACTAATTTGATAGAGTCCATCGGGCTTGATTGTACTTTACCTAACCCGTACAGAATTAAGTTACCTAGGTTATGACCACCTAGCTCATCATTACCGTCAAAGCGAAAATTGAATAGTTGACTACCAATAGAATTATCATCGACTAGCTCGGTTAAACAGTTACGTAAGTCACCCCAAGCAATAGTGCTACTTCTTTTTCTTAATCGGCCAGTTGAGCCGCCATTATCTGTGGTGGTGACAATCCCAGTGAGTTTATGGCCCATAAAGGATAGGGTGGATAATACACGTCCTAAACCGTGTCCGCCGCCAATAGCGACTATGTTAAGTTTTTTGAGCTGCATACGGTTTTCGTTATGGTATGGCTAAGTTATATAAACCATACCGCTAAATAACAAAAAGATAAAGTAACTAAAGCTAGGTTATATAATCTCTCTATAGTCAGATGATGGCAATAGGGTGAGTTAACCTGAAAAAGTAAGGGCAGTAATGCTTAACTACCGCCAATGCTTTTTATGTGGTTAATAATTATACCGACATTACAGAGAGTTAGTTAAAATAAGGCAATAAATAAGCAGCTTGCTCATTATGCGATCAGTTTAGGCCTTGCTTACTAATTAAATGCTATTTTTTACAAATAAGTGTTGACAGTTTCTTAGCTGCTGCTCATAATGCGCCTCGTTTTCAGCAAGTGTTAGGTCCACTGGTTGAGAACATAATTTAATGGCTATTAGGCCAGTTATTAAATTGCTCGAATATTTCGGGGCTATAGCTCAGCTGGGAGAGCGCTTCGCTGGCAGCGAAGAGGTCTGCGGTTCGATCCCGCATAGCTCCACCATATTAGGTTTTTTGTTAAGGTTAACTGTCAAGTTATCACTAGCGAAAAATAGATAGTTTAATTGGTTTGTTAATATTATTTATAATGTAAACACTAATTTGTGTCCCTATCGTCTAGAGGCCTAGGACACTGCCCTTTCACGGCGGTAACAGGGGTTCGAATCCCCTTAGGGATACCACTTTTATTCATACCTGATAAAGGCATGATAAAAGAGGGCATCAATAAGTTGCTTATACTTATAAAAAATTAAGTGTTGTTTTGAAATTAGCTACTTGCTAGTTCTTTGTCCCTATCGTCTAGAGGCCTAGGACACTGCCCTTTCACGGCGGTAACAGGGGTTCGAATCCCCTTAGGGATACCACTTTTATTCATACCTGATAAAGGCATGATAAAAGAGGGCATCAATAAGTTGCTTATACTTATAAAAAATTAAGTGTTGTTTTGAAATTAGCTACTTGCTAGTTCTTTGTCCCTATCGTCTAGAGGCCTAGGACACTGCCCTTTCACGGCGGTAACAGGGGTTCGAATCCCCTTAGGGATACCACTTCCTTTTAATGTACTAAAAGAGCAGTGAACTATATGAGAAAACCCACGCAATATGTAAATATTGCGTGGGTTTTTTTTTGCTTAAAATTTAGTAATTATTTTATCGTTGGTGTTGGCAGAATATTTTTAACTTTGGTTAATATTTATTTAAATTTAAAATACAATAAAGAAGTAATGTGAGCAAAATTAACTATCCTATTAAGGGCGCTTGCCAGGGTGAGCCGGTTGCTCAGCATTTAACACGTTTAGGTATTGACGTTGAGCCTATTAGAGTTGATGAATATACCGGTAAAAAGTTTACCTTTTTTAGTGATCCAGATGGCTTGCCGTTAGAGTTATATCAGCAAAGCGAAGAGAAAAATGTGTGAACAACCCACTAAGCGTGATAATAAATAAATCAAGGATAGTTAGATGACCTATCAAGCCGTGCTCGACTTTTGGTTTAAAGAAATAAAATCTGCCAGTTGGTGGCTGAAAGATACTGCTTTTGATAATACCATAACAGAAAAATTTATTAGTATTCATAATGCAGCAAAACAATGTGAGTTAGCACCATGGCGGGAAACAGCACATGGACGACTGGCTGAAATAATTATTCTCGATCAGTTTTCGCGTAATATGTACCGAGATACGGCACAAGCCTTTGCCTATGATGGCCTTGCCTTAGCGCTTGCCCAAGAAGCCATTACAGTAGGTGCCGATAAAGTCCTCAAGCCAATAGAGAAGAGCTTTTTATATATGCCATTTATGCACAGTGAATCGTTATCAATACATCGGGATGCGGTTGAACTCTATACAGCTAATGGCATCGCTAACAATGTTGAATTTGAATTAAAACATCAAGACATTATTAAGCGATTTGGCCGCTATCCACACCGTATCTTAAACCGACAATCGACGGCGGAAGAACTTAAATTTTTAAGCCAAGCCAATTCATCATTTTAAGTTTTGAGTCAGCTAATTAGTTACCACTGGCTGTCGAAAAGGAAGTCTTGTTGATAATCGATAATCGATAATCGATAACCAGAGCCTATACCCTATTGCTATCGGTAGGGCAGTGCTAGTCCAATAGCATTAAATAGTGAAATAAGCCCATTAAGGCATGAGTTTTATTTACTTGTTATCATTTTTTTCCTTAGCTCTAGCCCTCACTTTTAGCTCAGCTCTGCTCAGAAAAATTTACAGTTAAGCAATACCACTCTTAAGAATTGTCGACAATTATACTTAGGTCCACTTGATTAATCCGATATTTACGATATTATTGATTGATATTGTGATGTTTGTCGACAATAGTTGTGTTTCGACAATGTATGTTAACTATTATATCTAGGCTTAAAAGACAGACTATGTTCTTACAAAACCCAACAAAACAAGCGGCAGTGACCACAGCCGACAAGGTCTTTGAACAGCTGCAACATGCCATTGTTGAAGGTGATATGGCCGCCGGTAGCAAAATTAGTGAGCCTGAGCTTGCTAAGCACTATAAAATTAGTCGCTCAACTTTGCGTGAAGCATTAAATCGTCTGGAAAAATGTCACTTAATAGAGCGCAAGGCCAATATAGGCTCACGCGTAGTGGCTTGCACCATAGAGGGTTTACTCGAGTTATATATCACGCGAGAAGCGCTTGAAGGCATGGCGTGTCGACAAGCTGCGCTGAATATGACCGATGAAGAGATAGCGCATATGAAAAATATGCTCACTCAACATGCCGGCGATAAAGCCCTGCAAGACGGTGTGTCTTACTACCAAGAAGAAGGGGATGTTGATTTTCACTATAAAGTTATTCTGGGCAGTCATAATCAGCAGCTAATCAATCTTATTTGTGGCCAGTTATATCATTTAGTTCGTATGTATCGTTGTCAATTTGGTATGCATAGCCCAAGAGCAACCCGTGCATTTACCGAGCACTCAAATATAATTCAAGCAATCAGTGATAGAGATGGTGAGCTTGCCGAGTTATTAATGCGCCGCCATATTGCGGCTTCACGTAAAAATATTGAAAATAAAATTGCCCTGCAAAAAGCCGAGCAAGAATCACAGGAGACCTAAGATGTCAGAATGTCTATCAACAAAAACTGTTTCACCGGGTAAAAAATTTCGTCTTGCCCTAGAAAACAATAAACCTTTACAAGTCGTTGGTACCATAAACGCCTATTGCGCCATGATGGCTGAGCAACTTGGTCACCAGGCTATTTATTTATCGGGTGGCGGCGTTGCCAATGCGTCTTACGGTTTACCTGATCTAGGTATGACGTCATTGAATGATGTTATTGCAGATGTACAAAGAATTACCAGTGCTTCGAGCTTACCTCTATTGGTGGATATTGATACCGGCTGGGGTGGCGCATTTAATATTGCTAAAACGATTCGTGATATGGAAAAAGCCGGTGCTGCTGCTGTGCACATTGAAGATCAAGTTGCACAAAAACGCTGTGGCCACCGACCAAATAAAGAAATTGTCTCAACCCAAGAAATGGTTGACCGTATTAAAGCGGCTGTAGATGCTCGCATAGACAGTGATTTTTTTATCATGGCGAGAACTGACTCATTTGCTAAGGAAGGCTTAGAAGCTGCCATTGAACGTGCGAAAGCATATGTTGCTGCCGGTGCTGATGGTATTTTTGCTGAAGCGATAAAAACCGAAGCGCATTACCGTGCTTTTACTGAAGCCCTTGATGTACCTGTACTGGCTAATATCACTGAATTTGGTCAAACCGAGTTATGGAATAAAGAACAACTAGGCGAGTGGGGCTGTGCCATGGTGCTTTATCCACTTTCAGCCTTTCGTGCGATGAACAAAGCGGCAGAGTCTGTTTATAAAACCATACTAGCCGATGGCGATCAAAAAGCTGAAATTGATAACATGCAAACCCGTATGGATTTATATGACTACCTAGGTTATCACGACTACGAACAAAAGCTTGATGCGCTTTTTGCTCAAGAGAAAGCTCAGAAATAATTACTCGCACCTTACCAAGCTAAAAACTGACCCAAGAGTGCTTATAAGCTCCAATAATGTCAGCAGTGCGTACATAAAAAATTGCTAAAATATTATCAAATGAGGAAAGAATCATGACAGAGACAACTGAAGAGAAAAGTGTTGCGAAAAAACCGAACAGTGGCGCTGGCCTTCGTGGACAAAGTGCCGGTGAAACCGCCCTTTGTACCGTAGGAAAATCAGGCTCAGGCTTAACCTATTGTGGTTATGATATTGCAGATTTAGCCGAAAATTCAACCTTTGAAGAAGTTGCCTATTTATTATTCAACGGTGAATTACCAAACCAAACACAATTAACTGCATATCAAGCAGAGCTAAAATCGTTACGTGATTTACCCGAGGCATTAAAAGCGGTATTAAAACTTATCCCTAAAGATACTCACCCAATGGATGTTATGCGCACAGGTTGTTCTTTTTTAGGTAACTTAGAGCCAGAAGGTGACTTTAGCCAGCAAAATAACGCAGCAAATCGCTTATTAGCCGCTTTTCCAGCGATCATGTGTTACTGGTATAAATACAGCCATGATGGCGTAGAAATTGATTGTCAATCCTCTGAAACTTCCCTTGCCGGTCACTTTTTACGTTTATTAAAGGGTGAAAGTCCGTCCAAACAACATCAACGGGTTATGGATGTATCATTGATTTTATATGCTGAGCATGAATTTAACGCCTCAACATTTACTGCCCGGGTCTGTGCTTCTACCTTATCTGATATGTTTTCTTGTATCACTGCTGCGATAGGTACGTTACGTGGGCCACTTCATGGTGGTGCTAATGAAGCGGCTATGGATATGATTCTGAGCTTTACTTCACCGAGTGATGCTAAAGAGAAAATGGCCGGCATGTTAGCGCGAAAAGAGAAAATCATGGGCTTTGGTCATGCGATATACCGCACGAGTGACCCACGTAATGTCATTATTAAAGCCTGGTCTGAAAAGCTGGCTGAAGAAAACGGAGATACTTCACTTTATGATATTTCTGTCGCGTGTGAAGAATATATGTGGGATAGCAAGAAACTCTTCTGTAATGCTGATTTCTTCCATGCCTCAACCTATAATTACATGGGTATACCAACAAAATTATTTACCCCTATTTTTGTCTGTTCACGATTAACCGGTTGGGCAGCACACGTAATGGAACAGCGCTCAAACAACCGTATCATCAGACCCAGTGCTGATTACACTGGCAGTGAGCCACGTAAGGTTGTCGCTATCGAAAAGAGGTAGGAGAGACTTGAACTTTGCCACGACTTCATCGTCAGAAGACAATCACATATACTTATATGCTCATGTTTTCTTCCTTGAATTAGTGGCAAATTTCGTCGTCTGATTTTACTTTTAACGACTTATACAATGTTAGTTATAGAACCATCAACTATTTAACACTTGTTTATTAGAAATGTTTCCTGGATTGAATTATGAATTACCAATACCGCAAACCGTTGCCCGGTTATAAAAATAAGGGCGCGACCATAGATTTTTATGATACGCGTGCAGCTATCGAAGCCATTAAACCAGGCTCTTACGTTAAATTACCTTACACTTCACGCATACTTGCTGAGCAATTAGTGCGTAAATGTGATCCGGCGATACTTACCGATTCATTAAAGCAAATTATAGACGTTAAGCAAGACCTTGATTTTCCATGGTATCCGGCAAGAGTTGTTTGTCATGATATTTTAGGGCAAACCGCCTTAGTTGATTTGGCTGGTCTTCGTGACGCTATTGCCGAGCAAGGTGGCGATCCCTCAAAAGTAAACCCAGTGGTACCGACACAATTAATAGTCGATCACTCTTTAGCCGTTGAGGCTTCTGGCTCTGATCCACAAGCGTTGGCTAAAAACCGTGCCATTGAAGATCGCCGTAATGAACAGCGTTTTCATTTCATTGAATGGACTAAAACAGCCTTTAAAAACGTTGATGTTATTCCCGCTGGTAACGGTATTATGCATCAAATCAACTTAGAAAAAATGTCGCCAGTTATTCAAGCGCGTGACGGTATTGCTTTCCCTGATACTTGTGTTGGCACCGATTCTCATACACCACATATAGATTGTCTCGGGGTTCTTGCCATTGGTGTTGGTGGCCTAGAAGCTGAAACAGTTATGCTTGGTCAACCCTCTATGATGCGTTTACCCGACATTATTGGTGTTAAGTTAACGGGCAAGTGTCAGCCCGGTATTACGGCTACCGATATGGTCTTAGCCATCACAGAATTTTTACGTAATGAGAAAGTTGTCTCTGCTTACTTAGAGTTTTTCGGTGAAGGTACTAAACACTTAACTATAGGTGACCGGGCAACTATCTCAAACATGACGCCAGAGTACGGTGCCTCAGCAGGTATGTTCTACATTGATGAACAAACCATTGATTACTTGAAAATTACCGGTCGTGATCCAGAGCAAATCAAACTGGTTGAAATTTATGCTAAACACACCGGTCTTTGGGCTGATGACCTAAAAGAAGTACAGTACCCTCGTGTTATCGAATTTGATTTATCAACTGTCTGTCGTAACTTAGCCGGACCTTCAAATCCGCATCGTCGTTTAGCGACCGCTGATCTAGTGTCGAAAGACATTGCCAAAAATTTGGATGTTTGTAAAGCACAAGAAGCCAATGGTCAACTGCCGGATGGTGCGGTAATTATCGCTGCGATCACCTCATGTACCAATACCTCAAATCCACGTAACGTTGTTGCCGCGGGTCTGGTGGCTAAACGGGCTAATGAATTAGGTTTAGTCAGTAAACCTTGGGTAAAAACATCATTTGCGCCGGGCTCTAAAGTAGCGAAACTGTATTTAGAAGAAGCAGGTCTGCTCAGTGAAATGGAAAAATTAGGCTTTGGTATAGTAGGTTACGCCTGTACTACCTGTAATGGTATGAGTGGCGCGTTAGAGCCAAAAATTCAGCAAGAAATTATCGACCGTGATTTATACACTACCGCGGTATTATCAGGTAACCGTAACTTTGATGGTCGTATTCATCCGCATGCAAAACAAGCTTTCTTAGCATCACCGCCATTAGTTGTTGCTTATGCTATTGCCGGTACCATACGTTTTGATATTGAAAAAGACATTCTAGGTCAAGATCAACAGGGTAACGATATTACCTTGAAAGATATTTGGCCAGCGGATGAAGAAATTGATGCAATTGTTGCTTCATGTGTCAAGCCTGAGCAATTCAAGAAGGTTTATGAACCCATGTTTGATTTAGGTGCCTTTGAACCAGCTGAAAGCCCATTATATGATTGGGATGAAACCAGTACTTATATTCGTCGTCCTCCTTACTGGAATACCGAGGGGCCGGGTGCATTAGCAGGTGTTCGCACCATGAAAGGTATGGTGCCATTAGCGGTGCTTGGCGATAACATCACTACAGATCATTTATCACCCTCAAATGCTATTCAATTAGACAGTGCTGCGGGTGCCTACCTCGCTAAAATGGGTCTACCTGAAGCCGACTTTAACTCATACGCCACTCACAGGGGCGATCACTTAACGGCACAACGTGCCACCTTTGCCAACCCGAAACAATGTGTAGGGACGAAAACGGTAAAGTCAAGCAAGGCTCTCTCACTCGTATTGAGCCTGAAGGCACTGAATCACGCATGTGGGAAGCCATTGAAATCTACATGGAACGCAAACAGCCATTAATCATAATTGCCGGTGCTGACTACGGTCAAGGCTCTTCACGTGATTGGGCGGCAAAAGGTGTGCGTTTAGCCGGTGTTGAAGTTATCATTTCTGAAGGTTTCGAGCGTATTCACCGCACTAACCTAGTGGGTATGGGGATATTACCTTTAGAATTTACCAACGGTGATACTCGCCATAGCTATAACATTGACGGCAGCGAAACGTACGATGTTGAAGACAGTCATGTTAAAGGTATTTCACCAGGTGGGGCAATGACTGTCATTATGACGCGTCGAAATGGTGAAATAATTAACATCCCAGTGAAATGTCGTTTAGATACCGCTGACGAAGTTTCGGTATACGCCGCCGGTGGGGTATTACAAAAGTTTGCCAATGATTTCTTAGAGTCGAATTCATAATTGATTTTTAGCGTTTTAACTACGTTAGAAGTGCTCATTGACGTTCGTCAATTCCGCGCTTTAGCCTTGTTAAAACACTAAAACCCCTCTTATGAAAATCAACTCTGTATGATTTTCTTTAAGCAGTAATAAAAGTTGCAGCTTTTTATATTAAATTAATGGCTATGTTCTCTATAACTGAAGTCAAAAGCTCCGGTGGTAGATTTGTTTTAGTGTTGCGGATGCAAATAAGCAAGCTTCACAAGCATGGATGCTTGTGTCGAGCCTCATGGAAGAGTTCATGCGTCTTGCGTGTTTGCGCAGAAATACTAAAGCTAACAGAGCCAAAATTATTTCAGGAGTGAGCTATGTCATTAGTCACTAAAATACATGCGCCACAAATAAAAATCCCAGCAACCTACATGCGTGGTGGTACATCAAAAGGTGTATTTTTTAATTTAACCGACTTGCCTGAAGATTGTCAGGTAGCTGGCAGTGCTCGTGATGCCTTGTTATTACGCGTTATCGGTAGCCCTGATCCCTACGGTAAACAAACCGATGGTATGGGCGGCGCAACCTCAAGTACCAGTAAAACTGCTATTATTTCAATCAGTGAACAAGCAGATCACGATGTTGATTATCTATTTGGCCAGGTTGCTATTGATAAGCCCTTTGTTGATTGGTCAGGTAATTGCGGTAACTTAACCGCAGCGGTTGGCTCTTTTGCCATCAGCTCAGGATTGGTGGCAGCAAGCCGAATTCCCGATAATGGTGTTTGTACTGTACGTATTTGGCAGAAGAACATCCAAAAAACCATTATTGCCCATGTACCTATCAGCAATGGACAAGTGCAAGAAACCGGTGACTTTGAGCTCGATGGCGTGACGTTTCCTGCGGCAGAGGTGCCGGTTGAATTTATTGCACCGGTTGACCCTTCTGAAGCTATGTTTCCTACCGGTAACTTAGTTGATGAACTTGAAGTGCCGGGCATTGGTACTTTTCAAGCAACCATGATCACTGCTGGCATTCCGACCATATTCATAAATGCCGAGGCGTTAGGTTATACCGGTACAGAGCTGCAAGACGCGATTAACTCCGATGAAGAGGCACTAGCGCGTTTTGAAACTATTCGTGCCTATGGCGCGGTTAAAATGGGTTTGATTAGTGATATTGCTGATGCGAAAATACGTCAGCATACCCCTAAAATAGCCTTTGTTGCCCCCGCTCAAGATTATGTTACTTCAAGCGGTAAGAACATCGCAGCAGATGAGATTGATTTACAAGTACGGGCATTGTCTATGGGGAAATTACATCATGCCATGATGGGCACGGCTGCTGTCGCCATTGCCTCGGCGGCATCAATTCCAGGCACTTTAGTCGCTCTTGCTACCGGTAAAACTGATGTTAGTTCGGTAACTTTTGCTCATCCATCAGGTACCTTGACAGTAGGCGCTGAAGCAAGCCTAGATAATGATAAATGGACGGTGAGCAAGGTTGTTATGAGTCGTAGTGCCAGAGTATTAATGGAAGGTTGGGTAAGGGTGCCAGCGCTGTCTGATTAGCTTGCAGTTGCGGTATATTCATTCCAGACTTAAGCAAATAATAGCGCAGCTTTCGCTGCGCTTGTGCTATTTATAACAGCAATAAATAACTCGATAAGGCTAGAACTTAAATTCAGCGCCAGCATAGTAAAAGGCACCATTAAAACCAAACGGTGCCGAGCGACGTGAATAAGTAAAGACCCCAGGGCTACTAACAATAACGTTGCCATCAGCATCTACTATAGTGCCTGAACGTGAGTTACCTATGGTGTTTTTATCCGGGTAAACATCAAAGATGTTATTGCCACCAAGGTTAAATGATAGCTGTTCAGTTACTTGGTAATTAATACGAAAATCTGTTAATACTTCCGCGCCGTAGGTTTGTGTGCCACCATCAGTGATAGTATATTCACCATAGCGGTTAAAGGCTAAATTGATACTAATATCGCCGATAGTATAGAAACCGTTTAAGCTGATCCTATCTTGTGGCTGCCATTCTTCGATAATAGAGACCGCTTGTTTTGAAAAAACGTCACTAGGCTCGATACTGCCCAAAGCACTGTCTGCGGGTGTATAAATATTTACCACATCGGTTTCAGTAAAGTTAGCCGCTGCGGTTAGGCTAAAATCACCGCCCATTAACTCAGTGTTCCAGGTGGCAATGATATCTATGCCTCTGGTTTCAGTATCGGCTCCATTAAGGAAAAACTGACCTGCACCAGCGCCTGAGGCAATGAGCGCTGCATCTAAAGCCGGTGACAAACCTTGCCCTAATGAGTTACTCAACACGATACGATCATCTATATCGATTGAATACCAATCAATGGTTAGGTTTATTTCGTCAGTAATGTGGATTATCGTACCTAAACTGAAGTTGGTGGCTTCCTCTTCTTTTAATTCAGGAATACCAATGGCTTTGGCTAGGTTTGAGTCATTACGAAAAGTGCCCACTTGCACAGCAATTTGATCGCCGTTAGGGTTGTTCGGATCGGTTTGAAATTGCGTACTGATGTTATCGGTATACAATTGCTGCATTGACGGAGCACGGAAACCGGTACTTATAGCACCACGTAGAGCTATCCACTCAGTAACGGACCAATTAGCGGCAAGTTTGAAGTTAGTACTGTCACCAAAACCTTGGTAATCATCATAACGTACCGCGCCGCTAATAATTAAATCATCAATAATTTCAGTTTCTGCATCAAGATAAAAAGAGATAACATCACGGCTTTCATCTACTTCTTGCATAGGAGCAGTGCCGCCAAACCCTTGGGTACCGGCAGAGCGGTCATCGGGATATTTGCTACTGCCGTCCTCATTGGTATCATAGTCACGATAGGAGTATTCATCGCCCGCAGTGACTTTAAATTCATCGGTTCTAATTTCGGTGCCCATGGCAAATGAAAACAAATCAAAGTCTTGGGTATAATCAAGGTTTAAGGTTTGCAGTGATAACTCAAGGCCATAAGCCGATGCTTGGCGTGGAATAGCGGCGCGAATTTCATCTGCGGTTAAACTTGAGGTATAGCGTAGCGCATTAGCAAAAGAAGAGTTAATGGTATCGCTGGTCACATAATCAATATTATTTTTCCCATAGGTATAAGAAAAATCTAAAGTTGAGCCATCGGAGAATTCTGTTTGATAACCTAAGTTATAAGAAATATCTTTAATATCGGTATTAATTTTCGGTAAAAAACCCGCCAAAATGGTAGCCTCACCATCTTGTAGCTGTGCATTACCACCGGCATTATTGTTGTGACGGAAAAATGCGGCTGATTCATTCTCGCGCTTTGAATAAGTCAAGAAACCGTACAGTTCACCATCACCTAGGTCATAGCCGGTATTAATGATTAACGCAAATTGACTTGAATCGGCATCGCCAATTCTAAAGGTTGAACGGGTCGCTGTTGCCTCGCGTGGGTCGCCTAATAATAAGTCACCGTTAGCTAAGTCGGTACACCCTGAAAATTGACATGAGCCATGTAAGCCAGAGCGATCAGTAAAACCACGGTTTCTAAAGTTTAGGGTGGTATTTAAAAAGCCCTTATCACCTAAGCTAAACCCCTTGGAAATATCGACATTGGTGGTTTCACCATCACCTTCTGAATATTCGCCATAAGATAGTGCGACTTTACCGCCTTCACTGGCATCATTAAGGACGATGTTAATAACACCAGCAATAGCATCAGAGCCATATTGTGCCGCGGCGCCATCACGTAATACCTCAATGCGTTTGATTGAAGCCGCAGGAATAGCGTTCATATCCGTACCCGCAGTGCCTCGACCCACAGAGGTATTGAGATGAATTAAACTGGCTTGATGGCGGCGACGACCATTGATGAGTACCAAGGTTTGATCTGGGCCTAGACCCCTTAATGTTGCGGGACGTAAGGCATCGGTACCATCACTGATCGATGAACTCGAGAAGTTAAATGATGGTGCTATGGCTTGTAACATACGACCGACTTCTGTTTGACCGGTATTGGCCAAGGCTTCTGCCGTTAAAATATCAACGGGTACGGGTAAGTCTTCGACCGAGCGACCGGCCACACGGCTACCGACAATGGCTATTTTTTCTATTTCCTCTTCTTGTACTTGTACAGTTTGTTGAGCTAATACTGTTTGACTAGCGGCACCAAGTAAAATGGGGACTAGCGCGGCGTGTAAGCTTTTATTTTTCATTGTTATATATCTCTTATTATGTGAATCAACTTGAATGCTCAGTTGACCAGAGTTATTAACAACAGCGACTAGACCAGAGCCATGTAATAATTTTTTTAGGCCGAAGGTAATAGGATAATAACCTTTTAATGAATTTGCTTGATGTTGCTTGGTCAAATCAAAAGAAAATATAATGGTTTGATTGACCTTTTGGGCAAATGCAATTAAGGCTTTATCAGCTCGTTGTTTATTAATATCAAAGCGAATAAAATCCTCAGCATTGACATGGCTTGTTGTTAATAACATTACCACTAGGGTGAAATTCACTAACAAGGCATGTCTGAGCGAGGTTTGATTCAGACGAAATTGCTTTCGCCAACTGCGCAATAGTAATAAACAGCTAAGCAGGGGGAAATCCTCTAATTTATTTTATTATTTTTAATATTAGTTTTATCTTGTTGCATGTTTGGCTAAATAGCCAGCGATATATAGCGGCTATTTAACTGATAAACAGAGAATAAATAGCAAGTTTTTAAGAAATAGCGATGGTTAGTTAGCCGCAGTGAGTAAAATGGTACCATCGGGTTTTTTACTAAAATTAATACCGAAATTACTCTGTAAGGATGATAGTAGACCGTCAATATCATCGGCTTTAAAATAGCCCGCGACTTTTATCTCAGCTAGCTCGCTATCAACAATTTCAAAACTACTGGTGGTATAACGGCTAATTTCAGCCAGTGCCATGGACAAAGGCTCCCCTTCGAAAATTAGCATGCCCTGTTGCCAGGCCAAATCACGGTGAATTTGATCTAAAGAGACTTTCTCTATGGGGGTTGTGCTAGTTGACGTTGCATGCTCGGCTATTAGCGCTTTTTCACCGGAAACAACTAACGTTGCCGCTAGTTGGTCGGGAGCAAAGCTAGTGTTAGCCTGTTTTAAGCTTTCTTTAAGGTCATTTACCGATGTTGTTGCTTGGGTGATTAAGACTTTACCTTCGGTGACCACTAATTCCATCGCCTGGTTATTATGCCATTGGACATTAAAAACGGTACCCAGTGCGGTGAATGATGTTGCCCCAACAATTACCGTGAAAGGCCGATTATTATCTTTAGTAACATCAAAGCGAGCTTCGCCTTTTACTAAAGTAACAAGGCGTTGTTCGGCGTTGTAGGAAACTTCTATATGGCTGTTGGTATTGAGTTGGATCAGTGAGCCATCTTGTAAAGTAAAACTTTTTTGTTCACCTATTTTAGTTTTTAAGGTCTGAATTTGGCTTAAACTTTGCTCATTCAATGAGGGCAAGAAGGGTAAGAAAGATTCATTAACTAGGGTATTGATACTTATTAGAGAGACCAGAGCAAAACTGGCTACTAGGGCAATAGTTGCCAAAGTATGGCGTTTACCGGCTACTTTTGCCTGGGCTAACGGAAATAAAGCGCTTAATTCATGTAAAACACTTAAATCATCCCAAAAAGAAGCCATTTCAAGCAGAGTACTATGATGCTGAGAATTTTGATTACACCAAACAACAAGTTGTTGCTGTTCAACCGCAGTTAAACCACGGTCCATACGACTTATCCAAAGACAAGCAAGTTCTTGGATATTATTATCATTATTTTTCTTTTTGCACTCTTGACTAAAGAGTTGGCTGACATTACCCATTCATTTTTCTCGATTTACCGACGGAGGTTTTTACTAGAGCGCTTGGTGTTGGTTGTGCTACTTTTTTATCCTTAGCACTGAGACTATGACCATGAGGATGGTTCATTCGTTCCATAAACCGGGCACTTTTTAGTAGCCCCTGTGCTATGTGCTTTTCTACTGTGCTTTCACTTAACTTTAAGTAACTGGCAATTTCTTTTTGGCTTAAGCCATAAACCTTCTTTAGTATAAAACATTTACGCACTGAACCTGACAGTTGCTCGGTTGCTCGACAAAAAAATAAAAACTGCTCTTTACTTTCATAATCGTCTTCAACTTTAGTGCTAGTTAATTGAACAGGTGGATCTACAAAATCATCTAACGAGTCTTTATATTTATTATCCCACTTAGCCACATGATTTAAGGCCAGATTTTTTGCGGTTTTTAGCATATAGCTGCGCACATATTTAATTTCTTGCTTTAAATCAGCTTCATAGGTTTTAACAAAGGTTTCTTGAACGATATCATCAATATCGTCAGGCTTGACGATATGACTAATTAAGAAGCTGATATGTTTGCTGGTACTAATAAATAGTTTTGCTAAGGTCGAGTTACTTGCCATCCATGTTTGCTCGTTACATATTAACTTAATTCGATAATAACCATGAGATTGAGTTAATGTCGAACTTAATCACATCTTTTTACTTTAATTTATTTGCTAGGCAGTTTATAAAGAGTCATTACTTATTATCACTAACAAGGGAGGCAAGCTTGTTTCACATCACCCGCCGTACAGCTTTTTTCAACAATACACCGGTAAACTATCTTTGTGCCAGTGTCTTGTTCTCCAGTTTGTTTACCTTTCATGTCAGTGCAACTAAGCTAACCGTCGCTGATAATCTACTAGTACGAGATATTGATGATAAAGCCGTTGAGCATGGTTTCTTTTCAAGTAAACAAACCATGCAATTATCGCAAGGAAAACATGTATTAGTGGTTAAATATAAAGATGTTTTTGAAGATCTGGACTTTGCTGAAGAAAGGCTAGTGCAGTCGGATTACTTCGTTGTTAAATTTACCGTTGATAAACAGCTAACACTAGTGTTATCGACTAACAATATTGCTGATTTAGCCGCAGCCGAACGTTTTGTTAAAACACCAGAACTCATCTTAGTAGATGAAGATAAAGAAGAAGTTGTGTTAGCGCTAGAAAAGTTAACTGACTATGAGTTGACTAAAAAGGTCAATCAAGTGATTACTACTTTGTCATTGCCCGTTGTTAGCACGCAGGGTGGTAACACCGCAATTAAGCTTGATACAATTGAGTACGATTTCAACAAAAAAGTGCTTAATCAAGTCGACGCTGTGCCCATGCTTAAATACTGGTGGCAAAAGGCAAGTCGTGACGAAAAAGAACAGTTTATTGATTTTATCGATGAAACTAAGCCATGAGAGCAGCGCGCTGCTCAGTAATAAGTGTCTACTTTAACCGCTTAATTTAAGGAACAAACATGCAGGTGTTATCTTTTATTCATTCTTGGATTCAAATAAAAAGTGCTTTTGTCGCACTTAAACGATTGCCGTCTTATTTTGCCTTCGTAGTGTGTATATTGCTGCCCAGTCAGTCTTATGCTTTTGAGCAGGCAGGCATAGAGGTATCAGGTCAGGGCAGTGTTGTAGTTATCCCGGATCAATTCTCAATAACCTTAACCATTACCGAACGGGGTCGCCTGCCTAGTAAATTAAAGGCTTTAGTGGATAAAAAAAGTAATTTAGTGGTTAATGCCGCGAAAAACCTAGCAGTTAAAGAGACAAATATTTCTTCTGCCCGCGTTAATTTACGTATTGTGGTAGAAAAGCCCTCAATTCAAGTGCAAGGCATTGAATTGCATAGAGCGCGGCAAGCTAATGTTTATATCGATGGTCAAACTGTGAATCAGCAGACTAACAAGGGTAATCTTCATAAACAGCCATTATTTGAATTAAGCCGACAAATTACGGTGAAATTCAATGAACTAGCGGATTATGATAGCTTTTTAACACAAATTATTAAAATAAAGGTAAGTCATATATCATCGCTGTCTATGACAGTAGCGGGACAAGATGAATTTTATCAACAGGCTTTATTAAAAGCCATTAGCCATGCACAACAAAAAGCACAGCGTATGGTCAAACAAGCAGGGCGGAGTTTAGGGCAAATATTACTGCTTAAAGAGCTGGCAAGTAACCATTATCGACCTATGTACGCTGAAGCAATGATGAGTGATGCAAGCCCTAGAGCACATACATCATTAATTGGTAGCCAAACAATTACGGCTCGTGTTTTGGTTAAATTTAGCCTTGAAGATTAGAAAAACAGTGATTAACTGATAATAGTTGGCTAATTATTCGATAAAAGCTTTAATTACCGCGTGTTTTTAGGTATGTTAGCGCTTTTTATTATAGCTTTCTTTAATGGTACGTTTTAATGAGTAACCAAGCTGAGTTTTATCAAGAGTTATTAGGGCAAACTAAAGCGCTAATAAGTAATGAATCTGATATTATTGCTAATATGGCCAATGTCAGTGCCTTACTCTTTGAACGTTTAGCTGAAGTGAATTGGGTTGGCTTTTATCGCCTTGTTGGTGATGAACTTGTGCTGGGTCCTTTTCAAGGTAAGGTTGCTTGTCTTCGAATTCCACTAGGGCAAGGCGTTTGTGGTACCTGTGCATTAACGGGTGAAGTGCAGCGTATTGCTGATGTACATCAATTTGATGGCCATATTGCCTGTGATGCAAGTAGTAATGCGGAACTGGTTGTGCCGGTGAAAGTAGCGGGTAAGGTGGTTGCTATTTTAGATATTGATAGCACAGCATTAGCACGCTTTGATCAGCAAGATGAACAAGGTATTATGTCAATAGTCAAAATATTTGAGCAGAATATAACGGCTCAAAATGATACTAAAAGGTAATTTTATTAAAAGTAACATCAAAATAATATTGAAAATCATACCGACAGTAAAAACATAAAAGTGAAGTTTTAATGAAAGAATTTGTGGTCATTCATGACTATCTAGTTACCCAAGAACTTGTTGGCGACTGGGATGGTCAAGCAGAAGAAGTTACTGAGAATATGAATGAGTTTTATCATACTATGTATGATTTAGCTGACGAAGATATCGAAACGGAACTTTTAGAACAGTTATTGGATCTGATTTGGGATACTTGGATATGCCAAGACGTGATTGTTGATATCGAAACTGAAGATATATATGATTGGTGTAAGCATGTGATTGATAATCCAGAGCAACATCTTAAATCTGAAGAATAAAGAAAGATAAACATGGCGCTATTTTCTTGTTAAAGTGCTCTTATCAGAGTGATTCTAGTCGATAATTTAGTTAGCTTAATTTAATTTAAATTGTAAAAAAAGTGTATTTATGGAAACTGAAATTAAACGTACAAGTACAAAAGATATTATTGCCTATTTAGCCGAAAAATTTCCCGAGTGTTTTTCGATTAAAGGCCCGGTTAAGCCGCTTAAGATTGGTATATTCCAAGACCTAGCAGCAAAGCTTAACGATGATGAAACTGTTAGTAAAACACGTTTACGTCAAGCACTTAGACATTATACCAGTAGTTGGCGTTACCTTAAAACCATCAAGCTTGGTACTTCTCGTGTTGATGTTGACGGTAATGACGTCGCTGAAATAGATGCTGAGCAAGCAGCTTATGCCAGCAAAACGCTAAAAGAAAGCCAAGAAAAGTTTGGTAACAAAAAAGCGACAGACAGCGAGGGTAAAAAGTCATATAAAGGTAAGCAAGGCTCTACAGATGCCGCGAGTGCTAAGTCAGCGGATAAAAAATCTGATGCAGCTAAGTTTAAATCGGTGAAGTCTGCCAGTAAAACAGCGGTTAAAAAAGCCGTTGCGCCACTTAAACCGGTTGAATCAGCTACAATCAAAGTAGGTAGTAGCATTAGAGTGCAGTTAGGTAATTCACCAATGAAAGCCACTATCACTGAAATTTCTGGTAAAGATGTTAGTGTGCAACTCGACTCTGGTATGATTATTAAGACTCAGCTAAAAAATATCTACATATAGCAGTAAAAATGTCGTCACTGCTAACGTGGCGGCAGGCTTAGCAAGATAGTTAAGTCACATAGAAATTGAATAGGAAGTAAATGCATGCAAAAATTTCGTCGTATCGCACTCGCCGTATCTATATCGTTAGGTTTGTCAGTCAGCGCCATTGCGTTTGAAAAACCACATACCCCGGAAGAGCTGCCTGTGCTGATGCCTGAATCTCAGCATGCGACAGCAAGCAAGCGTATTACGGCACGATTTACCCGTGCACATTATAAGAAAGTTGTCATTGACGATGCCCTGTCAGCGGAGGTATTCGATCGCTATATAAAACAGCTTGATTATGCCCGTAATGTTTTCTTAGCGACGGATATCGATGACTTTCAAAAATATCGGCTTGAATTTGACACTGTACTTACCCGTGGAAAGTTAGCTATAGCTTATGATATTTATAATTTAAATATGCAAAGGCGTCTAGAGCGATATCAGTATGCGCTTAGCTTATTGGCTGTTAAAGATGATAAAAACCCGTTCGATTTCACCAAAGAAGAGCTTTACTCTTTTGATCGTGAAAAATCTCCTTGGCCGGCAAGTGTGGCTGAGCTGGATGAATTATGGCGCTTAAAGGTGAAATCAGATGTGTTAAATCTGACACTAACCAATAAAAAATGGCCAAAGATCAAAGAAGTGTTAAATAAACGTTATAATTACGCGATAAAGCGTTTAAAGCAGAGTGAAAGTGAAGATGTCTTTCAACTGGTGATGAATAGCTTTGCTCGGGTAGTTGAACCCCATACTTCTTATTTATCACCTCGTAATGCCGAACGTTTTCAAGTTGATATGAATTTATCCCTTGAGGGCATAGGTGCAGAGTTGCGTTCAATTGAAGATTATACTGTCATCCACCGTATTGTTAGCGGTGGTCCAGCGGATAAATCAAAGCAGCTAAAAGCAAAAGATAAAATTGTTGGCGTTGCTCAAGGTGAAAAAGATTTTGAAGACGTCATTGGTTGGCGCTTAGATGATGTGGTTGAGTTAATCAAAGGCTCAAAGGGGACCACAGTACGCTTACAAATATTATCAGGCGACAGTGATGATGAAGCGAATATTAAGGTGGTCTCTATTGTTCGTGATATCATTAAACTCGAAGACAGAGCAGCAAAATCTGAGCTTTACTTAGAAAATTCAGATGATGCCAACAGCAAAAAACTGGGTGTTATCACCATTCCAAGTTTCTATAACAACTTGTCTAAAGACGTTAAAAAAGAAATCGCCAAACTCCAAGAACAGGGAGTAGAGGGGATTATCGTTGATTTACGTGGCAATGGTGGCGGTTCATTACCTGAAGCAACCTTACTTACTGGCTTATTCATCGATAAAGGTCCCGTTGTTCAAATTAGGGATGGTGCCAACCGTATTCAGGTACAAAGTGATAGAGATGGCATCAGTTTTTTTGATGGCCCGTTAACGGTTATGGTAGATCGCTACAGTGCTTCTGCTTCTGAAATATTTTCTGCCGCCATCCAAGATTATGGTCGAGGTGTTATTATTGGAGAACATACTTTTGGTAAAGGTACGGTTCAGCAACATCGAGGTTTAGGTCGTGTCTATGACTTATATGACAAGCCATTAGGCAGTATTCAATATACCATTGCAAAATTCTATCGCATTAATGGTGGTAGTACACAACATCGGGGTGTTTTACCCGATATTGCTTTTCCTACAGCGATTGACCCAGAAGACTGGGGTGAGAGTAAAGAAGAAAACGCCTTGCCTTGGGATCAAATTGAGCGAGCTAAATATACGCCGTTAAATGACTTAGGTAGCGATATCGACTATTTAACGTCACTGTATCAGCAGCGTATAAAGGATAACCCTGAATTTAATTATTTACTCGAAGATATTACTATATACCAAGCAGAAAAAGATAATAAAACAATATCATTAAATTTTGCTACCCGTAAAGCTGAACGTCTACAACGAAAAAGTAAACGTTTAGTGCGTGTTAATGAGCAACTTGCGCTTTTAGGTAAAGCTAAAATAACCGATTTAGATGATTTATCGGATGAACTCGATGATCTAGACCCATTTTTAGATGAAGCGGCTCGTATAACCTTTGATTTTATCTCTTTGGGTAAAATTGCCAAAAAATAACCTGAACAACAACAGCAAAGCCGCCCATTGAGGCGGCTTTGCTTTTTCACTTCCTATCGATAATCAAATTACTTTACCGTTAAATAACTACAATAAGAAAGGGTTTACATTTCATGTCCGAGTTAAATCAAAATAAAAAGCCCACTATGTTAGATGCTTTTATTCCTGTTATCACCTTGATTGCTTTACTTACTTTAGCGGTAACTTACTTTGGTGATAGCTCTTCATATGGGCCTAATCAAATAGCACTGCTTATTTCCATGGGCGTAGCCGTAGTGATAGGGATAAAAAATGGTTATAACTGGCACGAGCTTGAAAAAGCCATTATCCATGGTATCTCTCTGTCATTAGGGGCAATTCTTATTTTGTTCGCCGTTGGTTCACTCATTGGTACCTGGTTGTTATCCGGAACAGTTCCTACCATGATTTATTATGGTTTGATGATATTAGACCCTGCCTGGTTTTATGCTGCGGCATGTGTCATGTGTGCGGTAGTGTCAATGAGTATTGGTAGCTCTTGGACCACAGCGGCAACTATTGGTGTTGCCTTGATTGGTATAGCGCAAGGTTTAGGTTTATCACCAGCCATCACCGCGGGTGCGGTTATTTCTGGCGCTTACTTTGGTGATAAAATTTCACCTTTATCAGAGACCACCAACTTAGCTCCTGCAATTGCCGGTAGTGAGTTGTTTGCCCACATACGTTATATGTTTTGGACCACTATGCCCTCTATTGCCACGGCACTGATAATTTTTCTATTTTTAGGCTTTAATGAAACTACCAGCAGTAACGATCAGTCCATTGACTTATTAAGCCAACAACTTAGTGAGCAGTTCAATTTGTCTTTGTTTAACTTAGTGCCCTTATTGGTTTTACTTGTTTTAGCCATTAAAAAAGTTCCGGCATTTCCTGCGGTGGCCATTGGTGCCTTGGTTGGTGGCTTATGGGCGGTAATTTTTCAACAAGAGCTTATTTTACGTTTAGCCAACGGAGAAACGAACGTACTTACCGCTAATATCATAGTGGTATGGACCGCCTTTTTTGATGGTGTCAGTATTGAAACCGGTAATAGTGAATTGAATGACCTACTCAGTGGTGGTGGTATGTCTAGCATGTTAAATACGGTGTGGTTAATCATGTGTGCATTAAGTTTTGGTGCGGTGTTAGAGCATTTAGGCATGCTGAAAAAATTTGTTGATGTGATTTTAGCGTCTGCTAAATCAACGGGTAGTCTTATAGCCAGTACCGTTGCCACCTGTATCGGTACTAACTTATTAACGGCTGATCAATACATGGCTATTGTTATGCCCGGTCGCATGTATAAAGATGAATATGAAAAAAGAGGTTTAGATCCCTTAGTACTGAGTCGTACCCTTGAAGATGCGGGTACCATTACTTCACCGCTTATTCCGTGGAATACCTGTGCGGTTTATATGTCGGGTGTCTTGATGGTCAGCCCACTGGATTATATGTTTTATTGTTTCTTTAACTGGATTAATCCTATTCTTGCGGTTGTTTATGGCTTTATTGGTTTTAATATCAAGACACTCTCTAAAAAAGTAAGCCAAACAGTAACTAGCACGTCATAGCTGTAACGCGACGGCTTAATTTTAATTTATCTTTCCACAGCAGGGCTCTATTATGTCATCTTCTTTATCAGACACCGCACCACGATTTTTAGCTGACTATCGACCAGCTGACTTTATGATTAAGACAGTAAACCTAATCATTACCTTAGATGATACTTGTAGCCAAGTTATTAGTGAGCTGAGCATAGAGCGACAAAGCAATAATAAACAAGCGTTGCAACTCAATGGTGAGCATTTAACGCTAGTATCCGTAGTGCTTGATAAACAAGCCTTGAGTAAAGAACAATATCAGCTCAGTGATACGTTACTGACCATACCGGCCACTAGCTTACCGGACGGTAATAAATTTACTCTCACTATTACTACCGAGATTAATCCCCAGGAAAATACCGCATTAGAAGGGCTGTTTAAATCTGGCGAGGCATTTTGTACTCAATGTGAAGCCGAAGGCTTCCGTCGGATCACCTATTATCTGGATAGACCCGATGTCATGGCGACGTTCACCACTAAAGTTATCGCCGATAAAACGTTATATCCCACTTTATTATCAAACGGTAATAAAGTGGCCGCGGGTGACTTAGCGAATAACAAACACTTTGTTACTTGGCACGACCCCTTTCCCAAACCTTGCTATTTGTTTGCTTTGGTTGCCGGAGTTTTTGACTTACTTGCCGATACCTTTACCACGGCATCAGGACGTGAAGTTGCCCTAGAGATCTTTGTTGATAAAGGTAATTTAGCCAAAGCTAAACATGCCATGGTGTCATTACAAAAATCTATGGCTTGGGACGAAGAGACTTTTGGTCTTGAATACGACTTAGACATCTACATGATTGTCGCGGTAGATTTTTTCAATATGGGTGCGATGGAAAATAAAGGCTTAAATGTTTTTAATTCCAAATATGTGCTGGCAGATAGTCAATGCGCGACAGATACCGACTATTTTAATATTGAAGCTGTGATTGCCCATGAATATTTTCATAACTGGACCGGCAATCGCGTCACCTGTCGTGATTGGTTTCAATTGAGTTTAAAAGAAGGCTTAACGGTTTTTAGGGATCAGCAATTTAGTGCACAAATGCATTCAAGTGCAGTGACCCGTATTCAAAATGTGCGGGTATTACGTTCGCAACAGTTTGCTGAAGATGCTGGGCCCATGGCGCACCCGATACGACCTGAAAAAGTCGTGGAAATGAATAACTTTTATACCTTAACTGTTTATGAGAAGGGCGCAGAAGTTATTCGTATGCTGCATACGTTAATTGGTGTAGATAACTTTAGAAAAGGCATGGATTTATACTTTGCTCGTTTTGATGGCATGGCTGTCACTTGTGATGATTTTATCAACGCTATGAGCGATGCCAGTGCTAAGGATCTATCTCAATTTAAATTATGGTATAGCCAGTCGGGTACTCCGGTAATTAAAGTACAAGAAAGCTATGATGAACAAACAAAGCTTTATAGCTTAACTTTATCACAGCAATCACCGGTAACTAAGAGCCAACAAAACCCACAAGCGTTACATATACCTATTAAAATTGAATTAATCAGTGAAAACCATGCAGGGCAAAGTGAATTACTAGAGTTGACACAAACAGAGCAAAGTTGGCAATTTAACGGCTTTAGCAGTAAACCGACTTTAGCCATGCTTAGCGACTTTAGTGCGCCAGTTAAATTGCTTTTTCAGCAAGACGATGCCAGTTTACTCACCATTATTAAGCAAGCTAATAATAGTTTTTGTCGCTGGGACGCAGGGCAAAAACTGTTAATGTCATATATCCAACAACTAACCTTTGATGCTGATTATGTCATCCCTAATGAGTTACTTATTGCCATTAACGAGATGTTAACGGGCGATGGTGATCGTGCTTTTATTGCGGAACAATTATTATTACCTAGTTTTGATGAAGCCGCTAGCTTGATGATTGAGGTTGACCCCATTGCGCTTACTAGGGCAATAACGGCATTATCATTATTTATTGCCCAAGGCAGCCAAGAAGAATTACTGGCTAGCTATCAAGCATGCCAACAGCTAGACCAGTCATCAGCTAACCTAGTTGCTAATCGAGCCTTAAAAAATGTTTGTTTAGCTTTATTAAGTTATTTACCTGAATATCAGTATTTAGTCACTCAGCAATATCAGCAAGCGACGAATAATGATGACATTCTCCAAGAAAATATGACGGATAGTTTGGCCGCGTTAACGTGCTCAGCAAAACACAACTTAGTGGACTTAAAGCAGCAACTGCAACATTTTGAGATGAAGTGGCTACAAACGACATTAGTGATGGACAAATGGTTCGCCTTAAATGCTAGTGTGGTGAGTGAGGATATTTTTTCGCAACTTGATGACTTATTGATGCATGCACAATTTAGTTTGAAAAATCCAAACCGCTCTCGCTCTTTAATTGGCGCTTTTACGATGAATAACCCTAAGTATTTTCATTGTCCAACAGGGCGAGGTTATCAATTTTTAGCCGAGCAAATTGCAAAATTAAATGAAATTAATCCACAAGTTGCTTCAAGACTGATCACCCCACTTATTCAATATAAAAGTTTTGCACCAAGACATCAAAAATTAATGAGATCAGAGTTAGTTAAATTGCAGTCATTGCCTAAGTTATCAAATGACTTAAAAGAAAAATTGGATGCTGCGCTACAAGACTAAACAACTTAACTGCCCGTATATCACGGCTTAGTAACGTGCTTATCACTGCAGGTGAGTGCGTTACTGCTATATAGTATAAAGATATGAAATATTACTTCTCACTCAATTTATCCACAAGTGAATTCCTGCCTTATTATCAAGGCACTGTGCAAAATGTCGTGGTGACTACGACCCAAGGTATTAAAGTCCAATTCCCTGCCATGCACCTACGAAAGTACCTTAGTGCCACTGGTATCAAAGGTGACTTTTGTCTACAAACGCAACAAAACAAGTTTTTAGCCTTAACTAAAGTTAAATAAACGCACTTAAACATCCTTTAATAGAGTAAACACTTGAAACAGTGGTCAGACCATTCCTTGTTTGTTTATAAGCCATGAAGATAAACAAAATATCGTTATTTCATGAACTTATAAAACAAACAGGGATTTGTATTGTTTTGTTTTTAAACGCTAGTTTTAAACGCGGTATTAAAACCCTAAGGGCTATCAATGCAAGTCCTTAAATTATAGCGCTTTAACTCTAACCTTTACGCTTGCTACCTAAGTCAAATGATGTAATTATTGTTACCGTTAGATAAACAATAAAACAAAAACTAACTTTTGATTACATTTATAAAGATGAAATTTCACTGATATTTTATCTTTAGCATGATGTTCGAAACAGGGGAGAGAATAGATGAAACACAAGCTTCAACATGGCTTTGCCAAAAAACCTTTAGCTGTAGGTGTTGCTGCTGCGCTTTCGATATCATTGTTAACCTCAGTGGTTAATAATGCTGAAGCAGCAAGATTTGAGTTGGGTGATGTAGAGATCAGTTTTGATTCTACCTTTAGCATTGGCTCAAGCTGGCGCACCGAAAATAGAAACTGGAATGACAATGTAGGTAAGTCTAACAATGCCAATAATGGCCTTGATTTCAGTAATTATAATATATTCTCTCCGGCGATACCGAAAGAGGATATTTGGGCACAAGGTGCTGGCGGTTACTCCACTAATGGTGACGCGGGCAACTTGAACTACAATGCTGGTGAAAGTTTCTCTCAAATATTTAAAGGTGTGCATGAATTAGACATTCACTATCAAAATGTCGGTATTTTTCTTCGTGGTATGTATTTTTATGATTTTGCCATGATGAAGAACGACAGAGCATCGTCTAACTCGCTTACTGGTAATGTCTTTGACCCCTGTCGTGACTCAAAGGCAGATGAGCAAGTCTGTCATGATGTTCGTTTACTCGATGCCTATATATACGGCGACTTCGAAATAGGAGAAATGCCTTTTTCAGTACGTTTAGGTGATCAAGTGATCAGCTGGGGTGAAAGTACCCTTATTTCTCATGGTATTAGTGAGATAAATCCCGTTGATATTGCTCGTTTACGTGCACCCGGTGCTGAGTTAAAAGAAGCCTTTATTCCGGTTGGTTCCTTATGGGGCTCGTTAGGGGTTACCGATAACTTCAATATTGAAGCCTTTTATCAGTACACTTGGGAAAAAACCATACTACCACCGCCAGGTAGTTATTTTTCTACCAATGATTTTGCCGGTGATGGTGGCCAATATAATAATGTCCAGTTAGGTTTCGGCGGTAATCCTGATATGAATTTAGATTACCTCATGGTAGGTCTAAATGAAATTGGCGCTGCGCTTAGAGCAAAACAGATTTCACCCGAGCAAGCGGGGGCCATGTATGCAGCTTATGCGGGCAACATTACGTTAAGAGCACCTGGCTCAAAAGCGGAAAATGAACCCGATGGCGGTGGCCAATATGGTTTGCGCTTATCTTGGTTTGTCCCTGAGCTAAATGACACCGAATTTAGTTTGTATCATGTCAATTATCATAGTCGCCGCCCAATTTTCTCTGGCATCACGGCAGACTTTAGCCCGGAAACAATTGCTGGTGATATTGGTATGCTAGCAACTACAATAATCACGGAAGATAACTACACCGATTTAAAGACATTCTCTCGTGTTGAACTGGATTATCCAGAAGACATTAAAATGTATGCGTTAAGTTTTAATACTACCGTAGGCACTACTGCGGTTGCTGGTGAAGTGACCTATCGTCAAGACGAGCCGTTGCAAATTGATGATGTAGAATTGCTATTTGCCGCTGTGCCACAGCAGCTTTATAATTCAGGCAATCCAGCATATGACTCTTTAAACAATGTCTCGCAAATGGTTCAACCTGATGGTACGCCATACCAGCCAGGTCAAATAGCACAAGGCTACATTTTATCCGATACGGTGCAAGCACAAGTGACCCTAACCCATTTGTTTGGCCCTACCATTGGTGCCAGTCAGTTAGTTGGTCTAATTGAAGTGGGCGGCATTAACATTAATGATATGCCTGATCAAAGTACATTGCGCTTAAATGGCCCCGGTACCGGGCGTAGTGGCGGTATTACGGATAGTGACGGTAATCTGTCTGGTCTTAATATGGTTTTACAAGGCGGTGTTGAGAGTAATCCTTTCCCAACTGAGTTTGCTTGGGGTTATCGTGCCGTTGCCAAACTGGACTACACCAATGTTATTGCTGGTATCAATATTTCACCACGAGTAGTATTTGCTCACGATGTCAAAGGTATCACGCCCGACCCACTGTTTATGTTTATTGAAGGCAGAAAATCGTTGTCTTTGGGCTTAACCTTTGATTACCAAAGTCGTTGGTCAGCCGATTTAAACTACAACAGTTTCTTCGGTGGTGTCGGCACTACCAATAAGATGGAAGATCGCGATTATGTATCTTTCAGCGTCAAATATTCAATCTAATTTAAGGCAGAAATCATGAGAAATAACATGAATAAAGTCACAATATTATCATTGACCATCGCCATGGTCTTATCAACAGGTGCTTTAGCAAAAATAACTAGCGAGCAAGCGGCAAAGTTGTCAGCGGAATTAACGCCAATGGGCGCAACACGTGCAGGGAATAAAGACGGTTCAATTCCTGAGTGGACCGGAGGCATTACTAAAGCTCCGGCGGGATATACCGTTGGTGATCATCACCTTGACCCGTATCCTAATGACAAAATAGAGTTTACCATTACCGCCGGTAATCTTGATAAATACAAAACATTGTTAACACCAGGTCAAATTAAATTATTTGAAACTTATCCTGATACTTATAAGATGAATATTTATCAAACACATCGTAGTGCCTCTTACCCTGAACATGTATATCAAGCGGTTAGAAAAAATGCCACACGTTCAGAATTAGTTGAAAATGGTAATGGCATCAAACAAGCGGCAGTGGGCATTCCATTTCCTGTGCCAGCTAATGGCCTAGAAGCAATTTGGAACCATACTTTACGCTATCGTGGTGAAAATGTTACTCGTCAAGCAGGCCAAGCTTCGCCAACTGCATCAGGTAGTTATACATATGTGGGTTTAAAAGAAACGTTATTATTGCCATACAATGTTAAAGGCGCTTCTCCCGAGGAGCTGCAAAAAACAAATATTTTGTTTAAATTTAAGCAGAAAGTAACTGAGCCTGCTCGCTTGGCTGGTACGGCACTATTAGTACATGAAACCATGGACCAAGTGAAAACACCTCGACAAGCTTGGACTTATAATACCGGTCAACGCCGCGTTCGTCGTGCACCAAATGTTGCTTACGATGCGCCAGGTACAGCGTCAGATGGTTTAAGAACCACAGATGATTTTGACATGTATAATGGGGCACCAAATCGTTATAACTGGACATTAAAAGGTAAGCAAGAATTATACATTCCTTATAATGACTATCGACTGCATAGTGATAAAGTTAAATATGATGATATTTTACAGGCGGGCCATATCAACCCAGACCTAGTGCGATATGAAAAACATCGTGTCTGGGTAGTTGAAGCTAACCTTAAAGACAATACTCGTCATATCTACAAGAAACGTGTCTTTTATATCGATGAAGATAGCTGGCAAGTGGTGGTAACGGATATTTATGACAACCGTGATGAGCTGTATCGTGTAGGTATTTCTCATACCATCAATTATTATGAAGTACCAACACTTTGGTCGACTCTTGATGTCTTTCACGATATTCAATCACGCCGTTATATAGCCTTAGGTTTAGACAACGAAGAGAAAATGTATGATTTCTCGACCAAGCTTAAAGAGCGAGACTTTACTCCCGCCGCGCTAAGACGCGAAGGTCGGAGATAATCAGTAACAAGGATACGGCTGACAAATGTTAGCCGTTTTTTTTAGTACTATATTTAGTGCTTGATATGGTATTAGTTAAGTTTTGCATTGTTTTTATTTTAAGAAAAATCAAAAAAAGAGTTTTTTATGCGTTTACTAGTTGCTTTTGCAGTTATTTTTATTAGTTCCCTTTTCCCCGTATGTGCTGATGACACCTCGGCAACGTTTGCTAGCTTAGCACCAGCAACTGAATCTGCTTTAGCAAGTAAATCACTATTATTAGACATTGCGCCTATTGGCGCAAACAAACTGGTTGCCGTAGGCCAACATGGACATATATTACTGTCTATGGATGGGATTAATTGGCAGCAAGCCAATGTTCCGGTACAGGCAACGTTAACCAGTGTCTATTTTTTAAATGAGCAGTTAGGCTGGGCTGTTGGTCATGATGCCACGATTCTACATAGTCAAGATGGTGGCCTTAACTGGCAAGTTCAACAATATTTGCCGGCCCTTGAAAAACCCTTGCTAGATATTTATTTTAAGAATGCACAGCAGGGGTTAGCTGTTGGTGCCTATGGACAATTTTTTCGCAGTAATGATGGTGGCACGACGTGGCAGAGTGAGTTTCATCAGGAATTTTTATTAGCAGATGATGTCGATTACCTTAAGGAACTTAAAGCCGAAGATGAAGAGGCATATCTCGATGAAATATCCTTCATTTTACCGCATTTCAATGGCTTAGTGCAGGATGGCCGGACTTTATTCCTATTAGGAGAGGCAGGCTTACTGGCTAAAAGTAATGATTTTGGCCTGACTTGGCAACAATTTGATGGCTTTTATCAGGGCTCATTTTTTTCTATGGGCAGAACTAAGCAGGGTAATATTTTAGTCGCTGGTCTACGAGGGCATGTTTTTCGTAGTTTAAATAATGGTCGGCAATGGCAAGAAATTGCTACTAATACCACGGCATTACTCAATGATATTGTCTTTACCGATGAAGAACGTATTTTTGTGCTTGGTAATAATGGCATGTTACTTATTAGTAGCGATGATGGGGAAAGTTTTCATCAAAGACCGCAACAAGACGGTAAAACCTTAATTTCAGGTGTCTGGTTCAAGGGAAAATTGGTGGCGGTATCAGATGTTGGTATTAAGGTTTTGGATTTACCTAAACAGTAACAAACACTCACATATAAATAAATTTAATCATTAAAATATAATAAAGTTCGGAATGATATCACTATGAAAATTTCTCTGGCTAGTCGTCTTGAAATAGGCCTATTTCGTCATAAACTCTTGGTGTTAATGCTCTTCGTAATCACCAGCGTATTTTTTATTTTTCAAGCAACACAAATTAGGCTCGACGCTTCGTTTACCAAAAATATACCGTTAAATCATAGCTACATGAAAACCTATTTAAAACATAGGGCGAATTTTGGTGGCGCAAATAATATCCTTATTTCTGTCTGTGATAGTGGTGGCGATATTTTTAATGCTGACTTCTTTAATGCGTTAAAAGGCGTTCATGACAAATTATTCTTTATTCCTGGTGTTGATAGGATCCAAGTAAAGTCGCTATTTTCACCTAATACCCGTTTTGTTGAGGTGGTTGAAGATGGTTTTGCTGGCGGACCAGTTATTCCTGCGGATTTTCAAGCAACTGCCCAAGGCCTAGCTATCGTAAAGGGCAATATTGAAAAAGCAGGTATAGTCGGCAGTATTGTTGCTGATGACTACAGTTGTGCCATGGTTAAGGCGGCTTTATTAGACATTAACCCTGATACCGGAGATAAATTAGATATTCTAGAAATCGCCGAACAGCTGGAACAGAAAATTCGTCAAGAGTTTGAGCACGACAATATAACGATACACATTATTGGCTTTGCTAAAATGGTCGGCGATGTTGCCCAAGGCGCGAAAGGGGTGGTGTTATTCTTTGCCCTTGCCATCGCCATTACTGCGGTGATGGTCTACCTTTTTTGTCATTCAATTCGTTTAACTTTTCTACCTATCATGTGTTCATTAGTGGCTGTTGTCTGGCAACTGGGCATGTTATCGACGCTGGGTTTTGGCCTCGACCCTATGTCGATATTGATCCCCTTCTTGGTGTTTGCTATTGGCGTTAGTCATGGTGTACAGATGATAAACTCTGTCGTTAAAAAGGTCGCCATAGGGCTAACACCCGCATCCGCGGCGCAAGCAAGTTTTCGAGTCTTATTGATCCCAGGGGGGGTTGCATTACTCTCAGATACCGTCGGTTTTTTAACCTTACTATCCATTGATATTGGCATTATTAAAGAGTTGGCTATCACCGCTTCGATTGGTGTGGCGATGATCATTTTGACCAATCTTATTCTCTTGCCGATATTACTATCTTATACTAAAATAAAAACACCGCCAAAAGCCGAGCAGTCAACTGAAGAAAATGTAGTTTGGTCTTTCATGGCGAGCTTTGCCACTAAAGGTCCTGCCACCGTGATATTGGTCCTTACCAGCATTTTATTTGCGGTAGGCTTTTATCAAGGGCAAGATTTGAAAATTGGTGAGTTACATGCAGGAGCCCCTGCCTTACACGAATCTTCACGTTATAATCAAGATACTTTCTTAATCACTGACAGGTATGCCATCAGTGTCGATTATATGTCGGTTATTATTGAAACAACTGAAAATGCCTGTACTGACTACGATATCATGGCGACAATAGATAGATTCCAATGGCATATGGAAAACGTTGCCGGTGTACAATCTGCGGTTAGCTTATCGTCTATCTCTAAATTGGTGAATGCTGGCTATAACGAGGGTAATCCCAAATGGCGAGTTATTCCTCGTAATCAACACACCCTAGTGCAGTCTATTGCCCGTGTCCCTTCGTCTAGTGGCTTGTTAAATAATGATTGTAGTGTTATGCCAGTTATCTTGTTCTTAGAAGATCACAAAGCACAGACCATCAATACTGTTATTGCTGCGGTGAACGCGGCGGCAAAAGAATTGGGCAGTGAACAGGTACAATTTAAGTTAGCTTCTGGCCCCGTTGGCGTGATGGCAGCAACCAATGAAGCCGTTGCCGAAGCACAATTGCCTATGATGCTTTATGTTTATGGTGCGGTTATTTCGTTATGTTTACTGAGCTTTAGAAGTATTAGAGCAACATTAGTGGTGGTAGTGCCTTTATTTGTGGTCTCTACCTTAGCCCAGTGGTTAATGACAGTACTTGATATCGGTTTAACGGTATCCACTCTGCCGGTTATTGCCTTGGGGGTTGGTATTGGTGTTGATTATGGTATTTATATACTCTCCACCATGAGCACTAAGCTTAACGAAGGCTTCAATGTCCATGATGCTTACCTTGCGGCTTTAAAAGAACGAGGCAGTGCGGTACTTATCACGGGTTTAACGTTAGCGATAGGTGTTTCAACCTGGTTTTTCTCTGATTTGAAATTTCAAGTTGATATGGGCATATTATTAACCTTTATGTTCTTGGTTAATATGTTAGCCGCTATTATTATTTTACCGGCACTGTCAGCCTTCTTATGGGCAAATAAAAATATTGATAAAAACTAGGCTTTTGCGCAACCCTAAATTACCCCAGGTGATTTAGCGCAAGATAGTAGCTGACTGAAGGCTAAAATAAGGGCATTTTTATTTTAATACTCAGTTCAGCTAACCCTAAGCACTTAATTAAATACCAACGGGTATAATTAAGTGCTTTTTTTTTGCTAAATTTAAACAACTTTCACTTAAAGATATTGCATAAATAAACAATAAAAAAGCCCTTTACTCAGTATCTATTGATCATAACTGCATAAACATAGCTAACGGTAAACTAAAGGACTCCTTTACTCATCCACCTCTTTAAAATTAAGCCAATAAAATACAAAATAACACTCGCAATAGCCTAAGTTTATTCATAAAATCCACTGCATAGTCTATTCTGATAGACAAAATATAAATAAAAAAGATTAAGGTTTATGCTTCTAACATCGTTAGTTAAAAGTAAGAGACTGTGTCAAAACAAAAAATCAATTATTCAAGCTTTCTTTTTAAAAGGAAAAGGAAACATCCATGGCGTTAGTAAACGGTTCACCCTCGGTTATTCTTAGCAATGTAGCAAAACTTATTCAGCAAAAAGTAGATGAAAAAACTGCTCCCTTAGTTGAGAAATTTGCCCATTTACTTTATGGCAATATGTCATCATTAGATCTTGACCACCGTAATGAAAGTGATATGTATGGTGCGGCGCTTAGCTTGTGGAGTTCACTTAATGAGCATAAAGATAATGCACCTATTATCCATGTGTTTAATCCTTCGGTAAGCAAAAACGGCTGGAAATCTAGCCATACGATTATAGAAGTTATTATCCAGGATATGCCGTTTTTAGTGGACTCTATTCGTATAGCATTAAACCGTTTAGGCTTATCGCCACACCTGATGCTAAATGCACCATTAAAAATAATTCGCGATAAAAATTTAGAAGTGATTGAATTAGCTCCTATTATCGATAACCAATTAGTAGCAAGCTCGGAAGAAACTATATTTTTAATTGAAATTGATCGTCAGACGACCGATGAAGAGTTAAGTAGTATTAAAAATACCCTGCTTTCTGTTGTTGAAGATATCCGCTTAACTGTCAGTGATTGGCAGCCAATGTTATCTTGTTTAAAAAGGGTCATTGATGATGTTAGCAAAGCCAAGTTACCGGGCACTAAAGCGGATAAAGAAGACACCTTAAGTTTTCTAAACTGGCTGGCGGCGAATAATTTCACCTTAATGGGCTATCGTTCATATGATGTAAAAGCGGTCAAGGGCGATATTTCCTTAGAGGCCAATGTTGAATCAAGCCTTGGTTTAATGAAAAACTCGCCAGGAAATAAGTCACGTTTAGTGTCGAGTTTAAGTGCCACAGGCCGAGAAGTAGCACTTGGACCAAACCACCTAATTTTAACTAAAACCAATTCAAACTCACGTGTGCATCGTCCGGCGCAACTTGATTACATCGGTATTAAACGGTTTGACGATAAGGGCGTTGTTATTGGTGAAGAACGTTTTATTGGGCTTTTTGGCTCTGCGTATTACACCAACAGTGCGCTAGACCTACCGCTTATTAGCTCTAAAGTCATGGACGTTTGTAAATCGTCACCTTTTGCCAAGGGTACTCATAATTACAAAACGCTCATTAATATTTTAGAAACGTATCCAAGGGATGAAATATTACAGTCGTCGGTAGCCGAGCTACTACACAATGTAACCGGTATTTTGCAGATGCAGGAACGTGATTACACTGGTTTGTTTGTGCGTCGTGATGCCTTTGATCGTTTCTATTCCTGTATGGTTTATGTACCAAGAGAGCGTTACAACACAAAATTACGTATCGAAACACAAAACTTACTTAAAGAAGTATTTAATAGTGATGAAGATGTTGAATTTACCACTTTCTTCTCAGAATCAGTTCATGCTAGAACCCATTATATTGTTCGAGTCAACTCCACTAAAGCAGATATAGACGTGAAAGAAATTGAAAAGAATTTAAACGAAGCCGCTCGTAATTGGGACGACAAATTAATGAGTGCTTTAGGTGCTAACCGCGGTGAATCAGCGGCGAAAGCACTTGGCCGTAAATATATTAAATTCCCACAAGCTTATAAAGATGAAGTATTACCCGGCTCTGCCATTGTAGATATTGAAAAGCTAGAAAATATTACTAACGAAAAAGATTTAGAAATGCTTTTTTATCAACCACTGGAAGAGAAGACGGGTAGCCGTTTTGTTAAATTAAAATTATTCCATAAAGGCGAGCCTATTCACTTAAGTGATGTGTTGCCAATGCTGGAAAATTTTGGTCTTCGTGTTATTGGTGAAAGACCTTATGCAATCAAAACCTCTGATGGCGAAACCTACTGGATATTAGATTTTTCCATGTACCTAACCGGTGAAGGTAAGTTTGATGTCTATAAAGTTAGGACCCTTTTCCAAGATGCTTTTGTCAAAGTCTGGCATGGTGATTTAGAAGATGATGGCTTTAACCGTCTTATTTTAGGTGCGGGTATTGAAGGTCGAGCCGTTTCTATTTTACGGGCCTTTGCTAAGTATGAACGGCAAATTGGTGGTCGTTTTAGCCAGAGTTATATTGAAAATACCTTTTCTCGCTACCCTGAAATTGCGCAATTACTGATTGATTTATTCACCTTACGTTTCGATCCTAAAAGCAAGGCAACTGAGAGCGCGAAAGAAAAAGCAAACAATAAGCTATTAGCCGAAATTGAGAGTTCACTCGATAACGTTGCCAACTTAGACGATGACCGTATTATTCGCCGTTTTGTCGAAATGATTATGGCGACTATTCGTACTAACTACTTCCAAGCAGACCCGATTAAAGGTGATAAATCCTACATTTCATTTAAAATCCTTCCCGGTAAAATCAGTGAAATGCCTCAGCCGGTACCAAAATTTGAAATTTTTGTCTATTCACCACAAATTGAAGGTGTACATTTACGTGGTGGTAAAGTTGCTCGTGGTGGCTTACGTTGGTCGGATAGAAGTGAAGACTTCCGTACCGAAGTTCTTGGCTTAGTTAAAGCGCAGCAAGTTAAAAATACCATTATTGTCCCGGTAGGTGCTAAAGGTGGCTTTGTTTGTAAACAGTTACCTGATGGCACACGTGAAGAAATTTTTGAAGCGGGTAAAGAATGTTACCGTACTTTTATTCGCGCCTTGCTAGACATTACTGATAACATTGTTGCCGGTGAAGTTGTGCCGCCAAAAGATGTGGTACGTTTAGATGGTGATGATGCATACCTCGTGGTAGCGGCTGATAAAGGTACGGCGACTTTCTCGGATATTGCTAACGGCATCGCTGAGGAATACAATTTCTGGTTAGGTGATGCTTTTGCTTCAGGTGGTAGTGTTGGCTACGATCATAAAGCCATGGGTATTACCGCTAAAGGTGCTTGGGAGTCAGTTAAACGTCATTTCAGAGAAATGGATATTGATTGTCAAACTACAGACTTTACCTGTATTGCCATTGGTGATATGGCGGGTGATGTGTTTGGTAATGGTATGTTATTGTCAAAACATATTCGCTTACAAGCTGCGTTTAACCACATGCATATCTTTATTGACCCAAATCCTGAAACCGCGAGTTCCTTTGTCGAGCGTGAACGTTTATTTAATTTACCTGGTTGTACTTGGGACGATTACAATAAAGAACTTATTTCCAAAGGTGGTGGTATTTTCAGTCGCCATGTGAAATCAATCAAGCTAACGCCTGAAATTAAGAAAATGATCGGCACGCAAAAACAAAGCATGGCACCCACTGACTTGATGCAAGCCATTTTATCTATGAAGGTAGACCTACTTTGGAATGGTGGTATAGGAACCTATGTTAAAGCGACTAAAGAAACACATTTAGAAGTAGGTGACCGAGCTAACGATACCTTACGTATTAACGGTGTCGATCTTCAGGCCAAGGTAGTCGGTGAGGGTGGTAATTTAGGTTTCACCCAATTAGGCCGTATTGAATATGCTGCCAATGGTGGCCGTATTAATACCGATGCGGTTGATAATGCCGGTGGTGTTGATTGCTCGGATAATGAAGTAAACATTAAGATATTACTCAATACCTTAGTTCAAAATGGTGATTTAACCATTAAGCAACGTAATAAGCTACTTCATGATATGACTGAAGACGTAGGTAAAATTGTTATTGAGGATTGTTATCGCCAAACACATTCATTGTCTATCACGGCAATGCGTGGTGCTAGCCAATTAAAAGAGCAAGTTCGCTTTATTCATGAGCTGGAAAGAGCGGGCAAACTAAATCGCGCGCTAGAGTTTATTCCTGATGACGAAGAAATTGCTGATAGATTAGCACAAGGTAAAGGTTTAACCCGTCCTGAACTTTCAGTCTTGCTTGCCTACAGTAAAATGGTTCTTAAAGATGATTTAGTTCATGTGGAAATTACAGATAACCCTTACCACAACAGTTTATTGATTGAAGCTTTCCCTAAGCAGTTACGTGAACTCTATCAAGATGAAATGCAACAGCATCCATTACGTGCACAAATTATAGCAACCAAACTTGCCAACAAAATTGGTAATGATATGGGCTTTAACTTTGTCAATCGTATGCAAGAAGAAACCGGTGCTAGTATTGCCGAGATTGCTAATTGTTATACCATCGCCAGTGCAGTCTTTGAGTTAGATGACTTTTGGCAGAAAATTGAAGTTTTAAATAATCAAATATCTACGGCTATTCAAACTGAAATGTTGTTTCAATACCGCAGAACGGTACGTCGAGTAACTCGTTGGTTCTTGCGTCATCGTAACAAGTCGCTGTCAATTGCTGAATCCATTGCCTTGTATCAACCTACGTTTACCATTATGTCAGAAAAACTCTTTAGTTTTATGATCAGTGATGAAGTTGAATCCATAGCAAGGGTTGCTAGTGATCTAGTTGATGCGGGTGTACCTAAAGTGGTTGCTACTCGTATTTCTCAGTTAAGCACTCTATTCTCGACCATGGATATTGCAGAAATTGCTCAGGAAAATAACTGTACGGTTGAGCATGCCGCAATTTTATACTTCGCACTAGGTGCACGTTTAGAGTTACATTGGTTCTTAGATCAAATTACTCGCCAACCCGTGGCAAATCACTGGCAAGCACTTGCTCGTTCTTCCTTTAGAGAAGAATTAGATTGGCAGCAACGTTCACTAACTTCAGTGGTATTACGTTGCCAATGTGATTCCCAGTTTACTGATTTAGATCAGTTGCTTACTGAGTGGATTGACGTTAATGAGCAACCTTTGGGACGCTGGAAACATATTTTAGCTGATTTTAAAGTAGGCCAGTCGCACGATTTTGCTAAATTCTCAGTAGCATTGCGTGAATTAATGTTATTGAGCCTTAATTGCCAACCGGTTTTAGCGAAAGAAAATCTAAAATAACCGTGCACTAAGTTTATTTTGCTCAAACAGAGCTAGCATATTGTAATGCTCGCTTTAACTGATAAAATCCTCGCCCAGCGGGGATTTTTTATTTTAATAATTTACAAGCCGAGGCACTATGTTTTATCCAGCCATTCGTAAAGTACTTTTTCAGTTTGACGCTGAAACCATCCATGAGTTGACTATAAAAGGCTTAAAAAGCACGGGAAAATCACCTTTAAATATTTTTTATAAGCAACAAGTAGCAGATAAACCGGTAACCGTTATGGGGATAAAATTTCCTAATCCCCTTGGTTTAGCGGCCGGTCTTGATAAAAATGGTGAGTGTATTAATGCTTTCGCTGCTATGGGCTTTGGTTTTATTGAAGTAGGCACAGTAACACCTCGTCCACAGCCGGGTAATGATAAACCACGTATCTTTAGATTACCTCAAGCCAACGCGATTATTAATCGTATGGGCTTTAACAATAAAGGTGTTGATTACCTAGTATCACAAGTACAAGCGGCTAATTTTAAAGGTGTTTTAGGCATCAATATTGGTAAAAATAAAGATACCCCAGAAGAAAATGCGAAAGATGACTACCTTTACTGCATGCGTAAGGTTTATGACTTAGCGACTTATATTACCGTGAATATATCATCGCCTAATACCCCAGGTTTGCGCTCGCTACAATACGGTGATGCATTGAATGATTTATTGATAGTTTTGAAGGCTGAGCAGAAAATACTTGCTGATAAATACGGTAAATATATCCCGCTTACGGTTAAAATCGCGCCAGACTTATCTGAAGATGAAGTCAAATCTATCGCTAAATCATTAATTGATAACGGTATTGATGGCGTGATTGCTACTAATACTACCTTATCTCGTGATGGCGTTGAAGGTCTTGAATTTGGCGGCGAACAAGGTGGCTTAAGCGGTCAACCGGTGAAAGATAAAAGTACTCAGGTGATCAAGATATTAAGTGAAGCGCTTGATAATAAATTACCCATTATTGGTGTTGGCGGCATAGCATCGAGTGACGATGCCAATGAAAAATTAGCCGCTGGCGCAAGTTTAGTGCAAGTGTACACTGGCTTTATTTATCAAGGTCCACCGTTAGTTAAAGATATAATTAATGGTTTGTAAGTGATAAAAAATAAAGTGGCACTTTGTAGTATTTAACTTTTTGTTTTTGTTTTTGTTACAAAATGCCGCTTGCTGTCAAGTGAGATTAAGCTACACTAGCCGAGTAAAAGTCTTTAAATAACATGCCTATGTACATGGTTCAGGATCGTCATCCCCGTGGTGTCTTAATCGGGGATCCAGCTTCTAAAAGCAATGGATCTTCGATCAGAGACTTCGAAGATGACGTTTACAACGACGTCCTGAGCTAACTACATAGCCATGTTAAATAATCATTATTAAGAGAGATATGATGTCGATAAATGTCCTGAAAAAAAGTTTATTAGCTATTACCGTGGCAACGAGTTTAGTAGCTGCTACTGCCGTTGTGGCGCAACCAGCCAGCTCTGAAAAACATGCAATCAAAGCAACTGAGTTACGTCAATCAGTGTTCAAATTACTGGGTAGTAATATGGGTACGTTAGGCGCTATGGCGAAGGGTAAAATCCCCCTTGATGCCGTTGTTGTTGAAAAAAACGCCACTCGCATACAGCAACTATCCTTGATGATTGCCGATTATACCCGTACTGATACCTCGAAGTTTAACGTTAAAACAGAGGCATTAGCCAAAGTTTGGCAAGAAAATGATCACTTCAATAAAGATATCGAAAAATTAACCTTAGCTTCCACTACGTTAATTGCCGCGGCAAAATCTAACGATGAAAGTGCCATTAAAAAAGCGATTGGCGGTGTTGGTAAAACTTGCGGCGGTTGTCATAATGACTTTAAGAAAGATTAATTGATAGAGTTCTCTGCCCAGCTCATTTTTTAAAAGCCCTTGCCAGTTGCAAGGGCTTTTTTGTGGCACTTAATAAATCAGTAAGTAACTATTTAACGGTTAAAAGTCTAATAAGGCTTTACTCGCACTAGGCTGAATTTCTCCAGTAATTAATGACTTAAACGCTAGAATTAATAAAATTTATGTATTAAACTTGTTTGGCTTAATTTTAACAATAAGTAACATTTAACAAAAAAATACAGGGATTTATCATGAAAAAGTTATTAATAGCCGCAACATTATTAGTATCAACTTCTGCACTTGCAGATGCACCGGGTAGCCAATCTTGTGGTTGGGGTAACATGCTTTTCGCGGGTCAATCTGGTACTCCTAGCCATGTGTTAGCTGCGACAACCAATAATTCAACAGGTAACAATACTTTTGGTATGACATTCGGTACTAACGGCTGTTCAACTAAAGGTACATTGACTTACGGTGGTAAGGAAATGATTGATGTTAGCATGATTATGGATGAGTTCAGTGAAGACGTTGCTCGTGGTGATGGTGAAGCATTAACCGCCGTTGCTGTTTCTTTAGGTGTATCAGCAGCTGACCGTGCATTATTTAAGTCGACGCTACATAACAACTTCAATACATTATTCCCTTCAGAAGATGCAACTACTGAGCATGTTGTTAGCTCAATGTTCACCTTGATGAAAAATAACGAAATTTTAGCTAAATACACTGTTTAGTATTTAACTTTTTTCGAAGACAAAAGGCTGCTTTAAGTAGCCTTTTTTAATTAGTGAATTTATATCTTCAGTCTTCATTTAACGCCAGCACATTCTTAGCAAGAAAACTCTATGAACTTTAAAGCATCGCTATTATTACCCTTATTTTTTTTATTGGCTGTGAAAGCTAATGCACAGCAACCAAATAATATTTCTCAATTGGCGCAAACAGAGCAGTGGCAAGCATTATTACATATCAATACGCAAACAGAGGGTAGTGATATTGAAAGCTATGTTGATGACGCTAGTTTTTTTTTAGCGAACGATGGCGCAACAAATCCGATAAATGAATTATTAGCGACGATTTCTGCTTTGAAAAATCAAAGCGAAACTCAATGTAAATTTCCGGCCAGAACCCTGTTTTTATTAGAAAATATTCAAGGGCTTGCCCAAGAAGTTAAACCCTTTGTTTGTCAGGAGTATCTAGACTGGCGTAAAAAACTCAATACCACGAGTGTAGTGTTGGTCTTTGCCTCAGCACAATTAAATAGTCCCTCCTCTATGTATGGTCACACTTTTTTTCGCTTTGACCCTGAAAATGTTGAGCAAAATTCTACTTACCTTTCTTATGCCTTGAACTTCGGCGCGACAGTGCCTGCAGGTGATGGCGGTTTTTTATATGCGGCCAGAGGATTAACCGGTGGTTACCCAGGTAAATTTGCCGCTAACCCCTACTTTGAAAAAATCAAAGAGTATAACCGCTTGGAAAATCGTGATTTATGGGAATATAAATTAAATTTAAAGCCCGATGAAATTGATGCAATGTTAGCCCATATTTGGGAGTTACAAGGCATTAGCTTTGAATATTATTTCTTTGATGAAAACTGCTCCTTTCGTTTGCTTGAATTACTTGATGTTGCTCGGCCCGGTTTATACCTAGCGAATAATTTTCCGGTTACCGCTATGCCACTAGATACGGTAAGGGTAGTACAAGAAGCTGATTTAATAGCGGATACTCATTACCGACCGTCAATTTTAACTGAGCTAAAAGCGCAATTAGCTATGTTAAGTGATGATGAAAATGCCTTGGCACTGGCTTTATCTAAAGATATTGAGCTATTAAATAAAGACGAATTTATCAGTTTAACAATTAAGCAGCAACAACTCATTGTTGATAGTGCTTATCGGTATTTACGTTATCAAAATACATTTAATGGCCGTGCTAAAGCCACCACGCGTCGAAGCTTTTTACTATTGAGGCGCTTAAGCGAAAATCCAAGCAAGCTAACTATCACCATTGAACAACCAGTGCGCCCTGATCTTGGCCATAAAACGTCGATGCTGGGTGTCAGCTTTGGTCAAAACCTAGACCAAGGCTTTGTCGAATTTAAATACCGAGGCAGTTATCATGACTTACTTGACCCTATTGGCGGTTATTACCAAGGTATGTCATTAAATATGGTTAATGTCATGATCCGAGCCTATCAAGGGGGTAAGGTTAAACTCGAAAAAGCGGAGTTACTTGATATCGTCTCTTTATCAGCAAGGAATAATTATTTTTCACCTTGGTCATGGAAAGCTAATATAAGCGTAGAGCAACAATGGACAGTTGATAAGGAAGTATTAGTCACTCAAGGCTCAGGAGGCGGCGGTGTTAGTTACCAAGTAATTGACAATACTCATGTTTTTGGCTTTGTCACCGGGCGATTAGAGTTTAATCGTAAGCTGAATAGTTTTGCCGCCGTTGCACCGGGAGTACATGTTGGCTTGTTACATTATTGGCCAAAAAGCACCTTAATGATTGAAGCCGAGCATTATCAATTTTTATTTGATCAAAGCCAACGTAGTCGGTTCAGTTTGCAACACAGTATGCAACTTAGCAATAAGGATAGCTTGAGGATTTCTGCTGACTTTCACCGTGTCGAAGGTAAGGACCATGCCCGAAATAGTTTTCAAGAATTCAAAGTGGAATATCGCCATTATTTCTAGTGCTTGTTAATGGTTGGCGCTCTATTGCTATTATAAAATCGAGTTAAGTCAAGGGTATAAAAGCACAAAAAGGTTAGCCAAGTGGCTAACCTTTTCATATCAACACTGCTGTATAGCGATAGCTTGTAACAAGCATTTAATAGTAAAATTCTTCTAGTACCGGTGCATTGATGATAACAAGCCAATAAACAAAACCAAGACAAAAAATGGCAACAATGCCACCGAGAATAAGCTTCGAATGTGGAATAGCATCAATAGCGTTTACTTGCTTAGCGGATTTTTTTCCGGTGATCATAGGCAATACTAAATTTTGTTTTTTTATGCACCAATAGTAAGTAATGGCCCCAAGGTGCAAAGCAATGGCGGCAATCATAAAGTCAAAGGTGTTGTGATGTAAAAAAAACATTATTTTCTCTAAATCATTACCAATACTGCCGTAGTATGGCCCGGAGGAAAAAATATCATCATTGATAAATAAGCCGCTAACGGCTTGTAAAGTGATTAATACAATCATCAATACCACCATCAAGGCACCTAAGGGATTATGACCAGGGGTATTTTTACTCTCCTTTGCCGGGTGTAAATAGTGAATAAGCGTCTTGGGCGAGGGGATAAACTGAGCAAAGCGTGCATGTTTTGGCCCGATAATGCCCCAGAGAATGCGAAATGCGATTAAAGCTAAGGCAACGAAACCCAATTGCATATGTAGTTCAATCATTTCCCCTTCTTGCTCCGAGGTATACCAAGACGCTAGGATGGTTATGGCAAAGCTCCAATGAAAAATGCGCAAGGGTAAATCCCAAATAAGATGTTTTTCTGTCACGTAATCGCCTTTAATTGCCCGAGTGAATAGTCATTGAGGGCGCTATTTTACCCTAAGTTACTAGGTAAAGTTAAGTCGCTAAATGTTACTAATTATCATTTTTTTTGTGTTTAGTTTTGATATTTATTTTTTGTCTGTTATTGAGGCATGTTAAAGTGTACTTATTAGGGCTCAACTTAACAAAATAACCATATAAATATCATGAAGAAACTTCAAGTCATTAGTGTCATTAGTGCCATTACATCACTGTTAATCGCTACGCCCCTTATGGCGCAGACAACCATAATAAAAAATGTCAATGGTTACACTCTCAGTGGTGAGACCTTAATAAAATTTTCTGCTATATCTTTCACTAACGACACCATCAATAAAACATATCAACCAGGTGAAACTATTGATATAGCGAATGATGTGGTGGTTATTGATGGTCATGGTCAAACTATGCTGCCAGGATTAATTGACGCACATGGCCACGTTCTTGGTTATGGACACAGTTTACTGCGGGTTGACTTGGTTAATAGCGCATCAGAAGCCGATGCCGTTAACCGGACCATAGTTTATGCCAAAGATAATCCTTCCTTAAGCTGGGTGCTTGGTCGAGGCTGGAATCAGGTGCAATGGCTTAATAATAGTTACCCCAGTGCTAAAAGTTTAGATAAGGCTTTTCCAGATAAGCCTGTTTGGCTCAAACGAGTTGATGGTCATGCTGGTTGGGCAAACTCTAAAGCTATGGCCTTAGCGGGGATAACTGCAGCGAGTAAAGCCCCCGCTGGCGGGGAGATAATAAGAGATGAAAAAGGCCAGCCTACTGGGGTGTTTATTGATAATGCTATGGAGTTGATCACCGCGAGCATTGCCCCACCATCACGTAGTGAAGATAAGTTAGCTTTAACCAAAGCAATGCATTCATTGGCAAGTTTGGGATTAACCAGTGTTCATGACGCCGGCATAGATCAAAATAATATTAACTTATATAAAGAGCTAGCCAGTGAAAATAATATGACCATTCGTATTAATGGCATGTTGTATTTACCCAGCGAAAACTGGCAGCAACAATTAGCACAGGGCCCTTTTAAAACTCACGATGACATGTTTATTTTTAACAGTGTAAAAATTCAAGCAGATGGTGCTTTAGGCAGTAGGGGAGCCTCATTAATTAACGATTATAGCGATCATGCTGGTCATAAGGGCTTGTTATTACATGATAAGGAAACCTTACAACACTATATTGATTTTGCTATGAATGCTGGTTTTCAAGTTAACACCCATGCTATTGGTGATAATGCCAATAAATTGATATTGGACCTGTATCAGCAAGCCATTGCTAAAAGTAACACTAAGTCATTACGGCATAGAATAGAGCACGCACAAGTACTGCGCTTAGTTGATATCCCTCGCTTTGCCTCACTTAATGTTATTGCCTCAATGCAAGCGACACATGCCACTAGTGATAAAAACATGGCAGTTACTCGTCTTGGCGAACAACGTATTTTAGGTGCCTATGCATGGCGAAAGTTGCTTGATAGTAATGCTGTTATTGCTGCTGGCTCAGATTTTCCGGTAGAGTCGCCCAATCCGTTTTATGGTTTACATGCGGCCATTACTAGGCAAGATCACAACAACTCACCTCAAGGCGGTTGGTATGGAGAGCAAAAGATGACACCAGTTGAAGCGTTGAGAAGTTTTACTCTAGATGCCGCTTATGCAGCTCATCAAGAAAAGCTAATAGGCAGCTTAGAGGCCGGTAAAAAAGCTGATTTCATTCTGCTTAGCGATGATATATTTACTATGCCAGCAAGCCAAATATGGCAAAGTCAGGTGTTACAAACCTGGGTAGCAGGTAAAAAGGTTTTTTCTTTAGCCGAGCCATCCGTAGCTAAATAGCATCTGCTGAATAGGCTCGATAAAAAATACAAAAGCCGATATTAGCTAATATCGGCTTTTTATGATCTTGCTCGTTAAACAAGCGCGTTACCAACGGTTATTAATAACTTTCGTTATGTACACTTAATACCGCACGACCGGATGGATCAGCATTATTTCGAAAGCTTTCATCCCAAGCTAGCGCTTCTTCGGTACTACAAGCAACAGATTTACCACCCATTACACATTCAGCAGCCGTAACTAACGGGAACTTTTCTTCAAAAATTGTACGGTAGTAATAACCTTCTTTGTTATCAGGGGTATTTATTGGGAATCTAATGTGAGCATTTTCAAGCTGTTGCTCGGTAACCAGTGTTTCAACATGGGCTTTTAAACCGTCAATCCACGAATAACCAACACCATCAGAAAACTGCTCTTTTTGACGCCATAAAATTTCTTTCGGTAAATAACCTTCAAAAGACTCACGTAAAATAGCTTTTTCCATTTTACCGTTACCACATAACTTATCTTCAGGGTTGATGCGCATAGCAACATCCATAAAGTGTTTATCTAAGAAGGGTACACGTGCCTCAATACCCCAAGCCGACATAGACTTGTTAGCACGTAGACAATCAAACTTATGTAAGCGGTCAAGTTTACGAATTAACTCTTCATGAAAGGCTTGTGCGTTGGGTGCTTTATGGAAATATAAGTAACCACCAAATAGTTCATCCGCGCCTTCACCCGAAAGCACCATTTTAATGCCCATGGCTTTAATCTTACGTGCCATTAAGTACATCGGCGTAGAAGCGCGAATTGTGGTGACATCGTAAGTTTCTAAGTGATAAATAACTTCTTTAAGGGCATCAATACCTTCTTGCTCGGTAAAAATAATGCTGTGGTGGGTAGTACCAATATCGTCAGCAACGGTTTGCGCGGCGATTAAATCAGGAGAGTCAGCTAAACCACAAGCAAAGGAGTGAACTTTTGGCCACCATGCCTCGCTTAAATCATTATCTTCGATTCTACGTGCGGCAAATTTTTTGGTAATGGCTGCGATTAAGGAAGAGTCTAAACCACCAGACAATAATACCCCGTAAGGTACATCTGTCATTAAGTGACTCTTAACCGACTCTTCCAAGGCTTCACGAATTTTAGTGGTGCTGGTGGTATTGTCTTTTATTGCACCATATTCTTGCCAGTTTCGTTTATAATATTGTTGTAATTTACCCACACGGCTATCTAAGATATGGCCAGGAGGAAATTCAGAGACTGTTTTACAAATAGGCATTAACGCTTTCATTTCTGAAGCGACATAAAAGTTACCTTCGCTATCATAACCGGTATAAAGTGGAATAATACCAATATGATCACGGGCGATTAGGTAAGAATTGTCTTTTTCGTTATATAAAATAAAGGCGAACATACCTTGTAGTTTATCAATAAAATCAACACCAAACTCTTCATAAAGTGGCAAGATGACTTCACAATCAGACGCCGTTTGAAAGGTGTAATCTACATTTAATTCATTGGCTAAGGCTTTATGGTTATATATTTCACCATTTACCGCCAAAACATTGCTTTTATCCTTGTTATATAACGGTTGAGCGCCATGCTCAGTATCAACAATAGATAAACGCTCATGTACTAAGATAGCATGGTCGTTGCTGTAAATTCCTGACCAATCAGGACCACGGTGACGTAAAAGACGAGAATATTCTAACGCTTGAGGACGAAGTGCTGCTGCACCTGTTTTTATATCTAATATACCAAAGATCGAACACATTGAAGCGCTACTCCTTTATTAATATTGTTATGTAAACTAACTTATATTGACTCTTTAGGTCACATAATTAATTTAAGCCGAATTGTAGGGCCGGTTTTTTTGTAAGAGGGTAACCAGACCATACCTCTGCTAGTTATCTATCTCTCAATGAATCATTAAAAGTGAGAATAAACAAGCACATTCACTTTGACAGCTTTCATCGAAAGATCAATATCAAATAATAAAGTTTTTACACTAAAGGTAATAAGCATATGTGACTGCGCAAAATAAATGAGACTGGTCTCATTTTAAAGTAGCGTAAACAAAGGGGAAACTGATGATTAAGATTTAGTGTTTTAATAAAATACAATCACAAACCATGAGACTGAGTCAATAAAAATGAGATTCATAAATCATTATTCATTACTATCGGCTATATCTCTAACCTCCACTTAAAAGACAATAAGAGAAATTTAACCAAATTCTAAGGACAGCAGTTACCACAAAGCCGACTAAATTTTGAATATAAAAACGGTCTCAAAAGAGGCCGTTTAGATACGTTAGCGGACGTTCCAAAAATATAAAAATATGAGTCTATTGATGGTGATTTTTTGACAATAACCTGTTAAACCTGAATGAGAACAAAGCCATCATAGCGGTCATTGAAACTTTAATATAGGTCTTAGTAGTGCTAATTATTTAGTGGTAATCGCCAGAAGTATTTATTCACTTGGCGTAACAAAGGATTAAGTATCCTATGGTGATGGTTTACGATGAAAGTCACTGTTAAAGACTCAATAGGTGTCGAATATTTTAAAGTGGTGTATTCATTAAATGATAACCGAATTAGTATCGATGAATTTAATTGATGAATCATTTGGCTGGTTATGTAAACAACGAAAACACTTTCCTGTTAATAGTGATGTATGGGATTGCCATTTTCACTAAGATAAAATTAAACCACAACTTATTGATGAAATAATATCAAATAAATTCAATTTTCAACCTTTGCAAAAGGTAACTAAATCATCAGGTGAAGTTATTCATCTATGGACATCAATCGATAGTTTAGTATGCTCCACAAACAATACTGCTTTCCCAGTAAGACTAGGTTTACTGCAAAAACTAAAATAATAACTCGATTAACACAATTAGGTTCACAGCGCCAAACTCTCTACACTAACGGTACAAAAGAGAAAAGACCGTGTCTGCTCTCATCAAAATCATTGTCACTGTGTTTAATAAACTTCCTCATGGTGCAACAATGGACATCACCCACCGGAGCAAGCAGCACTCCCCCAACTTTTAATTGATGAAAAAGCGGTTGAGGTACAGCAAGTGTGGCAGCAGCAATGACAATTCGATCAAAAGGGGCTTTCTTCTCGTAGCCAACTTTTCCATCAAAATTAACCATCATAACATTTGATATTTTTGTTTGAGCCAAGTTCTTATTTGCAAAGGTAACTAACTCAGGAATGATCTCAATAGAAACAACTTCTTTGACCAACCGAGACATTAATGCAGCACTGTAGCCACTTCCTCCACCTATTTCTAGAACGGTATGAGTACGTTCTAAATTTAGAAGTTCAAGCATCAGCATAACTGTACTCGGCTGAGAAATGGTTTGACCAAAACCAATAGAAAGCGGTTGATCGCGATAAGCATCACTAGCAGGATTATCACCAATAAAGTTTTCTCGAGGAATTTGCATAAATGCACTTAAAAGTTTTTCGTTGATAATTTTTCTGTAGTATAGCCATTCGTCGATAAAATATTCTTTTGAATTTATGTTCATACCATCAGTATAGGTGACTGATACGAACTTCTTTGTTTATAAAAATTTTTATCATAGAAACTAATTTGTCACCAGATATGGTTAATAGATTCAATAAATAACTTGCTAATTTAACCTAATAGGTAGCATTAGAATATATATATGGCAAAACTTTTGAAGTTAACTTCTGCTTAGGCACTTTTTTGACGTTAGATTTTTCTGAGGGAAAAGCTAATCGTGTCCATTGTTCTAAGGTCACTAGCTACCATTTTGCGGACGTTTTTATAAACAAAAATCATCTCCGCTAACGGGCAGTTTAGATACGAAAGCTGACGTTCCACACAGATATAAATATGCATTGTTTGACTATAAATATTGCCAATTAATCGGATAGCATGACTGGAAAAAATGCCACCAGAGCGGTCATTCAGTGTTCACTTTTTAACGATAACTTTGTGCGCAAAGGCGACATTAATATGCAGTTATGGCTAACGTCTGCTTTGTTCATTGCAGACGGTAAAGTTTCGTCTCGGACGCTAACTTTTCCACTGTTCAGCCGTTGGATAATTACATATTTTCCTGTTGCAATTTTCTGATCTTAAATTGTGACGAAAGCGACTTTCATAAATACTTACTATTTTCAAAGAAAGTTTACATAAACTCAAATTGATAATGGCGGGGATTGAATTCATTTTTAGCAAAGCAGAACACCTGACGCACGAGCAAAGAAAGATGATACTTTATATTCTTTCTATTACTGAATATGGATTCAATTATCAAATTAAAAATTAGTTAGATATACTTTTGACAGAAAAAGCAGAATATAATGGCTATTAATAGTTTAAAGAAAAAAGCCGCTGTTAAAGCGGCTAATAATTGATTCATTTAGTTAAATTACTTTATGAATTTGCAGATTTTTCAATCTCTTCTAATACTATTTTTATAATATCTTTATTATAGGTGGACGATTTTCCATCACTTGTTAATTTGAATGGGTGCGTTAATAAATACTCAATCTTAGCTTTACCGCGATAAACACTTAACGTAATATTGATATCTACTTTTGAACGTCCGATATTTCTTGTAGTCCTTGCTTTAAATTGAACCCCATTCTTTAAGTCTGAGAACTTTAAATCAAACCCTCTTATTAAATTAGATTTAACTGAATCAACAGTTAAATTCACATCAAATTCACCTTTAACATATGCAGTTTGACCAATAGTCGCTTTATTAGTGGATTTAATCATAGACTCTGCCCACTTTGTAACACTTTCATCTGAAATTGGTGCTGAGAAAGGGAGGCCTATAGCTGAAGATGCTGGTTTTACGTTAGCTTCAGAAGATGGGCTTAGAGCTAGTGTTATGCTGTCACTTTGCTCTGTTAACTTATAAGAGAAAGATTGCTTAATTGTTGCTGTATCAAGTCTACCTGTACTGTATTTTTGTTTTTCAAAATAACTAAGTACGAACATATCGTCATGCTTAGTGACGGTAGAACCCCAAGAGGTTTTTATCCCTCCAGGTACACTGTCGCTACAACTAGAGCCGTACAGAGACGACTTACATTTATAGAAAGCTGAGTTGTTTTTAATATATTTCGATACTGAATTTATTACATCTTTTGATTCTATGCCTGTATAACCTTCACCGCTAAACTTATTAAATGTAAATGTTTTTTCCTTCAAGTTAGTTGCGTTTGTTTTAAAAGCATATGGCTCTGATGTCATTACGCAGCCAGAAAGTAATGTGGCTATAGAGGCACAAAGTATCAATTTATATCTCATTCTTAGGTTGTCCTTATTGATTATTATAAATATTCCTTGAAACATCATGTAACAAAGGTGTTTAACATTTACAAAAATACACAAAGAAATCAACACATTAATTTTCTTTCTATACAGCCTGTACAAAAAGTGGTCTGATGAGTTCACCCATTACAAAAATTTAACATTTTGTTGTCATTTTTGTAATATTAGAGTTGGGTAATATTAACTCTGTGGATTTTAAAGTCATAATACTCATAGAGTTCATCATTTATTAGAACTGTGTTTTGTGGCTAAAATAAAGGGAGTGATAGATAGTTGTAGTGTGATTTAAGAAAACATGTGTTACGGCTGATTATCGGTTGCAAAATCCCTTTCTGTCAGGCTAGTTGTCGCGCTTAATATTTAATCATTAAATTAAGTAGAGGGCGTGGACGAATTGTGAAACATTATTCAGCACAAAGAAAAGAATCGGCACTTCAGAAGATGATGCCACCGAGTAATATATCGATCACCCAATTATCTATCGAGATGGGTATTGGTGAATCAACCTTGTATAATTGGCGTAAACAAGCCGTTAATAAGGGGCATTTAGTGCCAGGTGATGGAAAGAATGCTGAACAATGGTCTTCAGCAAATAAGTTCTCTGTAGTGTTGGAAACAGCGTCGTTAAATCAAGCAGAATTGGCGGAGTATTGCCGTAATAAAGGCCTTTATGCAGAACAGATCGTAGCTTGGCGAAGTGCTTGTATGGATGCTAATGCCAATGTTAAAGAGCAGGAGAAAACCTTCATAATTGAAGCAAAAAAAGACAAAAAACAGATTAACCAATTAGAAAAAGAATTGCTTAGAAAAGACAGGGCGCTAGCTGAAACAGCGGCGTTATTGGTGCTAAGAAAAAAAGCAAATGCGATCTGGGGGGAAATCGAGGACGAATGATCCTCGACTCAGTTCGCATTCAAGCAGTTGAATTAATTAACGAGGCCGTTGCTTCTGGCGCGGCAAGGTTTAGAGCCTGTGCCGAGCTTGAGATCAGTGTTAGAACTTATCAACGCTGGATTGTTGATGGGACTATAAAAACAGATGGTAGGCCAAGTGCCCAGCGTCCTGAGCCTAAAAACAAACTGTCAGAAGTGGAACGAGGCAACTTGTTAGCCGTGTTTAATAGCGACGAATTCAAGAGTTTGCCACCAAGTCAAATCGTCCCAGCATTGGCTGATAGAGGCGTTTATATTGCTTCTGAATCGACTTGTTATCGCGTTCTTCATGAAAAGAAACTGCAAAACTCTCGTGGTCGCAGTCAGATAAAAGAAAGGAAATCGCCTACGACACATTGCGCGACTGGGCCTAATCAAGTGTGGTGTTGGGATATCACTTGGTTGCCTGGCCCCGTGAAAGGGCTACATTTTTACCTATATTTGATATTAGATATATTTAGTCGAAAGATTGTTGGCTGGGAAATTCATGATGACGAATCAGCAGAAAATGCGTCGACATTGATCAGAAAGACCCATTTAAAAGAAAGTGTTAGAAATAATCCGCTTGTGCTGCACTCGGATAATGGCAGCCCAATGAAAGGCTCATCAATGCTTGAAACACTTTATAGTTTAGGCGTAGCATCGTCATTTAGTCGTCCTCGTGTGAGTAATGATAATGCCTACGCCGAGTCGATTTTTAAAACGTGTAAATATAGACCTGATTATCCTTATAAAGGATTTTTAACGATTGATGAAGCACGTGATTGGGTATTGAAATTTAGCCACTGGTATAATTTTAACCACAAACATAGCGGGATTAAGTACGTCACTCCTAACCAAAGGCATTCGGGGTTGGCGGACAAAGTATTAGCGAATAGAAAAGAAGTTTATCAGCGTGCTAAGGAGCGAAATCCTGAGCGTTGGAGTGGTGATATCCGCAATTGGGATTTGCCGGAAGAAGTGTACTTAAACCCTGAACGAGAAATGGACGCTTCCTACCACACTGCAGACATTTGGTAGTAAGCACCAAACAATGTTTCGGGTTAGATTTTGTATCGATAACGCCATTTTAAGCGGCTAAGTATAGTTGGCTAAAATTTGTAGCGGAACCGAGCAAACTTTACGTGTCCGCTTGAAAATATTTGTTAGCTGCTTTTTTAAATAACACAAACCTAACTTAGAACTCAGCCAAAAAAAATATAAATTCGTTATGTAAAATAAATTTATTTCAAGTAGCCTTAAAGCATTTGACCTTTAGGATATAAAACAGTCCCTTTTTTACTACCATGGGTTCCATGAAAAAAACGTTCTCCTAATATTTGAGAACTCATTGGGGGAGAATGAGTTGTCAGATCATTGATTCGTTTCAAAGCATCTTCAATATTTTCCAGTTCATTCCATATATGTTTTTTATGACATAAAGGACAAACCGCAGGCCAAGGAGGTTTAATCCCTAAAAAATTATTGATAAAACAATAAGAATGTAATGGATAATTCCAAGAAATCCATCTGCGGATAGCTCCATAATGTTCATCAGCATCCAGTTGCCATGAGTCTTTTAATGTTTCTACTTTTAATATTGTAGAATTTGGTGCTGACTGGATGATTAGATTGATTATTTGATCAGTATAACCACACAAATGATGTGCTTCTGGCGTATTAGATGAAAGGTAAACTTCTGCGATTGCTTCGGGTGGTATTTTTAAATCGAATTTATTAAAAGATTGAGGGTGTAATTCTGAAGGATATTTAGATTCATTTAGATCCCCCCATAAACGCTTCGCCTCTAGAACACCTGAAAAATTACCTTGTGGTATCGATCTTTTATTATCAATTTTCACCTTTTCTTCAAAAGATCTAACAACTCTAACTTCTTCTTCATAATTCCACTCGGATGATTTATATAGATATTTTTTATTTGGCTTGTCGCTTTGAGGTGGTCGTGAAGTTGGATAAATAACATCACCATCTTCAATTGAAATAACATTCCCTGATGATAGTTCTGGAATTTTAGTTATATCGTACCCAACAACGATACCCGTATGACTTTTACCATAATGAGACCACATGAGCGTATTTAATGGTGAACGAGTAAAGCAAAGAATAAAGTTGTTATTAAAATGGTGCTTTACATCAGCTTGTTCATTACTAGTATAACTTGTAGCAACATCCTTTGGGACTGAATCGTAAGGGTCATTAAATAGTTTAGATCGGGAAAAGCGTAATGTCTGATTTTCAATGCTTCTTAATCCACCCTCTAAATCATAATATCGATACAATATTTGTGCCTTTTGTTTCATATTTTTGTTCTCTTAGAGCCAATCGATTAATGCATTACTAATTAAGGTGGTTAACGTGATTGTTGCTATGTAGATCTTCAGCTAACAGCCTATTAACGAATTTAATATAAAAATAAAGGCATTAATATCAATATACTACACAGTAAATATGTCGATACTTTAACTTTATTTTTAGCATATGTGTAGCATTTTATTTTACACATCTATTGTTTATACAGTATCTCTAAAACGTCGCTATATACCAGAAAGAAGACATAAGCTATTACTGGACAGGTTGGATTAGATTTTGTATCGATAAGAACCTTTAAACGAAAAAAAATTGTGCTTTTTCTCGCTTTAAAGGCTTTTTGTGTGCTTTCTGAAATCAGAGTAACTTCACCTCGTAAAGGTATAGTACACTTAAACCAGAGTTATTTTATAATTCGTAATTTTGTACGTTTAGGACGGGCAACAGGCGTTGGATTGATTACTTGTTTGCACTTTTCTGTATTGACATCATCATTACTTTTTACTGTGATTTTATCATTACTTTTTATTGTGATTTCAGCAAAAGTTTTTTCAACGATTTTTATAGATTTTCTAGCATCGTGATCAGAAAATGGACCTCTAATTTTATAGTCTGCTTTCGTTCTCGTAGCTTTCAAATTAGCTAAAGTTAATCCCCACTCACGCAAGCCCAGATCCTCACTCATCCTAAGTTGTTGAATAAGAGACTCATGCGACCCAAACTCCTTTTTATTTTTATCTAGGGTTGGGAGACCATCTATTTTTACTAATTTGTGATAGAGAGCATAGTAAGAGTTACGAGCTACGTTCCTCAGTAATATCTCAGATTTTTCACCTAGTTTGTATAACGAATTCGAGTGTTTTAAAAAATCTTCCGGTGATATCAACAGCTTATCTCCATGGAAAATGCTATACTGCAAAGTTTCTCATCCACGACGACATACTGAGCAAGTTTCTTATGCCATTTACATTCAATGTCTAAGACGTTATCGAAGCATTGGCCATTTATATTAATAGCTAAGTGTAGAGAGCTATAATCTTCCACCTGTGATACTCCAAACACTAGACTATTTCCTAGAACAGAATACTCAGCAAAGATATCAGCAAGACTACTATATACATAATTAAAATAAGCGGAAGCTCTTGATACCAACTTTTCATCATTGCCAAAAAAATGTAGGATTTCTTCATAATCGAAAGATATATTAAGTCCCTCAATGTTATATTTTAAAGTGATATGTTCACAATATTCAATATCTAAAGTGTAAAGTGCTGATTCATAGGTGTCTTTGCGTGACCGAGGGTATTCCAATATAATAGGATATTTCTTTGAAAGCTCAACAGCTTTATTGAATAATTTGACATTAGTAAGCCCAGAAATGATATCCGCAATACAGTCTGAGTCGTTATGCCCACTCTCCATATAATATTCTGCATTTTGATAAGCTAAGTCATATTCTAACGCATGAGAATAAAGCGCCGATAAAGTTGCATATCTTCCCGGTACATTCAAAGAGTTAGCGTTAGCAACTAAGGCTTCAAGTTTAAACGCTGAAATAGAAATTCCGTTACGAATAGACTCATTCAAACTATCAAATATTTTTGATTCAACTGTTTTTGGTAGGCGAGGTGCCATCAATTTACTCTTTTATTTATTGTTACACGCATATTATATTATAGTAATGTCAGGTTCAATAACTAGTTAACATTCACATGAACTTTGCGTAATATCAAATAATTAGATATACGTTCTTTAAATCGCTAGATATCGTACGGGTGAAGTATATTACTAGGACAATTAGTTCATTAGAAAATATATGATAAAAAATATTAGGCTAACGTCAACAATGCGCACAAAGTGATCCTAAATATTGCTGACTGAGTCTCACGTATTATGACTGAAAATTCGTCGTTTCAGAAATATGATCTTGTCAGTATCCCTTTAAAAAATATCGTAAATGAGACTAATCTCAATAATTATGCGTAGTCACATTTTATCAGCCTAGCTAATGGGCTAGGCTCAGGATTACTTGCTAAATATAGTAGGAATTATGATTTATTCTAGCCTTGTTATAAGAGGTACTAGCTAGGGCTTTAAGGAGCAATAAAGCCAACTTAATGGCGTGTTATTATCGCGCGGCAGTTTTGAATAAAAACAAACTATCGTAAATGAGGTTAATGTCAATAATTCTAAGGGGGCACAGTGAACGTTATAGCAAGATATGCATAACGTTCACTGCTCGTTACCTTGAGTAGGGGGGATACAGTGAGTGGCTGCTATTTTTTAGCCAATTAGCCAATTAGCCGCGAAATAGACACCAATATAACCCACGGTATAGGCGATAATCAAAGCGAAAATATTTTGCAAGTAACTGATGAAGTTCAATTCGTTAATTTTGCTCATGGCAATAATACCTGCGGCTGAGCCTATAACGAGAATAGAGCCACCGACACCCGTGGCATAGGTGAGCATTAGCCACTCGGTGACTTTCATATCAACGCCAGATTTTAATAACGCGGCAGTTAAAGGGACGTTGTCAATTACAGAGGACATAAAACCGACTAAATAGTTAACTGTTATGGCTGGTAAGTACTGATAGAGTTCAGTAAAACCCTGTAGTACGCCAATTTCTTTTAAAATCCCGACCAGTAATAACACCCCTAAAAAGAACAGTAGGGCATCATATTCTACTTCGCGTATATAGTTTAAAGCATCTTGGTTATTTTTATTGGGTAGCATATTCGCCACTAAAAACATCACAGATAAACCAAACAAAAAAGTCAATACAGGTGGAATATGAAACAAGACATTGGCGAGTAAAGTACCTGAAATAGTTAAAACAAAAATTAGGGCGATAATGATATCCCCTTTATCAATCTGAATACGTGTTTGCGCTAATTTAACTTCGCCGGTGAGTTTGAATGATAATAAAGTCGCTAAGGTTAATACCCCCAAAAATGCCGGTAGAATTAAAATAAGCAAGTTAGCAATGGTGACTTTGTTTTCCATGAATATCATTAAGGTAGTGACATCACCGGTGATCAGCGAAACACCACCACTGTTAACGGCAAATATTATTAGGGTGGCATATTTTAAGCGTTTTTTTACTTCTAATTGTAAATTCACCACCACAGTAATAGACACCAGTGTTGCGGTGACATTATCGGCGAAAGAAGAGAAGACAAAAGCAAAAATGGCAATGACAAACATCAAACCACGTTCAGAAATGGTTTCCGGCAATATCCGTTGCACTAGCGCGGAGATAAAACCTTTGCTATTTAAATAAGCAACAAAGGTCATTGCCGACATCAGAAATAACCACAGGGTGGCAATTTCAAGTAAATTTTCATTCAGTTGCTGAGTTGTTTCACTGGTCAGGCTTTGGTTTATTGGAAAGATAAATGCGAGTATCCAACAAAGGGTGCCAAAAAACAGGGTTGTTTTTGCCTTGTTGATGTGAATTAAGTCTTCAAAAATGATCATCAAAAAACTGATGACCACTAGGGTGAGAATAACGGTATTAATCATAATAATGGGCTGCTAGGACAATAAGAGTTTGTTATCACCATTAAAAAATAGTGACAAGAAGTCTCCAAAAAAGAGAAAACACTATGCTTTATGCGGTTTATTTATCGCTTGGCTGATAGTATTGAGTGCTGTTTTTGTAACGTTTAAGAGGCCGGTGGGTCACGATTACAGCAAGGTAATCTTTGCAGGTTTAGGCTTTCTAAGGGGGGATGAACAATGAGTAGGCTAGGTTTGTCAAACCTTTTTAGAGTAAGGTGACTGCATAAAAGCGCACTAGGCTCATGATTATCTTCTAACTCAAGTTGGCCATAATAGCCGTTGTTTACGTTAGTTTCTGCTAAGCAGGGCTGAGCTAAGCTTGTGCTTAAAAAGCAAAAGCATAATAAAAAACACAATAAGGCATAGGGCTTATTGAAGGTCATTTTTTTATCATTAATTAACACCATGGCGGCGCATTATATACGCAAGTTTACTCTAAGGAAACGTTAATTTACTGGTCTAAGTGAATAAGACTAGCGCGCTGAGGCAGGGCCACATAGCAAAGTATTTGCCGATTAAGCCGAGTAAAACTAGCTTAATAAAAGCGGATGGCGAGATTAAATATCGCCATAGTGGTTTGTTTTAAGGTAAAATAACCCCTATGGCGATTGGATTTAACCTTGATTAAGCCATCATCAGTTACTCTTTCGAACAAGGTTAATATCAAGATAATTAAAGGCAATAGTGAAAGCGATGCAATCCACCGTTAAAAAATCACTGCAATTACACCAGCATAAATTAACAGCTAAATTTAAGCTTGTTTTGTTAGTTGTTGTTCTTAGTAACCTTAGTGCTTGCAGTAGTTTGGGAGTAGAGCCGTGGCAGCGGGATTTATTGGCGAAAAAATCAATGGCGCTAACATCCAGCGCTATTGATGCTGCTTTGGACGATCATATTTATTTTTCCAAAGAAGCCTCTAGCGGAGGCAAGAGCTTTGGTGGCGGCGGCTGTGGCTGCAATTAATTTTTAGACAATAAGCACTAAGTATCATAATCGATGAGTTATTCAGACACTAAACAACATAACCAGCATAAAAAAACCAATCTCAAAACCGCTTTATCTATGGCGGCGGGCGCTTTATTAGGTACTGGCGCTATAGTGCATGAGGCAAAAGCTGAAATTTTAACAGATTGGCAATTTGATAGTGCCTTTTTATATTATTCCGAAGCCGAGCGGGTCACTGCGGCTGAGATCATTGTCAGCGCTAACAAAACCTTTGCCAACGATGAAGTATTAAATGTAAAGCTGACTATCGACTCCTTAACTGGCGCTTCAGCTAATGGTGCTGTGGTACAAGCTCAAGCGCAAACTTTTACTCGCCCCTCAGGTGAGGGTCAATATGTTAGCCAAGCAGGGAATACCCCCCTTGATGACACCTTCAAAGATACTCGAGTGCAGTTAAACGCCCAGTGGACACAGCCGCTAGCTGAAAACTATACCGCCAGTATTGGTGGCCATTTATCGAAAGAGTTTGATTATTTATCCCTGGGTATTAATGGTAATTTAGCGCTGGATTTTTATAAGAAAAACTCAACAATTTCATTAGGTTTTAGTCATTTTCAAGATAGATATACCCCTATTGGTGGCATACCTAAACCTTATGCCTCTATGCTTATTGGTGATAGCAATTCACCTAGTTGGCATGAAGATTTTGCGGCAACGCGAATAGCCAGTGGCGATAATAAGATCACCAGTGATGTTTTAGTGGGTTTTACCCAAGTTATTAATCGCCGGATGATCACCCAGTTTAACTACTCTTATTCTATGGTGCGGGGTTATTTAACCGATCCCTTTAAAATTGTCAGTGTGTTGAACCAAGCGGGCACGGCCCAAGATTATATTTATGAACACCGGCCGGATGAGCGCAAAAAGCAAAGTGTCTTTGCGCAAACTAAATACCATTTTGACCAAGGCCTGTTGAATAGTGTGCTGGATTTTTCTTATCGTTATATGTGGGATGACTGGCAAATTAACTCGCACACTCTGGATAGCACTTTGCATATGCCTCTTGCTAGTCGCTTTGGTAAAGCAAGCTATCTACAGCCACATATTCGTTATTATCAACAAAGTGCCGCTGGTTTTTATCGCCCCTATACTTTTGTGGAGCAAGTAAGTAATGGCTCATCAGAAGAAAACTTTATCAGTGCTGATTACCGCATAGGGGCAATGACCGCGGTAACTCTTGGACTGAAATATGGTTTCAGTCTCAATAACGGTAACGATTTTTCCGTAAGGTTAGAATATTATCGACAAATGCCAAGCAATGCTGGTTTTGACCAACCTAGCGAGCTGGCTAACTTAACTGTCTATCCCGTGGTGCAAGCCGTTATATTCCAGTTAAGCTATTCGTTTTTATAATTGCTTACCTAGAAGGTGCTATGGCACTTTATATGAGAGTTGCGATGAAATTTTACCCTGCTAATAACCTTAATGAATAAAGCCATTAATAAAACAAATAACAACAGCAAGCGAACGCTATCGCTCCAAGCTCAAGAGCAAGGCTATGTAATATCTTTTAACGCTATGGCCAGCCCCTGTGAAGTACTGATCCAAACAAAGGATCATCGCTTGGCAAAACAGGTCGCCAGCGCGGTCAGTGATGAGGTTTGGCGTATTGAAGATAAGTTTAGTCGCTATAACAAAGACAGTGTCTGTTACCAAATCAATAATAATGCTGGGCAGAGCATGGCCATCGATGAAGAATGCTACTTGTTATTAAACTTTGCTGAGCAGTGTTATCAGCTCAGTGAGGGGGTATTTGATATTAGCGCCGGTATTCTAAATCAAGTGTGGCACTTTGATGGCAGTGATAATATCGCCACAAAAAAGCAAGTTGCCGCTGTTTTACCTTTAGTTGGCTGGCATAAAGTGAGCTATCAGCACAACAGCATTACCTTACCCCAAGGTATGGCGCTTGATTTTGGTGGTATTGGTAAAGAATATGCGGTTGACCGCGGTATTTTATTAAGCCAGCAAATAACCGCTCTGCCAGTACTGGTGAACCTTGGTGGCGATTTGGCCGTCACTGGGCCCAGATTAAACGGTTTACCCTGGCAAGTTGCCATCGAGTCAACGGAGTACACTAAGCCAAACAGTGATAATAACAAAGAAATAATAGTGGCCTTAACTCACGGCGCCCTAGCAACAAGCGGAGATAGTAAGCGCTTTCTCGTTAAAGATGGCCAGCGATATAGCCATGTACTTAACGCCTTAACAGGCTGGCCCATCGAGCAAGCGCCAAGATCAATTACCACGCTAGCACCGCAATGCCTTCAAGCAGGTATGTTAGCTACCCTAGCCTTGCTGCAAGGAAAGGGCGCAGAGCAGTTTTTGTCTGAGCAAGAGGTTACTTATTGGGCGCGAAGATAGCCATAAGCCAATAAACGACAACAGAGCCATTAAAAATATTCGTTATGCTTAATTATTCGGTTTTTTGCTGTGTTGATCGTTTTTGAGCTCTGGCTTATCACCTTGATTAAATATACCCTTCATTAACTCCATCGGCATGGGAAATAAAATGGTCGAATTTTTTTCTCCGGCAATCTCGGTCAATGTTTGCAAGTAACGTAATAAAATAGCATTGGGCTCCTTGGCTAAATTATTAGCAGCCTCGACTAATTTAGTGGAAGCTTCCATTTCCCCCGAGGCATGAATGATCTTAGCTCGCCTAGTTCGTTCCGCTTCGGCTTGTCGAGCAATAGCCCGGATCATGGTTTCATTTAAGTCGACATGTTTGATTTCGACATTTGATACTTTAATGCCCCAACCGTCGGTACGTGCATCCAATATCGCTTGTATATCGGTATTAAGCATATCTCGGTTGGCAAGCATCTCATCTAACTCATGTTGACCCAGCACCGAGCGCAACGTTGTTTGTGCTAATTGTGACGTTGCTTGCAAGAAATTCTCGACATTAATGATGGCCTTTTGAGGGTCGATAACGCGAAAATAAATGACCGCATTAACCCGCACCGAAACATTATCGCGACTGATGACATCTTGACTGGGCACATCCATAACCACAGTACGTAAATCTACTCGTACCATTTGTTGAATGATCGGAATAACAATGATTAAGCCCGGGCCTTTTACTTTTTCAAAGCGGCCTAAAAAAAATATTACCCCACGTTCGTATTCTCTTAAAACACGGAACATACTAAACGCAAATAATAACAATAAACTTATGATTGCTATTGGCATCAGCATGCTGGTATTAATTAAAATTTCCATTGTGTTGTTACCTCTATCTTGCTGGCTATTTTTTCTGCGGTTCTGATGATCTTGTGACGCTGACAGTTAAGCCAGTAAAGCTATTCACTGTCACTAACTGCCCTTGTTTAAGTGGCTCTGTGCTGATTGCCGCCCAATGCTCGCCTTTTAATAAAATAACCCCTTCAGGGGTGAAATCCTCAAGTACTGTACCTTGTGCGCCAATAAGCGCGGCCAAGCCACTAACAACTTGATTACTTCGCATACGCCATATATAGCCTAGAATAAAAACAATAAATGAGCCGCTGGCAATGGCGAGGGAAAAAATGAGCGTTAGGGACACCTGAAACTGTTGCTGATCGGTATCTATTAGAAAAATAGAACCTAAGATAAAGGCGACTAAGCCACCCATGCCAAAGACGCCAAAACTCGGTATCATAGACTCAACAATGAGTAAGCTGATACCAAGTAATAATAACGCAAAACCTGCGTAGTTAATCGGTAACAGCTGAAAGGCATAAAGAGCAATAAACAACGATATAGCCCCGGTAACACCAGCAATGCCAATACCAGGGCTATAGAATTCCAGTAATAAGCCATAGATACCAATTAGCATTAACAGATAAGCAATATTCGGATCGGTAATGGTGGCAATAAATTTACTGCGCCAATCGGGTTGGCGGTAAACCAACTGCGCACCCGCGAGCTGTAGAGGGTATTCTTGCTGTTTAACTATGATGGTTTTACCATCAAGTACTTGTAATAATTTTTCAGGACTCTCAACTAAATAGTCAATAACATTTTTTTCCAAGGCTTCTTTCGCAGATAAAGTGGCTCCTTCGCTAACGGCCAGCTCAGCCCATTTGACATTGCGCCCCCTTAATTGTGCTAAAGAGCGAATGTAGGCGATGGCATCATTGAGGACTTTTATCTCCATGGCGGATTTTTGTCGGCTTGCTTCTTTGTCTTGTTGCTTAGGGGAGAAACCACCTGCGATATTAACTGGCGTAGCTGCGCCCAATGTGGTCGCTGAAGACATTGCCGCGACGTGACAAGCATAAAGTATATAGGTGCCTGCACTAGCGGCGCGTGCTCCTTGTGGAAAAACTAAGCACAATAGCGGTATGTCTGAATCAAGTATGCGCTGATTTATATCGCGCAAACTACTGCTTAAACCACCGGGAGTATCGATAATAAGTATGATAGCCGAGGCTTGTGCTTGTTGATTGGCTCGGCTGATTTCTTTGGCAATATAATCACTCACTGCAGGGCCAATAGCACCTTTTATCGTTAACACTGGGATATGTTGTTGAGTAGCAGGGCGGTGTTCTGCTGCCAGTAGCTCGCCGAGCAATAAAGGGCTGCTAAGTATAATAAACAATAATAAGCGCAACATAACTGCACACCCAAGTTAATCACCACTTGTATTTATTTTAGCTCAAATAATGAACAGCTGCTGTATAGAATTAACCTTAAAGAAAAAGCTAAATAGAAGAAAGTAATAATGTCAGCAAGGGGATGTTCAGCCGAGTTTTAGCATGGAAGTTTACTGCAGGAAAATCTAGCCGCGCCATGGTCTAATAGAGCGAATAGAAACGGGGGAGGTAATTGCTATCTCCCCCTTAGCAATGTCAGTGTCGATGTGCACGTTAGCAATTTGTTGTTAACGATATATTATGGCCAAGGTTACTTCTTACGAACACGGTAATTTGGGTCGGTCCAGCACTTAGGTAAGTCTTCACCTGATAAAAACACCAGCTCTGATTTCTTAAATTCTTGTGGGTCTTGTACCTCTTCCCCCACTTGATAACATCCCAAAACCTTTTCATGATACAAATTGGTTAAATCTCGGATTTTATCGACATCGACCATATCGCCATTTTTTCTGTTTTTTAAAAACATAATAACCTCCAGAAAGCGTCACCCCTGTGTTTACTAGTATAACCGCTAATAGGATTGATGACGGGTAAACTGGCTTTAAAAACCTAGGTGGACACAATAGATTGTTACTTCAATAGCTAGCAACCTATTAAAATATGTAATTGCTTGTTTATTGGTCACATTTGGTGTGTTAGGCCGGTGTTTATGTCAGTAGTTAAGCTTGTATTTAGACGTCATTTAACGCATGGTAATAACAATCAGATTGCTACCAGGTCGATATTCAATGAAAAAATTAAAAAATGAAGCTGAATTGCTAAAAAAAGCGTTAAGCATTGGTGAAAATTACGCGGTTAACCGTGGCTACAATAGTTTCGCCGCGACAAACTCCGCCAAAGATAAAATAGAAAGTCTTTATCGCTTATTGGTGAATGATAAGCTCATTCAACCCTTAGCTATCGATAATGAAGACCAACCCAATATGAAGCATAAATTGGCACTTTGGATAGCAAAACAGTTACCCGAGGGGCATGAATTACTTAAATAATGATGTCGCTGTACAGTGTTTATTCATCGGAGGTGTTAGTTAATATTTACTGCATTTGTCGTTATGTTTCAATATTAGAATATTTATTCTAAAAACCAGCCTATAACAGCAGTTTTTCATGGTATTCAACCAGCAACACTGCTAGATTGTTTTTGGGATTCTAATTAGGAATTAATAATAAGGTACTTAGCGGACGTTATTTTACTACAGCCATAACTAACGATATGGCAAAGCTAAAAGTAACATAAACACCACTGAGTATCGTCAACATTCAGGCTAAATGAATTAGTCATGAATAAGCAACAAATAGCAGTAGAGAGCCAACTATGTACCAAACTGACGATGTACGCATCAATAAAATTAAAGACTTATTACCTCCAATTGCCTTATTGGAGCGATTTCCTGCGTCAGAGCAAGCCACTAAATCCGTTGTTGCCGGCAGAACTGCTATTCACAATATTCTCAACGGTAAAGATGATCGCTTACTGGTGATTATTGGACCTTGCTCTATTCACGACCCTAAAGCTGCGCTTGAGTATGGCCAGCGTTTGGTTAAGTTACGTGAAAAGTATAAAGATAGTCTTGAAATAGTGATGCGGGTTTATTTTGAAAAACCACGGACCACGGTCGGTTGGAAAGGCTTGATCAATGACCCTTATATGGATAACAGCTTTCAATTAAATGATGGTTTACGTTTAGGTCGGAAATTATTGCTGGATCTTAATAATATTGGTTTACCAACCGCGGGTGAGTTCTTAGATATGATCACGCCACAATATATAGCGGACTTTATGTGTTGGGGGGCTATAGGTGCGCGTACCACAGAATCACAAGTTCATCGTGAATTAGCCTCAGGGCTTTCTTGTCCGGTTGGCTTTAAAAACGGTACTGACGGTACCATTAAAATTGCTATCGATGCTATTGGCTCTGCCGCTGCATCTCATCACTTTTTATCGGTGACAAAATTTGGTCATGCGGCCATAGTCGAAACGACAGGTAATGGTGATTGCCATATTATTTTACGTGGCGGAAAAACCACTAACTTTGATGCACACAGTGTTAAATCGGTCACCGAGCAGTTATCTTCGTGTGATTTAAACCCTAAGGTGATGATTGACTTTAGTCATGCTAACTCGAACAAAAAATTTGAAAATCAAATGTTAGTCTCTACTGATGTAAGTCAGCAAATAAGCCAAGGCAATGACAATATCTTCGGTGTTATGGTTGAAAGCCATTTAGTGGAAGGTAATCAAAGCCTAGTTAACGGTAAAGCTGAAGTCTATGGACAAAGTATTACCGATGCTTGTATTGGTTGGCCTGATACCGAGCAGTTATTAAGTCAGTTAAATGAAGCGGTTGCTAATCGACGTTATATTAACGACTAAGCTGGCCTAATCGAAGCTAATAAGGGTTAGCAATTCCCTTTCTCGTCAATTCATGATAAAACGTCTAATTAACTCATTATAATTAGACGTTTTTTTATGCCGCAAACGCCGCCAGTTGTAGATATAGTGCAAGCCAGTCAAGCCGCCATCACTGCCATTTTAAATAAAATTGAAACCGTGGTATTAGGTAAACCGAACGAGTGCCGTTTAGCGCTGGCTTGTTTACTTGCTCAAGGACATTTATTAATAGAAGATTTACCGGGTATGGGCAAAACGACACTGGCCCATGTGCTAGCCACCACCTTGGGCTTAACTTATCAGCGCACACAATTTACCAATGATTTATTACCGGCGGATATAGTCGGTTTTTCCATTTTTGATCAGAAAACTAATCGTTTTGAGTTGCACAAAGGCCCTATCTTCAATCAAGTGGTCTTGGCCGATGAAATTAACCGGGCGAGTCCTAAAACCCAAAGTGCTCTGCTTGAAGCCATGGCTGAGCAACAAGTCAGTATTGATGGTATTACCCATGAATTACCAAGACCATTTTTTGTTATTGCTACGCAGAATCCTTTGTTTCACGCCGGTACCTATCCATTACCTGAGTCGCAACTGGATCGGTTTATGATGCGTTTATCCCTCGGCTTCCCTGATATAAAAGCGGAAAAGCAGATTTTATTAACTAGCTCTCAGCGGACTAATCAGAAGACCGCAGATAATCAGGCGGCAGTGGTTAGTCAAGATGAGCTTATTGCCATGCAAGATGCCGTTAGTCAAATAAGTGTTTCAAATGACGTGCTTGAGTATATTATTGCATTAAGTCATGTTAGTAGACGGGCTTATAGTAGTCACACTAGCCAGGTAAATAATAGCGGAGAAACTGCCGCTATTATTAGCTGCAAGCCATTATCACCAAGGGCATCAAAAGCACTGTTACAAGCCGCTAAAGCGATGGCTTTTATTGATAACCGTGATTATATTTTACCTGATGATGTACAAGCGGTATTTTATGTGGTGTGCCAACATCGATTAGAAATGCAAGCTAACCAACAGCTAGACCCAAGTCAACAGGAGTCTACCAGCGTGGCTAGGCAAATACTCAATAGTGTTGATGTGCTTAATCCGCTTGGTTACTAAGTAGATCGCTAACGGGTATCATTATGGCAATAACTTCATTTTCATTGGTTAAACCCCTGAGACGTTTCCTTGATAAAAACTTTGAGCGATGGCTCTCTCATCGGATCCCAACTCGGCGAGAGCATCAACTAAACAGCCGAAATATAATGATATACCCAACCCGTTTTGGCCTTACCTACGTAGGTTTTGTCGTCTTGGTGTTTTTATTAGGCACCAACTACCAAAATAATATCATTTTATTGTTTAGCTATTTATTAGCGAGTTTGTTTATTAGTGTCATGCTGCATAGTTTTTATAACTTTTCACAATTGCGTTTTTATAGTAGGGCAAAACAACAAGGTTATGCTGATGCCACCTTGTATTATGTCATTAAAATAACGGCTAAAAAAACGCATTATGATATCAATGCTCATTTTAGTGATGCTCGCTTAAACAGCCCCATTGTCAACCTGGGGCAATGTAAACAGGGGACACAAGAGTTAATCCTAGCCTATAAACCCTCTAAACGAGGCCAATATAAATTAGGACGAGTCACTGTATTTAGCGAATATTCCTTAGGGCTATTTAAAAGTAAAGCCATGTTGGATTTTGGCCACTATGCCATTATTTATCCTAAAGCTAAAAGTTTCATTGCTGGTCAATATCAATTATCAGGGCAAGTAGATGAGCCAAACAGAGAAAGTTATCAAACGACGAATAGTGTGGGCAGCGATGATTTTTCAGAATTAAAGAGCTTTGTTCGCGGTGAGTCCAAAGCCAGAACAGCTTGGAAACAGTTAGCAAAGGGGCAAGGGCACTACTCAAAACACTATCAAGCAAGCCAAGGGCAATTAACATGGTTAAAACTTAGCGACATGCCCAGTAATGACCTAGAAATACAATTGGCCTATTTAAGCTTTCTTATTGGTGAATTGACGACAGCTAAGCAAAGCTTTGGTTTAGCGCTTTGCCCTGATATGACCAATACAGCAATGAACATTCCACCTAATTCTGGTTTTCATCACCAACAAGCTTGTTTGACGGCACTGGCTTTATATTGATGATGTTATTTAACAAGAAAAAGAAGCTGGTGTCACAAAACACTAGCGGGAACGTTAACGGTAAAACCATGAGTAACTTTTACTTAAGCCGACAAAATAGCTGGCTACTTTGCTTGTGCCAATGTTTAAATATCGCCGTCGTTGCCTTGGAACTAAGCACCTGGATGTTGATAATAATTGCTTTATCATTGGCATGGCAAGCACTTTTATTACAGCAAAATAGAGCTACGGCTAACACCAGCAGGGGGAAACATCCTGGCACAGTTCAGAGTAACTTAGCGAGTAAGCGCCACAGTCATGGCCCAAGTAAACAACTAGCGACTAATATCTCTCCCGTGGTACTGGGCATATTTGCACTATTGGGCTGCGTTGCAATCGCGCTTACCGCCAAGCAGGTCGGTATTCTGCTTAGTATGGTGCATTTACTTTGTTTTTCTTATGCACTTAAAGGTTTTGAATTAAGAACACGTAGGGATTTTTATCAACTGTTATTATTGGGTTTGTTCATTTTAGCCTCGGCACTTATTTTTAGGCAAGACTTGGTTTTTTCCCTGATAATATTAAGCTTATTAATCATTAATTTAACGGTATTGTTACAGTTTTTCTCCTCGGAAAATGCTTTTGCCACTAATCTCAAGGTGGTGGTGGTTTTATTGGGGCAAAGTGCTCTTTTGGCTGTGGTACTCTTTTTAGTTTTTCCTCGGCTGTCACCTTTTTGGCAAGTACCATTCGCTAAGTCTGCTAAAACGGGATTGTCCGATACCGTTAAACCAGGTGATATTGCCAATTTAACCCGCTCCACTAAATTGGCTTTCCGTGCTGATTTTGGCGGACAAAAAATACCCAATTATGCACAGTTATACTGGCGGGCCATGGTGCTAGAAAATTACGATGGTAGGCAGTGGCGCAGACAAAATAAAGTTACCCAAAACAAAGCTGATGGGTCAGGAACTAAAAGCCTTATTTTTGATGCCAGTAACACTGAGGTTTTACCCTTAACGTATCAAGTATTTGTTGAAGCGAGTTTCCAAAAATATTTATTTGCTTTAGCGCCGGCGGTAGTGACCGGCAATGCCAGTGGTATTACTGCTCAAACTGATTACACCATCCAGAGCTCAACCATTATTAGCCAAGCTAAGTCTTATCGGTTAACTAGCTATTTAACCGCGCCATTAGCACTTGAGTTATCGCCGCAGAGTAGACAAATAAATTTGAGCTACCCTCAGGGGAGTAATCCTAGGCTTGAGCAATTGGCGCTACAGTTACAACATAACTATGTCGATGTGCAGGCGCGTGCACAGGCGGTATTAACGCTAATTAACCAACAAAATTATTCTTATACCTTACAACCGCCCTTGTTGGTAAATAACAGCTTAGATCAATTCTTTTTTGATAGCCAAGCAGGTTTTTGTGTACATTATGCCAGCGCATTTACTTTTCTTATGCGCGCTTCAGGAATACCGGCACGACTGGTTACTGGCTATTTAGGTGGTGAATATAATGGTGTGACAAATGAAGTAAATAGTGCCGGAAAAATAGTGAATAAAGGCCATTTAAGTATTTATCAATATGACGCTCATGCTTGGTCTGAGATATGGGTGGCAGGTAAAGGATGGTTGCGTATTGACCCAACGGGTGCGGTAGACCCGCAGCGGGTAAATATTGGTTGGTCAAATCAGTTACTGCAAGAGCAAGCTGAGCTGAATAATACCTTCTTTAACTTATATCGTATGAAGAATATTGCTTGGCTAAATACGTTACGTTTACAATTTGATGCCCTCGACTACCAATGGACCCGCTGGGTTATTGGTTTTACCAGCCAGCAACAATATGACTTATTGAAACACTGGTTTGGTAAGATGGTCCCGTGGAAATTAGCGTTAATTATAGCCGTGACCTTGGTGCTCAGTATGCTGATGCTGATGTTGTTGTTACACTGGTTAAATCGTCCAAAGGTAAAAAAACAAGCCTTTGCTCAGTGGCAAATAATTTATCATAAAGCCATCGACAGATTAGCAAAACAAGGCATGGAAAAACCTTTAGCCATGACGGTTAATGATTTTGCTAAAAAGATCAGGCAGCAATATCCAGAGTTAGCCCTTGTTTTCACCCAACTCAGTGCTAGTTATAATCGATTGTGCTACCAGACGTTATCAATAAGTGAACAAGAAAAGCAGACAGTAACAATGCAGCAACAATATCATCACTTTATCCAAGTATTAAAAAATAGCGATAAAAAACATTTATAGGCTTTATTGATAAAATTTAACTCCTTAGTCGTTATGTTAAATGGCAGGACAGAAAGTTTTCTTGTTGAATGACATTATTTTTCCTAAATTTAGGTATAAGTCTAAGTAACTAATTTAAGCTGAAACTTACATTCGTTACTCAGGCGGTTCCCCTAAACATTAGTTACGGAGTGTCTGTTATGCCACATATACCAAGTGATTATGATAATGTTTTTGAAAAGAAAATGAGTTGGGCCGAGCAACATAAAATGGCAACACTCGTTGCGGTTATTAGTTATTTCACCCTAATAGGTTGGGTGGTGGCTATGGTTATCTATGATAAACATCAATCCTCACTAGCCAGTTTTCATTTACGGCAATCTTTAGGTTTAATTATTACCGGTGCCATACTTTCTTTGATCCCTCTCGTTGGTTGGATACTTAATATAGCTGTCGTAGTAGCATGGGCCGTAGGACTATATTGTGCGATTAAAGGGCGTGAATATAAAGTGCCTTTACTCGGTGATTCGTATCAACAACATCTAGATTTTATTAAGTGATGCTAGTAGTTGCCAAGATGAATTTATGCTGACCGCAATGCTGTTGGCATTTACTTGCAGGCAAGCAGCAATATTGCTCGAGTAAGCAAGCTTGTTACCACCACTTAACCACTTTTTTGGTGCAGTGCGTGGTAATAACCTGCTTTGGCGAGTAGCTCTAGATGAGTGCCTTGTTCGACCAATTCGCCTTTGTTGAGCACGATAATTTCATCGGCATTTCTTATGCTTGATAACTTATGGGCAATAATCAATAAGGTTTTGTTTTTGCTTAGCCGGGTGAAAGCTTCCTGTATATGTTGTTCACTGTGGTTGTCTAAGGCGGAAGTCGCTTCATCTAAGATGATAATGCTGGCATCACGTAACATGGCACGAGCTATGGCTATTCGTTGGCGTTGCCCTCCCGATAAATTGCGCCCATTTTCTCCTATTGGTGTATTTAAACCTAAGGCTAGCTCTTTAGCAAAAACGGTGACATTGGCATCAAGTGCAGCTTGCGCAACTTCTTCGTTTGATACGGGGCGATTACAGCCAAAACGGATATTGTTTGCTAGGGTATCATCTATTAACACAATATCTTGTGAGACAAAAGCAAACTGTGCCCTAAGTGATGCTAAGCTATAATTTTCAATGGCTATGTCATTAATGAAAATGGACTGTGGCGGCGATTGATATAAACGTAATAATAAGCGGGCTAGGGTGCTTTTACCGCTGCCGGATTCACCGACAAAAGCAACACTGCTACCGGCTTTTATCTTCACTGAAAAATGTTTTAACGCGGGTTGAGCCTTACCTTGATAAGAGAAAGATAAATTGTTAAAGGTAATGTTTGAACATTGTGCTAATAAATGCTTGCTTCCAGTATCATGCTCTTCTTTTTCATCTAGAAAACTAAACAAACTGCTTGCTGCAGTTAAACCCTTTTGTAAGTGTTGATTAATATTACTTAGTTGCTTAAGTGGTTTGAGCAATGAGCCCATGGCAATTAAAATCAGCGTGAAACTGCCAGGGCTTAATTGATTGAGCACCTGCTCATTACTGGCAAGTAGTAGTACCGCAGCAATAGCAAACGAGGCAATAAGTTGAATGACTGGATTAGTTATGGCACTTGTTGCTTGTAACTTCATATTTTGTTGACGGTTATGGTTGTTTATTTGCTCGAACTGAGCGCTTATTTGGCTAGCTGTATTGAGTAATATTATTTCTTGTTGATTTGAAATTGCTTGCTCTGTTGCCTTACTTACTTGCCCCATACTTTTTTGTAATGCGCGGCTAATCATTTTAAAGCGCTGCGATACCTTGTTAATAATTAACGCGATAATGGGTGCTATCACCAAGAAAATCATTGTTAATTGCCAACTGTGGTAAAACATCATAGTGAGTAATACTAAGATGATGACAGACTCTCGGATGACAATAACGACAGCCGTTGCAAAGGTCTGAGATACTTGCTCGCTATCATAGATGAGTTTAGCAATAAGGCTGCCACGGCTATTGTTATCAAAAAAGGTTCGAGGTAAAAATAATAACTTATCAAAAGCTTGTTGCCGTATTTGATACGTTACCTTGCTACTGACGTAGGCAATGGCATAGTTTGAGATAAAACTTGCGCTACCACGTAGCAAAAAAATCCCGATGATTAATAAAGCGCCTAGTTGTAAGGTGTTGCTATTGGCTTTTCCTAAACCTTGGTCAATAAGTGGCTTGACCAAATAAATCATACCTGCATCGACCAAACTAAATAAACATAGAGCTAGCAAGGCAATGAAAATAAGCTTTTTGTGTAGCAGATAATAGGAGAGTAATCTGCGGTATAAACTTGGGTTTTTATTGGCAAACGGGTCTGATGATATTTCTAGACTATTGATATTACTTAACATGATTAGTAGTTTTTCCAACGGTTATAAGACCAATACCATTGGCTTGGATATTGTCTAATTATTTGCTCAAAGCGTTGGTAAATTTGTGCCATCACTTGTTCAACGTTTTGCTCAATTTCTGGGGCTGTTTTTTGACTGATTGATTGTTTGCTTTGCAGCTCGTTATTGAACTGGTTTTGAATTGCTATCTCTTGATTTAATTGCAATGTTTCAAAAAACACTTGTACTTGGCCGTCGTCTTGATAAACCGCATAGGCCAGTAAGAGCGGTTTTTTAGTCATTTTTGCCAGTAAAACTACGCCGGAGGGCGCTTTAGTTTTTTGTCCAAAAAAGGTTACTTCAGTTTGGTTGGCGTACAGATCGCAATGCAAAGAAATATAGCCATTATTGCCCGCTTGGATTAATAACTGGCTAAAAGCATGTGCAGATTTTTTATTGATGGCGGTAATATTGACGGCAGAATAAAAGTCCATTTCATCGGTTAAAAAATCAGGGATGTTAGTTAAAGTGACTGAATTATTGGCAAATTTTGCCACAGCAAGCGGCACTGCTTCGTAGCAGCCTAGATGCATGGTGGCAATGCAAGCCCCGGTTCCTGATTGCAAAATTTGTAAGGTTTCTTCATCACAAAAAATATCAGGCTCTACTTGTGATAACCAAAAAGACTCGGCCACGCCATAGGCACAATTACCATAAGCGTCAAAGGCCAAGTCAGTTGCTTCTTTAATACTGAGTTCTGGCATGGCTCGAACAATATTATTGATGGCACGTTTTCTGGTTTTTGTAGCAAAACGTAGTATTATTTTGCCAATATTGTTGATTAATTTCTTACGTCGTTTTTTAGTTAACTTCATTAAAGTACTCAGCAAAAATCTTATGCCGAGACTCATGGTTTTATGCTTTATTAAGGCTCGTGGCGAAGGTGTTATCGCTTTGGCTGTAGACTTGTTGGAAAGTTTAACTTTCATGGTGCTGCTCAACCCAAAAAATAAACTCATCGATTTGTCTTAAGTTAGCGGTAAGTGCCTGCTCAAAGGGCAGTGTTAGCTTGAATTTCTGTTCCAGCTCTAGCATGAGCATCATGAAATCGAATGATTTTATCGTGCCAAGTAAGTTGTCCGTTAGGTCTATTAACGGGCAATGGGTCTTTTCTTCAATGAACTGAATGATACTTTGTTGTATTAACATTATAGGGTCTCCTTAGGAGTAGTTATTTTATTATGATCAGCACTAAGTAGCGCTTTGATATCCACTTTGCCACTGATATTACGGGGTAATAATGGCTGGAAATTAAACTCATCAGGCACCATGTAAGTGGGTAAATGCTGTAAACAATGCTTTCTTAGTGCGGCAAGAGTGTGTTGGTAATTGTCTAAGGCTGAAGCTGAACTTGAACTCGGAGCTGAACTCGAAGCTGAACAAGGGGGTAAGTTTTGTTGGTATTCAATAAAGGCGATGATCCTAGTATTGCCGTTATGATCAACGTGTGCAGCAACAACACACCAAGTGATATCGTTGGAAAAGCTAACAATGGCAGTTTCAATCTCGGCAGCTTCGACCCGGTGACCAGATACTTTAAATTGCTGATCGTTGCGACCATGAAAGACAATGTTTTTTTGTTGGTCATAATAGACAATATCGCCGGTACGGTAGAAACGTGTTGCGCTTTGAGCTAACGGGCTTGCTAGTGTGATAAAAGCTTGCGCTGTTTTCTTACTGTCTTGGTAGTAACCGTCAACAAGTTGATCACCGGCTAGATACAATTCAGCTAAGGTATTGCTGGTCGTTATCTCTTTATTATCTTTGACCAGTATGGCCGTTAATCCAGGCAATGCTTGACCTATGGGTACTGATGCTGAGGTGATTTCTTGCTGGTCACTTAATTCAAAATAAGTGGCGGTAATCGTGCACTCTGTTGGACCGTAGAGATTGATTACCCGACTATTATGAGCACATTTTTGCCACTTTAACGCTTGGCTGGTGAGTAGTTTTTCACCACCAAAACAGCTTAGTCTCAAGCTAGGTAATTGCTGAGGTTTTAATAAGCGCATTTTATCCATAAAAGATAACGCTGAAGCAACGGCGGAAAAAACAGATAATTGATGCTTTTTAATAAATGCCATCGGGCAGATAAGCTGTTCATTAGGAATAATATAGAGCGCCGCGCCTTTGTGCCAGCAACTGAACATATCATGGACGGATAAATCAAAAGATAATTCAAAAAACTGACTGACTTTATCCCTTGCCGTTATCTTTAAAAGCTTATCGAGCCGGTGCAGGTGACTGATAATGTTTTTATGACTAACGGCAATGCCTTTTGGTGTGCCGGTACTACCCGAAGTAAATAAGATATATGCATAAGGGTATGCCGTTAATGATGCTATGTTCGTTGTAGTTGTTGCCGTTGTATTTGCTCTTAGGTCAGTGCTGCTTATTGAAACCGCATCGTCAATGTTAAAATACTGATGGCGTTTGTTATTTAGGCACCAATTAGGCGTATTTGTGCCTAAATACAAGACCACTAATGGCTGTTTTGTGTGTTGCAATAACTCCGATGGGTCTTCGTTAGCAGCCACCAAGAGTACCTGGCTATTTATGGCTGACAATATCTTGCTATTTCGCTTGGCCGGTTGTTTGATATTAAGCGGTACATAGGCATTATTACTGGCCAGAATGGCGAGTATGCCAGCGTACATCTGCCATTGTCGGCCACCATAAATAGCCACTGGGCATGACGCATCATTAAAATAACGAATGCTGTTCGCCCATTGTTGACTCAGTGCAAAAAAAGCGTGGTAGGTAAAGGTTTTTACCTGTCCTTTTTTGCCTTTGACACTGTTATTTTTTGTGGCACTAGCGTCAACATAAAGGGCGATATTATTGGGAAACTGCTTTGCGGATGTGGCAAAGATTGCTTGATATAAATTCATTCGTTGTCGTTGGGCTGCTGATTTGATGAAAGCTAATGTAACCAATAACACGATTATCTTCGGTAACTGTTTTGTCGATAAAATGTCACAACTATGGGTAAATTTGTAAAAAAGTGTCAAGGTAAGGGAAAAAATAGCAGAGCTTTCTTCGCTAGCTAACTAATTTTACTCGTATTCTTTAACGCCTTATGGTTAAATTTAAGGTAATTTTATTCGTTGATTTCTCAGGTCATAATGAGTGGTTTTTAGCCACTGGCAATCATAGTCATTTACAATTAAGGCATTATCTTGATCCATCTTTATCCTGCCAACAAAATGGAAAATTTGTTACTCTTGCTCAACAAAATATCGCAACTTTCCCCTCTAGGTGTATTTAATCAAGAAGTCATTGTCGTGCAAAATGCGGGTATGCAGCATTGGCTTAACTTAGCGATCGCTAAAGAGCGTGGTATAAGCATGAATATGCGTTACGCGTTACCAGCTCAATTCCTGTGGAAATTAATAAGGTCACTGGCTAGCGAAGATAAAGTGCCTGATCAGTCACCTTACTCCAGAGAAGTGCTTTGTTGGCGTATACATGCACTTTTAGCACTCGATTCAGTGGTCGATGATGATGATTTTAGTCAAGCTAGCCACTATTGGCGTGGTGATATATCGGCAGATTCAGTAGATGGCAGTGGTTATACTGAAGACAAACAAGCGCAATTAAAACGTTATCAATTAGCCACACAATTAGCTGATTTATATGAGCAGTATTTGATTTTTAGACCACAGTGGTTAGACAGTTGGCAACAAGGAAATTTTGAACTGCAAGGTCTTGAAAAAATTGCTGCCAGTGAACATAAATGGCAAGGGAAATTATGGCGCTTGTTAATTGAGCAATTACCTTATAACCCAGTTGAATTACTCAAGGATGCTATTGCCAATATTGCCAACAAAAAAGATCTTATTCCGCCACGCATTAGTTTCTTCGGTCTTAATACTATGGCGCCGATGTGGCTTGATTTTATTAATGCCTTGAGTGAGCATGTTGAAGTACATTTCTTTCATCTTAATCCGTGTTTCTCCTATTGGGGCGATATAGTGACTGAAAAACAGGCGCTCAATAAGTTATCACAATGGTCCGATGGTGTTTCAGCCGATGAGAGCGAGGTACAAAACTTTGTCGGCAATCCTCTATTAGCTAACTTCGGCCAACAGGGCCGAGAGTTTATCTCCATGTTGCAAGATTACAGCACCATAGATGTTGAATTGTTTGAACACGCTAAAAATGACCAGCCGAGCATGGCAGCAGCGGAAAAAACCAGTGTTTTACATCAGCTGCAAAATGATATTCTTTCCCTTACTGATGCCAGGATTGACGGCAAAAGTGAGGCTAGCGATGATGACAAGGATGCGCTAAATACGGCTGGTCAAGATGATTCTATTGTCATCACTAGTTGTCATAGTGCTTTACGAGAAGTGCAAGCATTGCATGACTACTTATTACATCAATTTAACCAAGATAGCAGCTTAACGCCAAAAGATATCTTGGTGATGTGTCCACAAGTGGAACAATATGCCCCTTATGTTAATGCTGTTTTTACTCGGGGTTGGCAAGATATAGCCGGTGAAGTACCGCCACTGCCTTGCTCTATTGCTGATCGCAGTGCTAAAGATAGTGATCCCTTAGTCGCCGCTTTTACCGAGTTACTGACCTTACCTGATAGCCGATTTGGTGTCGCACAATTGTTATCGTTTTTACGCTTACCCGCCATGGCAAATAAATTTTCCATTAACACAGAAGACTTGGCTAAGATCTCAGCTTGGCTTGAACAAGCAACGGTGCATTGGGGCATTGATTTAAGTCATAAACAGGCATTGTTGGGGCAACACGCCAGTGTTGCTTTTACTTGGCAACAAGGCTTAGCACGACTATTGCGTGGCTTTGCTTTTGCCGACAGTGAACAAATTTATCAAGAGCAACTGTTATTGAGTAATGTTGAAGGCAGTGATGGCGTGTTACTGGGTCAGTTAATGCTTTTTATCGAACAGTTACAATATTTTAGTGAAAACCTGCAACGCTCTCGTAGCGCAATACAATGGCAAAGTTTTTTACTTGCACAACTAGAGGGTTTATTTAGTCGAGTCGATGCTGATAATGTCAGTAATGAAAGCAGCCTAATGGTGATTGAGCAAGCCATTGCTGGTTTGGTAGAGCATTGTCACCATGCCCATTTTGACGATGACATTTGCTGGTTAATTATCGTTGATTACCTAAGCCAACATTTTAGTCAGGGTGATGCCAGTAAGCAGTTTATGGTTGGTCAGGTCACCTTTTGTTCCATGTTACCTATGCGCAGTATCCCCTTTAAAATTATCGCGGTATTGGGCTTAAATGATGGCGAATTCCCTCGGCAACGCCAAGCCTTGGGCTTTGATCTTATGTCGCTGTCTAAGGCTCAATTAGGCGATAGATCGCGCCGTGGTGATGACAGGTACTTATTTTTGGAAGCGATTATTTCCGCCAGAAATTCCTTGTACCTTAGCTATCAAGGGCGAAATATAAAAAATAATAATGAAAGACAACCCTCATTGGTGGTTAAAGAGTTGATGGAATATTTAGCTCAAGGTTATGGTTGGAATTTCTGTGAACAAGATAGCAGTAGTCATAATGAAGCGCAGCCAACGGGTATCTATCAATTAGCCATGCAAGCGTTTAGTGCCGATAATTATCAAGGTAAATGGTCCAGTTTCGATGCCAATTGGTTGGCGTTAGGGCAACGTCCTGTTGTTGATGCTGGCTCAGTTGCCGATTCAATCGATAACAGTGCACCGTTAGCCATACAGGCACAAGATAATAATAAAGAGGTGAGTTTATCTTGCCAGCAAATAATACGGTTTTATCAACATCCAGCAAAAATGTTTGCCCAACAGCAGCTGAATTTATATTTTGATAATGATCATAGCTTGTTAGAAGATGTTGAGCCTTTTAGTGTTAATCACTTAGAAAGCTACTTACTACGCCAAGACTTGCTCAACGCAGCATTAAATAGCGCAGCATCAGCGGAGGTGTTAACCCGTGCCCAGTTATCGGGTAAATTCCCCGATTTACCGACTACAGCAAGCTTGTTTAAAGATTATCAGCAAGATGTGCAGCAATTCAGTGAGGAAATAAGCAAGCTTAATTGTGCTAATCCTGAGATCATTGATTGTCATCTTGTCCTTGATGTTGACTGCTTAAGCGGTAACAAGGTTAAGGTAACACTGAATACTCAATTAGCGGTTAAGAACAACTTATTGGTGCACTATCGTAGCTCAAGCGCTAAAGCGAAAGATAAATTTACCATGTACTTTCAGCAACTTGTGGTGCAAGTCTGGCAACAGCAATTCATTGCTAATGAACAGATGGCCAATGAAACGATAATTAACGCTGGCGACTCGGTAAAACTACAACAAGTGACTGAAACTATTGGCTTATATTTTAATACCAAAGCGCAGAAGGTAGAGCAGTTTTCGGTCGCTAATATCATTGATGCAAAAGCAAAACTCATTAAGCTCATTAAGATGTTTTTTAAAGGTCAACAACAAGCCTTACTGTTAAACGGTGAATTGGCCGACAAAGTGTTTACCAAAAAGCGCGGCCAGTTAACAGAAATGACCCAAGGGCGTTTTGAAGGTTTGTGGCAAGGAGATATGAGTACACGTGGCTTGGCTGATGATGATTATTTGAGTTATTTTTGGCCTGAGTGTCCGCAATACGCTAAACACCAGGCGGACATTGATTTTATTTACCAGGATTTATATCAAGTGGTCGTTAAACAGGCAGCCAAACAGGCAACCAAACAGGCAGCAAAAAAGACCGCCACTAAAACGGCTAAGGAGAGCAAATAATGACCCACCTTAATACTCCTGACGCTAACCAAGTAGTTAACAACCTTGATAATAAGGTAGCTAGCGCAGCACTAACGCTGAAAAATCTTGATGCGGCTACTATCCCATTAAGTGGTAAACATCTAATCGAAGCCAGTGCCGGTACTGGCAAAACCTATAATATTACTCGAATATATTTACGGTTATTACTTGAGCGCGAGCTAACGGTTGAACAAATATTATTGATGACCTTCACCAAAGATGCCACGCAAGAGTTACGAGGGCGCATTGATAGCTTTATTCGCCTCGCCTTGAGTGATTGGCAGGTATTGTGTGTTGATGACCCTTATTTTACCGCCCTCGATAAACGCATCGACAAAAGCAAGCGCGAATTTTTATTAAAACGTGCGTTACTTTTTTTAGATGAAGCGGCCATTTTTACCATCCATGGCTTTTGCCAACGGGTATTAAATCAATATGCTTTTACCAGTGGTTTACCTTTCAATGCCAATATGGCGGCGAACTCAACAGAAATCACCTTGCAAGTGTGCCAAGACTGGTATCGCAGTTTAGCTAAAAGCGATGCTGATAGTTTTATGCTGTTGGCGAGCTTTTGGGCGACACCGGAAAGCTTTTTATCAAGCTTTAGTAAAGCCATAGGGCACAGCAGTACTTTATCGGTTATCGATGTTGAAAGTATTGCCGCTGAATTTATTACCCTAGTACGCCAGGCTCACGAAAATTTAACCACACACAGCGATTTATTTGAAAATGCGCTGATCCTGGTTAAAAAGGGCGCAGAGCAAGAAAAAAGGCGCAGCGAGCTGGCGCAATTAAACACTTGGCTGGTAAGTATTATCGACCAAGAGTTATCACTGATGGCTGTCGGTGAAGGCAAAGTTAAAATGCCCGATGCTTTTTTTGATGGTAAACGTTATGCCAGATCCACTTATAAAGCTGAATTGCTTGACGCTTTTGCACCGGTAAAACAAGTGAAAGAGCAGGTTAAGAAAATTGCCAATAAAATCAATAAAGCGAAAGCTTATACCATTGTTAAATCAGGTATTTATAACATTCGCCAGCAAGTGATCACACAAAAACAAGCGCTTAATTTACTCGATTTTGACGATCTAATTAATACCTTAGCCTATTGTCTTAGCTCTGCTTGTTTGACTGATAAAGGTGCCAACAAAGAATGTTCCAACGATGAAAGCTCAAGTGATGACAATACCAATCAACTGGCTAAACAATTACTGGCGCAATACCCGGTCGCTTTAATTGATGAGTTTCAAGATACCGACCCTAAACAGTTTGGTATTTTGCAAGCTATCTATTATGGCGATAACGCGGTAAAAGCCAATGCAGCTTTGTTTCTGATTGGCGATCCTAAGCAAGCTATTTATGGTTTTCGTGGCGGTGATATTTTTGCCTACTTAAATGCCCGTAGTGGCTGTGACTACCATTGGTTGATGGATACTAATTGGCGCTCAACGCCTGAAATGATTGCCGGTTATAATCAGCTTTTTAGCAAGAAGGCTAAAGCAGCAAGGCCTGAAGATGCTACTGGCAAACTAAGCGAGAGTGTCTTTGGTTTTGGTATTCCTTATTTAGCGGTTCTGGCCGGTAAAAAATCAGCTAGTGCCAACCAAGAAAATGCTGAGAGCGGACAAGTGTTAGCAGACAGTGATAAAGCGCTGCAGTTTATTCATTTTACTGACCATGAACAACCAGATAGCAAGGTTAGTCAAGGCTCTCGGCCTATGATGGCTAACTGGTGTGCCAATGAAATAGTGACCTTGCTCACCTCGAACGAGCATGCGGCCAAGCCAAAAGACATTGCCATATTAGTGCGAGATGGCGCTGAAGCGCGTGATATAAAACAAGCCCTAGAGCAAGCGGGTCTTGATAGTGTCTTTCTATCTGACCGAGCCAATTTATTTCATTCCGAGCAAGCCAGGCAATTGTTATGTTTACTTAAAGGTGTACTGTTACCCGAAAATGAACGCTTGTTTGTTGCGGCATTATCATGTGGTTTATTGGGCTATGATGCACAAAAACTGTATCAGCTGCAGCAAGATGAACTGGCCTATCAAACCATGAAATTTGCTTTTGTCGATTACCGTAGCCAATGGCAACGACAAGGTTTTATTACCATGGCCATTACTTTAATGCACAATCTGCTTGATGTACCGCTACGCAATAAAGATCGTTGTTTAACCAATATTTTACATTTATTTGAAATATTACAGGCGGCGAGTGTGCGCTTAAGTCAGGGGCAAGAGCTGTTACATTGGTTTGAACAGCAATGTCATGCCGAGTCGAATGACGTTGAAGCCGAGCTGCGTTTAGAAAGTGACGGCGACCTTATTCGTTTAATTACCCAGCATGGCTCGAAAGGCATGGAATATCCTTATGTGTTTATTCCGTTTGCTTGTCGTCATAAAGATCCACTCAAATTTGGTAATAAAGCGGTTAGTTATCTAGAGTACCATGATAAACACGGTAATTTGTGTTTAAGCCTAGATGGCGGCAAAGAAGCTAAACAAGCCATGAGTAATGAAGCTTATGCAGAAAGTATTCGTTTACTGTATGTAGCGATAACGAGGGCAGAGCGACGTTGTTATATCCTCTGTTGTGCTTTTGATGGCTATCATTTATCACCTTTAGGTAAAACGCTACAACTACAAGAGCAAGACAGCATTATTAAGGGGCTAGCAGTAGTTAAAGCAGGTGCTGAGCATGCCATTGGTATTCGTCAGGTCTCACTTGATTGTCCCCTTGATGATAATGGGCAGGTGTTAAAACAATTGGAAAATAACAGTCAAGAGTCGGTCAATAGCGCGGTTAGTCAATTCACCGGGACCATAGAGCGAGATTGGTGGTTGAGTTCTTTTACTGCCTTAAGCCGCAATATTCGTCATGCCGGTGTTTCTAATCCTGACCGAGATACGGATACTACCCAGAACCAGCTAGCCACCTTGAGCAATAGCCCGCTAGGTAATAGCGAGCTTGCCGCGTTAACTCACGGGCAACAAATTTGTTTCAAATTAGCTAAGGGTGCTCATACCGGTAACTTATTACATGATATTTTAGAGCAAACTGATTTTACTGCACCCAACTGGCAAGAAAGTGTAGAAAAACCGTTGTTAGTTTATGGTGAGTTAACTAGTGGCGGGGTAAATACCAGTGACAATACCTCCTTTACTGAAGATGATTTAATTGCCTGGTTAGAGCAAGTGCTTAATACCGCTTTTATTAGCAATGATGATAATGACAATTATGCCAGTCTTAGCGATCTGGACTTGAATAAAACCTTGCGTGAAAGTGAGTTCTATTTTCCCATGCAAGGCGAGGGCACCAGTGCCTTAGCTAAATTGCTAACCGATCACCGAAATAGCGCGGAACGTAATATTAATAGCAGTGACAGCAAGACATCAACTAGCAGCTCTACTAATACCTCAACTCTAACGTTAAAGTATCCAGTGATGTTACCTAGCCATAAAAAGCTTAGCGGCATGATGCATGGTTTTATCGATTTGATTTTTGAATACCAAGGTAAATATTACTTGTGTGATTATAAATCTAGCCACCTAGGTGATAGCTTTCAAGACTATCAGTATGATGCTTTACTCGATAATGTGGAAAAAAACTATTATGACTTACAATATCTGATTTACTCCTTAGCACTACATCGCTATTTAAAGCAGACCCTTAGTGATTATCAGCCCAGTAAACATTTTGGTGGTGTCTATTATTTATATCTTCGTGGTATGACGACAGAGCCAGAGCATCAAGGTGCTGGGGTGTATTATCGTAAAATTTCGGTGCAAGAATTAAATAATTTAGATGCACTATTTGCACATGAAAATAGCGAGGCAGCGCAAGATGACTGAGATTAGAGTGAATAGTAGGAGCGAGCAAGTGTATAGCCACTTTAATCAAGTCAAAGACGCTATTCAAGGTGTTGAAGCCATTGATTATTTTTTTGCCAAAGAAATGTTTGCTGCCTTAATTTATCAGACAAATACTGAGACCGCCGTTGATATCGAGCCGCAAAAAACTTTATATCATGTATTTTTAGCCTTAAGTGCTAGCCTACGCGCCGGACATACGTGTTTGCCCTTGGCAGAAATTGCTGAGCAACATTGGGGCAAAGGCGTGCCAGTAAAAAATGGCGATAACTATGATTTCAGCCATGCTGGTTTTGTTTTTGCTCCCTTAACTGAACTGCAAAGCCTATTAACTGAGTTAACTATTCAAGCCGGTGATCAACAATTACTGGTGCTGCATAAGGATAAGTTATATTTGCGCCGTTACTTTCAGTTTGAACGTGACTTAGGACATGCCATTAACAACCGCTTAAGTCAGCAATGTCAGTATGATAATGGACAAATTCAACAGTGTATTTCGGCCTTATTCCCTAAGGAGCAAGGCCTAGCATCGTTAGACATTGATTGGCAAAAAGTGGCGGTCGCTAATGCCATCAATAAAAAATTTAGTGTTATTGCTGGCGGCCCAGGTACGGGTAAAACCTATACTGTCACTAAATTATTAGCCGCGCTGGTGATGTTAGCGCAGTTAAGAGCAAAGCCGTTAGCTGTAGCAGCGCAAAGTAGACAGGGCACACCGACGCTTAATATTGCCCTTGTTGCTCCCACAGGTAAAGCAGCACAACGTTTGTCAGAGTCCATTGTTACTGCCATTTCTGGTTTTAAAGACTTAATCGATGCCGAGGTGTTAGCGGAAATTCCGAGCCAAGCACAAACCATTCACCGCTTGTTAGGGGTATTGCCCAATTCGCCTAATTTCAAACACCATGAAGATAATCTCTTAGCGTATGACATTATCTTAATAGATGAAGTCTCTATGGTGGATTTACCCCTAATGACTCGGATATTTCGCGCGCTCAAGGATACAGCGAAAGTCATTTTATTAGGTGATGCCGATCAATTACCCTCGGTCGCAGCTGGCAGTGTGTTAGCGGATATAGCGCCACGACCACATGGCGGCTTTAGCTCGGATAATGTGCAATATTTACGGCAAGTTTGCCAACTCTCGGCTGAGCAAGCTAGCGAATTTTTATCTGGGCAGTTAACAGGTCATACTAGCAATGTTGATTACTTATCGTTTCTGCTTAAATCAAGACGTTTTGACGGTAAAGGCGGTATTGGTTTGCTCGCCAATAGTGTTATTCAAGGTGATGTTAAGCGTAGTTGGCAGCTACTGTGTGATGCACATTCTCAGCAAGCGGGTCAATTATCATTGGCACAAGGTGAGCTTGCTAACTGGTTAGCGCCTTTAGTGAAACAGTATTACCAGCCGATTGAATTTTGCGCCAATGTTAGCGATGCCTTTGCCTTGTTAGCACAATTTCGGGTACTTTGTGCTACCCGGCAAGGAGATTATGGGGTAGAGCGTCTCAATGAGGTGATTAAACACTATTTAGGGAAAAATAAAGCCCTTTATCAGCAAAATGAGCCGGCGCTTTATCATGGTCAGCCCATTATGATTAATGAAAACGACTACCGTTTAGGTTTGTATAATGGCGATATCGGCATTATCTGGCGAGTAATAGACCAAGCAGGTAAGACACATCTTATGGCGTGTTTTGAAGACACAAGTCTTGAAAGTAATACGGCTGAGGACACTGACACCGGGCAGCAAGCGATAAGACAAATATTGCCATCACGCTTACCGAAATTTGAAAGTGTTTATGCCATGACCATTCACAAAACCCAAGGCAGTGAGTTTGCTCATGTTGCTCTGGTTATTTCAGCGACACAGAGTGCAGCACACCATAAGCAGCAAAGAGCGAGTAAACTGTTATCACGAGAGTTACTCTACACGGGCATCACTCGGGCGAAAACACAGCTGACTATTGCCGCCCACCAAGGGATTTGGCAGCAAGGTGTTAGCGCACAAGTTAAGCGTCATTCGGGTTTAGTTTTATGCGCAACGCGTGAAAAGTGATAACATAGCGGCTGCTCACTACTTTTTATTTTTACCTTTTACGGTTGATTTTTATTTCTAATAAATACCCAAGGATTTCAGTAAACACATGCAATTAATTGATATAGACAAAGCACGATATAGAAAACATTTAAATATTGTTATTGTGGGCTTTATCAGCTCATTATTAGTGATGTCATTGCTTTTTGGTACTCTGCTGATCAGCCTGTTTTCCAATGTTGGTGAAGTGACTGCGCTAGTGCAAGCGACCATTGATTCGGTAGCGGTAGAGCCAGAGACTAATTTTAGCTACAACTTAATTGGCGTTATTTTGGCACTCGTTGTCAATGGTGTCTTTTTATATAAGGTTAAAAACAGTGATTTTTTTACTGAGATATATTACGTGTGGCGGGTAAAACAGCTACAGAACTTAGTGTATCGTAAGTTTAAAAAAATTAAACTTGCCGGTAAAAATGGTGAAGAAACCGCGCTGATCATTTTATCATTTTACTATCAGAGTCAATTACAAGTGTATCAACTAGATGATAATACCATTACCTTATCGACCATCGAAAAAAGATTACAACAGCTCAATGAAACCATTGCTAACACAGGCTTAACTATTAGTGCTGAGCAATTCGAAAAAAAGCTGATAGCTTGTTATTAGAACGCAAAAAAAACGACTATAGCTAATATCACTAATATCACTAATATCACTAATATCGTTCAAAAAAGGCCCAAGGCAGCTTAATTAAAGAACAAAGATGATAGCTTATATCACCCTTGGCACGAATGATTTTGATAAAGCAGTGGCATTTTGCCATTAATTATTCGATAGCATAGCTGCCAGTCTACTTTTAGAAAATGAGCAATTTGTTGCTTGCTCAACAGGCATGGAGTACGCAGGATTTTCAATCACTAAACCTTTTGCTGGTAAAGCCTAAAGGTTACGGGTAAAGCAAGGCGTTCAAAGTAAGACTGAAGTTAAAACGTAGACAATAAAAAACCAGCGAGCTAAAAGAGCGCTGGTTTTTTTATATTGGTTCGAAATAACCTAAGGTTAATAGGTGTTTTCTGGCTTATCTAGCGCGGAAAATAATGCGACCTTTTGATAAGTCGTATGGCGTTAATTCAACCGTTACTTTATCGCCCGTTAAGATACGTATGTAGTTCTTACGCATTTTACCAGAAATATGTGCAGTGACGACGTGGCCATTCTCAAGTTCAACTCGGAACATAGTGTTAGGTAATGTATCTAAAACAGTACCTTGCATTTCAATATTTTCTTCTTTCGCCATGGGGCGCTAAACCTCTAATGTTGTGCAAATAGCCAAGAAATTATTCTAGAATAGTAATATTTTCTGGCAGATAAAAAAGCTGCGCGAATCATGCCTAATTGCTTGACCAATGTAAAGGCTTGCTGCACTTTATTTAGTGATTTTAGCGTTATTAACGACAGCTTTGCTGTTTAATTGCCATTGACTGTTAATAAAGCGCTCAAAGGGGAAATATCGGTCTTTATAATTCATTTTTTGACAATCATCAATTTGATAACCCAAATATAAATAGGGTAATGACATTTGTTGGCAAAAGTTTAATTGGGTGAGAATAGAAAACACCCCTAAACCATGGGCTTTATATTCTGGGTGATAAAAGGTATAAACAGCGGATAAGCCGTTACTTAAGACATCAGTTACGGCAACACAGACGAGTTTCTCTTGCTCTTGCTCATTTGCCGGTGCCCAGGTTTCAATAAATAATTGTTGGGTTAAATTGCAGCTTAAAAACCCCTGGTACTGCTCAAAAGAAGCGGGGTACATACTGCCTTCTTGATGAAAGGTATTAATATAAGCTTCAAACAAGGGGTAATAGCTGTCTTTTAATTGTGAAGATTGTTTAATAATAAAATGATTATTACGCTTTTTTGATCTTCTTTGGCTTTTAGACGGGCTAAATTCTTTGCTTAATACACGAATTGACTGACAAGCATTACACTGAGGGCAGTGTGGTCGATAGCTTTGTTCACCGCTACGGCGAAAGCCTTGGGTCATTAACCAAGCATAACTCTCACTGTTGGCTAATCGTTCATCAACGGCAATCAGTAGCCGCTCTTCTTTATCAGGTAAATAATTACAGGGAAATATTTTACTTATACCCAGTTTATAGGAAATTTCATTCATTGATAATTTACCAATTTCACATCAGTATCAAGGTTAATTATAACTAAAATTATGACGCTCTGTCTTAACATCAGTCATTTAATTTGGCTCTGTTGTAGTTTGGTGTTGTTGAGTAAACGACCGAGACGCATAAACCCCTCCATGGGACTCTACACAAGCATCCATGCTTGTGAAGCTCGATCTTATCACATCAGCAACACCTTCCTTTAAATCAGTGTGTTACATTATAGACAACAGTGTTTTACAACAAAGACTTTAATTTAGGGTTAAGGTTCGGGCTTGCCAAAAATCATCGGGCACTCGCGTAGTTATCGCCTGTTGGTGTTTTTGTAGAAAAGCCACACGGCTTATCTCTTTGGCGCCCATGTCTGCCAGAAAGGGGTTGAGCAACTGACAATCAATAAAATTAATACCGATACTCTGGAGTAATTGTCCTAGGGCAATAAGGGCAAATTTTGAGGTGTTACTGCGTTTATAGAACATAGACTCACCCGAAAAAAAACCGTTAATAGCGACACCGTATAAACCACCGACTAACTCATTATTATTATTATTATTTTCGTCTGTCTGCCAAATCTCAATAGAATGCGCATGACCTTGTTGATGCAAACCAATATAGGCAGCCTGCATATCATCCAGTATCCAAGTCTCGTCTTGGCGAAAGGGCGCATCGGCACAAAGCTGTATAACCTGAATAAAGTCTTGGTTGAGAGTGATGGTATAGGGCGCTTTACGTATTGCTTTCGCCAAGGTGCGATTAATTCGTAATTGGTTAAGGTCTATGATGGCTCTAGGATTGGGTGACCACCACATTAATGGGTCATCTTCGCTATACCAAGGGAAGATACCTTGGGAATACGCACTCAGTAACCTAGCACTAGATAAGTCACCACCGATCGCCAGTAAACCATTTGGCTCGGTTAGTGCAGAATTAAGGGGCGGGAACGCTAAACTGGCATCATCAAGTTGATACAGTAATTGACTCATATCTGACTCTTACTATTACTTTTTTCGGCGGAGGAACACAAATAAATAAACCACTTAAAACGGTTAAAGTTCAAGTGGTTTATTAATGTACAATAAGTAAATGCAGTGCTAAAGAAGTCTTAACTGCAGCTATTTATTCTTGTGCATCTAAATAGCGCTCAGCATCCAATGCCGCCATACAACCCGCACCTGCAGACGTGATTGCTTGACGATAAATATGATCAGCAACATCACCGGCAGCAAAGACACCTTCAACACTGGTTTGTGTTGCGTTCCCTTGTGTGCCACTTTGAATGGTTAAATAACCATTTTTCATGTCGAGTTGACCTTTAAATATATCGGTGTTTGGTTTGTGGCCAATAGCAATAAATACGCCTGACACATCAAGGTCTTCCGTGGCATCCGATTTGGTTTCTTTTAAACGTAAACCGGTCACACCCATATTATCGCCTAATACTTCGTCTAAAGTGCGGTGGGTGTGTAAAGTGATATTACCGTTGGCCACTTTTGCATGTAAACGGTCGGTTAAAATCTTTTCGCTACGGAAGGTATCACGACGGTGAATTAAATGAACTTCACTGGCAATATTTGATAAATAAAGTGCTTCTTCAACAGCGGTATTACCACCACCAACAACGGCAACTTTTTGGTTTTTATAGAAGAAACCATCACAGGTAGCACACGCTGAAACACCGCGGCCCATAAAGGCTTCTTCTGACGGTAAACCTAGGTATTGTGCCGAAGCACCGGTACAAATAATTAACGCGTCACAGGTGTATTCACTGCTGCCGGTTAATTTAAAAGGCTTAGACGAAAAATCTACTGATTCGATATGGTCGAAAATAATTTCAGTATCAAACTTCTCCGCATGTTTTTGCATACGTTCCATTAAGGCAGGACCGGTTAAGTCATCCGCATCGCCTGGCCAGTTTTCTACCTCAGTGGTTGTGGTTAATTGACCACCTTGTTGCATACCAGTAATCATTACTGGTTTTAAATTTGCGCGGGCAGCATATACAGCAGCAGTATAACCAGCAGGGCCTGAGCCTAAAATTAGTAGGGGACAGTGTCTTACGTCACTCATGGGTTCTCCAAGAAAATTGATTACTTCGAAGCAGTTAAGCTTTAACTACTTATTTTATAGAAAATCTGACTAATTGATTGCTCGGTTAGTCCGATTGGTATTATGTATTAATTGGCATGATAAGGAAATAAAGCAAGGGGGTAAATAATTACTTCGTTATAAGATAAATTAAAAAAAACGCACTTTAGCTTAACTGTAAGCAAAAGTGCGCTATTTACGGTAAAAGACTAATCTAGCGAAAAGATTGTCCTAATGTTTACCGCATTATTTTTTAGCTAAGGCTAAGTTCAGCCTTATGCGTTTAGGGCAACGCTTGGCTCTACGTATTCATAACCTAATACATCGGCAACTGGCTTGTAAGTGATTTTACCGTGCGCTACATTTAAGCCAGCCATTAAATGTTCATCATCTAATAAAGCTTGTTTAGCACCTTTGTTTGCTATGGTTAGTGCAAAGGGCATTGTGGCATTCGTTAACGCCATTGTTGACGTACGAGCGACACCACCTGGCATGTTAGCAACACAATAATGGACAACTTCATCAACAACATAGGTTGGATCTTGATGTGTAGTCGCTTTTGATGTTTCAAAACAACCACCTTGGTCGATAGCAACATCAACGACAACAGCACCTTTTTTCATCGATTTGATGTGTGCTCTAGTGACTAATTTAGGTGCAGCTGCACCTGGAATTAATACTGCGCCAATGACTAAGTCAGCTTCAACAATTAGGTGATCCATAGCATCTGCAGTGGAATAAACAGTCTTTAAACGACCATCAAACTCAGTATCTAATTGACGTAAACGCGGTAAAGAACGGTCTAAAATAGTCACGTCTGCGCCCATACCTACTGCCATACGTGCAGCTTGAGTACCAACAACACCACCACCAATAATAAGTACTTTAGCGGGAGCAACACCGGGAACGCCACCTAATAATGCGCCTAAACCACCTTGTGCTTTTTCTAATGCATGGGCACCAGCTTGGATAGACATACGACCAGCCACTTCCGACATAGGTGCTAATAAAGGTAAACCACCCGTTGCAGCGGTAACTGTTTCATAAGCAATACAAATTGCTCCTGAAGCTACTAATAACTCGGTTTGCTTAGGATCTGGTGCCAAATGTAGGTAAGTGAACAAAATTTGGCCTGGACGAAGCATACTACACTCAACCGGCTGTGGCTCTTTCACTTTGATGATCATATCGGCAGTGGCAAATATTTCTGCTGCGTTATCAACGATTTTTGCACCGGCGGTAATATATTGCTCATTATCAAAGCCAATAGAGGCACCGCCATTATGTTCAACAATTACTTGGTGACCATTAACGATTAATTCTTTAACACCTGCAGGTGTTAAGCCAATACGGTATTCGTGGTTTTTAATTTCTTTTGGTACACCAATAATCATATCAATCTCTCTTAAGCAAAGTTTGTGGTAGCACATTGTGCTGTTATCAAAGTGTTAACTGCGTGTGCTTCTCATATTTGCGACTAGTATAGTCACAATATAGTAGAATAACCTGTCGTTATTTGTATACTTACGATATATAATGCTGCAAAAGGCCAATAAAACAGAGTAATATAAAATGAGTGATTTATTAGGCAAACCTTTAGACCGTATCGACAAAAATATTTTAGTAGAATTACAAATCAATGGTCGGCTTTCTAATGTTGAGCTATCTAAGCAAGTTGGTTTAAGTCCAACTCCTTGTTTAGAAAGGGTAAAGCGGCTAGAGAAAGAAAAATATATTAGTGGTTATAAAGCGATATTGAATCCTCATAAGCTTGACGCTGCCTTATTAGTATTTGTTGAAATTACCTTAACCAAAACCAGCCCGGATGTATTTGATGATTTTGCTAAAGCGGTTGATGAACTTGATGTTATTCAAGAATGTCATCTGGTCTCCGGTGACTTTGATTTTCTGCTAAAAACGCGAGTGAAAGATATGTTGGCGTATCGGCAGCTTTTAGGTGATACCTTATTAAGGTTGCCAGCGGTCAGTGCCAGCCGCACCTATGTAGTGATGGATGAGATAAAGTCCAGTAATATGCTACCCATTAACCGTTAACATGACTATTAAACCCTAGTTGATGGAAATATCGTACCCTAATGGTAATTTGTTGCTGTCAACTAAGCGCTAATTTGATACTTTAGTTGCTCTATGGGTAATTTTACCTATTTATTTTCGATGGTACTTTTAATTGTCTTCAGATCTTACAGAAAACACCGATGTCTCTCTTGATATATTGAGCAATAATCAGCTAACAGGCGTACAACGTTTGTTGGAAGCTGGCTTATTGTTTTTCACCGTTTTTGCCATGTTTATTATGTTGGCACTCTTTAGTTTTGATCCCGCCGATCCCGGCTGGGCACAAACAGGTTATCAAACACAAGTGCGCAACTTAGGTGGCGCGGTTGGCGCTTACCTAGCAGATTTGTTTTTAAATCTTTTTGGACTTATCGCCTATAGCTTACCTTTTGTTATTGCAATTGTCGGTTGGTTATTGTTTCAACGTTTTCATCAGTTAATGCAGCTAGACTATTTAACTTTAGGGCTAAAGTTGATTGGCTTTTTCATGTTCTATCTCGGTGTAACATCACTGGCGAGCATGAACTTTGATGATGTTTTTTACTTCTCTGCCGGTGGTATTTTAGGGGATGTGCTCAGTAAAACTTTATTGCCGTACTTTTCTTTTGTTGGCTCTACCTTATTGTTTCTGCTATTTACCTGTGCCGGTTTTGTCTTATTAACGGGTTTTTCTTGGCTTAAGTTTATTGACAGTGTTGGTCAATACGCCATTGTTGGCGCACTGTGGCTAGTAAACGCTCCTAAGCTTATTAAAACGCATTTTGCCAGCAGTGATGATAAAGACGATGAAGCAGTAGGTCATGGTAAAAACCACTCGGTAGAAAATAAAGCCAGTGATAAAGAAGCACTTAGTCCGGCAGAACCGTTACCTACTGCAAAGCATGCCAAAACAGCTAGCATTGAATTGCCTGAGTCTTTTCGTATTGACGAAGAGGAGCTTGCTAATGTACAGCCCGTTGATGATAAGTGTGAGCCCTTTATTGATATTGCTGATCTAATGGGTGAAGCCAGTATTGGTAACGTGCAAGAGCATGTTAGCGAAAAAGAAATCACCGCCGCTTTCGCTGAAGTTGATAAACCCAATGTTGCGGATGACTTGCAAGCACCAACTATTGCGCCCGTTGAGCAAAATATAACCAGCGAGAATGGCCAGGTTAATTTAGTTGCTGTTGCCCCAAGTAAGTTTAAGGGTATGCCCTCTATTGATTTACTTGACCGACCAGATAAAGCGAAAAATCCGATTAATCAAGATGAATTGGATCAAGTTAGCCGCTTAGTAGAAGCCAAGTTACTCGACTTTGGTATCCAAGCCCAGGTAGTTTCGGTTTATCCAGGGCCTGTTATAACGCGCTTTGAATTAGACTTAGCGCCGGGTATTAAAGTAAGTAGAATTACCAGTTTATCGAAAGATTTAGCCCGTGCCCTATCGGCCATTAGTGTCCGTGTGGTTGAAGTCATCCCGGGTAAATCGGTTATTGGCTTAGAGCTGCCAAATAAACACCGGGAAATTGTTTATTTGAGTGAAGTTATCTCATGTGCTGAATTTAAAGAATCAACATCGCCTCTTGCTATGGTCTTGGGTAAAGATATTGCCGGTGATCCTGTGGTGGTCGATTTAGGTAAAATGCCCCATTTATTAGTTGCGGGTACGACCGGCTCAGGTAAATCTGTTGGTGTTAATGCCATGATTGTCAGCTTGCTGTATAAATCGACGCCAGAAGATGTGCGTATGATCATGATAGATCCAAAAATGTTGGAGCTGTCTGTTTATGAAGGCATTCCGCATTTACTGACTGAAGTGGTTACCGATATGAAAGATGCCGCTAATGCCTTACGTTGGTGTGTCGGTGAAATGGAGCGACGTTACAAGGTGATGTCAGCGGTGGGTGTGCGTAACCTTAAAGGCTACAACAAGAAAGTGCTTGAGGCGATTGCTAAGGGTGAACCTATTATTGACCCTTTATGGCAGCCAACCGATAGTTTGGATCAAACACCACCGACCTTAGAAAAACTGCCAAGCATTGTCGTTATTGTTGATGAATTTGCTGACATGATGATGATAGTGGGTAAAAAAGTTGAAGAGCTTATCGCCCGTATTGCGCAAAAAGCCCGTGCTGCCGGTATTCATTTAATACTGGCGACACAGCGGCCATCGGTTGATGTTATTACCGGCTTAATTAAAGCCAATATTCCCACCCGTATGGCGTTCCAAGTATCGTCGGGTCTAAACTCTCGTACCATATTAGATCAACAAGGGGCGGAGCAGTTATTAGGTATGGGCGATATGCTTTATTTACCACCAGGTACCGGTATACCAACACGTGTGCATGGCGCTTTTGTTGATGATCATGAAGTACATGCTGTGGTTAAAGATTGGAAATCGCGCGGCGAGCCTAATTATATTGATGAAATACTCTCAGGGGAAAACGAGCAAGATATTTTATTACCCGGTGAACAAGCCGAAGGCAGCGATGCTGAAGAGGTTGATGCCCTATATGATGACGCGGTTAACTTTGTTACTGAAAAACGTCGAGTGTCTATTTCTAGTGTACAAAGACAATTTAGAATTGGCTATAACCGCTCGGCAAGAATTGTGGAACAAATGGAAAATCAAGGTATCGTCTCAACACCAGGTAATAACGGCGCTCGTGAAGTATTGGCGCCACCGCCAGTTCGTGATGTATAACGATTTACCCTGACTAATACATTAACTACTGCACTTATTAACTATATCTGTACTAGCAACCGTGCTGGTACATTTCATTCTATTAGAAGTAAAACTATGCCAAATACATTGATGCCAAACCCCTTAATGCAAAATAAGTCAACGAAACAGCCTGTTATCAGAACACTTATATTGGCAAGTTTATTAATGCCAATACTACATTTTTCTCAAGGCTTGGTTTATGCCGCTCAACCTCTGGCTGATGAAGCTAAGGTTAGCGATGTCAAGTTAGAAAAAAGTGCCTCGTCAGCAGAGTATTCAAGCGAAGCGAAACAACGTTTAATGACTAAACTGGGTAAATTGGCTTTTTTTAGCGCTAATTTCAGCCAAAAAATTCTCAATGAGCAAGGTAAATTATTACAACAAGGCACAGGTAAACTTGCTATTAGTAAACCTAACCTGGTGTATTGGCAGACCGTTACTCCGGATGAAACCTTAATTGTTAGTGATGGTAATACCTTGTGGTTTTATGACCCCTTCATTGAACAAGCCAGTGCGTATAGCTTAGCTAAATCCATTCATAACACGCCCATTTTATTGTTAATCAGTGATGATGCGACACTTTGGCAACAGTACACTGTTGTTCAAGAACGTACTGTTGCTTTGGCACAGGATGCTGACCCGAAAACTAATAAGCCGTGGGCTGAACGTTTTATTGTCACGCCAAAAGATAAAAACAGCCAAATTAAGCGGTTAACCATCAGCTTTACTGTTGTGGATAGTGCGGGTGAAAAAACTGAGCAATTAAGCGAATTTTCATTTCAAGATGCAACCGGACAAATTAGTCAAATTAGCTTAAGTCAGTTTAATAGTACAGATAAGCCAGAAGCCTCATTGTTTAGCTTTAGCTTACCTCAAGGTGTAAGACTTGAAGACCAGCGATAATTCATCTTTAGGCTTAGGGCAAAGTGATGATCAGCAAAATTCACTGTTTGACCTTACCAGCGAAGCCGATGGGCTAGCCGCTACTGAAAGCCATTCCAGCAGTGGTTATGCTACCAGGGGTGAGAATACTGCTGTGCAAAGTTTTATGCCGCTTGCCGCGAAAATGCGACCAAAAACCTTAGCCGATTATGTCGGACAGCAACACATCCTTGCTGAGGGCTCTCCTTTAGCGCTAGCCATTAGCCAAGGCCATTGTCACTCGCTTATCTTTTGGGGACCGCCGGGCAGTGGCAAAACCACCTTGGCTGAAATCATTGCCGAGCATGCTAACGCTGAAATAGAGCGAGTATCGGCGGTAACTTCGGGTATAAAAGAGATCCGTATTGCCATTGATAAAGCTAAACTACGTGCCCAAGGTCAGGGGAAAAATAAACGTCGTACGGTACTCTTTGTTGATGAGGTACATCGCTTTAATAAAGCACAGCAAGATGCGTTTTTACCACATATTGAAGATGGCACCATTATATTTATTGGTGCGACCACAGAAAACCCTGCGTTTGAGTTAAACCAAGCCTTGTTATCGCGAGCACGTTTATACACCTTAAAAAAATTAACGGCAGATGACTTAGTACAAGTTTTACAACGCGCCATTAGTTTTTGTGAGAAAGAACAAGGATTAGTGATAGAGCTTTGCGAAGATGCTAGACAAAGTTTACTTAATCGCAGTGATGGTGACGCTAGACGCTTGCTTAATTTACTGGAAAATTGCCTTGATAGCGCTGTCGTTAAATCCATTGCCAGTAAAGAAACCAATAAGGCGACTAAACAAGCAAGTCAGCCAGTTGCTGTGCAAGAAGGTGAGCAGCAAAGTGAACAGAGCAGGCTTGGCAAAGAAAAAACCTTGGTGAAAAGTATTTCTGTGGCACTCATTGCCCAAGTCGCCGGTAGTAAAATTGCCCTTTATGATAAGGGTGGTGATGCTTTTTATGATTTAATCAGTGCCTTTCATAAATCAGTGCGTGGCTCTTGTCCTGATGCTGCACTTTATTGGTATGCCCGAATTCTTACCGCCGGTGGTGATGCCCTTTATGTCGCCAGACGTTTGCTTGCCATTGCCAGTGAAGATATTGGTAATGCCGATCCTCGGGCGATGCAACTGGCACTTAATGCGTGGGATACTTTTCATCGCGTTGGCCCCAGTGAAGGTGAGCGGGCCATTGCTCAAGCTATCGTTTATATGGCACTAGCCCCTAAAAGTAATGCGGTGTACCAAGCCTTTAATAAAGCAAAAATATTAGCGCAGCAAACCTGTACTTTAGAGGTACCTTTACATTTAAAAAACGCTACCAGCAGTATCACCAAAGAACTTGGCCATGGTAGTGAGTATCGCTATGCCCATGATGAAATGAATGCCTTTGCCGCCGGAGAAAACTATTTTCCAGAAGCGCTAGCTAAAGGGGATAGCTCACACACTAGTTTGTATCAGCCAACTGAACGCGGCCTAGAGAAAAAACTCAAAGAAAAACTCGATTACTTGAATCAGCTTAATAGGGATAGCCATGAGCAGCGCTATTAGTAACTTTACTTTATATGCTTTTGTTGCCATTGGTGGTGCCTGTGGGGCCAGCTTACGCTTTTATATTTCACAATTAGTGCTAAATTGGCTTGGAAAAGGTTTCCCTTTTGCTACATTGATGGTTAATATCAGCGGCTCATTTATTATGGGTTTGTTATATCAGCTAATCGAGCGCGAAATTATCGATATTAGTGTTCATAGAACCTTAATAGGAATAGGTTTTTTGGGTGCATTTACCACCTTTTCTACATTTTCATTAGACTCCTTGTTATTATTGCAGCAAGGCGACGTGTTAAAAGCGGCGATAAATATTTTACTGAATGTGGCACTGTGTATTGGCGCCGCAGGCTTGGGAATGTTTATGGTGACAGCTTTAACTAAATAACCGCAGATATACCTTATGCGCGGGTTGAATAGCCATAGCTTATATAGAACAAACGTGGCTTATACTGAATTAATACGATTTTAATAACTTTATAAACAAGAATGTGAACAATTATGCTTGATGCAAAACTGCTTAGAACTGATTTAGACAATATCGCTCAACAACTGGCTAAACGTGGCTTTGAATTAGATACCGCGACGTTAAGTGCATTAGAAGAGCAACGTAAAGCACTGCAAATAAAAACGCAAGAGCTGCAAGGTGAGCGTAACTCACGTTCAAAATCTATTGGCCAAGCGAAAGCCCGTGGCGAAGACATTGCGCCCTTGCTTGCTCATGTAAGTCAGCTAGGTGAGTCACTTGATGCGACAAAAGCGGAGCAAGATGACGTATTAGCTAAAATTGATGCTATCGCTAGCGCGATACCAAATTTACTCGATGAATCAGTGCCCGATGGTAAAGATGAAGATGACAACGTAGAGTTAAAGCGTTGGGGCACACCACGCACTTTTGATTTTGAAATTAAAGATCATGTGGATTTAGGCTTCGCTATCGATAAAGGTTTAGATTTTGAAAGTGGTGCCAAATTAGCGGGAACACGTTTTGTTGTTCTGCGTGGTAAAATCGCCAAATTACACCGTGCTTTAGCGCAATTTATGCTCGATGTACATACCGAAGAACATGGTTATGTAGAAATGTACGTACCGTATTTAGTGAATGCTGCCTCGTTATATGGTACGGGACAATTACCTAAATTTGGTGAGGATTTATTCCATACCGAGTTGTCAGGTAAAAAATTCTCATTAATTCCCACTTCAGAAGTGCCTTTGACTAATATTTATCGCGATGAAATTGTTGATGAGAGTGAATTACCGATTAAAATGACCGCACACACACCTTGTTTTCGCAGTGAAGCGGGCTCTGGTGGTCGTGATATTCGTGGACTTATTCGCCAACATCAATTTGATAAAGTTGAAATGGTGCAATTGGTTAAACCTGAAAACTCAATGGCCGCTCTTGAAGAGTTAACGGGCCACGCTGAAGCTATTTTAGAAAAGCTAGAGTTACCTTACCGTACCATGGCATTATGTAGTGGTGATGTTGGCTTTAGTGCCATGAAAACCTTCGACTTAGAAGTATGGTTGCCGGCACAAGATACGTATCGTGAAATTTCATCTTGTTCGAATATGGGCACTTTCCAAGCACGTCGTATGCAAGCTCGCTTTAGAAATAGTGAAACCAATAAACCAGAATTATTACATACTCTTAACGGCTCAGGCTTAGCCGTAGGGCGTACCCTAGTTGCCCTTTTAGAAAACTACCAGCAAGCCGATGGTAGTATTAATATCCCAACGGTACTACAACCCTATATGGCTGGTGTAACTAACATAGCTTAATACACTTTTTGTTATGTTAGCTAGCTAGGTACGTTAGCTAAAAACCAAAACGCGACTCAGTTATCTGGGTCGCGTTTTTTGTGATTTATACCAAGTCCATTAAGTTAGTTCCCACTCAGAACTTGCCAGCGGTTTGAGAACAAATAGAATTTTTTTGCATATAGTCACTCTATATGAAAGAAATTCTGTGCGGTTACCGAATCGCTGGAAAGCTCCCGAAGGGCGAGTTTAAAAGGCTTACATGCTGCGTTATTGATTTTGATAAGGGAGTAACCATTATCTACAATCAATGCCTAGCCTCTAAGACTTTTAATTCTCGCTGAGTGGGAAGAAACTTATTGGAATTGGTATTACCTTCATCTACATTGCACTATTACTTAGCCCTGCGAATTTATCATCATTGACTATAAATCAGATAAAGGGCTACGGACACCATTGGCTCCCGCTTGAATCACATGAGTATAAATTTGTGTTGTGCGAATATCACTATGGCCTAATTGTTCTTGTACTGTTCTAATATCAGCGCCACGTTGCAATAAATGGGTGGCAAATGAATGGCGTAGTGTGTGGCATGAGACGACCTTTTCGATGTGTGCTAATTTAGCAGATTTCTTAATTGCTTTTTGTAATGAGCTTTCGTCAATATGATGTCGACGAACTTTATTATTGTCGTGAGGATCACGACTTAATCTTGCTGAAGGGAATAAATAATGCCAACCAAACTCTTTAGCCGCTGTTGGATATTTTTTCTTTAAAGCAAAGGGCAGCCAAACTCCTTGATAATGCGTCGAATTGCTATCTAATTCGAAATATTTTTTACAGAGATCTATTTGTAATTTTAATGGCTCCACTAATTCTTTTGCTAAAGTCACCCTGCGATTTTTGCCGCCTTTTCCTTGCCAAACCAAAACTGACATATAGTCAAAATCTATATCTTGTACTCGTAACCTAACAGTTTCCATAAGTCTTAACCCGCTACCATACATAATATTGGCTAATAGCCAATGTTGAGTATCAACCAAGCTGAGCAAAGATGCGGTTTCACTTTTAGTTAATACCACGGGTAATTTAGCTTGTCGCTGCGATTTATTAAAATTTAATGACAATGACAGAGGGGATCCTAAAAACTCACGATATAGAAATACTAATGAATTAAGGGCAATTGTTTGTGTCCCTGGTGCAACATTTTCTTCGTTGGATAAGTAAGTTAAATATTGTTCAACTTCTTTATTACCCAGTTTTGATGGATGTTGCTTGTTGTTGAAAATAATATATCGCTTGATCCAATAAATGTAAGTTTGAATAGTCCTTTTAGCAAATCTACGTGTGATCATAAATTCACCGATGCTATTTAAAAGTAAAGATTCAGACATAGTAAAAATAAATATTTAATAGCTGTGTTTGTATAAGGGGTATCCCCTTAGCTCCATATATGAGGTTTTGTATTATTCTCAACTCTTACCTGTGATCTTTTTGTACGTA
>NZ_BDQM01000013.1 GCF_002207865.1 Colwellia marinimaniae
CGAACGATTTTTTAAGAGAGTTAGATTATGTCATTTAACTTTATTGGTGCATTAAGCGGTTTGTAACCGTGAAGTATTTAAGCGGGTTTACAACATCATAATTAGTTTAGTTTGTTGTCGCCGAACGATTTTTTAAGAGAGTTAGATTATGTCATTTAACTTTATTGGTGCATTAAGCGGTTTGTAACCGTGAAGTATTTAAGCGGGTTTACAACATCATAATTAGTTTAGTTTGTTGTCGCCGAACGATTTTTTAAGAGGATTAAATTATGTCATTTAATATTGCATTAAGCGGGTTAAACGCCGCACAAAAAGACTTAGATGTTACATCAAATAACATTGCCAATGTAAACACGGTTGGCTTTAAAGAGTCCCGAACTGAGTTTGTTGATGTTTATGCCGCATCTTTACTGGCTGGAGGTAAAACTAAAGTAGGCGATGGTGTTTTAACGGCGGATGTTGCTCAGCAGTTTTCCCAAGGTAGTATTCAATTTACCAATAACTCCCTTGATTTAGCCATTGCCGGTAATGGTTTTTTTGTCACCGTACCTGAAATTGACAGTTTAGATGCCTCTTACACCCGTGCTGGTCAATTTAAATTAAACGACAGTAACTTTGTCGTTAATTCATCTGGTGGTTATTTATTAGGTTTTCCAGTCAATGCTGATGGCTCTTCTTCATCGGTAGCGCTAAGTACCGCATCGCCTTTACAAATACCGACAGCTTCTGGCGCACCATCAAAAACAAATGAGGTCGATGTTAAGATGAATTTACCTGCGGGTGACTCTGTACCCGCTTTTACCTTTGATCATACTGACCCACTAACGTATAACAACTCGACCTCGGTAACCATTTTTGATTCGTTAGGCGACAGTCATGTGATGACTTATTATTTTGTAAAATCAGCGCCGAATACTTGGGATATGTACGCGGCCGTTGATAACCAATTGGTCGATATTCCAGGAGGGCCTGTTAATAATGGTGCGGGTATTAATGGCGCACAATTAACCTTTCTTGCTAATGGTGATTTCAATACTCAAGATCCCACTCTTATCCAAACCGCACCATTAGGTACGGCGATATTAAGTAATGGCGCTGATCCTAGTCAGCAGATTATTGTTGATTTTAATTTAGATCCAACGGGGCCAAATATTAATGAGCCAACACAATATGCTTCTAGTTTTGAAGTAACCTCATTAGAGCAAGATGGTTTAGCGGTAGGTCGATTAACCGGTATCGACATTGATAGCGATGGCCTTGTGCGTGCCACTTATAGTAATGGTACCTCAGAGCCTTTAGCACGTATTGCTTTAGTTAGCTTTGCCAATAATCAAGGGCTCACTCAAATTGGCAATAGTTCATGGAAAGAGAGTATTGTTTCCGGTGAAGCGTTAGCCGGTGAAGCGGGCTCAGGTACTTTTGGTACCATTAACTCCTCAGCATTAGAGCAGGCTAATGTTAATTTAACTACCGAACTTATTGATTTGATTTCTGCACAGCGAAACTTTCAAGCAAACTCGCGAGCACTGGAAGTTAGTAACCAACTAAACCAAACTATCTTACAAATTAGGTAACTTGAGCTAAATAACCTGGTGTAAAAATTACTGACAAAGCTGTTAGCTATGAGCAATAAATTACTCACAGTTAACAGCTTTTTTATTTTAGCTCTCATAAAATATATCATCATTTCTTTATCCATTTTTAGCCGTTAACCAACCCCTCTTTATAATAGCTGGCATCTTACTTGCATTTATTTTGTATAACCTTATATTTTTTGGAAAGTCATTATGGATAAGTTGCTTTATATCGCCATGAGTGGTGCTAAACAAAACATGCAAGCCTTATCAATAAATGCCCACAACTTGGCGAATGCTAACACCACTGGTTTTAAGGCTGATTTAGCACAAGCGCGTAGTATGCAGGTATATGGCGAAGGGATGGCTTCGCGGGTTTTTTCAATGACCGAGCGTGCTAGCCAAAATTTTGACTCAGGCGCTATTCTTCATACCGGGCGCTCACTTGATGTTGCCATAGCCGGTGACGGTTTTTTTGCGGTGCAAGCCGAGGATGGTCAAGAGGCTTATACTCGCGGTGGACATTTTCGTTTAACCGAAACAGGAGCATTAGAAACTAACGATGGTGAATTAGTCATAGGTGAAGATGGCCCTATTATCATACCGCTACCGGTAAATAATATTCAAATATCTCGTGACGGCACCATCATGGTACAACCTGCAGGCGCGCCAAGTAGCGTGCAAGAAGAAGTGGCTCGTATCAAGTTAGTCAATCCAGATACTCGGCTGATCGAAAAAGGCAATGACGGTTTATTTCGCGCCAAAAATGGCGAGCAATTAATTGCCGATATCAATGTCAACGTCCTTGGCGGTTCACTCGAATCGAGTAATGTTAACCCCATTCATGAAATGACCGCCATGATTTCTTTACAGCGTCAATTTGAAATGCAATTGAAAATGATGAAAACCGCAGAAGAAATAGATGCTAGCGCTGCTTCGTTATTACGTGCTTTTTAATTATTAGTATCTTTCAGTTAATATTTAGCTGTTTTCAAAAACAGTTAGTACTCAATCAGAGGTGATGTATGAACGCAGCATTATGGATAAGTAAAACCGGCTTAGATGCGCAAAATAAAAATATTGCGGTAATCTCTAATAACTTAGCGAATGCTAGTACCGTAGGCTTTAAAAAGAGTAGAGCGGTTTTTGAAGACTTACTTTACCAAAATATTAATCAGCCAGGTGGTCGAACTGCACAAGATACCGAAGCGCCATCAGGTTTAATGATAGGTGCGGGTACCAAAGTGGTCGCCACGCAAAAAATTCATACTCAAGGTGACATGATTACCACAGATAACGCCCTTGATTTGATGATTCAAGGCGAAGGTTTTTTTGAAATTCTTATGCCAGATGGTAGTTCAGCTTATAGTCGCAATGGTCAATTTACCATGGATGATGAAGGTAATCTGGTTACCCCAGGTGCGGGTTACCTTATTCAACCACAAGTGACCATTCCCGAGGATGCGTTAAGTATTATTATTTCTCAAGACGGTGAAGTGTCAGTAACACTGCAAGGGCAGGCTGATCCTGCCGTGGTGGGTCAAATTAACTTAATTAACTTTGTTAACCCAACGGGTCTTCAGCCAGTGGGGCAAAATTTGTATACCGAAACTGCAGTAAGTGGCGCGCCCCAAGAAGGCGTTCCTGGTCTTGAAGGTTACGGCATGTTGATACAAGGCGCGTTAGAAACATCCAATGTAAACACTACAGAAGAGTTGGTTAACTTAATTCAGAGTCAGCGCATCTATGAAATGAACTCAAAAGTAATCTCAGCCGTTGATCAGATGTTGAGTTATATCAATCAGCAGCTGTAGTAAAAATTTATAATTTAATTGAGTGAATCATTTAATGAAAAGGCAGGAAGTAGTGATGAAAAGACCAACAACATTAAACAAGGTTACTTTAAGCAAAGGGCATTTACCCCAGGTTAAGTTACTTTTAGCTTGCTTGTTAATTGCTGTTACTACCGCTTGTAGTAATACCGTTGAATTAAGTAGAGTACTACCCAATGACCCTGATTTTGCGCCGATAATGCCAGAAGAAGAAGAAGAGAGCATTGTGCCAACGGGGTCTTTATTTAAGCCCCATTACGTGAATAATATTTATTCAGACTCTAAAGCGCACCGTGTTGGCGATATTATTTTGGTCATCTTGAGTGAAAAAACCCAAGCGAAGAAAAATGCTAAAACTGAATTAAAAAAACAAAATACAACTAGCTTAGATGCCGTTACTGGCTTCGGTGGTTTCCCCGTTACCATTAATGGCGAGTCATTGCAGTTTGGTGTCAGCCAAAGTTCAAACTTTAAAGGTGATGCAAAAGCGGATCAAGGTAACAGCTTAACCGGTAATATATCAGTACATGTGCTCAGGGTTTTGCCTAATGGCAACTTAATGATCCGTGGCGAAAAATGGTTAACGTTAAATAATGGCGATGAATATATCCGCTTAACAGGGGTTATTCGCTCAAAAGATATTAATTCCAACAACACCATACTCTCAACAAAAATTGCCAATGCGCGTATTCAATATGCGGGTACCGGGAGTTTTGCTGATACTAATGAGCAAGGTTGGTTAGTTAAATTTTTCAATAGTTCTTGGTGGCCTTTTTAGTGTTCTGCAAAGGGAAAACTAGGCTTTGCTGCTAACGCATAGCCTTAGCCCTGAGGTCTAGTTCAAGGGTTAGCTTAAAATATTAGTTCAAGGTGTTAATTTAAGGTGAAAATCTAATGAAAGTAGTAACAAACACAATTATCCTTCTGGCATTATTGGCATCCTTGTCAGTAAGTGCCCAGCGTATTAAAGATTTAGCCGATGTTGCTGGGGTGCGATCAAACCAGTTAATTGGCTATGGTTTAGTGGTAGGTTTACCTGGTACCGGTGAGCAAAGTCCGTTTACCGAGCAAAGCTTTAAAACTATGTTAAGTAACTTTGGTATTACTATGCCGGCAAACCTAAAACCAAAAATAAAAAACGTTGCTGCAGTTGCGGTACATGCCGAATTAAGAGCTTTCACCAAATTAGGCCAAACGATTGATATTACTGTATCTAGTATGGGCAGTGCCAGCAGCTTACGTGGCGGCACCTTATTACAAACAATTTTAATGGGCCTCGATGGTAATGCTTATGCAGTCGCCCAAGGCTCTTTAATCGTTAGTGGTTTAGGCGCGCAAGGTTTAGATGGCTCACAGGTATTAGTCAATATTCCCACGGTTGGTCGTATCGCCAATGGCGCTATTGTTGAGCGAGAAGTAAAATCCCCTTTTTCCTCCGGTGATCATATAACCTTTAATTTACGTCATTCTGATTTTACTACCGCTAAATTATTGTCTGATACCATCAATGAGCTTATTGCCGGTTCAGCCAAAGCAATTGACGCCACCTCAGTGCGGGTTAGGGCTCCTCGTGATATTAGTGACCGAGTAAGTTTTTTATCGGTACTGGAAAACCTTGAATTTGAGCCCGCTACACCCGCGGCAAGAATTATTGTTAATTCACGTACTGGCACCATAGTGATTGGCTCTGAAGTGAAACTACTGGCGGCAGCAATTACTCATGGCGGTATTACGGTCACCATTAATGAGGTACTAGATGTTTCTCAGCCTAATGCCTTTGCCGAAGGCGAAACCGTGGTTACTAATCAATCAGCAATCAATGTTAGCAACGCCGATGCCCGTATGTTTGTCTTTAAACCAGGGGTTACCTTAGAAACCTTGGTGCGTGCTATCAATGAAGTTGGCGCTGGCCCTGGCGATGTTATGGCTATTTTAGAAGCGTTAGATCAAGCGGGTGCAATACAAGGCAAACTAATCATCATTTAAATTAATTATTATCCTTGTTGCTGTATCGCTCAACTTAAGCGTCTTTAAAAATGTTACTTATAGGTTACTAAAATTATGGATATCAATTTAAGCCAAAACTACAACTTTGATCAAGCGCGTAATGCCCTTGAACTAAATGGCTTAAATGCTATTCGTCAACAATCGCGCGCCACGGATGATGAATCAAAACAAGCGGCGTTAAAAGAAGCGGCGCAACAATTTGAAGCCATTTTTATGAGAATGTTGCTGTCAAGTATGCGTAAAGCACAAGATGTACTTGAATCAGACAGTCCTTTTAATTCTGAAACAAGCAAGTTCTATCGCGACATGCATGATCAGCAAATGGCGATTGAACTTTCTTCCAATGGCTCTTTAGGGTTAAGTGACTTAATTATTCGCCAACTTGGCGGTGATAGTAGCGGTTTTAAACCTAGCTCGGTGTTACGTAATGATGGTAATTTACCCTCCTTTCATCAGGTTAACTCGGCCGATGATAAAGTTGCTAATAGCAGTAAAGGCGATATAGACAAACAACATAACTCCTTAGTAGAAAAAATGTTGATGGATAAAAGCCAAATTAAGCCAGATATCGATATTCCCTTTGCGGGTAGCTATCAAAATAATAATAGTGTCAGTAACCAAATTATTAGTGGCGTTAGCCAACTTCCTATCAATGCGGCTAATAAAGCGACGAGTAATAACATAGCGCCAAACATCGATAATATTGCTAAGCAAGCTCAAAGCGTCAATATTTCAGCGCCTATAGCCGCACAAAGCTTTGATGAACCAAAAGACTTTGTCAGGGCTTTAGTTGCGCCAGCAAAAAAAGTTCAACAACAGTTGGGTGTGCCTTTTGAAGTTATTATTGCCCAAGCGGCCCTGGAAACTGGTTGGGGACAAAAGATAATTAAAGACCAAGATGGGGCTAGTTCAAATAATCTCTTTAATATAAAAGCCGACTCTCGTTGGTCTGGCGATAAAGTAAGCAAAGAAACCTTAGAGTTTGAGCAAGGCACTATGGTTAAAAAGTCAGCGCAATTTAGAATGTATCAATCATTCACTGACAGTATTAATGACTACATCAACTTCCTTTCAACTAGCGAACGCTACCAAGACGCATTGCAAAACTCCGGCAATGTGGAACACTTCCTGCAAGGTTTACAAAAAGCAGGTTATGCAACCGATCCTCAATATGCCGATAAAATACTCGGTACCTTGAAAACCGTTACTAACCTTTTAGCTAAGTAAGTTAGCCCAGTAAACTTTGTTGTAGGAAGGACTTATCCTATTAATGTGTGTTATTTCATAGCGCGCTAGATAAAGCTCCTACGATAAAATGTTAATTCAATTATCACGGTAATGCCTTAGCAGTTATTTCGCTGATTAACAGCGACAGTATGTTAATAACAATAGCGGCAAGGTATTACCTAGGAGAATAAATTATGACAGTAAGTTTGTACCAAACCGGTGTCAGTGGCTTAATGGCTGCTCAACAGCAACTGGCGACAACAGGTCATAACATTGCCAACGTCAATACTGAAGGCTATACCCGCCAACGAGCTGAGCAAAATTCCACCTTAGGGATAAATAACGGTAGTAATTACCTTGGCACGGGGACTTACATTCAAGATATCACCCGTCTTTACGATCAATTCTCCCATAAAGAACAGCTATTAACACAAAGCAACTTAGGTAATGCCGATTTACTACAAGCGCGGTTGACACAACTTGATCAGGTGATGTCTACTTCAGGTAATGCGGTTGTTGGTTCCTTAAATAATTTCTATCAAGCACTTAATGGTGTTGCCGATAATCCTAATGATTCAGGTTTACGCAGCATAGTGCTCAATCAAGCCGGTATTTTAAGTAATGACTTTAATGAGCTAACCGATAATTTCGATAGAATGAGCAAGGCGGTAAATGGTGAAATAGAGCAAGTAGCCAATAGGATTTCCGAAATATCACTAGAGATAGCCAAGATCAATGAAACCATTTTGCATTCGCAAAATTTAACGCAAGGTGGTCAACCTAATGACTTACTTGATAAACGTGATCAACTGATTGGTCAATTAAGTGAGTTTACCCGAGTTACCACGGTCACAGATGGCAATGGTGTGCTGACGGTAATGATAGGGCAGGGTACTACGCTTGTTGCTGGTATTACGCCGATGACCCTACGAGTAAGTGCCGGTGATCCTGATGGACAAAAGACAGAATTAAGATTAGTCAGTGGTAGTAGCAGCGTTGCTATAAGCGGTGAGAAATTAGGTGGCTCATTAGCCGCCAGTTTTGAATTTAGGGATGAACACCTCAGTCAAATTCGCACTGAAATTGACCGTTTAGCGATGGCAATATCTGCCACCTTAAATGATAGCCAAGCCAGTGGCTTAGATTTGAATGGTGTACAAGGCGCTAATATTTTTACTGATATTAATACCACGAAATTACAGCAAGGGCGGGTATTAATACCGTCTGATAACGCCCCAGGCACATTGCAGGCTCAAATTAACATTACCGATGTTTCTTTAGTGCCAACCGATGAATTTGAAGTGCGTTTTAATGGCACCAATTTAATGATGCATAATCTAACAAATCCATCAGCAGCCGTTATTACCTTAGGTATTCCAGGAGCCGGACCATTTGACACCACCTTAGGTTTTGAATTTATTGAAAACGGTGGCAACCTCGCTATTGGTGATACTTTAACTATTATCCCGACGAGAAATAGCGCCGCGTTAATGCAAACTACGTTAACCAATGGTAATGCTATTGCGGCAAGCTCGGCTGTTGCCGTGACAGCATCAACCAATAATATCAGTGATGGCCAGGTAAAAATCACCAATGTTACTAACCCTGTTGCCGCTCGAGCTTATGATGTAACTGTTGATGTTTATGAAAGTGCGCCAGGTACCTTTAGTTACCGTGTTTATGACACGGCAACACCGCCACCAGCGCCACCTATTGCCGCGGGTACTTATGCTGCCGGTGCTAGTGTTTTAGTTGATATCCCCGCAGGTACACCTGATTTTAAAATAGAGATTAGTGGTGATCTTGTTGGCTCAGGTGCCAATGCTAGGGAAACCTTTATTATTGGTGATGCCTTTGGCGTGGGTAATAGTAACAATGCCGTTACTATGGCAAAAACCCAAGAAATAGGTGTCACTAATGGTGGTAGAGAAACGTTTAGTAAAAGTTTAGCGGTATCAACCTCAGTGGTGGGCGCTAAAGCCAGTAATGCTGATTTATCTGCCGATACCGCTCAGGCACTTTTTACCCAAGCGTATAATCGAAACCAAGCAGCCTCTGGGGTTAACCTTGATGAGGAAGCCGCCAACCTGATGAGGTTTCAGCAAGCCTATCAAGCAGCATCGCAAATTATTTCTACCGCGAATACCCTTTTTGACACTATTCTAGCCGCGGTAAGGTAAGGAGTTTCTATGCGAGTCTCTACAGCGCAGTTTTACTTACAAAGTGTTCAACAAATGAGTAGTAAAGCTGCAGATATTAATGAGCAGATGGCCCATTTATCCAGTGGTAAACGTGTGCTTACCGCCAAAGATGATGCCGTGGCTTATGGCACTTTGGCTGGTTATAAAAATGACTTGGCAAATATTGAAAAATATAAACGCAATATCAACCAGGCCGAAAGTCACAACAGCTTGCAAGAAGTTTCTTTTGCTGGCGCTGAAGATATCCTAAATGATATTCAGCAACGTCTGCTACAGGCTAATAACGGTGCTATGTCTGATGAAGACTTACAAACGCTAGCTAAGCAAGTTCGCCATAGCTTTAACCAGTTATTTGATGTTGCCAATAGTCAAAATGAAAATGGCAATTATATTTTTTCTGGCTATAAAACCGATGTACAACCTTTTAGTCAACAAGTTGACGGTAGTGTTTCTTATGGCGGAGATAGCGGTGTCAGAGAGTTGCAAATAGCCAAAAACATAAAAATACCAACAAACCAAACCGGCGATGCTGCTTTTATGAATGTTGCCAATGCCATTGGCGATTTTAGTGTTAATTATCCCACTGCCCCTGCGGCAAATACCTCGGGTGTTGCCGTTGAAAGTGCCAATATAACCGATAGAAACGCCTACAACCTAGGTGCAGGGCCTTATACATTTGCTACAGATCCAATAACTAACGATTTAACGGTTACCGATAGCACTGCTACTGTTGTTTTTCCTGTACTGCCGGCACTACCTGCGCCCTATGTTGCCGGGCAAACAATTTCCTTTGATGGCATTGACGTTACCTTAAGCGGCAACCCATTGCCGGGTGAGAGTTTTGTTATCAGTGAACAAGAAGATATTAGTATTTTTGCCACCATCAATAATGCCATAGCTTGGATGGAGCAAGGCTCTGTTGCCACCAATCAAGAACAACATCAAGTAGATTACAACACCATTTTAGAGCAACTGAACTCGTCCATGACTCATATCACCTCAAGGCGAGTGGATTCCGGTATACGGCTGCAAGTACTTGATAGTCAAAAGGATAGGCACCTTGATTTAGAGCTAAGCCTAGCGGCCGGGCAAGCTAACATTGAAGATTTAGACTTTGCTAAAGCTATTTCGGAGTTTGAGCAAGCAAAAATCGCTTTGCAGGTATCACAGCAAACGTTTAGCAAGGTACAAGGTTTAACATTATTTAATTATATTTAATTTTTTAAAATAGTTAATAAAATTGGCACTGTTTATGCTTGTTTAATGTGCAATAGCAAAGCAGTAGCAAAAAATAACAAATAGCTGACGGTAAATATAATAACACCAGCGGTTTTTATAAAGAAAGAAAAGAGCAGAGGCTTGCCTTAACAAGCTTCTAATAACAGAAAGTAAACGTACACATTAGGAGTTTATTATGGCTTTATCAGTCGTTACTAACGTCGCATCACTAAATGCTCAACGTAACTTAACTAAATCAGGCAGTGCTTTAGCTACCTCAATGCAGCGCCTGTCATCGGGTATGCGTATTAACAGCGCCAAAGATGATGCTGCGGGATTGCAAATATCAAACCGCTTAACCTCGCAGATTAATGGTTTAGCGGTAGCACAACGAAATGCTAACGATGGTATTTCTATGGCACAAACGGCAGAGGGTGCTATGCAAGCTTCTACCGATATTTTGCAGCGTATGCGTGAGCTAGCATTACAAGCGGCTAACGGATCAAACTCAGCTGAAGATCGCGGTGCGATGCAAAAAGAAGTAGCGGCATTACAAGAAGAATTAACGCGTATTGCCGAAACTACCTCCTTTGGTGGTCAAAAATTACTGGATGGTAGTTTTGGTACCAAGGCTTTCCAAGTGGGTGCTAATGCTAATGAAACTATTAGCATGACCATGAATAATATTGCTGCTACTAGTTTAGGTAATGATATTTATGATCTGCAAGGTTCTATAGCTGGTGCCGTTATTACGGGGAGTGTTAACGGCATTACAGCTGACTCTGTGTTGACAATTTCAGGAGATGGAGGCTCAGGAACTTCAACTGGAGATATAACTTGGAATAGTAATGCTACCAGTAAAGATATTGCAGCAGCAATCAATACAGCAACATCAGACAAAAATGTCAAAGTTACAGCAAAAGTTACAAATGAAGTAACCGTAGGTAGTTTTAATGCAGTATCTAATGGAGCGGATATAGAGCTAACTATTGGTACGACTCAGATTGATATCGATTCTTTTAACAGTACAGATTTAACCGCGATGGTTAGCGCTATTAATTCTAGCACAGGTACACATGGGGTTACAGCGACCCTCAATGATGACAAGTCCAAAATGGTACTATCTAGTGATGATGATATTCTATTGAATCTAGATGAAGCTAGTACATCTATTGCGATTACTATGGATGTTACCGGTGATGCTGGAGGTACGACCACGGCTGCACGAGCTGCTGACACCATTGCCGTCGGTTCAATAAGTCTTTCAGGACCAGAGGGCTTTTCATTCGCTGCTGCTGTTGGTACGGAAGTATTTGCAACAACGGGTGCAAATTCAACATTAGACTCTGTTAATGATATTAAGCTAACCACACAAGCAGGCTCTCAAAGTGCTATTGACGTAATTGATGCAGCGTTAGCTAGTATTGATGCAAGCCGAGCTGACTTAGGTGCGTTACAAAACCGTTTTGGTCACACCATCAGTAACTTGGCTAATATTTCAGAAAATGTTTCTGCATCACGTAGTCGTATTCAAGATACTGATTTTGCCGTAGAGACCGCGATAATGACCAAGAACCAAATATTACAACAAGCAGGTACTTCAATATTGGCGCAAGCGAACCAAATACCACAAGCAGCCATTAGCTTGTTAGGTTAGTTTTATCCGCTTGTAGAGGCGACTTTAGTCGCCTTACCGGAAACGTTAAGATAATTCGGGCTGGCTGTTGCAACCCGTAGCGGCGACTTTAGTCGCCTAAATAGAGTAATGAATATAAAGCCGAACAATCATTGTTCGGCTTTTTTGTTTTTGGTGTTAGGTGTTTATTTATTTTTATGGTTATTGATAAATGGGCGACTAAAGTCGCCCCTACGGTGGTCGTCGGTTGGAGGTGTTGCAATAACCCGTAGCGGCAATCAGTAGCGGCAATCAGTAGCGGCGACTTCGTCGCCTTACAGGAGATGTTGAGATAATTTGGGCTGGTTGTTGCAACCCGTAGCGGCGACTTTAGTCGCCTAATCAAATGTTATCGTCTATGGTAAATTAATTACGCACTTCAAAAGGATTTGATTATGTCACGAGACAAGCTAATTAAAGGCAGAACATCCCTCAAAAATCATATTTACCACGTAACAACATGCACACAAAATCGTCAACCATTCTTTGACAACTTCCATTGTGCTCGCTTATTAATAAATGAAATGAAAAAGCTAGAGCAATCGAAGCAAGTGCTTGCTATTACGTGGGTCATTATGCCCGATCACTTACATTGGCTGTTGCAACTGTCGGGTGAAAAATCCTTATCTACTATCATGCAAAGCTTAAAAGGCTGCAGTTCAAAAACTATTAATCAATATAACCCGCAAATTAATTTTGCATGGCAACGAGGATTTTATGACCATGCCATAAGAGCAGAAGAAGATTTATTAAAGGTGTCTCGTTATATTGTTGCTAATCCGTTGCGAGCCGGGTTAGTTGACAATATTGGCCATTACCCTTTTTGGGATTCTATTTATATTTGATTATATTTGATGAGGGTTTTTTATGAATGGGCGACTAAAGTCGCCCCTACGGTCGGGGTGATGTTGAGATGATTTTGGGCGTGATATTGCAATAACACGTAGCGGCGACTTTAGTCGCCTTACAGGTAATGTTGAGATAATTCGGGGCAGTATGTTGCAATAACATCGTCGCCTAATCCAATGTGATTTATCATTTGTTGTTCGGTTTTATTGAGGCGTGGTGTTTATTGATGAATGGGCGACTAAAGTCGCCTCTACGGTCGGGGTGATGTTGAGATGATTTTGGGCGAGGATATTGACATAACATGTAGCGGCGACTTCAGTCGCCTTACAGGAGACGTTAAGATAATCCGGGCAGTATATTGCAATAACATCGTCGCCTAATCCAATGTGATTTATCATTTTTTGTTCGTTTTTATTGAGGTGTGGTGTTTATTTATGAATGGGCGACTAAAGTCGCCCCTACGGTCGGGGTGATGTTGAGGTGATTTTGGGCGAGGATATTGACATAACATGTAGCGGCGACTTTAGTCGCCTAACCCAATACCCAATAATGTTTTTGATAAAAAGATTAAAGTTATTTTTTGAGCTGCCGTTAAGGTGATTAGAACGGGAACTAGATGACACATTTAATAGTTCTAAATTTAAAATCTAATTAACGCATTACAAATTTGTAAGCAGGAGTTTTAACATGGCTATTTCGGTAATCACTAATGTATCATCACTAAATGCTCAACGTAACTTAACTAAATCAGGTCAGGCCCTTGCCACTTCAATGCAACGTTTATCATCAGGTATGCGTATTAACAGCGCCAAAGATGATGCGGCTGGTCTACAAATTTCAAACCGTTTAACTTCACAAATTAATGGATTAGGCGTAGCGCAACGTAATGCTAATGATGGTATATCAATGGCACAAACGGCAGAAGGTGCGATGCAAGCATCGACTGATATTTTACAACGTATGCGTGAACTAGCATTACAATCAGCTAACGGATCAAACTCAAGTGATGACCGCGCAGCAATGCAAAAAGAAGTAGTCGCTTTACAAGATGAGTTAACCCGTATTGCAGAAACTACCTCGTTTGGTGGTCAAAAATTACTAGATGGTAGTTTTGGCACCAAGGCTTTTCAAGTAGGTTCTAATGCGAATGAAACTATTGATATGACAATGACCAATATTTCTGCTGATCAATTAGGTAATGATAGGTATAATCTGCAAGGTTCTATAGCTGGTGCCGTTATTACGGGGAGTGTTAACGGCATTACAGCTGACTCTGTGTTGACAATTTCAGGAGATGGAGGCTCAGGAACTTCAACTGGAGATATAACTTGGAATAGTAATGCTACCAGTAAAGATATTGCAGCAGCAATCAATACAGCAACATCAGACAAAAATGTCAAAGTTACAGCAAAAGTTACAAATGAAGTAACCGTAGGTAGTTTTAATGCAGTATCTAATGGAGCGGATATAGAGCTAACTATTGGTACGACTCAGATTGATATCGATTCTTTTAACAGTACAGATTTAACCGCGATGGTTAGCGCTATTAATTCTAGCACAGGTACACATGGGGTTACAGCGACCCTCAATGATGACAAGTCCAAAATGGTACTATCTAGTGATGATGATATTCTATTGAATCTAGATGAAGCTAGTACATCTATTGCGATTACTATGGATGTTACCGGTGATGCTGGAGGTACGACCACGGCTGCACGAGCTGCTGACACCATTGCCGTCGGTTCAATAAGTCTTTCAGGACCAGAGGGCTTTTCATTCGCTGCTGCTGTTGGTACGGAAGTATTTGCAACAACGGGTGCAAATTCAACATTAGACTCTGTTAATGATATTAAGCTAACCACACAAGCAGGCTCTCAAAGTGCTATTGACGTAATTGATGCAGCGTTAGCTAGTATTGATGCAAGCCGAGCTGACTTAGGTGCGTTACAAAACCGTTTTGGTCACACCATCAGTAACTTGGCTAATATTTCAGAAAATGTTTCTGCATCACGTAGTCGTATTCAAGATACTGATTTTGCCGTAGAGACCGCGATAATGACCAAGAACCAAATATTGCAACAAGCAGGTACCTCAATTTTGGCGCAGGCGAACCAATTACCACAAGCGGCCTTAAGTCTACTTGGCTAGGTCATCAGTATTTAAGATGACGTTGGCTTAGGCCTAGCTTAAAACGTGTAAAGGAAGAGGCCAATAGTCCTCTTCCTTTTTGTGTTTAGTTACTCGCTGGTTGCTTACGGGCAATGATTGGTTAATGGTTTATTCATAATGAGTTATTTTATCGTTAGACAAAGTTATAGTATTGGTTTGAATAACTGTTGAAATAACGTAAGGAGTCTATAATGAGTACAATAGCAAGCACTACAGATATTGCTTTGCCTAACTTAACGGCGGAGCTTAATAAGTCTGTTGACTCGGCAGTAAAGGCCGTAGAGGCAACAGTGAAAACAAGCGACTTGACGGTAAATGAACTCGCCAGTGATGAGCAGTCGTCAGCGGTTTCGCTAAGTGAGCAAGCTAAAGAGCTCAAGCAAGCGCCATTAACCACCGAACAGCTTGAAAAGGTGGCGCAACAATTGCAGGAGTTTGTTGGCAATATGAATCGCGGTTTGGAGTTTTCGGTAGACAAAGATTCTGGTCGTGATGTTATCAAAGTCATTGATAAAAACAGTGGTGAACTGGTTAAACAATTTCCTTCAGAGGAAGTATTAACTTTAGTGGCCAAACTATCTGAAATGGTGGGTGCTTTTATTGATGCTAAAGTTTAAATTTCAATAGTAGCATACTCGTTGCTATTGTAATTATTTATTGTCAGAGGAAAAGGGGGTTGTATGCCTAGTTTAACGTTTACGGGAATAGGCTCAGGTCTTCAGATTAGCGAGATTGTTGAAGCGATTGTTGGTGCCGAAAAAGCCCCTTTTATTTCTCGGGCGAACAAGCAGCAAGCCTCATATACTACCGATATTTCAGCGGTAGGTGCTTTAAAGTCGGCTTTAGTCAGTGTTAGTGAATCTATTGCTGCTTTAGCCGATGCTGATAACTATCAACTACGTACTGCCAAAGGTGCTGATAGTTTTGTTAGCCTGAGCTCTAGTCAAGATGCTCAAGTGGGTAGTTACTCGGTACAAGTTGATGCCTTAGCGCAAGCACACAAAATAATGTCTGCGGCAATTGATGGTGAAGAAGCCGTTGGTGAAGGTACCTTGACTATAGCGGTAAACGGTGAAAGTTTTGCTGTTGAGGTATCATCGACAGATACCTTAAGCCAAATTCGTGATGCGATAAATGATAGTGTCGATAATGACTTGGTTATCGCGACCATAGTTACCGATGATGACGGTCAACATCTTATTATGACCAGTAAAACAACCGGGCTTGAAAATGCTATCACTACCACGGTTACCGATACCGGGGATAGCAATGATACTGACAATTTAGGTTTGTCACGTCTTGCTTATGATGTTTCAGACCCCGATCCGCTCAATCATATTACCAATTTAGCTGAGGTTACAGCAGCACTTGATGCACAAATTACCATTGACGGCACCTTGGTGGTTACCAGTAGCACCAATGTTTTTGAAAACGTTATTGATGGCGTAGATATTACCGCTAAAAAAACGCATGACGTTGATGATGATATAAGCCAAATTAGTTTCAGTGAAAATAATGCCAATATTCAATCGGGCATCGCAGACTTTGTTAAAAGTTATAATGAATTAAAAAAGTTAAGTGATCAGTTAGGCTCATCAAGCTCGGCAGGTGGTGGTGCACTTTCCGGCGATTCCTTATTGCGTGGGGTGATGAATAAATTACGCCAACAGCTCAGTGAAAGTTTTGATGCCGGTAACGGCAGTACTTTATCCTTATCACAGCTTGGTGTGGAAAGTGACCAATACGGTGTCTTGACTTTAGATACGAAAATTTTGAATGAATACATTGATAGTGATGTTGATGGCTTACAACAATTTTTTGTTGGCACAGATGCAGCAGAAGGTTTTGCCGCTTCAATTGAAACCCTGCTTAATTTTTATACGGATGATATTGATGGTGTTATTCAAAACCGTATTGACAGTCGAACGGCACAATTAGATAGATTAGATGATGCCTATTTGGCTTTTAATGCGAGAATGGAGTCATTAGAAGCACGCTTGTATGCGCAATACAATGCCATGGATTTAATCGTGGCCCAGTTAAACTCTACCAGTAGTTATTTAATGGCGCAGCTTGATAATATGCCTGGTGTGGTGAGGCAATATCGAAAATAAAATTTTACTTTTAACCTAACTACTCTATAACAGCGCCGCTATTTTATTATAAAGTGACGTTGCTTGACTATTGGTTAAGTTACCTACAGAACGTGCCCGCCCTATTGTTGAACTTATCCTGATAACCTTATTGGCTAGGTCTTCAATTGTTCTTGATGCTTCTATCTGCGTTGCTTTTTGTTGTTTTTCAAGACCGAGTTTTGATATGTTAACCACATCTTTAGCGTAAACACCTAAATCAGGTTTTAATGGGTTTTTCTTGATTTCTTCGGTTATTTTTGGTTTAGCAGCGCGCTGTATTATACTGCTTGCGGTCAATGGATTGGCAATTGACATAAGTTACTCCAATATCCTACCAACGGCAGTAATGCCCATTGCTATAATAGGTAATATCTTCTGCTTCTAAAGTATAGCTTTTTCTGTATAAAAATCGAACGGTACGGATTCGACGCGTTGATAAATGTTAGCGATGACGTAATTAGCAATCATAAAACTTAAATAGGGGGGGTAATTACCGGGGCGTTAATACTTTTGGTATGATTTAGTGGCTTTATTGCCCTTTTTTAGCTTAATCACTTGTGCTGCTAATGTTTGTTTGCAGAGTTGCAGGTTATCGGATAATTGCTTATCAAGTGTTGCCATTTCATTTAATAAATCTTGCTCCTGTGCTATTTCTATTGATAAATATTGTGTAAATAAATGTCGAATTAAACCATCTCTTTTAGCGAGTAACTCGGTGAGTTCAGCCATGGTTATTTCTTTATCGCCATGTGAATTATTGTCGGTTTCACTAACGGATTCCTGAGTTACTCCTACCGCCCCTTGAATTTTATTTTGCACAGCGAGTATGCACGACAGTAGTTGTCGTGATACTGCAATTATCTGCTCAAGTGCTTGTTTAATATCATTAGCCACTAAAAGCTCACTTGATCTTGTGTCTCTAGTGGGATTGAATCCCAACCAGCTTTTATCGGTAAAAGAATTTGAATTATTTCTTCCAGCTTATCAACATCGTTATTAGTACTAGCAACAAGCAGCTGTTCAGAACAAAAGCGATAAAGTGATGCTAAGTTATTTGATATTTCGCCACCTTGCTTAAAATCTAACGAGCCTTCTAATACGCCAATAATAGCAATAGCATTCGATAGCTCAGTGCCTTTTTTATCAAAGTTGTTTTGCGAAATAGCGCCTTTTGCAGTGGCGATATTGCCTAATAATTTTTGAAATAACATAGCGACTAATTGATAAGGTGAAGCTTGTTGAGCCGTGCTCTTGTTTGTTTGTTGGTATTTTTTTAGTGATGCATGTGTCATAGACACCTCCAGTAGCTCTATAACTTTAAGTATAGAAAACTAATAAAATTGAAACCATAGATTTAGTTATAACTTAACGTAAAAAAAGTATGACTAAGTTAATGGTTGATTATTAACGGTTACCGCAAAGCCTTCTTTTTTAGCTTTCTCAAAAGCTTGTTGTAGTACATTATGTGTAACCTCTTCAGTACTATTCACTACGCCATTGTTTAGTACTTCAATATTATCCCAACCGCGAGTGACTAGATATTCTTCTATTTGGGTAAGTTGCTGCTCAAAAGGCATCTCCCTTGAGAACATAGTAAACTCATGTCGAGTACCTTTGGTGAACTCTTGCTTATCATGCATTAATTCTGCAGTGCCATTTATGATCAACATTTTATTATCCTACTTTTACTAAAATATGGTTATAAGCTTACTATCATCCATTTTTAATGCTTTTTTTATGCCAACTGTATATGTTAAATATTGAACCGGTTTTATCTACTTGATTATAAAGATTTATTAATATTTAATTTTATTGATTCGGCGTTAAAATAAAATTTTATAAATCACTTTAACTACCGCTATCAATTTTTTGACATATTCATCAGCTGAGCCTGTTTACTTATGAAGTATCTTTATGTTGCACTGCATATAAGGCACTTTACCTTATATTAATGAATATCAATGTTGCCTTGATGTCTAGTATATTCACAGAAAATATGTTCTGTATTTTAATATCACTTTATCGGCAGCAGGCTCAATATCTTTACTTTATTTGTATTCAACCAATAGGTAGGGCTGGGGGGGGGGAATTCGATAGATGACAAAAAAATGACGGTTAGGCGTCAACTTTTTGTTGCTTAAATTTTATTAACGGCTAAAATTGCCACTGTCGCTATAAAACGACATTAAAAATAATACCTTAGCATTAATAATAAAGAATCAGTTATGAATGAAACGGCAACATTAGTAGGCCACAAACAAATTTTAGTGGTAGATAATGACGCAGGCAGACGTGAGCAGCTTAGTACGGTACTCGCCTTTGTCGGTGAGCACTTTAGCCATTGTCCACAAGAGCAAGCGGTTGAAAAACTGGCAGATACTAGCCATATTCTTACGGTAATATTAACCGGTAATGTCAGTAGTGATTGCGCTAACTTAATTAAAGCAAACCCCAGTGTACCCTTTATTCTTCATGATGTATTAGATGCCAATGAGCTAGCGAGCAATGTTAATGTTATCGGTACGCTGTTTGCTCCGCTTAACTATGCTCAGCTGACCGAGCTTATTCATCACTGTCATCAATACCATAACAAATTACCGCGCAAGTCGATGAAATTGGGTAACAGCGTTTTGTTTCGCTCACTTATTGGTAGCAGTGAGTTGATGGCTCAGGTACGTTTTTTAATTGAACAAGTCGCAAAAACACCGGCCAGCGTGTTAGTACTCGGTGAATCAGGCACGGGTAAAGAGGTGATCGCGCGTAATATCCATAACTTATCTGATCGCGCAAAAGGGCCTTTTGTCCCCCTAAACTGTGGTGCCATTCCTGCGGAGCTATTAGAAAGTGAGTTGTTTGGTCATGAAAAGGGCGCTTTTACCGGCGCAATATCTACCCGTAAAGGTCGTTTTGAATTAGCGGAAGGTGGCACACTCTTTTTAGATGAAATTGGTGATATGCCTCAACCTATGCAGGTAAAACTGCTCAGGGTACTACAAGAACGTACTTTTGAGCGTGTCGGCGGTAGTAAAAGTATCAAAGCCAATGTCCGTATTATTGCAGCTACTCATCAAGATTTAGAAGCAATGATCGAAGCCGGAACGTTTAGAGAAGATTTATTTTATCGCTTGAATGTATTTCCTATAGAGACACCCGCATTGCGTGAGCGAAAAGAAGATATTCCGCTGTTATTAAAAGAACTACTAACACGCTTTGAACATGAACAAGGGCGAACGGTGCGCTTTACTGAAAAAGCCATCGAGTCACTAATGGAGCACCCGTGGGCAGGTAATGTCCGTGAATTATCCAACTTAATTGAGCGTATGATAATTATGTACAGTGAGCAAATCGTCGATGTTGCTGAGCTGCCCTTTAAATATCAGCATATTGATGTCCAAGCTTATAACCCGGAATACCCTGAAGAGTTACAAGAGCAAGATGTTATCAATGGGCTTTTCTCTGGTTGTGATGATGACGATGATGCAATTAGTGATGAAGCTCAACCGATCCCAGCGATAAATACACAGCTAAACGCTGCTGATGCGGCGATGTTACCCTCAGACGGTTTAAATTTAAAAGAGCATCTTGCTGATTTAGAAGTTTCTTTAATTAAACAATCGTTAAGTAAACATGACTATGTCGTTGCCCGAGCGGCGGAAACCTTAGGTATGCGTAGAACCACCTTAGTTGAAAAAATGCGTAAATATGATTTACAAAAAGCCAGTGAATAATTGGTCTTAGCGCGTACAAAAGGTCAATAGCTTGACGGCTGCTTTTAGCTTATCTTTGTTTATTGTCTTTTTATCTGCTTGAAATTTATAATGAAAATTATGGCATAGTAAATGCTTGGTAGGTATTAGATAGTTTTACTAGAGTACCTAGGTTATGGCACAAGTTATGGCACAAGCAATCCCTACAGCAACCACCCCTATGATAGAGTCAGGCGCTATTGCCGCGTTTAATGCTATTAATGTCGTTGAGGTAAATAAAGCCTCTTTACTCGAGCAAGAAGCGTTCCCTGGTGAATTAGCGGCATTGAGAGCACAAAGCACTCAACATAAAGAGCCTGGTTTTTCTGTCAATACCATTGCTAGCGCTAATTCTGTTCATAGTTCAAGCCCAGAAAAACATCACCCTAGTGATAGCTTATTAGCAGATCAGCTAATAGAAGTGATGCCAACCGGCTTAGTTATGCTTGACGGTAATGGCATTGTGGTCAAGATAAACCAAGTGGCGATCGACTTACTCGATGAGCCTATTCTTGGTCAACCATGGTTTAATGTTATAGCCCGTTCATTCAATCCACGTGAAGGTGATTGGCATGAAATATCACTTAAAGATGGTCGCCGTGTTAAATTAGAAATCACCAGTTTAGGCGCTCAGCCGGGGCAGTTAATTCTGATTACCGACCTTACCGAGACCCGCCTTTTACAAGATAAAATAGCGCAGATGCAGCGTCTCTCTTCATTAGGTAAAATGGTTTCAACCCTAGCTCATCAAATTCGCACACCATTATCTGCGGCAATTTTATATGGTGAAAACTTAATAAGTAATAAATTAGCAGAATCGGCACGTGTTAATTTTCAAAAGAAATTAAACGCCCGCTTACATGATTTAGAGCAGCAAGTGAATGATATGCTGCTGTTTTCTAAAAGTGGTAAAGAACAGGTTGTTGCTCCTCTAGCTGTTAACGCCTTGATTGATGATGCGGTGCATTCTATGGATGCTTTAATAAGTAAAGCGGGTGCACAAGTCAAAGTACAGTACTGTGAACATGAGCTTTATATCCTAGGCAATAAAAGTGCCTTAACAGGCGCTATGCAAAACTTATTGCATAACGCCTTAAATGCCATGACCGCCTTACCGGCAAGTAGTGCAGCTAAAATAGTCGCCCCCTTGATAAATATTCAAGTGTATAGCCAAGACAATCATTTATATTTAAGTGTTAAGGACAATGGCCCAGGTATAGACCCTGAAATTCGTGATAAAATTTTTCAGCCTTTCTATACCTCAAGCAGTAAAGGCACTGGGCTTGGTTTGGCTGTGGTGAAGTCTGTGGTTAACGCTCATCAAGGTGAGGTGACTTTACTTAACGAAGCTGATGCAGGTGCAGGTGCACATTTTGTGATTAAATTACCGCTGCTAGAGCAGGGTAGTGTGATGAAAAACAATCCAGAGGGAGAGTACTAATGGCTGAACATAAAGTTCTTGTGGTGGAAGATGATGCCGGTTTACGTGAAGCCTTGGTTGATACCTTATCATTAGCCGGTTATTGCTGTGTAGAGGCAGATTCTGGTGAAGCTGCTTTATTGCTGTTGAAAAAACAGCAGGTTGATATTGTTGTCAGTGATGTACAAATGGGTGGTATGTCGGGCTTATCTTTATTGAAAAGTATTAAAAATAAACAGGTAAATTTACCGGTGTTACTGATGACAGCATATGGCACCATTGATGATGCGGTACAAGCGATGCGAGATGGCGCTTGTAACTATATTGCCAAGCCCTTTGCACCGCAAGTGTTACTCAATATGGTCAGTCAATATATTCCGCCCAAAAAGGTGAATAAAAATGAGCCCATCGTGGCCGATAAACGCTCATTAGAATTACTGGTTTTGGCTAAAAAAGTCGCCAGTACCGATGCGTCTGTAATGATCCTTGGTCCCAGTGGCTCAGGTAAAGAAGTGTTAGCCCAGTATGTTCATCATCACTCTAAACGCAGTGCACAACCTTTTATCGCCATTAACTGTGCGGCCATTCCTGAAAATATGCTTGAAGCCACCTTATTTGGTTATGAGAAAGGTGCTTTTACCGGCGCCATCCAAGCCTGCCCAGGAAAGTTCGAACAAGCGCAGGGCGGCACTATTCTACTTGATGAAATAACCGAAATGGATATAGGGCTACAAGCCAAAATTTTACGGGTATTGCAAGAGCGCGAAGTAGAACGCTTAGGTGGCAGAAAAATCATAAGTCTTGATGTACGTGTTATTGCTACCACGAATAGAGACCTACAAGCCGCAGTAAAGGATGGTCTCTTTCGAGAAGACCTTTATTATCGTCTTAACGTTTTCCCACTCACTTGGCTACCCTTAGCTGAGCGCGTTGATGATATATTTGTGCTGGCGCAACACTTAATCTCCCGTCATTGTCAAAAAAATGGCGACCCCATCCCTGAGTTTTCGGGTGCTGCGCGTAGTAAACTTAATGCTTATCATTGGCCCGGTAATGTTAGAGAGTTGGATAATGTTATCCAACGGGCACTTATTTTACATACCGACAAGCTTATTGATGCGGGCGATTTAATGATTGAAAACTTTGATACCGCATTAGTGATAGAGCCAGTGACGAACACTGACGATAAGCTTGGTAGTGAATTAAAATTGCAAGAGCATCAAATTATCCTTGATACCTTACAAGCCTGCCATGGTAGTCGTAAAGCGGTGGCCGAGCGCTTAGGCATTAGCCCACGTACCTTACGCTATAAAATTGCCAAAATGCGCGACTCGGGTATAGAAATCCCCGCCTAACTTACTTCAGTCTAACGAGCTATTATCACTAACAGCTAGTTATAGCCAAATTACTGTTCCCCCCGCTCTAACAAAATCAAAAGCTATTATTGCTATCCCTTAGTAAAGTAGCTTTTGATTTTTTCCTGCTCCCCCCCTTGGTAAAACTAAATAACGTTTTTGGCACTATGCTTGCAGTCACATTGTTATACCTAATTTAACGTAAAAAAATTGACAAAAGTGAGCGCACTATGGATATCAAAAGTAACTCTCTCTATAGCCAAATGCAAAGTATGTCGCTACAAGCTATGGGTAACAAATTACCCTCGGTTGATGCCATGGGTGTTAATGGTCTTGCTGATAGCAGCGTGGGAAAAATCAACGACTCAAGCAGTAATTTTGGTAATATGCTAACAGATGCCTTAAATAGCGTTAATGAATTACAACAAGAATCAGGGCAACTGAAAAGATCCTTTGAAATGGGCGATTCTAACGTCACCCTGGCTGAAGTGATGATTGCTTCCTCTAAATCAGGTATCGCCTTAGATGCAACGGTGCAAATACGCAATAAGTTTGTTGAAGCCTATAAAGAGATTATGAGCATGCCAGTATAATTTAACTGGCTTACATCAGTTAAATCTGAGTATCTGAATTAAGTTACCCTAAGTTATTAAATAAATTTTGTCGTAAAAAACAGTACAGCGGAGAAGTGAAGTGGCAGATACAAACGCAATGGTAGCAGCTGATAGCGATGGTGATATGATCGCCAGTGAAGCTGATAGCGCGGGAATGGAAGAGCAAAAATCCGGCTTTGCTGCATCATTAGGTAATGTTGATATTTTAAGACAAATTACCATTGTGGTGGCCTTGGCGATTTGTTTAGCTATTGCGGTATTTGTTATTATGCTGGCCAATGAGCCTGAGTATCGTATTTTGACAAAATTACCAACGCAGCAGCTTATTAAAACCATGGATTACCTTGATGAAAATCAAGTAGAATACCGTCAAGAAAATAACACTATTTCAGTACCTACCGATGAATATCAACATGTTAAGTTATTACTTGCTCGTGAAGGCTTAACCGATGAGGTTTCACAAGGTGAAAATATTTTAATGCAAGATATGGGCTTTGGCGTTAGTCAACGCCTTGAGCGAGAACGATTAAAGTATGGCAGAGAGCAACAATTAGCTAACACGGTAGAACAACTAAATAGTATTAGCCGTGCTAGAGTTTTATTAGCTATCCCACGTGAGAATGTCTTTGCTCGGCGCGAAAAAACCCCATCCGCTACTGTAGTGTTAACTATGCGACGCGGCAAGATTTTATCCGATGAAGAAGTTGATGCTGTGGTTGATATTATTGCTTCGGCCGTGCAAGGTTTAAGGCCAAACCGGGTCACGGTTACTGATCAAAACGGTCGTTTACTTAATTCAGGTTCACAAAATTCGATTTCATCACGCTCACGTAAAGAGTTTGAAATTGAACAAAAGCGTGAACATGAGTACCTAAACAAAATTGATGGCATTCTTATCCCCATTGTTGGTTTAGGAAATTATACCGCACAAGTTGATGTCTCCATGGATTTTACCAATGTTGAAGAAACATCACGCCGTTATAACGCTGACTTACCAGCATTGCGTAGTGAGATGAGTATTGAAAGCACTAATATAGGTGGCTTATTAGGTGGCATCCCCGGCGCGTTAACCAACCAACCTCCTATTGAATCCTCTATACCTGAAAATGCCATTGGTGGTCAAAAGAAAAGTATGCCGAGTAGAAGGCATACAGAGTCGACTAAAAATTATGAGCTTGATGAATCGATTAGTTATACTAGGTCACAAACCGGTATTATCAAGCGTGTCAGTGTTTCTGTGGCACTTGATTATGTTGCCAGCACTGCCACAGCAGCCACTGAATCTGGTGTCGATGCTCCAGTTGCTAGTTTAGTACCTCGTTCCACTGTGGAAATTGCTAGTATTCGACGATTATTACAGGGTAGTATTGGTTTTGATTTGCAACGAGGCGATGTTTTAGAAGTGCTAACCATTCATTTTAATCGTCCCGATTTTGGCGTTGTCGCTGAGATCCCTATCTGGCAACAACCTTGGTTTGTAAAAGTGCTAAAATTAGTATTAGGCGCCTTGGTTATCATCGTTTTAATATTGGCTGTTGTTCGTCCAATGCTGAAACGTTTAATCTACCCGGAACGAGCACCAGAAGATTATGGTGATAAATCACTGGATAGCCATATTGATTTAGGTGATGAAACTATGGATATGCTGACCTCAGAATTTGATGCGGGTGCGGTAGGTTTTGCACCAGATGGCAGTCTACAGTTACCTGATCTTCACCGAGACGAAGATATACTTAAAGCGGTTCGTGCGCTAGTAGCAAATGAGCCAGAATTATCATCGCAAGTAGTGAAAAGTTGGTTGAACGAAGATGAGTGATGAACAAGAAGTCGGCGAATTAGCCGCAGCCCCGGTAGGCTTCGATGTAGAAAAATTAGAAGGCGCAGAAAAAGCGGCCATTTTATTGCTTAGCCTATCTGAAGAAGATGCTGCACAAATATTAAAGCACCTTGAGCCAAAACAAGTACAGCAAGTGGGTACTGTTATGGCGGCAATGCAAGATTTTACCCAAGAAAAAATCACCGCGGTACATAAACTCTTTATTCATGAAATACAAAATTTCTCTACCATTGGTTTCAAAAGTGAAGAGTTTGTTCGAAAAGCATTAACCGCGGCACTTGGTGAAGACAAAGCCGGTAATTTAATTGATCAAATTGTCATGGGTGGTGGTGCTAAAGGTCTTGATTCATTAAAATGGATGGACTCTAAACAAGTAGCCAACATAATTCGTAATGAACATCCTCAAATTCAAACCATTGTTTTATCATACCTTGAGCCAGAGCAATCTGCTGAGATCATGAGTCAATTCACCGATAAAGTCCGTTTAGACTTAATGATGCGTATTGCTAATTTAGAAGAAGTGCAACCAGCAGCCTTGCAAGAATTAAATGAGATTATGGAGAAACAATTCGCGGGTCAAGCTGGCGCACAAGCAGCGAAAATGGGCGGCTTAAAAGCCGCTGCAGATATCATGAACTACCTAGAGACGAATGTTGAAGGTATGTTAATGGACTCCATCCGTGAAAACGATGAAGAAATGAGTCAGCAAATTCAAGACTTGATGTTTGTCTTTGAAAACCTTGCCGATGTTGATGATCGTGGCATGCAAGCTATCTTACGCGAAGTACAGCAAGAGGCCTTAATGAAAGCGATTAAAGGTACTGATGAAGCGTTAAAAGATAAGATAATGAGTAATATGTCTAAACGTGCGGCGGAAATGATGGTCGATGATCTAGAAGCTATGGGCCCTGTACGTATAAGCGAAGTGGAAGCAGCGCAAAAAGAAATTTTGGCGGTGGCACGACGATTATCCGACGCAGGCGAGATTATGCTGGGCGGTGGTGGCGGTGGCGATGAGTTTTTATAAGATGAAACTAGCTTAGCTCAGCAGAGAATAAGGGTACACTAAATGTCAAAATCACCAGTTCGTATTATAAAAGCGTCACAAGAGAGCGCCATGGACGCTTGGCCTTTGCCAAATATCCAAGGGCAAGCTAGCTCAGAAGATAAAAATATAACCAATGCTTTTGGTCAAAAAAGTCACTGGGTTTATGAACCACCAGAGTCTGAAGAAGTTGAGCCACAACCACTGACAGCGCAAGAAATTGACGATATTCGTATAGCCGCCAGTGAAGAAGGCTTTAATCAAGGTAAGGAAGAAGGCTTCACTAAAGGTTTTGAAGAAGGTAAAGCTAAAGGGTTAGCAGAGGGAACAAAACAAGGTATTGCCGAAGGTACTGAGCAAGGTTTAACCCAAGGCAAGGAGGAAATTGAACAACAAAGTGATCGTTGGCAAAAATTAATTGAACAATTACACCTACCACTAGCAAGTGTGGAAAAAAATGTCGAAGAACAGCTTCTTAATTTGGTTTTACAGCTAACAGAAGCTGTGGTTTTACATGAAGCTAAAACTAACCCTGACATTTTAATGACGGCAATAACTACTGGCATCAAAAGTTTACCTAGTAGTGATGCTCAAACACAAATATGTTTAAACCCAAACGATATTAGCCTAGTCGAAGCTCAATTTGGCGCTGAGCATATTGCCGAGCAAGGTTGGCGTTTACTGCCAGCACCCCAACTGCCTCAAGGTAGCTGCCAAATAGAAAACAGCACCTCAAATATCGACCTGCAAATGAAAGCAAGGCTAAAGCAAGTGCTGGAACCTTTCTTTCAAGATGCTTTACATCAAAGCTCTTAATTTTTTGTCGCGCTTGATTGTTTTTCGTTTTAACTTTTTATCTTAAGGTAAATAAACACTATGGTTGATAGCTTACGTCTAACCGAGCGCTTTAAAAACAGTCAAAAATTTATTCATGACTTTAAAGCGCCCGTTGCCGGTAGGTTAGTGCGTGTTGTCGGTTTAACCCTAGAAGCCGTAGGCGTGAAAGCACATGTTGGTAGTCAATGTCTTGTTGAAACAGCACACGGTGATTTACTTGCTGAGGTTGTTGGTTTTGCTCAAGACATTACCTACTTAATGCCAGAAGAAAGCCTTCGTGGTGTTATGCCTGGCGCACGAGTGTTACCTATTTCCAGTAAATTTAAAGTACCTTTATCCATGGACCTACTCGGCCGGGTAATCAACGGTGTCGGCAAACCCATTGATGGTAAAGGGCCGATAAAATCAGATGATGATTATCATCATGATAGTAAACCCATGAACCCATTATCGCGACGAGCCATCACCGAGGTACTTGATGTTGGTGTACGCTCTATCAATAGCTTTATCACCATTGGTAAAGGCCAACGCATGGGGTTGTTTGCTGGCTCAGGTGTTGGTAAAAGTGTCCTTATGGGCATGATGACACGGGGGACATCGGCCGATGTTGTTGTGGTTGGTTTAGTGGGGGAGCGTGGCCGAGAAGTAAAAGAATTTATTGAAGAAATTTTAGGTGAAGAAGGGCTTAAGCGCGCCGTTGTTGTTGCCGCTCCGGCAGATAATTCCCCTTTAATGCGCCTTAAAGGTTGTGAAACGGCAGTTCAAATAAGCGAGTATTTTCGCGATCAAGGTTTAGATGTATTGTTACTGCTTGATTCATTAACACGTTACGCGCAGGCACAGCGTGAAATTGCCTTAGCAGTAGGTGAACCACCCGCAACTAAAGGCTATCCGCCGTCAGTTTTTTCTAAATTACCGCAATTAGTTGAACGTGCCGGCAATGGCGGTGAAGGGCAAGGCTCTATAACGGCATTTTATACGGTATTAACCGAAGGTGATGACTTACAAGACCCTATTGCGGATGCGGCGCGCGCTATTTTAGATGGCCATGTGGTCTTGTCTCGAGAGTTAGCCGATGCAGGACATTACCCCGCGGTGAATATTGAAGGCTCTATATCACGGGTTATGCCTATGGTCACTGATGACGAACATCAAGATTTGGCCAAGCAGTTAAAGCAAATGTATTCCCTTTATCAGCAAAATAAAGACCTTATTGCCATAGGTGCTTACACCAAGGGCAATGACCCACGCATTGATCAGGCGATAAACGTGCTACCAGTGATCAACTTTTTTTTACAGCAAAAGATTACTGAAATTATTCCTTATGAGCAAAGTATTGCTCAGATGAAAGAAATTATTGCTGCGGCACATGCGCAAAATAAACAGCAAGCAAAGAGCTAGTTGTTGGTATAGATACAAAAGTATTGACTTAAAAGAGTACAGCAGATGGCAATGAAGCAACTTGATACCATATTAAAGTTTGAAAAAGACAACGAGCAACGTTGTGCCGATCAATTGAAATTAGCTGAAAATGAGTATCAACAAAATATTACCCGTTTACAAGGTGTGGCAGACTACCGCTTAGAATACATGAAACGATTAAGTCAACGAGCAGAGCAGGGCTTAGACAGTGCCACTTATAGACATTACCATGCTTTTATCGCCAAACTTGATACCGCGGCCAAGCAGGTGGAAATTGCTATGCGACAAGCCAAAGCACTGGTTGAGCAAAGTAAAAGTATTTGGCTTAAACAAAGGCAAAAGGTGAAAGCCGTGGAGCTATTACGTGATAAACGTTTGCAAAAAATGGCGGTAGCAGCACAAAGAGCTGAACAAAAAATGTTTGATGAAATAGCGACTCAACAATTTGTTCGACGCGCTTTACGTTAGTTATTTTGGCTATAACATCCGTTATAAATTTAATAACTGGAATGATTATTGCTTTACATAGTATAGAGACCAGCTAGCAAAGCGCTAGTACAGAGTTTATATCGCGCACAGATGAAAGTTACCGTGGCAATAGTCAGTAATAGACAGTGTGGTTTTTATTATTTTAGCTAATTTCAACGATTGGAATAACTATGCAATCAGCAAACGTTTCACCTGTTTTTTTATCACAAGATACTGATTTAAAAGCCAAAAACAATCCCGTACCTTCCGGTGAACGAGCTAATGAGGCCGAGTTTTCTCGTTTGGTTGCCCAACATGTCAGCGATGAAAGTAACGTGACCAGTGATAAAGAGTCTCAAGGAGAAATTGCATCAGCTTCGGCAACGCTTGGTAATGATGTTGCCGCCAACGGCAAAAATGACACAGATGAAGTCGAAAGTCGCCAAGAAAGTGACTATTCAGCGGAAGTTCGTGCTGATAGTGCCAATCAAGATAATAGCGAACACTCGCCCGCAAATAATGTTTTGGCGACAGCAGATGATAAAACTACAGCAGACTCAGCTAATAATGACGCCTTAGCTGAGTCTGAGCAGTTTATTGCACTGCTTTATAATAGCGATCAAACGTTAACTAATACGGCCGAAAAATCAACAAAGAGTGAGCCCGTTAATAGCCAACAAATTATTCAAGCCAACAAGAGTAAAGTCGGTATTGCCGAGGCTAAACAGGATAGCAGCGTAACAGACGCTGATGAAAAGGGTAAATTAAATGCACGAAATACTGTTGAACTTAGCTTTGAACATAAGCTCAAGGCGTTTTCAAAAGAGGAATTACTCGCTCAAAGCCAGCTAAAAAATGTTGATTTTGCGCAGCAACCAGGCGAGCAACTACTAAAAAATTACCAACAATCACTGCAAAGCATCAGCAACAATCAAAGTATAACTAGCGAGCAGTTAACGAATGCCCAGTTAACTGCAGCTCAACTGAATAATAATAAAGTAAGCGATTTAGCGGCCAGTATTTCAGCAACCAATAAAAGCCAAATTACCGAGCAAGTAGACTCGGGTTTATACCAATTGCCCGTTGAGCCTATTGGTAATGATAAGCTAACCGCCGCAGAGGTGCAGCTTCTGGCTAAAGACCCATTAGCTAAAGACCCATTAGCAAAAGAGTCATTAGCTAAAACTAAAGCGCACCTAAGTGAAAAAAATGTCACTTTATCAGCTAAACCCCCAGGTAAAAATAGTGCTGAATTGCCAGTTTCCACATCGGATGCAACTGAAAAACAGGTACCTTCTGTTACTAAAGTAGCGAACCATACACTCGAGGCTGTGCCAAATAAAGCTAGCAAAAATGAGCAACAATTCGCTGCAAAATCCGAGTTGGAGACTAGCTCGGTTCACTCAATATTAAGTAATATTAGTGCCGATAAAGCAATAGCAGAACGAACTACACCGGCGATAATACCGCATGAAATTACCGCTAAAGAACAGCCCGTAGCTGTTCAAGCTAAACAAGTGAACTTGAGCAATGCTCAAGTTCAAGGGTTGCAACAGGCTCAGCAGCAACAAGCAATATTCGCTGAAAAAGCCGAGTTAGACACTAGCTCGGTTCACTCAATATTAAGTAATATTAGTGCCGATAAAGCAATAGCAGAACGAACTACACCGGCGATAATACCGCATGAAATTACCGCTAAAGAACAGCCCGTAGCTGTTCAAGCTAAACAAGTGAACTTGAGCAATGCTCAAGTTCAAGGGTTGCAACAGGCTCAGCAGCAACAAGCTATTGATGATACTGAGTATGCTGAAGCTCTGCTGTTGTCACAAGAGCAACCGGTCGAGCAAGGCATGAAAACAACCAGCAAGGTTAGTGACAATCTTGCCACACGTTCTTTCTCTGAGTCACAAGCGTTAACCATGCAAGCAACACAAGCCAAACAAAGCACTGATGCCTATATTGAGCATCAAGCAGTTGAAGTGCTAAGTCATAATGTTGCCAGTGATATCGCACAAATCCAGAAAAACAAGGTGCAACTGCAGCAAGAAAGCATCGCTATTTATAGAAAAGATTTTGCCGATGCGGTAAAAGATAAAGTCATGATTATGATCAGCCAGAAGTTACAGCAATTTGATATCATCTTGGACCCACCTGAGTTTGGTAATATGCAGGTACGCGTTAATTTGCAAGGTGAGCAAGCTACGGTTAATTTTGTCGTGCAAAACCAGCAAGCAAAAGAAGCATTAGAGCAGAATATGCAGAAATTAAGAGATATGTTGGCGGAGCAGGGTGTCGATGTCGGCGACGCTACTGTTGAGCAACAAAGTCAGCAGGAAAATAATGATAAGAATAATTTAAAGCAAGGTAATGACCCAGCAGCATTGTTAACTAAGGTAGACGAAGACGAGCATACGCTAGCTTTATCCGCTAAGTTGTTCGATTCTTCGACAACGGGCGTAGATTACTACGCTTAATTGACTAAAATGAAGTTAAGTTGGTGAAAACACATTGGCTCGAAGACTATTCAAGGATATAGTCTATCAATAAATACTATGTCATTCATTAGTCACTATTATTTTGACTATTAATGGCGGTAAATTTAAAGGATTCTCATGGCAGACGAAAAAGAAAATGGTAAAGAAGGTGAGTTAGAGCTAGATAACTCAGGTAAAAATAAAAAAATGATCATCATCATTATTGCTGTCGTGGTTTTACTTGTGGGCGCAGCAGCGGGTTACTTCTTTATGAGTGGTAGTGATGCAAGTCAAGCAGACATTACCGCCGCATTAGATAGTGAGGGCAGTGAAGCTAAAGTAGTTGAAGCTAGCTCAAGCGCTCATTTGGGTACCGCTTTATATGTGCCAATGCCTAGAGCCTTTCGTTTTAATGTTCCTGGCGCAGCGCGCGACCGTTTTGTCGAAATACGTGTGCAATTACTTGTTCGCGGTGGTGATAATGAAGAGAATGCCAAAATGCATATTCCGTTAATTGAAAGTACTTTACTGAGTGTTTTCTCTCAAGCCAACGCTGATGATTTGGCAACAAGTGCCGGGAAAATCGCTTTAAAGCAGCAGTCATTAGCGGCTGTTCAAAAAATCATGACAGATGTCGAAGGTGATAAAACCGTAGAAAAAGTACTATTTACTGGTTTTGTCATGCAATAGCTAGCTGAGCATAGCAGCACAAGTTAGCAGTACAAATTAATAGCGTTAAAGTAATCATTCAGTAGTAAGTGAAATTGCTACTGATATTGATACTTATATTGATAACAATGAAAGAGACTATCGAGTGAGTGATTTATTATCCCAAGACGAGATTGATGCCTTATTACATGGTGTTGATGATGTTGAAGATGAGGAAATAGTTGAGGATGTCGTGCAAGACCATGACGGCCCCACTGATTATGACTTCTCTTCACAGGATCGTATTGTTCGTGGCCGAATGCCAACATTGGAAATGGTCAACGAACGTTTTGCTCGCCATATGCGTATCAGCTTATTTAATATGATGCGCCGTACGGCTGAGGTGTCTATTAATGGCATTCAGATGATTAAGTTTGGTGAGTACATACATACCTTGTTTGTGCCGACAAGTCTGAACATGGTGCGTTTTCGTCCGTTAAAAGGTACGGCATTAATTACCATGGAAGCGCGCTTAGTTTTTATTCTAGTCGATAATTTTTTTGGTGGCGATGGCCGCTATCATGCAAAAATTGAAGGTCGTGAATTTACCCCGACAGAGCGCCGTATTATTCAAATGCTGTTAAAGCTTATTTTTGAAGATTATAAAGAAGCTTGGTCACCGGTAATGGATATTTCCTTTGAGTATTTAGACTCTGAAGTTAACCCGTCTATGGCAAATATTGTCAGCCCAACAGAGGTGGTGGTTATCAGCTCCTTCCATATTGAGTTAGATGGCGGTGGTGGCGATTTCCACATCGCTTTGCCTTACTCAATGCTCGAGCCTATACGTGAGTTACTTGATGCGGGTGTGCAAAGTGATAAAGAAGACACCGATATGCGTTGGTCAAAGGCATTGCGTGATGAAATTATGGATGTGCCAGTAGCTATTAATACTAGGTTTATTGAGGTTGATATACCTTTACGTCAAATTATGGAATTACGAGTTGGGGATATTATACCCATTGAAATGCCTGAGCACATTATCGTACTCATTGAAGATCTACCGACTTTTAGAGCTAAGTTAGGACGAAGTCGAGATAATGTCACCTTGAAAATTGTATCGAAAATCAAACGACCTGAGTCAGTTAAATCTGAATTAACCATTTTAACCAAAGGTGGTAAACGCCTTGATAGTGATGCTGAACTGCACCTGCTTGACGAAGACTTATAAACGAATAAGTCGACCTAGATGAACAAAATTTATAAATTGAGGCCAGTGGTATGAGTAACGACAAAGATGAAGACCTAAGTATGTGGGATGAGGCGCTAGATGAACAAGCTGAAGCCAAAACCGCCGGTGCAAAAACGGTAGAGCTTGAAGAGCTAACCGAGGAAGAATCGCCTATTACCGGTGAAGAAAAGCGGAAGCTTGATACTATTTTAGATATACCGGTGACAATTTCTATGGAAGTAGGCCGAAGTCATATTAGCATTCGAAATTTATTGCAATTGAACCAAGGCTCAGTGGTTGAATTAGACCGGGTAGCGGGTGAGTCACTTGATGTTATGGTGAATGGCACCTTAATAGCCCACGGTGAAGTTGTTGTGGTGAATGATAAGTTTGGTATTCGCTTAACCGACGTGATTAGCCAAGTTGAACGTATCAAAAAATTAAAGTAGCTCAAATTATGAGCGTTTCCCTTGCTATGAATAAAGATATCTGCTCTATGATAATAAAAACAATACGTATATTCTTAGCTATTAGTTGTTATTTCCTCTCTTTACTGGCTTTAGCCGAAAGTAATACCACTGAAAATATCCCCAATGAAAAAATCGCGGTAGCGCAGGCTATTGCTCAAAAGTTTTTAGCGGATAATGACACTGGCCCTGAAGGAGTAACTCGACCCATTTTTTTAGACGACAAAACGGTAAATAATAGCCCTGAGGTAGGTAAGCATGTTATGGCTAACATGGATTCAGGCAGAATGATCTTATCTTTGTTGATGGTTTTAGCGTTAATTATTAGCTGTGCATTTGTACTTAAGCGCTTTAATTTTTCCCAACAAGGCATTAGTCAACTTAAAGTCATCACCAGCTTGTCGTTAGGGAATAAAGAGCGGTTGATAGTAGTGCAAGTGGGTGAGCAACAATTACTGCTAGGCGTTACCGCTCAAAAAATCAGCTTGTTGGACAAGTTATCAGAGCCATTAGCTCAGCAAAGTATTAATACGGCAGATTTACCTAAAAATATATTATCTTTTTTGTTAGCTAAAAAGTCGTAGTGGCTATTGTTTTTAAAAGTTATAACAAGTGCCTTAATTGACCACTTGTTATTAGATAAAATCAACATCATATTATTTAACAGTTTGCCGTTAACTTAGGCTTATAAATTTAGGACGTTCAGGGAACCATGAAAAGAATTTCGTTATTCATCATCATAGCTTTATCCTTACTCAGTATGAGTTTTGACGCTCTTGCCGGTGATCTATCGTTGTCGGCCTTAACGCTCACTACAAACCCTGATGGCTCGCAAGAGTATTCAGTAAATCTACAAATATTGATTTTTATGACTGCGCTAAGTTTTATCCCTGCTGCTATCATAATGATGACCTCATTTACTCGAATTGTGGTGATTATGTCCATTTTACGACAAGCTATTGGTCTTCAGCAAACACCATCGAATCAAGTGATAATTGGACTGACGCTTTTTATGACACTGTTCATAATGACGCCAGTATATAATCAAATAGATAAAACGGCCATTCAACCCTATTTAGCAGATCAGTTAACGTCTAGTGAAGCCATCAATCTGGGCAAGATACCGCTGCGTGCTTTTATGTTGCAGCAAACCCGTATTAAGGATCTTGATACCTTAGCCGGCATGGCTGGTATTGAAGCGGTAGATAAGCCAACCGATTTACCTATGACCGTCATTATCCCTGCTTTTATTATCAGTGAATTAAAAACCGCTTTTCAAATTGGTTTTATATTATTTATACCTTTTTTGATCATCGATTTGGTTGTCGCCAGTATATTGATGGCCATGGGCATGATGATGCTTTCGCCCATGATTGTCTCTTTACCTTTTAAGTTGATGTTATTTGTTTTGGTTGATGGCTGGAACCTTGTTATTGGTACCATAGCAACCAGCTATGGTATGGGTAGTTAGCGAGACTGCTAACTTGTCTTTGCTTCACTAGCATTTAAGAAAAATTGGGTATACAAGAGAGTAGCTTATGGGACCTGAAATCTATGTGGATATACTAGGTGATGCTTTATTACTCGTTATCGTACTAGTAAGTGCTATCATCTTACCCAGTCTTGCGGTGGGTTTAATTGTGGCTGTTTTTCAAGCAGCTACTTCAATTAATGAGCAAACCTTAAGCTTCTTACCAAGATTAATTGTCACTTTACTTTCTTTGATATTTGGCGGCCATTGGCTATTACAAAAAATTATGGACTATACCATTAGGCTCATTGCTAGCATACCTAGTGTCATTATCTAATGGTTAACATCTTGTTATTGCTAACTATTACCGATAATATACTCGATATCGGTAGCCGGTAATGGAATTTACCGAGTCCGTTATTAACCAATTTATGGCAGATCTTATTTTGCCCTTTAGTCGGATCTCTGCCTTGGTTATGACCATGATAGGCTTTAGTGCTAGAACCATTCCAATGCGGGTAAAACTTTTTTTATCCTTAGCCATAACCGTTGCTATCATGCCGGCCATCCCACCCGTTAAAGATATTGATTTACTGTCTATCAATACGGCTATCTTACTGGGGCAACAGATGATTATCGGTATTATGCTTGGCTTTGTCACCATTATGGTCGTCAACACTTTTACCTTGGCAGGGCAAATTATTGCCATGCAATCAGGTCTTGGTTTTGCTTCATTAGTTGATCCCGCTAGCGGCATGAATGTACCAGCTGTTGGCCAATTCTTTTTAATATTATCTTCACTGCTATTTTGGGTGATGGATGGACATCTGGCTTATTTACATTTTATTGTCGCCAGCTTTGACACCTTACCTATTCCGACCGAGCATTTATCCAGCATCAAATATAGAGAAATCGTTGAATGGGGCAGTTGGATGTTTGCTACTGCGCTATCTCTTGCTTTAGCACCAGTAACGGCGATGTTATTGATAAATTTTTCCTTTGGTATTATGACCAGAGCCGCACCGCAATTGAATATTTTTGCTATTGGCTTTCCCATCACCATGCTGGCAGGTTTACTTATTATGTGGCTAACCTTTGGTAATTTTCTCACTCACTTTGAACTGCAGTGGCAACGTGCACTAGATTTTAGCTGCTACCTTATTGATTGTCAGGCCACATAGATGGCTGACTCTGATAGTGGTGAAAAAAGCGAAGAACCCACGGCAAAAAAACTCACCGATGCCCGTAAAAAGGGTCAAATTGCCCGCTCTAAAGATTTAGGCACTTTTTTTGTTTTGGTTGGCAGTGCTTGCGCCATGTTACTTATGGGGAAATCTTTAGCCACCTCAATGGCTAATATGATGACTCATATGTTTAGCTTAACGAGAGAAGAGGCCATGGATATCAATGCGCTTTTTAAAGTGATAAATGATGGTATCTTTCAGCTAGTATCACCCTTAATGTGGATATTCGTTATCATTATGATCGCGGCATTTGTGGGTAATACTTTACTTGGTGGTATGAGTTTTTCGTGGGAGGCGATGATGCCTAAAGCAAGTCGGCTCTCCCCTATGGCTGGCTTTAAAAGAATGTTCGGGGTACAAGCAGCGGTCGAGTTGTTTAAATCAATTTTAAAGTTCTGTGTGGTTTTTTTTGTTGCTTATTTATTACTAAATGGTTTGTTTGAACAAATTTTAGGGTTAAGTCGAGAAACTATTCCGGCTAACTTTGAACATGCAACGACTATGCTGCTGTGGATGTTCTTAGTGTTGGCCTTATCGATAGGCATTATTGTGGCTATTGATGCGCCGTATCAAGTTTGGAATCATAACCGCCAACTAAAAATGACTAAGCAAGAAATTAAAGATGAACATAAAAGTTCAGAAGGTAGTCCTGAAATGAAAGGCCGTATTCGTCGGACGCAATATGAAATGTCACAACGACGTATGATGGCTGATGTGCCCGACTCGGATGTTGTCATCACTAATCCTACCCATTTTTCTATTGCGCTTAAATATGATGCCGCGGTAGGTGGAGCCCCAGTGTTGGTCGCTAAAGGTGTTGATGAAATGGCCATACATATCCGCACCATTGCTAAAGAGCATCAAGTTGAGATTATTCAATCAGCGGCCTTAGCACGCTCAATTTATTATACTGCCGAAGTTGGTGAAGATATCCCTGAAGAGCTGTTTGCCGCTGTTGCCCAAGTGTTGGCCTTTATCTTCCAGCTCAATGAGCATAAAAAAGGTAAGGCTAAAAAACCTATTCCTGTTGCTAAAGATCTGCCTATCCCCGATGAATTTAAATATTAGCGTCAACAGAGACAAGTAAATAGAGCCAATAAGCTCTTTTGGTATAAGAATTGCTACCTCATGATAACTGTCAAAAAAACATCATGAAGTAGTAATGCAATTAGTCGCTTATTTTAATAAATTTGATAAATCGAAGTTACGTCATCTGACTGGGCTGGGTACCCCCATTCTGGTCATGGCAGCCCTAGGCATGGTTATGTTACCTATGCCCGCTTGGTTATTAGATATCCTGTTTTCTTTTAATATAGCACTCTCTCTGGTTGTTTTACTCATTACTGTTTACACCTTAAAACCCCTTGATTTTGGCTCTTTCCCGGCCGTTTTACTCGTGGCAACTATTTTACGTTTAGCATTGAATGTCGCCAGTACCCGGATAGTGCTATTAGAAGGTCATGAAGGCCCAGATGCCGCGGGTAAAGTTATTGAAGCCTTTGGTTCCGTCGTTATTGGTGGCAATTATGCGGTCGGCTTAGTGGTATTTTTAATCTTAATTATTATCAACTTTGTTGTTATCACAAAAGGTGCGGGTCGCATTGCCGAAGTGACCGCGCGTTTTACCTTAGATGCCATGCCAGGTAAACAAATGGCCATTGATGCCGACTTAAATGCGGGTTTTATTACTCAGGAAGAAGCAAAAGAACGCCGTATAGAAGTAACCAATGAAGCCGATTTTTATGGCTCAATGGATGGTGCCAGTAAATTTGTCAAAGGTGATGCCATTGCCGGCATTCTTATCTTGTTCATTAATATTATTGGTGGCTTAATCATTGGTATGGTGCAACATGATCTAGCCTTCGGCGAGGCAGTTGAAATTTATACCGTACTGACTATTGGTGATGGCCTTGCTGCGCAAATACCAGGTTTATTATTATCTGTTGGTACCGCTATTGTTGTAACCCGTCAAAATACCTCCCAAGATATGGGCGAACAAGTTAGCAGCCAATTAGGCCAAGAAAAATCGCTTTATATTACCGCAGGGGTGATGTTTGTTATGGGGGTTATCCCCGGCATGCCACATTTTGTCTTTTTATTATTTTCGGCCATTATTGCTGCCACTGCTTTTTATGGCGCGAGAAAAAAAGAAAACAAAAAAATTGCACAAGAAAAAATAGTTGAAGAAGAACAAGTGCAGCATCAACAACAAGAAGAAGAGGTGAAAGAATTGGATTGGGATGATGTCAATCAGGTTGATATTATTGGTCTAGAAATTGGTTACCGTTTGATCCCCCTAGTGGATAAAGCGCAAGGTGGTGAACTACTGAGTCGTATTAAAGGCGTACGAAAAAAGTTATCCCAGGAATTCGGCTTTTTAGTTCCTGCAGTACATATTCGAGATAATTTAGATTTGGACCCAAACAGTTATCAAATATCGCTTATGGGTGTTGTTGTTGGCAGTGCCGAAATTCGTCATGATCAGGAGCTCGCCATTAATCCTGGACAAGTTTTTGGTAAGCTTGATGGCGTCGCCACAAAAGACCCAGCTTTTGGACTTGAGGCTACTTGGATTAATCAAAATCAACGTGAACAAGCACAAACGTTAGGTTACACTGTTGTTGATTCGGCCACCGTGTTAGCAACGCATTTGAGTCAGATATTAACCAATAATGCTGCTCAGTTGTTAGGGCATGAAGAAGTGCAAAACTTATTGGACTTACTTGCTAAAAGCTACCCTAAGTTAGTGGAAGGCTTTATTCCTGATACCCTGACTTTAGGTACGGTTGTTAAAGTACTACAAAGCCTAATGAACGAAGGTGTTGCGGTACGTGATATGCGGTCTATAGTGCAAACTCTGGTTGAATATGGACCGAAGAGCCAAGATGCTGAAGTTCTCACCGCAGCGGTACGAATAAGTTTAAGAAAATTTATTATCCAAGACCTGGTTGGTGCCGCAAAAGAAGTACCCGTCATAACTTTGGCTCCAGAATTGGAACAGATGTTGCATCAGTCTATGCAAATGGCAGGAGATGATGGTGCCGGAATTGAACCTGGTTTAGCGGAGCGCTTACAAAAATCATTAACTGAAGGTGCAAACCAGCAAGAAATGGCTGGAGATACGCCAATTTTATTAACGTCGGGAATTTTGCGTCAGGTTTTGGCTAAGTTTGTTAAATACACCATACCAAGTTTACGCGTGATTTCTTATCAAGAAATCCCTGATGACAAACAAATTAAAATTGTTAGTGCTATTGGGCAATAACAATAAGTTAAACGTATGCTGAGCAACGTTTTAACTAAGAGCAAAGGTAGAGGTTAGCTATGAAGATTAGACGTTTTGTTGCCAAAGATATGCGTACTGCATTAACACAGATCAAAGAAGAACTTGGCGTTGATGCAGTAATTATGTCTAATAAAAAAATTCCAGAAGGTGTGGAATTAATGGCTGCTGTTGATTATAACCAAGCCGTGCCTCCGGCAAAATTTCCTGAAAAAAGGGCTGTAGAAACTGAAGCACAGCAGAACTCATTGAGCCCAAGAGAAGTAAGTAATGATGTGGTTAGCCTTGGTCAACAAACACAGCGGCACAATAATACTTCATCTTCCTCTACATCTACCTCTTCATCCTCAGTGGTAAATGATAATAGCGCGGAAGATGTACCCGCTGATAGCTTATCGGCATTACTTAATCGTCAAGTGCAACATCCGGCTCAGTACCAGTCAAGCCATCAAACAGCTCAGCAGCAAGAGCCCAACAGCCTTGATAAAACGACTATAAAGCAGCAACTAAAAAGTTTTACTGACCGTCTCAATCAACCCAATACTGATAGCTTGCCGCCAGCAATAGCAGAGCAAGGCGCTAACGCGGAAGATGTTCAAGATGATGACCAGATAACGGCTATCGTATCGAATAATATATCAAGCCCAAGTCCCTTAGCGGTTGATGTCAATGATGATGTCCAGGTGTCTTCACAAGATTTTGTCAAGATGCAGCAAGAGATGGCCTCAATTCGTTCGTTACTAGAACATCAAGTTTCAGGTTTAATGTGGCAAGATATGGCGCAAAAGGATCCACAACGCGCAGTACTGGTCAATCGTTTACTTGCTTTAGGGCTGAATGAACAAATCGCCGATCAAATTGCCGGCTATGTACCTGAACAGTCGACTGCAGAGGAAGCATGGGCGCAAGCAACTCAACTTATTGCTAAGCAAATTAATACCACACAAAATGATATTATCACTCGTGGCGGTGTTGTTGCGCTGGTTGGCCCAACCGGGGTAGGTAAAACTACCACCATAGCAAAACTTGCCGCAGGTTTCTCGCAAGTACATGGCAGCGATCAAGTTGCTCTTATTTCCACCGATACTTTCCGTATTGCTGGTTTTGAGCAATTAGCAACTTATGGCAAGATTATTGGCTGTCAGGTGAGCCTTGCTAAAGATAGCCAAGCGTTAGATACTCTGTTACAGCAATACTCTAAGAAGAAATTAATTTTAATTGATACTGCTGGCATGGGACAACGTGACATTCGTTTAGCAGAACAATTAACCGCCTTAGTGGCGAACGCTAGGGTTAGAATTAGAAATTATTTAGTTTTAGCGGCTAATACGCAACAAGGCGTAATGCAAGAAAACGTAGATCGCTTTAAAAAGATACCATTATCGGGTTGTATTTATACTAAACTCGATGAAAGTATCAGTATTGGTGAAATAATTACAACTTCGATTCAAAATGGCTTACCAATAGGGTATCTTACTGATGGGCAAAGAGTTCCAGAAGATATTAAAGTTGCAAATGCTGAGAAACTCGTTACTCTGGCAGATAAGATGGCAACTAAGTCAGTAAATAACAATGTAAGTGTAATGCGGCCAATGCCAGTTGCTCCCGCCGCAATAGTATAAGGTTCTAGCTAGTAGCTAAACAGATATGATTAGAAGTAATAATTAAATGATAGATCAAGCGAGCGGCTTAAGAAAGATGCAAAACCTACAGCAAGTTAAAGTAGTGGCAGTTTCAGGCGGAAAAGGTGGCGTTGGTAAAACGAACACCGCCCTTAATACAGCCGTTGCTCTAGGGCAACAGGGTAAACGAGTTTTAGTGCTTGATGCCGATTTAGGCCTGGCTAATGTAGATGTGATGTTAGGGTTAAGAGTAAAACGTAACTTATCTCATGTATTATCAGGTGAATGTGAGCTTGATGATATTATTATTGAAGGTCCTGCAGGGATTAAGATTATTCCCGCAACATCCGGTTCACAGTCTATGGTGGATTTAACGCCATCAGAGCATGCCGGTCTCATTAGAGCCTTTAGTGAAATGAAAACGCAGTTCGATGTGTTGATAATTGATACCGCGGCTGGTATTTCCGATATGGTGTTAAGCTTTACCAGGGCTGCACAGGATGTGATGTTAGTTGTTTGTGATGAACCCACCTCTATTACTGATTGCTATGCCTTAATGAAATTACTCAGCCGTGATCACGGTGTCTTTAAATTTAAAGTTGTTGCTAATATGGTTCGTAGTCCTAGAGAAGGACAACAACTTTTTGCAAAATTAACAAAAGTAACCGATAGGTTTCTCGATGTGGCTATAGAGCTAGTCGCGGTAATACCCTTCGATGAAAATGTTCGCAGATCAGTACGTAAGCAACAACTGATTGTGGAAGCTTATCCTCAATCTCCAGCAGCGTTAGCTTATATTGATTTAGCCACTAAAGTTAGCCAATGGCCAGTTCCTAAACAAGCTTCAGGGCACCTAGAATTCTTTATTGAGCAGTTACTAGGGAACTAAATAACTGAGTAATTAAGCATGTCTTCAATGAGAGCGATAATACGTGGTAAAAGCAAATAGCTACAATAGTCTAATTGATAAAACAGCTTTGCTTGAACAACATACTGTTTTGGTCAAGCGCATTGCTTATCATTTACTGGCAAGGTTGCCAGCAAGTGTGTTAGTCGATGACTTAATTCAATCGGGTATGATTGGTTTATTTGAAGCAGCCAAAAATTTTGATAATAGCAAAGGTGCTAGTTTTGAAACATTTGCTGGCATTAGAATTCGTGGCGCTATGCTTGATGAAATACGTCGAGGCGATTGGACGCCAAGATCTGTTCACAAAAATAGCAGAATGATAAGTGAAGCCATTAAACAACTCGAAGCGCAGCGTGGTCGAGATGTTTCTGATATTGAAGTGGCTGAAAAACTTGATATTTCACTAAATGACTACCATCATATATTAAGTGAAGTCAGTACAGGAAAAATACTCGGCATTGACGATTTAGGCGTTAATGAAGATGCGATAAAATTAGCTGATAGTTGCCGTGGTGATGATCCATATCATAGTATTGAACACAGTGCTTTTAAAAAAGGCCTAGCTCAATGCATTAGCTCTTTACCAGAGAGAGAAGCTTTAGTACTGTCTCTATATTACGATGAAGAATTAAACTTACGAGAAATAGGTCAAGTTCTTGATGTAAGTGAATCTAGGGTAAGCCAAATACATAGTCAAGCGATGCATCGTCTAAAAGCACGCATGCATTCTTGGCAAAGTTAGCTAAACTTGTCAGCTGAGCGCTTGCTATAAAATAACTACCTTGTTAGGTAAAAAAAGAATAGATATAAAAAAAAATTAATTTGAATGTTTTGCCGGAGGGTGCCTTGGATAAAAATATGAAAGTGCTTGTTGTTGATGACTTTTCAACCATGAGACGTATAGTGAAAAATTTGTTGCGAGATTTAGGGTTTACCAACATTCAAGAGGCGGATGATGGCAGTACAGCTTTACCTATGCTTCAAGGTGGTGATTTTGATTTTGTGGTAACAGACTGGAACATGCCAGGCATGCAAGGTATAGATTTGCTGAAAGCAATCCGTGCTGATGCAAGCCTATCACATATCCCAGTATTACTTATTACCGCAGAAGCTAAAAAAGAACAAATCGTGATGGCAGCTCAAGCAGGTGTTAATGGCTATATTGTTAAACCTTTTACCGCCGCAACATTAAAAACTAAGATAGAGAAGATTTTTGAGCGCTTAGCTTAATGTGCGAACTTTAGTTAGCACATTAGTGCTTAGCTAAAGTAAGGTTTTGATAAATATTGTATTAAGGACTTTGCATGACTATAGCTATGACGGGGCGGATCTCATTAGAGCAAGCAAAATCTGTGGTTGAGTTTTTAGAGTTAGGTCAGCAAGATGAAGCGAATGCTATTATTGCTGAGATTCAAAACCCAATCAATTCGGAACTTTTTGCTGAAATTGGTAAATTAACACGCCAGCTTCATGATTCGTTAACAAATTTCCAGCTAGACTCTAGGTTGTCTGATCTCGCTACCTCAGATATCCCCGATGCCAAAGAACGGTTGAATTTTGTTATTACTAGAACAGAAGAAGCCGCTAATAAAACCATGGATGCAGTTGAGGCTATTTTTCCTGTTGTAAATACTATGGCTGAACAAGTAGCCGCCGTAAATCCGTCATGGACTAAGTTGATGAACAATGAGTTAGACTTAACCGAGTTTAAATCGTTGTGCCTTAATATCGATACCTTATTAAAAAATACCGGTAAAGAAACCCAACATATACATAGTTTAATGACTGACGTGTTAATGGCACAAGATTTTCAAGATTTAACTGGGCAAGTCATTCGTAAAGTTATAGATCTAGTAATAGAAGTGGAAGAAAGTTTAATAACCATGTTAACGGCTTTTGGAATATCTGCTGAACCAGTGCAGGAGAAAGTGCTGCCTAAAGTAGGTAAAAATCTTGTTGAAGGGCCGATTATAAATAAAGAAAATAGAGATGATGTAGTAGCAGATCAAGATGATGTCGACGATCTTTTGTCAAGTTTAGGATTTTAATGGGAGTTACTGCATGTCTTTTGAAGCAGATGAAGAAATTTTACAGGACTTTTTAGTAGAAGCGGGTGAAATCTTAGAGTCACTTTCAGAAGAGCTGGTTGAGCTCGAAAATGACGTAGATAATACTGAGTTATTGAATTCGATATTCCGTGGCTTTCATACCGTCAAAGGTGGTGCCGGTTTTTTAAATCTAGGAGCACTTGTTGATGTCTGTCACGGTGCAGAAAATATATTTGATCTGTTACGTACTGGGAAACTCACGGTTAATGCTGAACTAATGGATACCATATTATCCGCATTAGACACGGTTAATGACATGTTTGTCCAGGTACAAAGTCGAGAGCCCCTTGCTCCAGCAGATGCGACTTTATTAGCTGAACTCGAGAAGTTGAGTCACCCGGAAAGCGTAAACACACCCGCAGCTAGCCCCAATGTTATTGACTCGGTGTCTGAGTCAAGCTCAAATGATGAAATGAGTGAAGATGAGTTTGAGCGACTTTTAGATGAATTACATGGATCAGGTAGTGTTCCTACGTCCCCTACCCCCTCCTCACCACCGTCTACTAGCACCATTAGTTCAAGTGATGAGATCAGCGATGATGAATTTGAATCATTATTAGATGAATTACATGGTCAAGGTGCCTTTTCTGCTGATGCAGGGCAGACAACAAACAGTACTATTAGTAGTAGCAATGGTGATATTGACGATCTGGAATTTGAAAAGCTATTGGATGAACTCCACGGTAAAGGTAATGCACCCAAAGCTACAGTTGCCTCGATAGATCATGCTAATGTTAGTCCAGCGCCTAACATTACTAAAAAAGAAGAACCTGCAGCTGCTCCTCCCGCTAAAACTGTCGCCAAAAAATCTCCCGCGAAAGCCACTAAAAAGGCTGCGACACCTGCACCACCAAGTGAAACAACCGTCCGAGTGGACACGAAACGACTTGACCAAATAATGAACATGGTGGGGGAATTAGTTTTAGTCAGGAATCGGTTAATGAGCTTAGGCTTGGTTTCAGATGATGAAGAGTTAAATAAAGCAGTTACCAATTTAGATGCAGTAACCACCGACCTTCAGGGTGCGGTCATGAAAACACGTATGCAGCCAATTAAAAAGGTTTTTGGTCGTTTTCCTCGGGTAGTACGCGATTTAGCTCGTAGTATGAAAAAAGAAATATCACTAATTCTAGAAGGCGAAGAGACTGACTTAGATAAAAATTTAGTGGAAGCTCTTGCTGATCCTTTAGTGCATTTAGTTAGAAACTCCGTAGATCATGGCATCGAAGATCCAGATATACGTGAAGCTATGGGTAAACCAAGAGAAGGTACCATTGTCCTATCCGCCTCACAAGAGGGCGATCATATATTACTCACCATCAAAGATGATGGTGCGGGTATGGATCCTGAAAAATTAAAAAGTATCGCGATTGACCGTGGTGTCCTTGATACCGAGTCGGCTGCTAGAATGTCAGATAAAGAAGCCTTTAGTCTTATTTTTGCTCCTGGGTTTTCTACTAAAACTGAAATTTCTGAGGTTTCGGGCCGTGGTGTTGGCATGGATGTGGTGAAAACCAAAATCACTCAACTTAACGGTACGGTAAATATTGATTCTGAGCTAGGTGTAGGGACGGTACTTGAAATTAAAGTGCCATTAACCTTAGCGATACTGCCGACATTAATGGTCGTGGTCGGTAAACAAACATTTGCTTTACCACTTTCCGCTGTTAATGAGATTTTCCACTTAGACTTATCTAAGACTAACAATGTTGATGGGCAACTGACCATTATAGTTCGAGATAAAGCTATACCCTTATTTTATCTCGATCAGTGGCTAGTGCGTAATTTTGTTGAGAAAACCCGTGATAAAGGTCATGTTGTGATCGTTCAACTGGGTAATCAACAAGTTGGCTTTGTCGTTGATAGCCTAATAGGTCAAGAAGAAGTTGTGATTAAGCCACTTGATAGGTTACTCCATGGAACGCCAGGAATGGCTGGTGCAACGATTACCAGTGATGGGGGTATTGCACTTATTTTAGATATAGGAAATCTACTAAAATTTTATGCAAAAAAATCACCTATTAATAAAAAATTACGCAGTAATGATTCCCAAAGGTAATATGTTTTTTGTATTACCAACTATGACTATACAGCGTGAATTAAGTAGCGTTATCAGAGAGGTTAAATGGTCTACAAGGTACTAGTTGTTGATGACTCTAGCTTTTTTAGACGTAGAGTTACTGATATTCTTAATAAAGATCCACAATTGAACGTTATTGATGTTGCAGTGAATGGCAAAGAAGCGGTTGAGAAAGCTATATTGCTAAAGCCTGATGTCATTACTATGGATATAGAAATGCCAGTGCTTAACGGTATTGACGCGGTGAAGCAAATTATGGCGAAGTCACCAACGGCAATATTGATGTTTTCATCTTTAACGCATCAAGGAGCTAAAGCAACCCTCGATGCGCTTGATGCCGGAGCTTTAGATTTTTTACCGAAAAAGTTTAGTGAAATTGCAAAAAATACCGATGAAGCGGGTAGTTTACTACGTCAAAGGGTTGTTGAAATAGCACGAAAACCAGGGTTTGCAAAAACCAGATCGGTGAATCAGACTGGGATTACCCGTCCTCCCTTAGCAAAAACAAGATTGACAACAAATGTTACAAAAGCGACAAGCACCACTAAACCGTCATTTTCCTCGGCACTTAAAGATAAAAAAACGCTTAGCCGTAGCTCGGGTAAAGAATATAAACTATTAGCTATTGGTACTTCTACAGGGGGACCAGTAGCACTGCAAAAAATATTGGTGCAATTGGAGCAAGATTTCCCATTACCCATTATTATTGTTCAGCATATGCCAGCGGCATTTACTGCTGCCTTTGCCAGTCGTTTAAATACCTTGTGTAAAATATCAATTAAAGAAGCTGAGGATGGCGATATACTAAAACCTGGTTGTGCTTATTTAGCTCCCGGTGGTCGGCAAATGATTATTAGTGGCAGTGAAAATTCAGCAAAAATAAAAATTCTCGATGATGACTCCCCAAAAATCACTTTTAAGCCGAGTGTTGATATCAGTTTTGGCTCAGCGGCTAAAACCTTTGCCGGTAAAGTGCTTGGGGTGATTCTTACGGGCATGGGCTCTGATGGTAAAGAGGGATCGAGGATGTTAAAAGCTAAAGGCTCGACCATTTGGTCGCAAGATGAACAATCCTGTGTCGTTTATGGTATGCCTCAAGCGGTAGTTAAAGCAGGCTTGTCTCAGTTGTCGTTGCCACTAGATTCAATGGCAGCTTCTATGGTTAAGGAAATCGGCCATGGATAAGCTGAGTGTCGCAGGTCTATTTATTGCAATTTTTGCTGTTTATATAGGCTTCACTCTTGATGGTGGTCATATATCTGCTTTATTTGAGCTACCCGCTTTTATTATTGTTTTTGGCGGCACCTTAGGTGCTGTTATGCTGCAATCGTCAATGATGCAGTTTACTCATGCTATTTCATTACTTAAATGGGTTTTTTCTCCGCCTAAATACGATATTGACCGTGGTATAAGTGAAATTGTCGACTGGGCAACTAAGGCAAGAGAGTCAGGATATCTTGCTTTAGAAGATACTGCCTTGGAAATAGAAGATAGTTATACCCAAAAGGGCCTTAACTTATTGGTTGATGGTGTTGATCTTGAAAATTTTAGAGTCGTGCTAGAGTTAGATTTAGATATTTATCGGGAACATAACTTGCGTTCTGCTAATGTATTTGAAGCGATGGGCGGCTACAGTCCTACCATTGGCATATTAGGCGCTGTACTTGGCTTAATTCATGCTATGGGTAATCTAGCTGAACCAGAATTACTAGGGCAGGGCATAGCAACCGCTTTTATTGCCACTATTTACGGGGTAGGTTTTGCTAACCTGCTCTATTTACCGATAGCAAATAAAATTCGAGTTATTATTCATCAACAAACCATGTACCGTGAAATGATCTGTGAGGGCTTGGTATCCATTGCCAATGGAGAAAATCCTCATGCGATTGAAAATAAACTATCGGCATTTAGGTTAGACCGATGAATCGGCTACGTAATCGAAGACACACCATAGAGCATGATAATGTTCATCGTTGGTTAGTTTCTTATGCAGATTATATGACCTTAATGTTTGCCTTGTTTGTGGTGTTATACGCAATGGCAATGGTGAACGAAAAGCCTTTTGATAGTCTTACTGAATCATTTGGTCGTGTCTTCCAAACGTATGAAGAGAAGAGTAAAAACCGAGGCCATGGTGATAGTGTCTTGATGGTTAATACCAGTAAAACGAATAAAAAGTTATTTGGCAATGGTATCCTAGAGGTTGCCGGGCCGGAAGTACTTAATAACGAAAGAAGCTTATCTAACATCTCTGATGCGCAAGTAGGAAATAACTTAAGTTCCTTAGAAGAAGAGTTACACACGGCTTTATATGAACTGGTTGAGTCTGGTTTTGCCCAATTACAAATAGATGGTGATTGGTTAGAGATAGAGTTAAACAGTGCTTTATTATTTCCCAGTGGTTCCTCATCAGCGACACTTTCAGCTGAGTCGATTTTATCGGCAATTTATGGTGTTATTGGTCAAGCAAGTAACTTTATTAGAGTGCGAGGTTATACCGATAACCAAGCAATAAATAATGAAATATTCTCTTCAAATTGGGAACTATCTGTTTTTCGCGCGACAGCAATTTTAAGGGTCTTAGAAAAATTAGGTCTAAACCCTGCTCGCATGGCTATTGAGGGTTATGGTCAATATTACCCCAGTGCAGATAATTTAACCGTGCAAGGTCGAGCTAAAAATAGAAAAGTGGTTGTTGCTATTTCTAAATATGGTTTAGAAAAAGCGAATTTACTCATTACTCCAACCATTGATTTACAAAGCATTGAAGCAATAACACCAATTAACGGTTCAAATGAGCAACGTGAGCAGTCGAGTAATATCAAGGTGATTCGTCTGGATAACGGTGGTATTCGTATAACTACTCGTGGTGATGATGACGTTGAACAATTACCAGAGCGTCGGCCCTTAAAAGAAATTAAAGCTAATAATGCGATAGAGTAAATTAGCCATCAATATGATTGATAATATTAAATGAATGTAAGTGAGTATTGCTCTTGATAGTCTGGACCATTGCAAATCAAAAAGGTGGTGTTGGTAAAACCACTACAACTATAGCTCTTGCCGGGGTACTAGCTGAGCAAGGCCATCGAGTATTATTAGTTGATATCGACCCTCATGCGTCATTAAGTTACTATTTTGGTATAGAATCAGAAGATTTAGATTTGAGTGTTTATAACTTATTTACTCAGGTTTCCACCAGAGAACAAATTTTACAAACCTTATGTCCTAGTAAGTACCCTAATATAGATATTTTACCCGCAACTATGGGCTTAGCGACGTTAGATCGCTCTTTAGGCACAAAAGGTGGCATGGGCTTAGTGTTAAAAAAAGCGGTGCAAAAAGTAGCTGATAGTTATGACTATGTATTAATTGATTGTCCGCCCGTACTTGGTGTCCTTATGGTAAATGCCCTAGCAGCGGCCGATCGTATTATAATTCCTGTGCAAACAGAGTTTTTGGCATTGAAAGGCTTAGACCGTATGGTCAAAACGATGGAGATTATGCAAGGCGAACAAGAAAGTCCTTTTAAATACACCATAGTGCCAACTATGTTTGACAAACGAACAAAAGCTTCTATTTTAGCGTTTAAAAAACTACAAGAAGTCTATACTAATGAAATATGGCCGGGTGTAGTGCCCGTTGATACTAACTTGAGAAATGCTAGTCTTGCTCAAAAAGTACCTTCAGATTATGCGGCAAACTCTCGAGGAACATTAGCCTATAAAAGCCTTCTGAATTATCTAGTCAAGCAAGGCCTGAAGAATAATGAGGTTGAATGCTAAATGAGTAAATCGTTACCCGCGAGTCATAATCTAATGAAAACCTACCTGTCAGAACTACTTACAGAATCTGACGTTGCTGAAGAGTTATCACACCAGCGCATTAAAGCGCCGGCTAGAAAACCTTTGGCGCATAAAGAGGATGCCGACCATAAATCATTAGAAAAATTGCTTAAAACAGTTAGTGAGCCTAAAGAAAAAACGGTTGAGGTGGCAAAGGTTGATTTAGTCCCCATTTCTACCGATAAAAGCCGTGCTGAAGTTATGGTTAATAAGCAGAAAAGCTACCGTCAAGGGGATTTTCAAGCCATGTTTTTTGATGTCGCGGGATTAACCCTTGCTGTTCCTCTGATTGAGTTAGGTGGCATTCATAAAGTTGATAAAACCAGTAGTTTAATGGGTAAGCCCAGTTGGTTTAAAGGCGTTATGCTTTATCGGGATGAAAAAATTAATGTTGTCGATACTGCTTTATGGGTTATGCCGGAAAAATGTGACGAAAAGTTAATGAATTCGCTGAATTATCAATATATTATCATGCTAAATGATAGCCCTTGGGGCTTGATGGCGGAAAACCTAATCGATACAGTTGTGTTACGTCAAGATGAAGTGAAATGGGTAGAATCTAATAATAAAAGGCCGTGGTTGGCGGGCTTAGTCAAAGAAAAAATGTGTGCCTTACTCGATGTAAGTGCTTTGATTCAATTGCTTGATAAAGGTATCGATATTTATCAAGAATAGTAAAATTATAGCTGTTTATATTGTAGACAGTCTAAAAGTAAGTAATTTGAGGGGCAAGTAATATGTCAGATGAGAGAAGAAGTAAAAGTGGTAAAGTTGACGCTAGTGATGAAGTGCTGCAATGGGTAACCTTTAAGTTACAAAATGAAACTTACGGTATTAATGTTATGCAGGTGCAAGAGGTTTTACGTTATAGTGAAATTGCTCCGGTACCTGGTGCCCCTCTTTATGTACTTGGTATCATAAATTTGCGCGGTAATGTTGTTACTGTTATTGATACCCGCTGTCGATTTGGTTTAGAGCCTTGTGATATTACCGATAATACCCGTGTGGTGGTTATCGAATCGGAAAAACAAGTGATAGGGATCTTAGTTGATAGTGTTGCTGAAGTTGTCTATTTAAAGTCTTCAGAAATAGATGATGCACCCAACGTTGGTAATGAAGAAAGTGCTCAGTTCATCCAAGGGGTATCAAACCGTGATGGTGAATTACTTATTTTAGTAGATTTAGATAAACTACTTTCAGACGATGAGTGGGATGAACTCAAGCAATTTTAATGCTATTATTTTCAGCGCTAGATATTGTTGACCTAAGTTTAAGCCGGTATATACAAAGTTTTCACTTATTCACTTATACGTTTAAATTTATTTAAGGCAAAAATCACCAATGTCATTGTTAGCGGTCCCGATAATTGCTGTGTTAGCGCTATTCCTTGTAGTGCTTTCTAGTACGGTGTTTTTTATCTATTTAACTAAGCTTAAAGGTAAATTATCTATGCTGGAAATAAAAATGCAAAGCGCTGTTTTATTCGTTGACGAATTACAAAGCTTAAATAACAAGTTACAGCAAGAGTTTGAGCTCATGGCGAGTAATAGTGAGCAGTTTTCTATCGAAAATAGTCAAGTCTCGAAACAATTAGAGCATAGTATTAAAAAACTACAGCAGCAAGCTATTGAGCAACAGCAGCTATTAAGCCAATGGCAAGAGAGCCAAGGACAGAATAAATTTTATAATCGTGCTTTTAAATTAGCAGCAAAGGGTGCCAATATAGAGGAAATTATCAGTGAATGTGAATTACCTCGAGCAGAAGTTGAAATGTTGCTTTCAGTCTACCAACAACGTGCTCGCTCTCAGTAAATAATTGCCAGCAACGTTTACTAAATGAAAGTAAATATAGTAAAACTGCGCTGAAACGTTATTCACCCAACAATTGATTTCATGTTAAACTGCCGTCGTTTTCTCATACATATCATGTAACGGCAAGGAACTTAGCCCTGTGAGCTCAGCTATAACCCCATATTTTCGACTCTTGATACTTGTTATTATTATTACTCTTGCTGGTTGTACGTCGACACCAAAACAGCAAGAGCAAGACAATTTTTATGATGACGCTAGCTTAAGTGACTCTAGAGATCCCTTTGAAGCGATTAACAGACCCTTTTGGACTTTTACTTGGGATTATGTCGATAAGTATATTGCAAAACCCTCATCAGAAGTTTACACAACGTACACACCGCCATTTTTACGGACTGGCTTATACAATATGGCGTTAAATTTAAACGAACCTTCAAGTATTATTAATAATGTCTTGCAGTTAAAGTTTACTGCTGCGGCTAAAAACACCGGTAGATTTGTTCTTAATTCAACGATTGGTTTATTTGGCTTTTATGATCCTGCCAGTGATTATGACTGGTCTGGAGAGCAAGAAGAGTTTGGTGAAGTATTAGGTATTTACGGAATTGGCGATGGACCCTATATTGTTATCCCAGGTTTGGGGCCTAGTTCTGTTCGTGAAGAAGTGGGGGATTACGTCGATGGTCTTTATTGGCCCCTGGTTGTTATTAATTTTTGGCCTAATATTGCCCGCTTAGGCATATTAGGTTTAGAAAAGAGAGCAGCCGTCCGAGATCAAGAGCAGTTAGTTACCGAGTCCGAAGATCCCTATGAATTTATTAAAAATGCATATTTCCAAAATATGAATTATAAACTTTACGACGGTAATCCTCCTATCATCATTAATGAAGCAGAAGAAGACGAAATAGATGCCTTACTTGATGATTTTTATGAGAGCTACTAGCTCATAGTCTTTTATTAATAAATAGAATAAACGAGTACCTATGCCGATAACAATTTGTTAGAATTGCGGCAATTTTTTTAGATACACTATATTGGAATAATTAAATGAATATCATTGAAGGTTCGTTTGAAGCAAAAGGCAAAAAATTTGCTATTGTAGTATCACGTTTTAATCACTTTATTGTTGATAGTTTGTTAGACGGCGCAATTGACGCGCTAAAACGCCATGGTAATGTTAATGATAACGATATCACCGTAGTTCGTGTACCGGGGGCATATGAGTTACCGCTAGCGGCTAAAAAATTGGCAGCAAAAGATACGTTTGATGCCATTATTGCTATTGGCGCAGTTATCCGTGGTGGTACCCCTCACTTTGAATTTGTTGCTGGTGAGTGTAATAAAGGTTTAGCACAAGTTTGTTTAGACGCTGAAATTCCCGTTGCCTTTGGTGTGATTACCACCGACTCTATTGAACAAGCAATTGAACGAGCTGGTACTAAGGCCGGTAATAAAGGCGCTGAAGCAGCTCTTAGCGCATTAGAAATGGTAAATGTTTTAGCTAAAATTTAATGTTCTAACTTTACCCCTAACATTATTCCTAAACTTAACAAAAGTGGCAACCTATTGTGAAACCGTCTCCTAGAAGAAAAGCCCGTGAGTTAGCCGTACAAGCTATCTATTCATGGCAAGTTAGTAAAAACCCAGTAAATGATATTGAAGCTAATTTTATTGTAGATAACAGCAAACGCCGTTTTGATACTGAATACTTTCAATTATTATTACGCGGTGTAACCGCCAATATTAGTGATATAGATGCGGCTATTTCCCCTCATGTTGATCGTCCGCTTAAGGATATTGATCAAGTGGAGAAGGCGATACTACGTGTGGCAGTGTTTGAGCTGAAAGATTGTACTGATGTACCTTATCGTGTGGTGATAAATGAAGCTATAGAGTTAGCTAAGTCATTTGCTGCTGATGATAGCCATAAGTTTGTTAACGGTGTTTTAGATAAAACCGTCAAGTTAATTCGTCCTCAAGATTAATCTATTCGTAGCAATTTATTAGTATCAATCTATTAGTAACTAAAGGCTTAGCATGAAAGAGTTCGAGTTAATTAAACATTTCTTCACCAAACAAAAAGTTAAGCGTAAAGATGTTGAGCTTGGTATAGGAGATGATTGCGCTGTTTTAGCACCTATTGAAAATCAAAATATAGTGGTAACGACAGATACATTAGTAGCTGGCGTACATTTTCCCTTTGATACTAGCCCTAGAGCCATTGGCCATAAGTCGGTAGCGGTAAATTTATCTGATATTGCCGCAATGGGGGCTAAGCCAAGTTGGTTGTCTTTAGCGTTAACGATACCGGAGGTGGATGAAAATTGGCTAAAAGAGTTTTGTGAAGGTGTCTTTGAATTATGTGAGTTTTACAATGTAGAGCTCATTGGCGGAGATACTACTCAAGGACCATTAAGTATTACTATTACCGCGCAGGGATTGACGCCTAAAGGCAGTTATTTATCACGATCTGGTGCTAAAGCGGGGGACTGGCTTTATGTTACCGGTGAACTCGGTGATGCAGCATTAGCTTTACAGCAAATTACCGGTAAAGTCGATATTGAGCCACAGTTTACTAGCATTTTAAGAAAAAAACTTGATTATCCAAAGCCAAGGATTTTGGCCGGACAAACGCTGCGTGAATATGCTTCGGCAGCGATAGATCTTTCCGATGGATTAATGGCTGATTTGGGACATATATGTCAAGCATCCAATGTCGGCGCTAATGTCGTGCTCGATGCCTTACCTATTTCGACTATCATGCGAGATAGTCTTCTCAGTGATGATGCCATCGCCTTGGCATTATCGGGAGGCGATGATTATGAACTCTTATTTACCGTATCTGAAGATAACAAGGTGGGGATGGAAACTGCAATGTCTCATGCAGGGACACCGATTACGTGTATAGGACAAATGAATGCCTCCCAAACTATTTCAACCACATTAAATAATAAAGCTATACCTATCAATACTGCTGGTTTTGAGCATTTCACCGAATAGCTTCTTTTAGCAATTTACTAATCAATCACTAATAAATTAAGCAGTTAATTATATGTCGGCTAAAAATAAACCGGTTAAGTTTAATCTTGCCAATCCAATTCAGTTTTTAGCGTTAGGTTTTGGTAGCGGTTTAGCCCCTAAAGCACCTGGAACCTTTGGTACGCTGGCCGCGGTGCCTATATTCCTACTTATGAGTGGCTTGACGCCATTAATATATGCCTTACTGGTCTTAGTTGTTTGCATCTCGGGTATTTATATCTGTGGCAAAGCGGCTAGTGATGTTGGTGTACATGATCATGGCGCAATTGTTTGGGATGAGTTCGCTGGATTTTTTATAACTATGTTCATGGTACCTGTGAGTTGGCAGAGTGTCTTGGTCGGTTTTGTTTTATTTAGAATATTTGATATTGCTAAGCCTTGGCCAATATCCATAGCAGATAAAAAGCTAACGGGTGGCTTTGGTATCATGTTTGATGATGTACTCGCAGGTTTATTTGCCCTAGTAATCATGCACCTTATTTTCTAATCATTTAAGACACTTTTAATTATCATGCTTTATCACACGCTAACGGCTAAGACTTTAGTTAGCCAGCAAGGGCTTATTTGACTATCATTACTTTAGAACAATAGTATTTTCACCACTTTTACGCTAAGTTTAAAGCAGGTAATAAGTGCAGTTGATGATAAGTAATGGCTTTTATAGCAATTCTATCAAATCTATTCCCAGTTAATAGCTATGTCAGAGCTTCACAATAGTGCTGAAATTGGTTAGAACCAGTCATCTATAATGAATTTAACGCTGTTAGTAGTGCGCTGACAACTTGAAAAAGAGCGGGTTGTTAAAGACCTAAAGGCGGCTTACTGATTGATAACAGCGGTTTATTAGTAAACAGTAACTTACCGGTAAGGCTTTAAATCCTCTTTGAGCAGGGAATAATTAAATAAACCTGCTATTACCGCAAAATATTTAGCCCAATTACTTGTTTTTTTCAGCACTGCCCTCAGGTCTATTATTAAGTAGCACATTATTTTTAAGTAAAGTGTCATTTAGGTAAAATAGTCATTAAGTAACAGTAAAAAAGGAATACCTATGAAAATAAATCTTTCTGGTCATCACGTAGAAGTTACTGATTCAATCAAAGAATATATCGAAGAAAAATTCTCAAAAATAGCCAACCATTTTCCAACATTAATAGCCTTAGACGTCATTCTTTCTAAAGAGCACCATAAACATCAAGTTGAGCTATCAACAAGTTATGAAGGCGGACGAATTTCTGCAACGGGTTTAGACGCGGTTATGTTTCCGGCTATTGCGGCTGCAGCAAAAAAATTAGACGCGGCACTAAAACACAGAAAAGGGCAACTAAAAGCCAATTTACATGAAAAACCAGGTGCGACAACCCCTGAAATAGCCCATGAAAAAATACAAGAAATGAACTTGTCATAACATTGATATCATTTAGACACCAGAAAAGCTGCTGAACCTTGTTCGCAGCTTTTTTTTTAGCATATTTCTGACTTTTTGCTAAGTAACCTGAACTCTGCATAAGCAGCACTTGCTCAATATTCCCCTTTATCCGATGCTCAGCGTTAACACGTCGATAAATAACCCGTTATTCATAAATGTTTTACCTTGATAATCGAATAAATTGAAACATTGATAGTGTATATTGCTACTTAATCTTGTATATTTTGTTCTTAACAACCGTAAGTCGTTGTTTTTACTTAACCATCAAGCACTCATTATCCAGAGTTCAGGTTAAGTAGTACAAATAATTACTGTTATGACGACTCGCTGTGTAATAATCAAAGCCATTAATATTAAAAGCATTAACCCACAAGGAATTTTTGATGCTAAAACGCTTTTTAAGACAACCCCATAGCTCTTTATTTACAACCAGTAAACTTGCATTGGTGGTATTGTTTTCCCTGACACTAAGTGCTTGTGGTAAAACAGAAGTTAAGGTAAAACCACCAGCGCCAGCTGTTTCTGTCTACTCAGTTAAAGCACAAGCCATTGGTGGATATCGTGAGTTTGTCGCACGAACAGAAGCTTTCAAAGAGGCTGACTTACGCGCCCGTGTTGAAGGGGAGTTAATTGCCCGTCATTTTAGAGAAGGCACTAATGTTGAAAAGGGTCAAGTATTATTAGAAATCGACCCCGCAGCATACAAGGCAGCATTATCAGCAGCAAAGGCAGATTTAAGCGCTAGAATATCAGGAGAAGAAAATGCCAAGCGTAACTTAAAGCGAGCCAATAAACTTATTAATGATGGTTATATTTCTCAATCTGACTATGACAGGTTAACCACAGAAGAGTCACAAGCTAAATCAGCGGTTAAAGCTGCAGCAGCGTCACTTGAAAAAGCTGAACTTGATTTGAGCTATACCACAATCAAAGCACCTTTTACTGGCCGTATCGGTAAAGTAAATTACAATATCGGCAATATTGTTGGCCCAACAAGTAGCCCTTTAGCAACCTTGATTATAAGTGACCCTATTTATGTAAGCTTCCAAGTTGAAGAAAGCTTTTACATTTCTTATTTGCAAGAAAATCAGGGCGCAAGAACTGGCAACAAAGGTGAATTTGAGCTATCGCTACGTCTGCCAAATAATTCTACCTATCAAGAAAAAGGCAAGTTCGATTTTGCCGATACTAAAATTTCCCAAGGTATGGGTACCGTTGAACTGCGAACTATTTTTCCTAATCCTAGAGATATCATATTACCAGGACTATTTGTCACCTTGATTGTTGAAACACGAGATAAAGAGCAAATGGCACTAATTCCACAAGCGGCAGTACAACAAAATCAACAAGGTAAATTTGTCTTAATTGTCGGCAAAGATAATAAGGTCAAATTACGTCACGTGGTCTTAGGGCGCCGAATTAATGCCATGTGGGTTGTTGAAAAAGGTGTTGCTATTGGTGAGCAAGTGATAGTTGAAGGCTTACAAAAAGTTCGCCCTGGTGTTGAAGTTAATGGCGTTAAAAAACAGGTTAATCCACTAACGGGCACAATCACAGATTTTAATGATAAAGCAACAAATCCTGATAAAGCCAATGATGTAAATATTAGCTCAAACGCTGCAGTCAATAAGTAAACAAGGACGATTTTATGATCAGTAAAGTTTTTATCAACCGCCCTAAATTTGCGTTTGTTATCTCTATTGTTATCACGCTTGCCGGCTTAATTGCCATGAGTGTGTTACCAGTAAATATGTATCCAGAAATAACACCAACTCAAGTTCAAATCTCTGCCATCTATCCAGGAGCCAGTGCGCAAGTGGTGGAAGAGTCAGTTATTAGGCCGATTGAAGAACAAATTAATGGTGTAGAAGATATGATGTATATCGAATCTTCTGCTTCCAATAATGGCAGTGCTATTATTACGGTATTTTTCAAAGTCGGTACCGATGGCGATATTGCCCAAGTTAACGTGCAAAATAGAGTCGCCTTAGCGAGCAGCTCTTTACCTGCCGAGGTCATTCGTCAAGGGGTTGATGTTAAGAAAAAATCTAGTTCAATGTTGTTAGGTATTAACTTGTTTTCAGAACAAGAAGGTATTGACCAACTCTTTTTAAGTAATTATGCCACTAACTATTTAACTGAGCCTTTAGGCCGTATTCCTGGTGTTGCCTCAGCAGAAATTATGGGTGAAATGACCTATAGCATGCGTGTCTGGCTAAACCCAGAACGCATGGCATCGTTAAGTATTACCGTCACTGAAGTACGGCAGGCATTAGAAGAGCAAAATATGATTGTGGCTGCCGGTAAATTTGGGGCTAGCCCATCGTTACCGAACCAACAGTTCGAGTACTCTATTCAAGCCACAGGGCGTTTACAAACGCCAGAGGAGTTTGGCCAAATCATAATCCGTGCTCAGCTTAATGGTAACTTTATTCGTTTAAGTGATATTGCTCGTTTGGAATTAGGTGCCGAAGATTACTCAACACAAGCAAGGTTAAATGGTAAAGAAACCGCCTTTCTTGTTATCTACCAACTACCTGATTCTAATGCTACTGAAGTCGCTTCGTTAGTTAAGGCAGAAATGGAGAATCTAGCGCAGCGATTCCCTGATGGCCTACAGTATATTATCCCATTCGATACCACTAAGTTTATCGATCGCTCCATGGAAGAAGTGATGGTGACGCTATTTCAAGCGATAGCCTTAGTGGTCTTAGTAGTGTTTTTATTCCTGCAAAATTGGCGTGCCGCCATCATTCCAACCTTAGCAATCCCTGTTTCACTAATAGGTACTTTTGCTTTTATGCTGCTGATGGGTTATTCAATTAACACCATTACCTTATTTGGTTTAGTCCTTGCCATCGGTATTGTGGTAGATGATGCTATTATCGTCATCGAAAATGTTGAGCGAATCTTAAAAGAAGAGCAGTTGCCCATTAAAGAAGCGGTAACCAAAGCGATGGAGCAAGTCTCAGGACCTATTATAGCGACAACCTTAGTACTGCTTGCGGTTTTTGTGCCCGTGGGTTTTATGCCAGGTATTACCGGGGAATTATATAAACAATTCTCAGTGACTATTTCATTTGCGGTAATCATTTCTTCAATTAATGCCTTAACTTTAAGCCCGGCACTTTGTATTGTCTTATTAAGCGCTGAAAAAATGAAACCCATTCGTTGGTTAATACCCTTTGAACGTCTTATTACTAAGGTCACTGGCAGCTATACCAAAGCCGTTGCTTTTATGCTTAAACGACTTACCCGAGTAGGTCTGTTTGTCGGTTTGATTTTTATTGGCGCAGGTTGGTTAACAACTTCTGTACCAACAGCATTTTTGCCTGCTGAAGATCAAGGCTACCTTTTTGTCAATGTACAGCTACCTGATGCTGCATCAAGTAATCGTACTCAGGCGGTATTGGATAAGATCACCCCCATCATTTTAAACGATGCAGCCGTTGATGATATTATTACCGTGTCAGGATTTTCACTGCTTGGTGGCGCCGGCTCAAATAATGGTCTGGCAATTATTATCCTGAAAGACTGGGACGAGCGTACCGCGCCTGAATTAGGACTAAAGCAGTTGATTCCACGGTTAATGGGGCAATTATGGTCTATGCCTGAAGCGCAAATTATGGTGTTTAATCCGCCGCCTATACCGGGTCTTGGTAATAGTTCAGGTTTTGAATTTAAATTACAAGACAGTGAAGGCCGAGATCCAGCCGAGTTAGCGCAAGTGATGAATGGTCTTATATATGAGGCGAATCAAAGGCCTGAATTAACACGGGTATTTAGTACCTTTAGAGCTAATGTGCCGCAGTACTTTTTAGAAGTAGACCGTAATAAAGCCAAAGCACAAGGTGTCGCTTTGTCTGATATATTCTCTACTTTACAAGCGCAATTAGGCTCTTTATATATTAATGACTTTAGTCAATTTGGCCGAACCTATCGTGTCACTATCCAAGCGGAAAGTAAGTTTCGAAAAGACCCCTCAGACTTGCGTTATTACTATGTCCGCAATAAAGATAATGAAATGGTACCATTAACAACCTTGGCAACCATTAAACCTATTTTAGGGCCAACAACTATTAGTCACTTTAACTTGTATCGTAGTGCTAGTATCACAGGTAATGCCGCTCCTGGCTTTTCATCCGGACAGGCTATTGATGTTATGGAAGAGCTAGCGAGTAAATTGCCGCAAGGTTATATTTACGAATGGGCGGGACAGTCTAAACAAGAATTAGAAGCAGGCAACTTAGCGATTATCTTATTTAGTTTAGCTATCCTCTTTGTTTACCTATTTTTAGTGGCCCAGTATGAAAGTTGGACTATTCCCTTTTCGGTCTTAGCGGCAGTACCGTTAGCGTTATTTGGCTCGATGTTGGCACTTTATACCGTGGGTATGGCAAATAACATCTATGCGCAAGTGGGTTTGGTATTATTGATCGGACTGTCGACTAAAACCGCCATTTTGATTGTTGAGTTTGCCATGGAACAAAGAGCGGCAGGTGAGACCATCATGAATTCAGCGCTTAATGCCGCAAGAATGCGTTTTCGTGCGGTATTGATGACAGCTTTTTCCTTTATTCTCGGTGTGTTACCCCTAGTATTTGCTACCGGTGCCGGTGCAGGTAGTCGCGTCTCTCTTGGTGTCACCGTACTCTCAGGTATGATCGCAGCAACGCTGTTTGGTACCTTACTGGTACCTTATTTCTATCTAGTGATTCAGCGCATGCGAGAAAAATTTAAAGGTCATACTGATATAACTTAACGGTTTTACTAAGTTGCAGTAAGTTATAGCACTAAAAAAGGGCACCTTAATAGGTGCCCTTTTTATTTGTTTACGCTAAGTTTTAGATGAGACTCTAGCCACTAGTAAGAGATATTAACCAGATAGTGAAGCAGCTATTATTGCTCTACTATTTCACCTTGTTCAGCATTATTATCTTGCTCAGCAAGTTTAGCTCTATCGGCTTTTGATACGTATTTAGGTTTATTAGGGGTATGCAATTTAGCATTCATTTTTTTTATCTTCTTATTCAAAATATTATTCATTTTCTTTTTTCTGTTCATCTTTTTATCTCTACATATAAACTAAAATTTATTTTGGCTGTGCGTTACTAAAATTTACTACCAAGGCTAATAAGCTCTTAGTGGCAACTAACTGAATTGACTTGCTATAACTACCACAAGCATCAAAGGAATATAGGGGTATAACACCGTTGGTTTTAATGAATTACTAACATACTCGCTAATAAGTACCTTGCTAGTTGGACGATTCATTTGCCACTGTTTATACATTAAATAAGGTTGCATTGACTCAGAGGTCTGTTCAGCTTCATTTAGCACTAATTTATCTTCTATCACCATTATCGCATTTGCAGTGCGACACTGAAAGGTTTTCCAAATTCCTTCTTGTAACCAGAGCACAGCTAATAGCGTTAAGCTAACCAACATTGTTATGGCAAAGGTAAAGGTCAACAAGGTGATAGTGGTGGCAACAAGCTTGATAATTAAAGCGTAATGTTCATAATTTTCATGACTGTTATGTAAGGTTTGCCATTGCTGGAGTAATAACTGTTTTGAAACTGTCGTCATAGGGTTGCATACCATTGTTTTTATATACTCAAACTACTTCAAACTGCATGATTCAGTTGGAATTAGAAACGTATTAGGCAAGGTATTGATTGAAGAGAATGGTTATTCCCTTGTCCAAAATCAATAACGCTGGATAAAACGTTTCTAAACCAACCCTTTGGGGGCTGCTGAGTAACTCATGCCCGTCGTTGCACCTGTTTTTAAGGGAAGAACCATTAATAAAAAGGTGCGCCTTGATCATGAATTACTCAACAGTCCTGAACAAGCATTTTGAAGTCGCTTGAGTATATACTGGGGTTGAGCAAAAAATACTGTTATTATGCGCGCAATATCTTTCTCATGAAAGTTTCTTATCTTTGTATTGAAAGTTTTCTTATCATTTGGCTCGCGTTTGGCAGAGCTATTTAGTCCATAGGCGGTTACCTTGAGCACAAATCCTACAACATCTTCTTTAGCTTTCTCATCATTAAGCTTAAAAGAGGAGTTAGTTAAAAACTTATCGTCCCTTGGCTATGAGAAAATGACACCCATTCAAGCGAAAACATTACCTGAATTGCTTAAGGGCAAAGATGTTATTGGCGAAGCAAAAACCGGCTCAGGTAAAACCGCAGCTTTTGGTTTAGCCTTACTTAACAAACTAGACGTTAAAAAGTTTCGCATTCAATCAATGGTGATTTGTCCAACCCGTGAACTGGCTGACCAAGTGGCGAAAGAGTTGAGAAAACTAGCACGTGGTATTCATAATATTAAAATATTGACACTTTGTGGCGGTACACCCTTTGGTCCACAAATTGGTTCTTTAGAGCATGGTGCCCATGTTATTGTTGGTACCCCGGGTCGCCTTGAAGAACACGTTATAAAAGGTACCTTACAATTAGAACATTTAAACTTGTTAGTGCTAGATGAAGCTGACCGTATGTTAGAAATGGGCTTTCAAGCGGCACTTGACAATATTGTTGGACGTACACCACTTGACCGTCAAACGTTACTTTTTAGTGCTACCTTTCCAGACCAAATTCAGTCTATTAGCGAAAGTATCATGACCGATCCAGTAATGGTTAAAATCGCTGCTAGTGAAGACCAATCAACTATCAGTCAAATGTTTTTTAAAGTCGGCAGCGATGAAGACCGTTTAGACGCGTTACGTTTGTTGTTATTAGATAAGCAAGTTGAATCGACCGTTATTTTTTGTAATACCAAAAAAGAAACCCAGCAAGTTGCCGAGAGCTTACATTTTGATGGCTTTAGCGTCTTGGCTTTACATGGTGATTTAGAGCAACGTGATAGAGATCAAACCTTATTACGCTTTGCCAATAAAAGTGCTTCAATTCTTGTCGCGACTGACGTTGCCGCACGTGGTTTAGATATCGACAGTTTAGACCTAGTGATTAATTACCATATTGCCCGTGATAGTGAGGTGCATGTACACAGAATTGGTCGTACAGGGCGTGCCGGCAGTAAAGGTTTAGCTTATTCACTCTTTAGTGATAAAGAAAGCTATAAAGTCGGCTTACTTGAAGATTATCTTGACGCCGTGATCACCCCTGAGCCATTACCATCATTAGCCGTACTGGCTAATGAACGTCCACAAGCTAAAATGGCGACCATTCAAATTGATGGTGGTAAAAAGCAAAAAGTACGTCCAGGTGATATCTTAGGCGCGCTTACCGGTGATAATGGCATCAAGGGCTCACAAGTGGGCAAAATTTCAGTACACGATAACAAAGCCTATGTTGCCGTTGCTAAAGGCGCATTGAAATTAGCGTTAAGAAAATTAGCCAAAGGCAAAATGAAAGGGCGAACTTTTAATGCACGTCACTTAACGGTTTAATTAGCCAGTTAGTCAATCTATAAAGCCTAATGAAAAAAGCCTACCAAGAGCTGCTTGCTAACCAGCAGCTTGATTTTGATCCGGCTCAAACTCAAGCCATCGATGCTTTAGTTTTACTCTCCGAGCAACTTGTCACTAGAAAAAGCACAGCTAAACACCGTCAGGGCTCGGTGAGAGGTTTATATTTTCATGGCCGAGTAGGGCGGGGTAAAACTATGCTGATGGATTTATTTTATCAGCAACTTGCCATAAAAAATAAAAAACGCATTCATTTCCATCACTTTATGGAAAGTGTTCACCAGCAACTGGCTCAGTTAACCGGACAATCAGAGCCGCTTAGCCATATTGCTAAAGCGTGGGCAAAAAACATTGATCTATTATGCTTTGATGAATTTTTTGTTACCGATATTGGTGATGCTATGCTGCTTAGTGGTTTATTTTCGGCACTATTTAGTCAAGGTGTGACGCTTGTTGCTACCTCTAATTGTCGGCCTGAGCAGCTGTATCGTAATGGCTTACAAAGAGAGCGCTTCCTACCCACTATCGCTTTGCTCAAGCAATATTGTCAGGTTATCTCTATTGATGGTGAAGTGGATCATAGACGAAGTAACCTGGCTAAAAATGCCATTTATACTAATTATTTTTTATTAGCTAACCAAGGTGAGAAAAAATTAAATGCCCGCTATAAAAGTCTAACAAAGACCGAGCAGTTAGTTGCTGGCGAAATAGAGATTAATCACCGACCGCTGAGTTATTTAGCTCAAAGTGATCAGGTTATTTTTTTCGACTTTTTTGCTCTGTGTTCAGGTCCCCGTAGTCAGCGAGACTATATGGCGCTAGCGCAAGACTTCTCCACGGTATTTATTGCTAACGTACCGCAATTTTCAGGTGAATTAGTACCGGCGGTATTTTCAGGCGTTGAAGATAGTTATCAACGTAGCGGTGTTTTAATGGGAGATTTACAGCTACTTGATGACGAAGCGCGAAGATTTATTGCCCTTGTTGATGAGTTCTACGATCAAAAGGTCAACTTAATTGTTAGTGCTGCAGTTGATATCTTTGACCTTTATCAGGGGCAGCAACTTGCCTTTGAATTTCAGCGGTGTCAGTCTCGATTAATGGAAATGCAAAACGGCTGACAATTTCCTATTAAAACTAAAAAACTAATAACTGGTCAATTTGACTAATTAGATTACATTTTATTAGCCTCCTTATATTGATTTTTCTTTATCCGTTTGATATTTATATAAAAATAAACTTGGCACTATGCTTGTAAAGCCCTACAGGTAATTGTAATCAATAGACTCGCTCAACGGGTACTAACCCCCGCTGACTTTAATTTCATAAGGATAGAAACATGACTTACTTTCATCGCACCTTACTAGCAAGTGCACTCACGGTCTCACTGGCATCATCAACGATATATGCCCACCAATCATGTGATGTTGATTTATCGGCCAGCTTCACTATCAACCCTAACGCCATTGAGTTTTTACATGATGAAGGCGAAAATGATGGTGAAATGCGTAGTTTATATAAAATTATCCAGGGTGAAAAACTTATCATTGCTAAGCAAAGTATTGCGCTAACCGATACTCAGCAAGCATTGCTGCGAAAGTATGATGAAAAAATTCGCCAGCTAGTCCCGCAAGTTAAAAGTGTTGCCATTGAAGGTGTTGATTTGGCGGTAGAAGGGGTTAATCTTGCTTTTAATGCGCTATTGGGTGAAGGTAACAGCGTCGCCGCTGATTTGACCCAAGAGTTAACCAAAATACGAGCTCAAATTGTCGCCAACCTATCCATTGAAGATGGCATTTATGTCGGTATTGATGGTTTAGCCAGCGAAGAGTTACTTGGTAAAGATTTTGAGCAACGTATTGAGTCGGTAGTGGAAAAAGCAGTGTTAAACTCTATGGGCAGCATCTTAATTGCCATGGGCCAGCGCATGGTAGCAGCAGATGGTGAGCAGCAAAGTTTTGTAACACGATTGGAAAATTTTTCCGATACCATTGAGCAAGAGATGACAGCTAGGGTTGCTAAAATTGAACAAAAGGCCCTGGCACTTTGTCTCAGTATTGCTGAAGTGGATGCGCTAGAAGAGCAACTGAAAGATGAAATTAAGCTGCTTGCTCATATCAATGTTTTTACCGTGACAGTTGCCCATGATAAGGATGAGCATCATGCAAGCGCAAAGTAGCGGCTAAGTTGTGGTATAAAGGCATATAGCTCTTAGCTATGTTGTCTAATTATTGCCAGTAATTTAACCGCTAAAAGACAATATAAATATTGCTCAACACTAAGGCTCTGCACTGATATAATTGCCGAGTCTTTTTTTATATTTTAATTTAGTGAAACATGCACGCTGTCCATCAATTACATCAATACCGTAAAAGCATCAGTACTACCACCTATAAAGCCAGAGGCTATAGGGTTATTCGCTGCCAACTTTGCCAGCTAGCTCAGCAGTTTTGTATCTGTGCACTAGCGCCCAATCAAGAGCATGTACAGACAACGGCAGGATTCGTATTGCTTATGCATGACACTGAAGTATTAAAACCGAGTAACACCGGCAAACTCATTGCCGACATTATTCCGGATAGCTTTGCTTTTTTATGGTCTAGAACTAAAGTGAACCCAGAGTTATTAGCTGTGCTTAATGATGAAAAGTGGTTTCCTCTGCTGGTTTTTCCGCAAGAATATGCTGGCGATGACCGTAAAGTTTTTACTAACAAGGTTATTTGCCCTGAAGGGAAAAGGCCACTATTTATTATGCTTGATGGCAGTTGGCGTGAAGCAAAAAAAATGTTCCGTAAAAGCCCGTATTTAGACCGTTTTCCCATGGTGTCCTTTGATGCAAGAACGGCTATGCCAGCGGTACTTGGCACTTGTCATAGTGACAGTAACAAGCAAGTATCACCGGTAGGTCAAGACTCTCGCTATACCGTCAGAAAAACTGAGCTTGAGCATCAGTTTTCCACTGCAGAGGTTGGCGCTAGAGTGTTAGCTATGCATGGCGAAACTCATAATGCTCAGCTACTGGATTTATGGTTTGATGTTTTTAATTTTCAATATCAAAAAAGTGTCTGTCAGCGTAACAAAGGCAATGTTAATGCCTTAGAAAATTATCAAAGTTTTGTTAACAAGTTATACCCAAACCACCTCAATATGCCGGATTCAGCAGCCATTGAATAGTAATTAATAATCTGCAGTTAACGTTAAGGTAAACATGCACTTAGCCTTTCCTTGTAAATATTAGTTTGCAAGTATCTACTCGTTCAGTGTTTTTTCATTGCTTTAAAGCTAGCACTTAGCGAATTAAAGTCTTAAGTTAACTTTATTCTACTCAAGGTGAGTGGCTATTGAACTTTCATGCAGCAAAGAGCAATAGTCGCTAATATTGTGCTAATAATAATTACATAAAGGCTTATTATGACTATCAAAGAAATCCCACTCATTATAAATGGTGAGAAAGTTCGCTCTAAAACCGATACTTGGTTGGATGTACTCAATCCCGCGACCCAAGAAGTTGTTGCTCGTGTACCGGTAGCAACCCGTGAAGAAGTTGCAGCTGCCATTACTAGTGCAGAGCAAGCCTTTAAAAGCTGGTCAAAGGTTTCTTTAACAAATCGAATGCGTATTATGTTTAATTTTCAGCACTTGGTACGTGAACATAGCCAAGAGCTAGCTGAGTTAATTACCTTAGAGCATGGTAAAACCTTACCCGATGCGGAAGGTGAAGTAGGGCGTTCACTTGAAGCTATTGAAAATGCTTGTTCAATTACTCGTCTACAATTAGGGGAAATTGCCAACAATTCGGCCACAGGTATTGATACTTATACCCTGAATAAACCCCTTGGTGTTGGTGTTGGCATTACGGCCTTTAACTTCCCATTAATGTTGCCCGCTTTTATGTTTCCGCCGGCTATTGCTTGTGGTAACACTTTTATATTAAAACCATCCGAGCAAGCCCCCTCATCAACCATACGCTTTGTTGAACTTGCGTTAGAAGCGGGTATCCCACCAGGTGTTCTTAATGTTATCCATGGTGGCCCTGACGTGGTTAACCAACTTATTGAAAGTGATGCGGTTAAAGCCGTATCGTTTATTGGCTCTACTGCGGTAGGTACCCACGTTTATAATCTTGCCTGTAAACATGGCAAACGTGCACAAGCTATGATGGGCGCTAAAAATCACATGGTGATCATGCCTGATGCTAATAAGGACAGGGCAATTAATGATTTATTAGGCTCAGCTTTTGGGGCCGCTGGTCAACGTTGTATGGCAAATCCAGTCACTATTTTAGTGGGTGAAGCACGTGAGTGGTTACCTGAAATTGTTGCCCGTGCCAAGTTGATGAAAGTTGGCCCGGGTACACAACGTGATGCTGATTTAGGTCCAGTGGTTTCGCCACAAGCTAAAGCACGCATACTTAGCCTGCTTGATTCGGGTGTTGCTCAAGGCGCAGAATTACTTGTTGATGGCAGGAACTGCAAAGTAGAGGGCTACCCTAATGGTAACTTTGTTGGGCCAACGTTATTTAGTAAAGTCACCACAGATATGGATATTTATACCCAAGAAATTTTTGGTCCGGCGTTATGTGTATTAGAAGCTGATACCTTAGATGAAGCGATAGACATTATTAATGCGAACCCTAATGGTAATGGCACCTCATTATTTACTTCTTCAGGTTGGGCCGCTCGAAAATTTGAAAATGAAGTTGATGTTGGTCAAGTCGGTATAAATGTTCCTATTCCTGTACCAGTGGCCTTCTTTAGCTTTACCGGCTCTCGTGGTTCAAAACTAGGGGATTTAGGACCTAATGGTAAGCAAGTGGTAAGTTTTTGGACCTACACTAAATCCGTAACGGCTCGCTGGTTTGAACCTGATCATCAAGACGGCTCAACCATTCATACCACCATTAGTATGAAGTAACAGCGGATTATTTAAGTTATCTCAGTAAAAATAAAAAGGGTCACTACAGTATAGTGACCCTTTTTTTATCTGTTAAGCGCTTTATTTACCGAGCGAAATTCAAGTACCACTCTGCATGAAGTCGTTTTAATGCAGAATTCTGGCGCGAATAGTACCTTCAATTTGTTTTAATTCTTTCAATGCTTGCTCACTGTCTTGAGAGTCAATATCGATAACAACATAACCAATTTTGTCATCAGTTTGTAAGTATTGCGCGGCAATATTAATATTGTGCTCAGCAAAAGCATTGTTGATTTTAGTTAATACACCGGGTTGGTTATGGTGAATATGCAATAAGCGACTAGTGCTTGTTAGGCCCGGAATAGTGTGATCGGGTAAGGATACTTCCGGGAAGTTAACCGCAGATAAACTTGAGCCATTATCTGAATACTTAGTCAGCTTGGTTGCCACTTCTAAGCCAATATTTGCTTGTGCTTCTTTGGTGCTACCACCAATATGTGGCGTTAAAATAACATTATCAAAACCGCGTAAAGGTGAGAAAAACTCATCATCATTACTTTTTGGCTCAACAGGGAATACATCTATAGCAGCCCCTGCTATTTTTTTACACTCTAACGCTTGTGCTAAGGCGTTAATATCAACCACAGTACCACGAGAAGCATTGATAAATATTGCGCCATCTTTCATTGCTGAAAACTGGGCTTGAGCAATCATATTGTGAGTTTGTGCTGTTTCTGGTACATGTAAACTCACCACGTCGGCTTCAGCAAGTAATGACTCTAATGTTGGCGATTGGCGGGCATTACCGAGTGGTAATTTAGTTTCGATATCATAAAAGTGTACTCTCATGCCTAACGTTTCCGCCAAAATGCCTAATTGCATGCCAATATGACCGTAACCAATAATACCTAGTACTTTACCACGTGCTTCCACCGAGCCTACCGCCGATTTAAACCATTCACCGCGATGTGCTTTAGCACTTTTTTCAGGGATACCACGAAGTAATAATAGTGCTTCACCCAGCACTAACTCAGCCACAGAACGTGTATTGGAAAAGGGGGCATTAAAAACAGGTATGCCAAGATTTTGTGCTGCTTTTAAATCAACTTGGTTGGTGCCAATACAAAAACAACCAATGGCAACTAACTTATTGGCGTGGCTAAGTACTTTATCCGTTAATTGAGTGCGTGAGCGGATGCCGATAAAATGAACATCAGCAATTTTTTCAATTAACTCACTTTCTGACAGTGAGGTTTTTAACGATTCAATATTTGAATAGCCTTTTAACTTTAACTCTTCAATAGAGCTTGGGTGCAAGCCTTCAAGTAATAAAATCTTAATTTTGTCTTTTGCTAATGAATTTTTGTTGGCAATGGTCATAAACTGGTTTCGCTTATCCTGAGTTAAAAGATCAATACATATTTGTTTAGATGGCTAGATATCTAAAATAGAAGTTTAACATATCATATAGTGTATAGACTCTAAAGAACTTATTAAGCATATTTAAGAATAAATATGCTTAATAGTGAATATTCTACTTAAAAGGGGCGGGGGTAATTATTGGATTACTTTAATACCATCACTGCAGCCTAGCACGAGTATGTCAGCGCCACGAAGGGCAAACAAGCCATTAGTTACCACACCGACAATAGCATTAATCTGCATTTCTAGTGCTTTTGGATCAAGAATTGTGAGGTTGTGAACATCAATAATAACGTTGCCATTGTCCGTGACTACTCCTTGACGATAATCTGGGTCACCGCCTAGCTTAACCAATTCGCGGGCAACATAGCTACGCGCCATAGGGATAACTTCAACCGGTAAAGGGAAGTTACCCAAAACCTTTACTTGTTTTGACTCATCGGCAATACAAATAAATTTTTTGGCTACCGCAGCAACGATTTTTTCACGGGTTAATGCGGCGCCGCCACCCTTAATCATTGCCATATGGTTAGTGATTTCATCAGCACCATCAACATAGACATCTAAGACACCAACACTGTTTAAATCAAATACTTCAATACCGTGCGCTTCTAAGCGTTTAGTTGACTCTTGCGAGCTTGAAACCGCACCGGTGATTTTGTATTTCATGGTCGCCAAGCCATCAATGAAAAAGTTAACGGTTGAACCCGTACCAACGCCGACGATAGTATTGTTTTCAATGAATTCTAATGCCTTGATGGCGGCTGCTTTTTTCATTTCATCTTGAGTCATGTTATATGCCTTATTAGCAAACTCTTGCTGTTAAAGTGAGCTTTACCAGCCCTTGGAGGATTTTTAAAATAGTAATTATAACATTAAATAATCTGATAGTTATAGCAAGCTAAAGTCTTTTTGTGCTAAGTGATTTAGCCATAATGCTTATGGCATTAGTACGGTTAGTTGGTGGTAACTTTAGCTAGGGGGAGGAACTTTGGTGAGTGATTTTGCGCCAGTTCGGTTGCTATATTGGTAAATAAAGGGCTGTTGAGTAAGTGCCGCTTATCCATAGTTCAGGGTACTTCGCTATTTCTGGCCGTTAATATTTAACTTTACTATGTGCGCTGCCTATTGGGGCATGGCACTAATGACTACGGCATTGATATCTGGCTCGATAAGCTGAGCATAATGAGAAATGACTCGAGCTTGGTCATCACTGGCATTTTTTTTACCTTTAATGTGGGTACCGACGAAAGTACTATCCGGCAGATAACTTGCCTGCTGCTTGGCAAAGGCTAACATCATACGTTGATCTTCAGGCATAGGCCTGTTGAGTAAAGCAAACATTAATTGATGATCTGAAGACGCTGCTTTTTTTATTGAACCCTTATGATGGCTAGTAAAGTCACTGCGGCTAAAATTATTAGCAAAATAGTGATTCATCATCGGACTTGAATTTACTTGTGCGCTATTACTACAGCCAGTAACAAGCAGATATAGAAAAAGATAGCAGCCTATTTTAAATACTTTCATAACAAACCTAACAATAACGACAAGTAATGATTGAGTTACATTCAATAGGGCAAGTGTTATGCCAAAAAGTATTACTTATAGAGTGCGTTGATGTTATTGAGAGGCCATCATATAAAAATGCTTAACAATAACAGCTGAATAGCTGGTTATTATCCACTGAGTATTGGTTTAATATAATTTCAAGTTTACTTTTTTAGCCAATAAAAAAGCTTGCTAGGGTGTTATTATTAGTAATAACTCCTGAGCAAGCTTGATTAGCCAGACTAGTGTCAATTTTTTAGCGCTTTAGCGCATACTAAAGTTACGACTCTTCAGCAACTGAGCGTAGTAGCTCATTTATACCTACTTTGGCGAGCGTTTTAGCATCCACTTTTTTGACGATAATAGCCGCATATAAACTGTATGTACCACAAGCTGAAGGTAAGTTACCCGGTACTACAACTGAGCCTGCAGGTACGCGGCCATAATGAACTTCACCGGTTTCTCTATCGAAAATACGGGTACTTTGGCCGATATAAACGCCCATAGAAATTACCGCACCTTCTTCAACTATCACACCTTCAACAATTTCTGAACGTGCACCAATAAAACAGTTATCTTCAATGATGGTTGGACCCGCTTGTAACGGCTCTAAGACTCCACCAATGCCGACACCACCAGATAAATGTACGTTTTTACCTATTTGTGCACATGAGCCAACGGTAGCCCAAGCATCAATCATACAACCTTCATCGATAAAAGCGCCGATATTAACAAAGCTTGGCATTACCACCACATTCTTACCAATAAAACTACCGGTGCGCACACTTGCACCCGGTACAATACGGACACCATCGGCGACAAACATAGCCTTAGTGTAACCGTCATATTTCATCGGTACCTTGTCAAAAAAAGTACTTTCTGCACCATCAATGACTTGGTTATCCCAGATACGAAAAGAAAGTAGTACCGCTTTTTTAAGCCACTGGTTAACCTGCCATTCCCCTGCTACTTTTTCGGCAACACGGGCACTACCATTATTCAATGCTGCTATAGCTTCAATTACGGCATTTTTAATCTCACTTGAAACGGTTGCTGGTGTAATACTGGCTCTTTCTTCAAAAGCTTGTTCAATCACGCTAGCTAAGTGCTTTAACTCTGTCATTAGGCTTTCCTATTTGAAATTTTAAAGGTGTTATAAAGGCGGTAACTCAATCAATCTCCTGTGTTAACCGTATGGCTAAATCTTCTTGCTCTTGACTGGTTAGCGCATTATTTTCTAGGGTAGAGATAGTAAATACATCATCAGCTTTTTCACCAAAAGTTGTTATTTTAGCTGAATGGATATTAATCTGCTCTTTCTGAAAGACTTGGCCAATATTTGATAACAAGCCGGGTCTATCTAGAGCGATTATTTCAATCATGGTACGATTCTTCGCATGTATCTTGATAAAATTAACGCGTAGCGGTACTTTAAATTGTTTGATCTGTCTGGGTAATTTAGGCTCAGGCAGGTAACAGACACCTTCTTGACCTAGCTTATCAACTAAGGCTTGGCTAATTTCTTTAGTGTAGAAACGCTCTCGTAGCGGCTTATTCCTGCTATCAAGTACGACAAAGGTATTTACCGTATAGCCTGTTTTAGTGGTAATGATTTTGGCATCATGAATAGAGAGTTTTTTAGTGTCTAAAAAGGACACGGTATTGGCGAAAGTATTGCTTTTTTCTTTAGTGAAAATAAATACTTCTGTGCCACCTCGATAGGGCTCAGGGCTAATTAGCACCAACGGCTTTTCTCTATCGTGTTTAAGTATATTTTGGCATTGCCTGGCTATTTGTTCAGGTGAATAACGTAAAAAATAATCTATTTTAAATTCATGCCATAACGCTTTAATCGCATGTTCATCGATATTGTTTTTACTTAATATAGCTAATGCTTGTTGTTGGTTTTCTCGAATCTTAGCGCGTATTTCTACGGGTTTTTCTAAGCCATGACGAAAAGCGCTTAAGGTATTAAAGTACAGTTCTTCCAGTAGATTGGCTTTCCAGTTATTCCACAGGCTTTCATTGGTGGCACGCATGTCGGCAACGGTTAAACAATAGAGGTAATTAAGATGCGCTTCATCACGGACAATTTCCCCGAAAGTGCGAATGACATTTTCATCAGTAATATCGCGGCGCTGAGCGGTAACAGACATTAATAAATGATATTCAACTAACCAGGCCACCATATTACTATCATGTTTACTCATTTGATGCGACAAACAGAAATTTAACGCATCTACCGCCCCTAATTGAGCATGATTGCCACCACGGCCTTTACCTATATCATGAAAAAATCCGGCCAGATATAGCACTTCCGGTTTACGAATTTTTTGCGCTATTTTACTACACAGAGGGAATTTATGGTTGTGCTCTTTTTGGCTGAACTGATATAAATTCTTAACCACTCGGTAGCTGTGTTCATCGACTGAATAGGCATGGAAAAGATCGAATTGCATTTGACCAACAATATTGCGCCATAAGGGCAAATAGGCACCGATAATACTGTGTTTGTGCATTAAGGTTAATGCTAAACCTAAACCTCGGGGATGACGAATAATTGCCATAAACATGCGACGACATTCAGCATAATCAATTAACCCTGAAATTAAACGTCGTCGAGCATTACGCATTAATCTGATCGTGTGTGAATGTATACCTTTAATTGCTGGCTCTTGCGCGATAATTAAAAACATTTCAATCATTTTTACTGGCCGCATAAAAATACGATCATTGCGAGTATTGATTAAGGTATCCACTAATTCAAAATCTTGATTGATAATACTAACGCTGCTTTGCTCAGGCTTTTTGATGATAGCTTGTTCAAAATGCTGTAATAGCATGGTATTTAATTCAGTCACTCGGGAAATAATCCGAAAGAAGCGCTTCATCATACGCTCAATGGGGGCTTTACCTTCATCACCAAAGCCCATCATTTTGGCTACATCAGCTTGGTAATCAAATAAAAGCCGGTTTTCATTGCGCCCAGCAACAAAGTGTAGGGCAAAACGCATGCGCCAAAGGTAATCTTGAGATTCTAATAATTCGAAAAATTCATTGGGGTAGAGATAATTATGTTCAACTAACTCTTCTAAGGAGTCGGCGGAAAAATGTCGTTTGGCCACCCAAGCAATGGTTTGGATATCACGTAACCCCCCCGGGTTTGCTTTTAAATTGGGTTCCAGTGTATAAGCCGCACCGCGATATTGTTGGTGTCTGTTTTCCTGCTCTTTACACTTAGCGAGAAAAAATTTTTCTGAGGTCCAAAAAACATCTTCATTCAGTAATGGCATTAACTGCTGGGTAAGTGTCTCATTACCGGTGATTTGTCGCATTTCCATTAAGTTTGTCGCAATAGTGACTTCTTTTACTGCTTGTTTTAAGCACTCTTTAATGGAACGAACACTATGGCCAATATCAAGTTTTATATCCCAGAGTTGGGTAATGAAACTTGAAATTTTTTCTTCTAGTTCTACGTTAATTTGTTCTTGTGTTAATAATAATATATCAATGTCTGATTGTGGGTGTAACTCACCACGACCATAGCCACCAACAGCAACTAAGCTAATTTGATATTCATCAAGGTGGTGCTGACACCAGAGCTTTGTTAAAATGGCATCAACAAAAGCAGCGCGTGCTGATAAGAGATCACTTATATCACTATCGATAAAAACGTCTTTTAACCATTCTTTAAATGCTTGGCTTAATAAGCAGATATCTCGGGTAGACAAAAAGTCAGCACTAAGGGCTAATTTTTCAATAAAATGTGCGGGCACTATATGTGCTGATACTGGCTGACTGGTCAAGAGCTTACCCTTTATCTATTCGGTTATCTGTTAGGCCTTATCTTTTTGCAGCTAATTGTTTAAATATTAGTTGTGTAATAGACGAGCAATGGTTTCTTCTTTACGCAAGGTTAATATTTCACAACCTGTTTTGGTCACGACTATGGTGTGCTCCCATTGTGCGGATTTTTTACCATCAGCAGTGAAAACAGTCCAGTTATCTGTTTTATCTAAGATTGTGTTAGCGCGACCTAGGTTAACCATAGGCTCGATAGTAAAACACATGCCAACTTCCATCTTGGTTTTGTCGTTGTTTTTATAGTGAACTATTTGTGGCTCTTCATGAAACTCTTTACCTATACCGTGACCACAATAATCTTTGACGATAGCATAGCGGCCAGATTTTTTGATGAATTTTTGAATTGTTGTGCCAATTTCACCAAAGGTAGTGCCAGGTTTTACTTTTTTTAGTGCTAGGTATAAAGACTCTTGGGTAATGCGACATAGGCGGCTATCTTCAAGAGATGCTTCACCTAGGATAAACATCTTACTGGTATCACCATGATAACCGTCTTTTATCACGGTGATATCGATGTTGATAATATCACCATCGGTTAACACGCTATCATCAGGAATACCGTGACAAACCACATGATTTATTGACGTACAAATCGACTTTGGAAAGTCATGATAATTGAGCGGCGCAGAAATGGCATGTTGTACTTTTTCAGTATATTCGGCACAGAGGGTATTTAGCTCATTAGTGCTAATGCCGGCTTTTACATGCGGCGTAATCATTTCTAACACGTCAGCGGCTAATTGCCCGGCAATACGCATTTTAGCGATTTCTTCTTGGCTTTTTATGGTGATGGCCATGTTGCTCTATCTCTTTAAGTTTGCGCTAGCGGTATTATTATGTGCCGCTAGGCTTTTAATTATTGATTGTTTCATCATGAAAGATGAATTACTTGCCGATAAGGTAGCAAGTTAACTGTGTTTATTTAACTCTAATTTTATTGCGTCAATAAAATCGTCTGGGTTTTGTAAATATAAATTATGATTAAGCAAAATCAACTCATCATTAATAGCCAGTAGCAAGGCCGGTATAGCTTTAGTTGTTATGATTTCTTGCAGCGCGTAGATCTCATGCACTTGCGCTACGGCATCATTAGTCAATTTGCTGTTATTAAAAACTTTTGCGGGTACTGATAATTTGAATTCATTAACAATATTTGTAAAATCAGCTTGTTCACTCAGTTGCTTACCGGCACCAAAGTGTGCTGCTTGTAGCGCATTTAATAAAGATAATGCTTGTTGTGAGGTTTTATTTGTCGCCCAAGTCATTAAATTGGCGCACAAGGTGGAATCTCGCCCCTGTGATAAGTTTTTCATATAGTCAGGGGAAAAGCTGACCGATGAAAGCTCTTTGACTTGCGCAATCTGCTGTTTAGTAATTACATTCTCACCGTCAGCATCAGAAAAATAGGCGCAATGCCATAAATTAAGTGATACTTGGGGTAACGATTGTTTTACCGCATTAACTAAAGGGGTTGCGGCATAACTCCACGGACAGTGACTGTCATAAATAAAAAATAATTCTGCTGACATTGCTTACTCTACAAAAAAAGGGATTATTTGGTTGAAATATTTAGCTGTTAGCTGATTTTAACTCGCCTTGAGTTAATATCCCACTATAAATCACCCTTTAGCGATAAATCATTTATATCTCGCTAAAGGGGCTGTTTTATGGTATAAAGTGCGGCGCTAAATTGTTAGTTGCAGCCCTTTTTCTATGTTTTTTACATTAACTTAGGGGCTTTGGCTTGGTTTAGTGACAATTTAAATCGACGAGTTAATCAAGATGCTCTTAAGCTTTTTGGTTGGTAAGTCATTATTATAAACTCACATACATCCATTAAAGGTATACCGGGGTGCTCAGCTTTAAGATTTTAGTCTTAAGCAAATAAGAGTCGTGTATATTGGGTGTATGAACGCTTAACCCCATAAAGGAAAAGACAATGTCAAACGTTTCAATGCGCGATATGCTTAAAGCTGGTGTTCACTTCGGTCACAAAACACGTTACTGGAATCCAAAAATGAAACCATTCATTTTCGGTTCTCGCGATAAAGTACATATCATCAACCTTGAAAAAACTGTGCCTATGTTCAATGAAGCCCTTGCTTTTGTAAGTAACGTTTCATCGAAAAAAGGTAAAGTGTTATTTGTCGGTACTAAACGTGCTGCAAGTGAAGCAATCAAAGACGCGGCAATTAAATCTGACCAATTCTTCGTTAACCATCGCTGGTTAGGTGGTATGTTGACTAACTGGAAAACAGTTCGTCAATCAATCAAACGTTTAAAAGATTTAGAAGCACAAAGCACTGACGGTACTTTTGAAGCTTTAACTAAAAAAGAAGCGTTAATGCGTACTCGTGAAATGGAAAAACTTGATAAAAGTTTAGGTGGTATTAAAAACATGGGTGGTTTACCTGACGTTTTATTTATCATTGATGCTGATCACGAACATATTGCTGTTAAAGAAGCAAATAATCTTGGTATCAAAATAATTTCTGTTGTTGATACTAACTCTAACCCAGATGGTATTGATTACATCGTACCGGGTAATGATGATGCTATTCGTGCAGTAAGTTTATACTGTAACGCTGTTGCTGACGCTGTAATAAGTGGTCGTGAGCAAAACATCGTTGTACAAGCTGAAAAAGACGATTTTGTTGAAGCTGAATAATCTCAGTTATTAACACGTTTTATTTTGCTATTGCCACAAAAGCGTGCTTTTGTGGCAACTTATTTAATATTTATTCCCAACGCCTACGTTATTATTAGCGCCGCGACGGGGGTAACTGAAAACCGAGGGATTTACTCATGGCAATTACTGCTGCAATGGTTAAAGAATTACGTCAACGCACAGCTGCGGGCATGATGGATTGTAAAAATGCGTTAACAGAAGCTGACGGTGATATGGAACTTGCGATTGAAAATATGCGTAAGAACGGTCAAGCTAAAGCGGCTAAAAAAGCAGGTAATATTGCTGCTGAAGGCGCAATTATCATTAAAATGTCAGCAAATACAGCGGCATTAGTTGAAGTTAACTGTCAAACTGATTTCGTCGCTATGGATGAAAACTTTTTAGGTTTTGCCAATGCCGTTGCTGATGCTGCACTGGAATCAAAAGTTTCAATTACCGAGTTACAAGCACAATTTGAAGAAAAACGTGTTGCTTTAGTGACTAAAATTGGTGAAAACATCAATGTTCGTCGTGTTGAATATGTAGAAGGTACTAACTTAGCTTCTTATTCTCACGGTGCTAAAATTGGTGTAGTTGTTGCAGGTGAAGGTGATGCGGAAGCAATGAAACACATCGCTATGCACGTTGCGGCAAGCAAACCTGAATACCTTACTCCAGATTCTGTTCCGAGTGATATCGTTGAAAAAGAGAAAGCAATTCAAATTGAAATCGCAATGAACGAAGGTAAACCTCAAGAGATTGCTGAGAAAATGGTAACAGGCCGTATGCGCAAGTTTACCGGTGAAGTTTCTTTAAGTGGTCAAGCTTTCATCATGGAACCAAAGAAAACTGTTGGTGAAATATTGAAAGAAAAAGGTCTTACGATTTCTGCTTTCGTTCGTCTAGAAGTCGGCGAAGGTATTGAGAAGAAAGATGAAGATTTTGCTGCTGAAGTAGAAGCACAAATTGCTGCTGCTAAAGCATAATTCTATTTTCTTTGATGCCTTAGTTTTATTGCTATGAGCGTCTGATAAGATGAATTACTAAAAACGTCTGCCTTGGTAGACGTTTTTTTATGGCTGCTTTTTTATGTTTAGGGTGAAGTTGGCTTATTTACCGAAAAAAAAAGAGTTTTTTCAGTTTAGCCTTTCGTGTCTAGGCTAAACGTATTAAAATAGCCGCGGTCTTTTGACCTTGGCTCTATTTTGCTTAATTACCTAACTGCTACAGGAATTTTTCCCTATGACAACCAATCCGAAACCTGTTTATCGACGAATATTATTAAAAATCAGTGGTGAAGCACTGATGGGAGAAGAGGGTTTTGGTATTGATCCTAAAGTACTTGACCGTATGGCTCAAGAGATAAAGGAGCTGGTGGAAATGGGCATCCAAGTGGGTCTCGTTATTGGTGGTGGTAATTTATTCCGTGGTGCAGGTTTAGCTGAAGCTGGCATGAATCGTGTTGTTGGTGATCAAATGGGTATGCTTGCCACCGTAATGAATGGTTTAGCCATGCGTGATGCCTTACATCGTGCTTTTGTTAATACCCGCTTAATGTCAGCGATAGATTTAGCGGGGGTATGTGAACGTTATAATTGGGCAAATGCAATTAGCTTGTTGAAATCTGGCCGAGTGGTTATTTTTTCTGCCGGTACCGGTAATCCATTTTTTACAACAGATTCAGCTGCGTGTTTACGTGGTATTGAAATTGAAGCCGACGTAGTATTAAAAGCGACTAAAGTTGATGGCGTCTATTCAGAAGACCCAGTTAAAAATCCAGATGCTGAGCTTTATGCCGAACTAAGTTATGATGAAGTCATTGATAAAGAATTAAAAGTAATGGACTTAGCGGCCTTTACTTTAGCACGAGATCACAATATGCCTATTCGTGTATTTAATATGAATAAACCTGGTGCGTTGAAATCTGTCATCATGGGTGGTAGCGAAGGTACAATAATTAGACACAAGTCATAACTTTTCGATACTCAGCTTAAAACTAAGTGTGAATAAGCCAAGGTAAGTAGCTTGCTGGCTTAAGTTAACATGATAATATTTAGGGAATAGAACGTGATAGATGAAATAATTGAAGATGCTCAACAACGTATGGGTAAGACTATTGATGCTTTAAAAAGCAGCTTGAATAAAATAAGAACAGGACGTGCACATGTTTCCTTATTAGATAATATTGTGGTGCAATATTACGGTATGGACACGCCGTTAAATCAAGTGGGTAATATTTCGGTTCCTGATGCACGCAGCCTTGCGATTACTGTTTTTGATAAAGGCATGATTGGTGCGGTTGAAAAAGCGATATTAAAATCTGACTTAGGTTTAAATCCACAATCAAATGGCACTTTGATACGTATTCCCTTACCACCGCTTACCGAAGAACGTCGTAAAGACTTAGTAAAAGTTGTCCGTGGCGAAGCTGAGGGCGGTAAAGTGGCCATTCGTAATATCCGCCGCGATGCTAACTCAGACTTTAAAAGTTTGCTAAAAGAAAAAGAAATCAGTGAAGATGAACATCATCAAGCTGAAGACTCAATTCAGAAAATCACCAATACATTTGTTAAGCAAATTGATGAAGTCCTTATGAAAAAAGAAACGGAACTGATGGAAATATAAGTTAGTGCTTTTAAAACGCCAGCTTGCTGTTAAAAAGCCAACTGGCGTTTTTGCTTAAGTGTGATTTAATACATTAATCGTGACTTTAATAGGCATGATTTAAATAAGTGATGTCTTAAATAATTAATGGAAAATTGTTAAGTGGGTAATTGTTAAGTGGATAATAGTAACGTTTTAGCTGAGCAAGCTGAAAATAAAAACATTCCTCAACATGTAGCTATCATCATGGATGGTAATGGCCGTTGGGCTCAGTTACAAGGCAAAGGACGAGTGGCAGGACATAAAGCGGGTGTTAAATCAGTACGTGCTGTGGTTGCTTGTGCTCGAAAAGCTAAGATTAAAGCACTGACGCTTTTTGCCTTTAGTAGTGAAAATTGGCAACGCCCCGCAAAAGAAGTTAATGTGCTGATGGACTTGTTTATGTATGTACTAACTAAAGAAGTTAAACGTTTGCATAAACATAATATTCGCTTTCAAGTGATAGGTGATTTGAGTCGGTTTTCTGATAAATTACAACAGAATATTGCTAAGTCAGAGCAACTTACTGCCGGAAATACTGGCTTGGTATTATCGGTGGCAGCAAATTATGGTGGTCGATGGGACATCGCCCAAGCAGCTAAGAAACTTGCTAGTGATGTTCAACAAGGCACAATGTCACTTGATGATATTAATGAGCAGACACTTAATGCACAAACCTGTCTAGCAGATCTACCCGTACTTGACTTGTTAATCCGCACCGGTGGCGACTTTCGCATTAGTAATTTTCTTTTATGGCAAGCCGCTTATGCAGAGCTATATTTCACCGATATATTATGGCCCGACTTTAATGAAGCGCAATTTGAACAGGCAATAAACTGCTTTGACCAGCGCGAGCGCCGTTTTGGTAAAACCGGTGAACAAGCAAGAAACGAGCAAAGATAAATAATAACAGCAAGCCAGAATGATTATACTCAAAGCTTGCATGACTATCAAAGTCTATAACAACAGTCTATAAAAATAAAAGGGTAGCCCTTGTTAAAACAAAGAATTATAACGGCTTTAATATTAGCACCAACAGCAATAACAGCTATTTTCTATTTACCTATAAGCTACTTTGCTGGGCTTTTAATGGCCATTATCGCTATAGGAGCCTGGGAGTGGGCTCGTTTTATCGGACTAACTAACACCATACAACGTTTAGCCTATGTATGTGTTACCACAGCATTAATTGGGCTGTTATGGTGGTATTTACCAGTAGATACCGCTTGGTTCACTGTCACTGGTTTACCCTTTGAGTTGACCTCATTATTGTGGTTAAGTGTTATTTGGTGGTTTTTTGCTGCTTTATTAATGTTTTCATACCCCAAGTCCAGCACGTTGTGGGCGAAAAACAAACTTGTTATTGGCTTGTTTGGTTGGTTAACCTTAGTGCCAACTTGGCTTGCCTTTATGATTTTGCGGACTCACAACTACACTCTTGATGAGTACCACGGCGCGCAGTTATTGATGTACTTATTTATGCTGGTGTGGAGCGCAGATGTTGGTGCTTACTTTATCGGTAAAGCAATGGGTAAACATCAACTTATGCCCAATGTTAGTCCAGGAAAAACCAGGGAAGGTTTTCTTGGCGGTGTATTTTGCGCGGTAATATTAACCCTAGTGGTCGGTATTTCATTACACTGGACTAGCAAACAGTTTATTTCTGCCTTACTGGTTACCGTATTGATTAGCTCTATTTCTGTTATAGGTGATTTAACGGAAAGTATGTTTAAACGCCAGGCAGGTGTTAAAGATAGTGGCGCAATCTTACCAGGCCATGGCGGTATTTTAGATAGAATAGATAGTTTAACGGCAACGGCACCAGTTTTTGCGCTTTGTTACATATTACTTGCTTGATAATTTTTACATTACTAGCATTTTGATTCATTGAGGTAAAAACGTGTTAAAACGTCAACTTTGTATTTTAGGTTCCACTGGCTCCATTGGTAGTAGTACTTTAGATGTGGTACGTCTTCATCCAGATAAGTTTCAAGTAATCAGTTTAGCGGCTCATGCGAGCGTTGACATTATATTTAAGCAATGTCTTGAATTCAAACCTCAGCAAGTAGTACTGGTTTCAAGTGAACATGCCGAGTTATTGTTGCAAAAGCTTGAGCACGTTAATGTTAATGACATTAAGGTATTATCAGGTGAGCAAGCCTTAATTGAACTTGCTCAATGTAAATCTACTGATACGGTAATGGCTGCCATTGTCGGCGCTGCTGGTCTATTACCCACGCTTGCGGCAGTGAATGCGGGCAAGCGGGTATTGTTGGCAAATAAGGAAGCTTTAGTGACCTCAGGCGCTATTTTTATGGCGGCGGTAAAAGCTTCAGGAGCAGAGCTACTGCCCATTGATAGTGAACATAATGCCATTTTTCAATGTTTACCCTCTCACCAGCAAGGTAATCTTGGTCAATGCCAATTGCGTGCTAGTGGCATCAGTAAAATACTGCTAACCGGCTCTGGTGGCCCTTTTAGAACAATGGCCATTGAACAACTAGAATCGGTAACGCCTGCACAAGCTTGTGCACACCCTAACTGGGATATGGGCCGTAAAATATCTGTCGACTCAGCCACTATGATGAATAAAGGCCTCGAATTTATTGAAGCTAAGTGGCTTTTTAATGTTGAAGCTGAAGATATTCAAGTGGTATTACATCCACAAAGTATCATACATTCAATGGTGCAATATAAAGACGGATCAGTTATTGCCCAAATGGGTAATCCAGATATGCGCACGCCAATTGCCCATGCTTTGAGTTTTCCGGAGAGAATAGAGTCGGGCGTTGCACCGCTGGACTTCTTTCAAATAGCATCTTTTGAATTTCAAGCCGTTGATTTTGCGAGGTACCCTAATTTGAAGTTAGCTATTGATGCTTGTCAACAAGGTCAAGCTGCTTGTACAGCGCTTAATGCCGCGAATGAAATTGCTGTCGCTGCGTTTTTAGACGAAGAAATAAAGTTTACCGATATATTTAAAATAAATGAAACTTCTGTGAAAAAATTTGTCTCAGAACAGGTAGGTAATATAAATGAGGTGATTGCCCTTGATAAGCAAGTGCGAATTTTTGCACAAACATTGTTAGCTGACTTTGAGGTCAGTAAATGTCAGTAATGTTAACGGGTAATAAGTAATATGTTTGATTTTTTCTGGAACCTAGCATCGTTTGTTGTCGCCTTGGGCATACTCGTCACAGTACATGAATATGGTCACTTTTGGGTCGCAAGAAAAAATGGCGTCAAAGTTGAGCGTTTTTCTGTCGGCTTTGGCCGGGCCATCTGGCGAAGAACAGCTAAAGATGGTACTGAATATGTTTTGGCCATGATACCACTCGGTGGTTATGTCAAAATGCTGGATGAACGTGTCGACGATGTTCAGCCCGAAGATAAAGATAAAACTTTTAACAGTAAATCAGTTTATCAGCGTATAGCCATAGTGGCGGCCGGACCCTTAGCAAATTTTATCTTTGCTTTATTTGCTTTTTACCTGATGTTCTTAATTGGTGTCCCCGGTGTCAAACCGGTGATTGGTGATATAGTGCCAAGCTCAATTGCGGCTAAAGCTAAGCTAACTGACAATAGTGTAATTGTCAGTATTGCTGGTAATGTTACTCGGGATTGGCAGGAGGTTAATCTGGCGCTTATTGCTCAAATTGGCAATGAAAAAATTACCATAAAAACCAAACAAACCGATAGCCAATATGTTACAAGTTTTATTTTAGATACTCGTAATTGGCAGTTTTCACCAGATAAAACCTCAGCACTAACAAGTTTAGGTATTACCCCTTTTCGGCCTAAAGTACATAACGAATTATCAGCGATAGCAAAAGAAAGTCCTGCCGCCTTAGCTGGGCTATTGGTGGGTGATAAACTGATTGCAGTGGCTGATGTTAAAACCAGTGACTGGTTATCCTTTGCTAAGGAAATAAAAAAATTTCCATCGGCAGAAGTATTCATCACCATCGAGCGAAATGGTGACATACTGACATTATCGGTGACACCTGACAGTATTGAGCAAGCGGGAAAAATTGTTGGTTTTATCGGCGTAGCCCCTAAAGTGGATGCTTGGCCTGAGACGCTATTAATTGAATTAAAATATGGTCCTATTGAGGCGATAAAGGAAAGTGCTCTACGTACTTGGAATTTAACCACCTTAACCTTTGGTATGATAGGTAAATTGCTCACTGGTGATATATCAGTCAAAAATTTGAGTGGTCCCATCGGTATTGCTCAAGGAGCAGGTGCCAGTGCTAGTCATGGTTTTGTTTATTTTTTAGGCTTTTTAGCGCTAATTAGTATTAATTTAGGAATAATTAACCTTTTACCGCTACCAGTACTTGATGGCGGACACTTACTCTATTATGTTATAGAACTTTTAACGGGGAAAGAAGTACCCGAGAAGGTACAAGAGGCTGGCTTTAAATTTGGTGCCATAGCATTATTGATGTTAATGGCCATTGGTTTATTTAACGATTTTAGTCGGGTTCTAGGCTAACGAAGCTGATTTTAAATTTTGGCTTTAGCATTAGTGATGATTACTTGCTGTTAACACGGCAACGAGATTATTTAACGATTTTAGTCGGGTTCTAGGCTAACGAAGCTAGATTTAAATTTGATGCCATAAGATTAGTGATGATTATTTGCTGTTAACACGGCAACGAGATTATTTAACGATTTTAGTCGGGTTCTAGGCTAACGAAGCTAGCTTTAAATTTGTTGCCATAAGATTATTGATGCTTATTTGTGATGCTTATTTGCTGTTAACACGGCAACGAGATTATTCAACGATTTTAGTCGGGTTCTAGGCTAACGAAGCTAGATTTAAATTTGATGCCATAAGATTATTGATGATTATTTGCTGTTAACACGGCAACGAGATTATTTAACGATTTTAGTCGGGTTCTAGGCTAACGAAGCTAAGAACCGTACTTACTTTGTTGTTGGGATGCTAAGCAAAGATTTATACCGGGAAATAAGTGCCAGAAAAGGCCGATGGCAAGTAGTGGGTCTTAGTTTACTAGGTAATACCGCTTGTTATTTACGAATTTAGTTGAGAATTAGCGCAATAGTAACGTCTTGAGTGTGTAGCTAATAGTTTTTATAAAAAGAAGTAACGAAGTTTATAATATATGATCATGAAAAAAATTGCCTTTGCCCTCCTATTAGGTGCGCTAGGAACAACACAAGATGCTCAAGCTGGAAAAGGCTTTCAAGTTAAAGATATTGACGTTAAAGGTCTGCAGCGTGATGCTCTTGGAACATCAGCTAAAAATGCTCAAACTTCGTCAAGCTTTCAAGTCGAAGATATTGAAGTTAAAGGCCTACAGCGTGTTGCTTTAGGTGCTGCGTTAACCCACATTCCCTTCAATGTTGGTGATAACCTTAATGACTTTCGGATATCACAGTCAATCAAGGCGCTTTATCAATCAGGTCACTTTAATGATATCCGTGTTTATCGTGATGGTAACCGCTTGGTCTATCGGGTAAAAGAGCGAGAGACTATCAGTGAAATTATTTTTGATGGTAATAGCGACCTTAAAGATGAGCAGTTAACTGAAAGTCTTGATGGTAGTAATATTCGTGTTGGTGAAACCCTTGATCGTACCGTAATTGCGGGTATCGAAATGGGCTTAGAAAATTTTTACCATAGTGTCGGTAAGTACAATGCTAAAGTTACCGCTAAAATTACCCATTTACCGCGAAATAGAGTTAATTTAGAGTTTACTTTTGTCGAAGGTGATTCTGCTGCCATTAAGCAAATAAATATTATCGGTAATGAAGTTTTTACCAATGCAGAAATATTAGATAAAATAGAGCTCACCTTTGATTCTCCTTGGTGGAATTTTATGGCACAAGATAGGTACCAAAAACAAGCATTGCAAGGAGATATTGAAACGATTAATAGCTATTATCTTAACCGAGGCTATTTGCGTTTTAAAATAGACTCAACCCAAGTGTCAATGACTCCGGATAAAAAGGCAGTGTATATCGCTCTAAATGTCAGTGAAGGAGAGACCTATAGCATCAGTGAAGTAGACTTTGTTGGTGATATGGCTGGTTTTGAAAATACCATACGTGCTATTAACCCTCTACAAGCGGGTGAATTGTATAACGGCGCAGAAATCACTTATACCGAAGACGTTATTAGTAAGTTTCTAGGACGCTATGGTTATGCTTATCCGAAAGTGACCACCATTCCAGAAATAGATGATGAAAACCATACGGTTAAATTATCTATATCGATTGACCCGGGTAAACGTATTTATGTTAATCGCATTAACTTTACCGGTAACCATGTGACTGCTGACCACGTATTACGCCGTGAAATGCGTCAAATGGAAGGAGCTTGGTTATCTAATGGCGTAGTAGAATCGTCGAAGTCTTGGTTGATGCGTTTGCCTTATATGGAAACCGTGGAGTTTGAAACCAAACAAATTGAGGGCGAAGACGATTTAGTTAATATCGATTTTACTGTTAAAGAGCAACCCTCGGGCTCCTTCAATGCCGGTGTTGGTTATGGCTCACAAACCAAACTAAGCTTAAATGCAGGGGTTCAGCAAAATAACTTTTTAGGGACAGGTAATCAACTTGGCTTTAATATAGCGAAGAATTATTATCAAAAAAGTGCCACCATTTCTTTTACCGACCCTTATTTTACCGTCGATGCTATTTCCCTTGGTGGACAAGTTTACTATAGCGAATACGATGCCGGTAATGCCAATATGGTTGAGTATAATAATAAAACCTTTGGTCTGGGCCTCAACTGGGGCTTTCCGGTAAATGAATATCTAAGGTTAAATTTTGGCATCGGTTGGAAGTACAACCAAATATCGCAATTACAAGCCTATGATCAAATTCAAGACTTTTACGATATTTACGCCGATCCAAATGAACCCGATGGCCAACTAGAATTTAAAACATTGGATTTAAATGCGGGCATATCTCGTAGTACTTTAAACCGAGGTACCTTCCCCACAGCCGGTTCAACGCAACGATTTAATGTTAAAATGACTTCGCCAAAATCCGATTTACAGTATTTTAAAATAAATTATGATGCGAAGTTTTATTTTCCTTTAACACGAAATCAAAAATGGTCAGTGTTAACTCGCATACAGCTTGGTTATGCCAATGGTTATGGGCAAATTGAAGGCAATGATCAACTGTTACCTTTCTGGGAGAACTTTAGTGCCGGTGGTTCGGACACCGTACGTGGTTTTGAAAATAATACTATTGGACCAAGGGCAATATATCGTACCCCTCAAAAACTTTCTGATGGTAGCTGTTGTTTAGGGCCAAGTAATGATGCTATTTATGTCAATGAACGTTCGGTTGGTGGTAATGCCATGGCAATAGCAGGGATAGAGCTGATAGTACCGACACCATTTTTAGATGAAAGTTATGCGAACAGTGTTCGTACCAGTTTATTCTGGGATGTGGGAAATGTTTGGGATACCGAGTTTAATTTAGATAATTATCAAGATTTAGCTGCGAATGAATATGATAAAATTGCTGATTATGCTGATCCGACACGTTTTCGTAGTTCAGCAGGTATTTCAATTCAATGGCTTTCGCCCATGGGACCAATGATATTTAGTTTTGCTAAATCCATAAGGGAAGAAGAAGGTGACGATACTTCATTCTTTAGCTTTAATATTGGTAAAACCTTTTAAATCATTTTATAAAATAGGTTTTAGCTGCGTAATATCAATCAATCTTGCTATATTAGCCGACAGAAATAATTATCCGTGTGAATAGTAAGAAAAATAATAAATAAAGGGGAACAACGTTGAATAAAGTTATCAAAACTATGGTTATGGGCGTAGCTGCGTCAGGTATATTATTAGCAAATTCAATCATGGCTGCAGAGCAAAAAATTGCGGTAGTAAATTTTCAAGAAATAATGAGTAAAATTCCGCAAACAGCTGCTTTAATGCAAAGCTTAGAAGCCGAGTTCAAAGATGATAAAGCTATTATCACTCAGCTTGAAAAAGACATTAAATATTATCGAGAAAAACTTAAGCGTGATGGCTCATTAATGAGTGTTAAAGAAAAAGAAGAGTTAGAAGTTAAAATTAAGTCATTATTTCAAGAATACCAAGTTAAAGGTAAAGCACTACAACAAAAAGCGACTCAACGTCAAAACCAAGAGACCAATAAAATTATCGCTTTAGTACGTAAAGCGGTCGATAATATTGCCGCTAAACAAGATTATGACTTAGTACTTTCTCAACAAGCCGTTGTTTATTCTAAACCCAATGCGAGTATCACTGACCTTGTGGTAGAGCATGTTAGCAAGCTTAAATAACCGCATAAATATCATTATCATTAATATTGGTGATTGTATTTAATCATCGTGGTAAGAGGCACTGATATGACTTATACGTTAGCTGAAATAGCTATCAAGCTAGAGGCCAAATTGATAATACCAGCACAGCTGGATGAGTCAACGGTAGCCCTAACTCAAATAAGTAGCTTAGCAACGTTAACCAATGCGGCAACCGGGCAAGTGGCTTTTTTAGCCAATAATAAATACCAGCCACAACTGAACTCAACCAATGCGAGTGCAGTTATTCTTGCAGCTGATGCCGCAGAATCCTGCCCTGTCAGTGTTCTAGTAATGGATAACCCCTATATGGGCTATGCTATACTGGCTAATTTGCTTGATAGCACGCCAAAAGTTGCTCTGGGTATCCATGCAAGCGCGGTTATTGCTGACAATGTTGCTATTGGTAACAATGTCAGTGTTGGCGCTAATACCGTCATTGAATCCGGGGTGAAATTAGCGGATAACGTCAGTATTGGAGCTGGCTGTTTTATCGGTCAAGGAGTCAAGATTGGTGAGGCAAGCACGCTTTGGGCAAATATTACTATTTACCATCAAGTACAAATTGGTCATCATTGTTTAATTCAAGCTAATACCGTTATTGGCTCTGATGGCTTTGGTTATGCGCCAGTTAAGGGACCATATAAATGGCATAAAATCCCACAGCTTGGTAGTGTTATTATTGGCAACCACGTTGAAATTGGTGCAAGTACCACCATTGACCGAGGTGCTCTGGATAACACCGAAATACGAGACGGTGTAATTTTAGATAACCAGATACAAATTGCCCATAATGTTATTGTTGGTGAAAATACCGCTATGGCTGCTTGTAGTGTTATTGCGGGTAGTACTGTTATGGGTAAAAACTGTACTATAGCAGGCTTGGTTGGCGTAAATGGTCATATAAATATTGCCGATAACTGTGTTTTTACTGGCATGGCTATGGTCACTAAAGATATCAGCCAAGCCGGTGTTTATTCTTCTGGTATGCCAGCCGTGCCAAATAAAGAATGGAATAAAACCAATGCTAGGGTGAAGCGACTTGAACGCTTAACTAAACGGGTGAAAGAGTTAGAAAAATTACTCGCGAATAACTAGCTATTAACCCCGCCAATGCGTAAAATACGGTAAAGTTACTGCCATCATACAAGATGACTCTGACGCAAAGATAGTACACGATTAGTTATCTATTAACTAATCGTGTTAGCCAACAAGGAATATTCATTTGGACACTGTAAAAAAACCTATCGATCTTAACGAAATTAAAACACTAATACCTCACAGATACCCGATGTTATTAGTGGATAAAGTCGTTGATCATGAACCAGGAAAATCGTTACATGCGATAAAGAATGTCACAATTAACGAACCTGTTTTTAATGGCCATTTTCCAGAGTTAGCAATATTTCCGGGTGTTTTAATTTTAGAAGCCTTAGCACAGGCAACGGGTATTCTTGGCTTTAAAAGTAGTAAAGGTCGTGGTAAAAATGAAATGTACTTATTTGCCTCTATAGATAAGGCTAGGTTTAAAAAGCCAGTATATCCAGGCGATACCCTGCACTTACATGTTGAACTTCTAAAAGAACGTCAAGGAATGTGGAAGTTTTATGGTGAAGCACGTGTTGATGGCGAGGTGGTTTGTAGCGCCAATCTTATGTGTGCACGTCGTACTTTATAACGTTTATTTAATCATAAACCTACACTTATCCAGTAGAAGAGTAAACTCATGATTCATCCTCAAGCTATTATTGAGCCAGGCGCTGTTATTGGCGAAAATGTTACCATAGGTCCCTGGACTTATATTGCCGGTAATGTAGTTATTGGTGATAACTGTGAGATCAGCTCACATGTGGTTATTAATGGCCCAACTCGGTTAGGTAAAGGTAACCGAATTTTTCAATTCGCCAGTATTGGTGAAGATTGTCAAGACCTTAAATACGCGGGTGAACCAACAGAGTTGGTTATTGGTGACAATAATACCTTTCGAGAGTCTTGTACTATTCACCGTGGCACGATTCAAGATAATAGTATTACCCAAATAGGCAGTAATAATTTATTTATGGCCTATACCCATGTTGCTCACGATTGTGTGGTTGGCAGTCATTGTATTTTTGCTAATAATGCTTCTATTGCCGGTCATGTGCACGTTGGTGATCATGCTATTATTGGTGGCATGGTAGGTGTACATCAGTTCTGCCATATAGGCGCACATAGTTTTATTGCCGGTAATGCCTTAATACTTAAAGATGTGCCTGCCTATGTTATGGCGTCAGGGCAACCAGCAAAACCTTTTGGCTTAAATAGTGAAGGGCTAAGACGTCGTGGTTTTTCTAATGACACCATATTAACCATTAAACGTGCTTATAAAATAATGTACCGCCAAGGTTTATCCGTTGCCGAAGCATTAAATAAAATCAGTGAAATGCCAGCACAATCTTCAGAATTACAACTGTTTTGTGACTCAATCAAAACATCTAATCGCGGCATAATTCGTTAAAGAACTGCCGTTAATACCTGCCTTAGGACTTAGCTAATGCAGGTACCGTTAACTTTAAGTACTTTTAACGCCTATGACTGCTCAGAATCAAAATGCCCGCCAACACATGGTATTTGCCATTGTTGTTGGTGAACATTCAGGTGATACCTTAGGCGCAGGCCTGATAACTTCATTACAAAAAAACCACCCTAATGCTAAATTTATTGGTATTGGTGGCCCTAAGATGCAAGCACTTGGTTTTGAAAGCCTATTTGCCATGGACGAGTTGTCTGTGATGGGCTTGGTAGAAGTTCTTGGCCGTATCCGACGTTTATTACATGTCCGTAAAACCTTAACAGATTATTTTACTAGCAATAAACCCGCTGTTTTTATTGGTATTGATGCGCCTGATTTTAATATAGGTCTTGAGCTAAAGCTTAAGGCTCAGGGGATAAAAACGGTACATTATGTTAGCCCGTCTGTCTGGGCTTGGCGGGAAAAACGGATCTTTAAAATTGCCAAAGCAACGGACATGGTGCTGGCTTTATTGCCCTTTGAAAAAGCCTTTTATGATAAACATAATGTGCCTTGTACTTTTGTCGGCCATCCTCTTGCTGATGATATCCCCATGCAAAGTGATAAAGCGCTCGCAAGAACTAAGCTGGGTTTAGCGCAAGACAAAAAAATCCTGGCACTTATGCCCGGTAGTCGCGGGGGGGAATTATCTCGTTTACTTGGCGATTTCTTTGCCAGTGCCAAGCAATTACAGGCCCAAGATAGTGACTTGGTTTTTGTCGCCCCTATGATCAGCGAGCAACGTGTTGAACAATTCAATGCCCTTAAAGCTGAGCTTGCCCCGGATTTAGCGGTTAAAGTCATCCTCAATCAAACTCAAACCGTGATGGCAGCCAGTGATTGTTTATTAACCGCATCAGGTACGGTTACCCTAGAAGCCGCTTTAATTAAAAGGCCAATGGTCATTTGTTATAAGTTTAGCCCAGTAACCTTTTATTTAGCACGCTGGTTGGTTAAATTAGAATGGTTTTCTTTACCCAATTTATTAGCAAATAAGTCTTTAGTACCTGAATTATTGCAAAAGCAAGTGTGCCCAGACAATATTGTGCCGTTAATTAAAGAGCGTTTATATCATGACCAAAGTCAGCTTAATAACAGTTACCAGAGCATTCATCTGCAATTAAAGTGTGATGCAAGTGAGCAAGCTGCCAAGGCAGTACTTGCTGTTTTATCGAAAAACCCTAGCTAATCTATAATTTCAAGCCATAGTCATTAATAAATAATATAAGACAAAATTTATGCCGAGCAAGCAAACATTTCCTGAATTTGAGTATCCCGTCGCCTATTGTATCGCCGGTGTTGACGAAGTAGGTCGTGGTCCTTTGGTCGGCGATGTCGTTACTGCTGCCGTCATCCTAGATCCAGATAACCCCATAGCAGGATTAAAGGATTCTAAAAAGCTGTCAGAAAAGAAAAGAGCTCAACTTTCTATTGAAATAAAAGCCAAGGCAATTGCCTGGTCAATAGGACGAGCAAGCCCACAAGAAATAGACAGCCTAAATATTTTGCACGCTACCATGCTTGCCATGCAGCGTGCTGTAACCTGCCTTAGTGTCGAGCCTGATTTTGTCCTTGTTGATGGCAACCGCTGCCCAACGTTTTTAAGCTCAAATAGAGAAGGGCAAAGACTCAATGGCAAGATTGCTAGTCAAGCTGTGGTTAAAGGTGATGCCCGAGTTGCCGAAATAAGTGCGGCTTCGATTATTGCTAAAGTTGCTCGCGATGCTGAAATGATCGCCTTAGATAAACTCCACCCTGAGTATGGTTTTGCTAAACACAAAGGTTATCCAACCAAGTTGCATTTAGAGAAAATTATTGAGCATGGTGTACTTGACTGCTATCGACAAAGCTTTAAACCTGTCGCTAGGGTATTAGGTACTTACCATGAGTAAAAGCATGAGTAAATCCATGAATGAAGGTATGAGTAAAGGTATACAGAATTATGACTGAGATGCATACCGAAGAAATAGTAACGGAAGAGCCAAGTATTTATCAGCCGCCTAAATTTATCCACTTACGTGTACATAGTGATTTTTCTATGTGTGATGGCTTAAAAAAGGTCAAACCGATAATTGCTCGAGCTGCTGAGTTCAATATGCCAGCGATAGCGCTGACTGACCAAACTAACTTATGTGGCTTGGTGAAATATTACCATGCGGCTCACAATGCTGGTCTCAAGCCTATTATTGGCTGTGATCTTTGGGTGAAAAGTGATGAGTTGGCAGATGAGCTCTCACGAATAGTGGTGCTTACCACCAATAATGTCGGTTATAAAAATATCACCGAACTTATCTCTAAAGCCTATTTGCGTGGACATATACAAAATAAAGCCGTTATTGATAAATCATGGCTGATAGAATATAAAGAAGGCTTACTTTTACTTTCTGGTGGTCGTGAAGGTGATATAGGTAAAGCCTTGCTAAAAGGTAATGCTGAACTTGTTAATGAGATGGTCAGTTTTTACCAGCAACATTTTGATCGTTGCTTTTTTCTTGAGTTAGTGAGAACGGGTCGCGAGGATGAAGAAAACTATATTCACCTTGCCGTTGCCCTAGCTGAACAGCAAAATTTGCCCGTGGTTGCTACCAATGAAGTGATGTTTCTTTCACCAGAAGACTTTGATGCCCATGAAATTCGTGTTGCCATTCATGATGGTTTTACCCTAGATGATAAGAGGCGTCCTAAGCGATACAGTCCTGAGCAGTATTTACGCAGCGAAGCAGAGATGTGTGAGCTGTTCAGCGATATCCCCGAAGCATTAGCCAATAGTGTCGAAATAGCAAAACGCTGTAATGTTACGGTAACTTTAGGTGAATATGTCTTACCAGACTTTCCCACCGAAGGGCTGGAAATTAATGACTTCTTCATTAAAGTATCAGAAGAAGGCTTAGAAAAACGTCTTGACCAGCTTTTTGATCGTAAGGCCGATGACTTTGCTGACATTAGATCTCGCTATGACGAGCGTTTAAAAAGAGAACTTGAAGTGGTCAATAACATGGGTTTTCCCGGTTATTTTCTCATCGTGATGGAGTTTATCCAGTGGAGTAAGGACCACAATATTCCTGTAGGCCCTGGGCGAGGTTCAGGTGCTGGCTCTCTGATTGCCTATTCGCTTAATATTACCGATATTGATCCCTTGAAATATGACTTATTATTCGAACGCTTCTTAAACCCAGAACGTGTTTCCATGCCCGATTTCGATATCGATTTCTGTATGGACCGGCGTGATGAAGTTATTGATCATGTGGCCGAGCTTTATGGTCGTGATGCGGTTTCGCAAATTATTACCTTCGGTACTATGGCGGCGAAGGCCGTTATCCGTGATGTTGGCCGTGTATTGGGTCATCCCTACGGTTTTGTTGATAGACTTTCAAAGCTTATTCCAATGACCCCAGGCATGACCTTAGCTAAAGCCTTTGAAGAAGAACCTAAGTTACCCGAGCTCTACGCTCAAGATACTGAAGTCAAAGACCTTATTGATATGTGCCGTATACTTGAAGGCACGACACGTAATGCGGGTAAACATGCGGGTGGTGTGGTTATTTCTCCGACCACTATCACAGATTTTGCGCCACTTTATTGTGATGCCGAAGGTAAAAACCCAGTTACCCAGTTTGATAAAAACGATGTTGAAGATGCAGGTTTAGTTAAATTTGATTTCTTAGGTTTAAGAACACTGACCATTTTGCAATGGGCCATTGAAATGGCTGATGCAAAATTACTTAAAGTCGGCAAAGAGCCTATTGATATCACCAAAATAGATCTTGAAGATAGAGCCTGTTATAAGCTGTTACTTGCCTCGAAAACGACGGCAGTATTCCAGCTTGAATCTAGCGGCATGAAGTCGTTAATTGAGAAGCTAAAACCGGATTGTTTTGAAGATATCATCGCACTGGTGGCTTTATTTCGCCCAGGACCTTTGCAATCTGGCATGGTTGATAACTTTATCGAACGTAAACATGGCCGTGAAGAAGTCAGTTATCCCGATGAAAAGTGGCAGCATATTGACTTAAAACCTGTGCTCGAACCTACCTATGGCATCATCTTGTATCAAGAACAAGTGATGCAAATTGCGCAAGTTCTAGCGGGTTATTCGCTGGGCGGTGCCGACATGCTACGCCGTGCTATGGGTAAGAAAAAACCTGAAGAAATGGCTAAGCAGCGCGCCGGTTTTGAACAAGGTGCCAGGGATCGTGGCGTTGATGGCGAATTGGCGATGAAAATCTTCGATTTAGTGGAGAAATTTGCTGGTTATGGTTTTAATAAATCTCACTCTGCCGCTTATGCCTTAGTTTCTTACCAAACATTATGGATGAAAACCCATTTTCCTGGACCTTTTCTGGCGGCGGTAATGTCGGCAGACATGGATAATACCGAGAAAATTGTTATCTTGGTTGATGAATGTAGCAATATGGGCATCGATTTATTGCCCCCAGACGTTAATGCCGGACAATACAAGTTTACCGTCAATGATGACGATCAAATTGTCTATGGTATTGGCGCTATTAAGGGGGTCGGTGAAGGCCCAATTGAAGCTATTATTGCCGCACGTCAAGCCGGTGGACCCTTTACTGACTTATTTGATTTATGTGCACGCTTGGACTTAAAAAAGACCAATAAACGTGTTTTACAAAAATTAATAAAATCAGGTGCCATGGACGCCTTAGGTCCCAAGTATCAAAAGGGCTCAACCAAGGAGCAAGGTACTAACCGAGCGGCACTATTTGAAAACTTGCCCGAAGCGATTAAAGCGGCAGAGCAACATGCCAAAGCTGAGTCATTAGGCCAAAATGATTTATTTGGCTTAATTAATGATGAGCAAACTGACTCAAGACAAGCGTTTAAAGACGTTAAAGCCTGGTCTGAAGAAGTTTGGCTTAATGGTGAAAAAGAAACCTTGGGGCTTTATTTAACTGGGCACCCGATCAATCGTTATTTAAGTGAAATAAAAAAATATTCGACTAGTCGACTCGTTGGCATGCAGCCAACCGGTCGTGATAATCAAGCGGTCGCCGTTGGATTAGTCATTGGCGTACGGGTGTTAGTCAATAAGCGCGGGCGGCGCTGGGCATTAGTTACCTTAGATGATAAAAGTGCCCGTATGGATATTCGCCTCTTTCCCGATGACTATGATCGCTTTGCTGAGTTGCTGGTAAATGATGCTATTTTGGTTTGTAGTGGACTGGTCAGCTTTGATGATTATTCAGGTGGTAATATAATGACCGCTCGGGATATAATGACAGTCACTGACGCGCGCGAAAATTATCTTAGCTCTATTGATATTAAAGTCGATAACAGCTTGATAGCTGATAACTTTATTGAAAAGTTTGCCCAGGTATTAACGCCTTTTAAAGAAGGTACCTGTCTGGTAAGAGTTTTTTATCAGCGCGAAGAAGCTCAAGCTATACTTGAGCTCGGCGTACAATGGCGAGTAACGCCGACCGATATGTTGTTATATGAATTAAAAACATTGCTTGGTGAAGATAATGTCACCATGGAATTTAAATAACTCGCTATTGAAATATTATAAATTTTAATAGCTTAAAACGATTTTAAAAATTAACTAGATTTATTAGGTAAAAATAAACATGTCATTAAACTTTTTAGATTTCGAGCTGCCTATTGCTGAGCTTGATGCAAAAATAGAAGAGCTAGAGTTAGTCAATAACGGCCAAGAGCTTGATCTTGATTTAGACGAGCAAATCAAGCAACTGCGCGAAAAAAATAAAGAACAAACTAAAAAAATATTTGCCAACCTTGACCCATGGCAAACCGCGCGTGTGGCACGTCATCCCCAACGTCCTTACACACTGGATTATATTCCTCGTATTTTTACCGAATTTGATGAGTTAGCCGGAGATCGCGCTTATGCTAATGATAGAGCTATTGTTGGCGGTACTGCGCGCTTAGATGGTCAACCAGTGATGATTATTGGTCATCAAAAGGGCCGAGTAACCTCTGAAAAAATCAAACGTAATTTTGGTATGCCACGTCCAGAAGGCTATCGAAAAGCTTTACGTTTAATGGAAATGGCCGAACGCTTTAATATGCCGATCATCACCTTTATTGATACACCGGGTGCTTATCCAGGCGTTGGTGCGGAAGAGCGAGGCCAAAGTGAAGCTATTGCCCGCAACTTAAAAGTAATGGCGCGTCTAACGGTACCTATTGTTTGTACCGTTATTGGTGAAGGAGGCTCGGGTGGTGCACTGGCCATTGGTGTTGGTGACAGAGTTAACATGTTGCAATATGCTACATATTCAGTAATTTCTCCAGAAGGTTGTGCCTCTATTTTATGGAAAACAGCCGACAAAGCCCCTACTGCGGCTGCTGCAATGGGCATAACCGCAACACGTATCAAAGAATTAGATCTGATCAATAGTATTGTTGAAGAGCCATTAGGTGGAGCACATCGTGATGTAGATTTGATGGCGGCTCATTTAAAACAAGCGCTTAAGAAAGATCTAGCCGAGTTAGCAGGCTTAAGTAAAGAAGAGCTTATTGAGCAACGTTATGACAGATTAATGTCATTTGGTTACTGTTAATTAATACTGCCAACGGCAACTTGCTGTTGGCTTTTTCTATGCAAAAAATATCCTCAGTCATTCACGCTACCATTAAACAATACCTCCAACCTTACGGAGATATTGAGCTTATTATTGCCTACAGTGGTGGGGTCGACTCACAAGTCCTCTTACATGCCATAGCGCATTTAAAACAAAACAAAGTTATTACTAATGCGATTACGGTTTGTCATGTTAATCATGGACTCAGTGATAATGCTTTTAGCTGGCAAGAATTTGCTCAACAAGAATGCCTTAAACTGTCATTTAACCTTATTGTTAAAAAGGTGCAGGTGCAGGTGCAAGCACAGCACTCGCTTGAAGCCTTGGCTCGAGAGGCAAGATATCAAGCGTTAAGATCAGTGAGACACAAAAAGTCATTAATTTTAACTGGCCATCATAGTGATGATCAAAGTGAGACTTTTTTATTAGCACTTAAACGTGGTGCTGGTTTGAAAGGTTTAGCGGCCATGGCAGTAGTCTCTCAACTTGGTCAGCATTTATTGCTTCGTCCTTTACTGGCTATTTCTCGTCAAGAAATAGAAGCTTATGCTAAAGCTCATCAGCTTAGTTGGGTCGAAGATGAGTCAAACCTTGATACTTGTTTTGATCGTAACTTTATCAGGCAACAGCTTATGCCCCTTTTGCGTCAACGCTGGCCCAGTATTAGTAACACTATTAATCGCAGTGCTAGCCATTGTTTAGCGGGACAAGAGTTATTAGATGAACTGGCTGAGCAAGACTTGAGCCTATGCAGAGCCAGTGAGGAAAGTTTGCATATTGAGCAGTTAACGTTGTTATCAATAGCACGCTTTAATAACCTCATTCGCTTTTTTATGGCACAACATGCTTGCTTGATGCCAACGACTGAGCAAGTTAAGCAAGTAAGACTGCAGTTAGCGGCCGGCGATGATAAAAATCCACAAATTAAAGTTGGACTACAGGTATTTCGCCGCTTTAAAGGACAATTATTTTTAACCCCAGATTATAACGATATTAGTGACTGGCAAGAGCAAGTCGACCTATGTGAAGGCGTCTGCTTGCAAGGTAACCGACCTCAAGGTAATGGCCAGCAGAGCAAACCCTTATTGACTTTACCGGATAACTTGGGTGAGTTGGTTTTTAATATTAATAGCAAAAAAAATAACAATCAAGATAGGGCAATGCTCCGAATTTGCTTACCTAAGCAAGGGCAGCAAGTCAGTGTTCGTTTTAGTCATCAAAATCCTAAGTGCTTGCCTGATTTTAGACAGCATTCTCGTAAGCTCAAGAAGGTACTACAAGAGTTAAATATTGCCCCATGGCAGCGTAAACGCATTGCTTTCTTATATTATGATAGTGAGTTGGTCGCAGCGATAGGCCATTTTATTTGTCAGCCATTTATTGCCAATGACAGCGAAGCAGGCATGCTTATATCATCATCAGTTTCTGATAATAATTAAACTAATACCAATTGCATTAATTAAGTTCCCACCTTTATCCAGTCTCGATCACATAATTTCATCACTCTGGAAGCGTCAGATATAAAGCTATTCCAGGCTCGGCTACATTCATCAACAATATCGTCATAGCCATTGAAACATCTATTGGCAAGTTCATTTTGTCGGAGCCATTGCCAAACTTGCTCTATAGGATTTAGCTCTGGTGAATAGGGGGGTAATTTTATGATGGATAAATTATCGAACTTATCGGCTAAATACGCTTGATGCCAAGCCGCACCATCAACGACAATAACGCCATGACGTCCCTCAGGAATTCTCTTGGATATTAATGCTAAGTGTTTTTCCATCACATCCATGTTCATGCATGGTGCAATTAATGCCTCAGTATCACCCGTTGCTGGGCATACTGCACCGAACAAGTAGGCATATTCGAACTGCTGTTGCTTTACCGCTCTTGGCCTTGTTCCTTTTATCGCCCAGAGCCGTGTAGTCGTGTTTTTCTGTCCAAAACGCGCTTCATCTTGGAACCATACGTCAACATTTTTAAGCCTTACATTCCACGGGATCGTCAGGATCATTTCCATTTCGAATTTTTTTAAAATCCTCTTGGATTTTTATCGACTGTTTGGGGTGTCTAGAGCGACTAGTAATCCAAGAAAAGCCTAACTGATGGAGCAATCGATACACATTAAAAATCGTGTACTCGATAGTAAATTCTTGAGCAATATAGGTGACAAGCGTTTGTGCCTTTAGCCTGCCTCCACTTTCTTTAATGCTGTTTTTGCGAATATACTCACTTAATTGAGTGAGTTGTTGCTGGTCTAAGCCACAGGGTCGGCCAGAGCGAGGTTTTTCTTTTAAACCATCAAGACCTTGAGCATAAAACTTTTTAACCCAATCATTAACAATACGTCTACTGATATGTAAATTTCTTGCGGCTTGGGTATTATTAGCGCCATCTTTAATATGAGAAAGAGCCATTAAACGAACTCGCATTCGTCCATTGGTTTCTTTAGCGATAAGGGATTTAAAATCAATGGATTCAAGTGTGGTCATAACTGCTGATGTTGATGTATAAAAAATAAAACCAATTAGATCACAAATTTAATCAAAATGGTATAATAAAGGTTCATAGTGGTACTGATATAAGTAATGAGCATAACCTCCCTACCAGCTTAATATTAAAAAATAAAAGGCGGCCAGTACAACATTGTACTGGCCGCCTTTTATTTTATGGCTTGTTTAAAGTTTAGCTAAAGGGGCAATGTTTAATACGACTCTTATACCAATTTCAGTAAGTTATTGCCCACTTGTGCTGGTTAAAACACCCCAAGACTACGTTGCTCTCAATCCCAATAGCCAGCTATTGCTCAATCGAACGCCTTGTCCTGAAATGTTTTTCCTGAGCACAACAAGATCACAAACTTAATGAAAATGGTATTAGCTCTTAGTTATATAGTGTGATGCTGCCGCTGAAAATACTACATCCGTCGAGCTATTCAATGCTGTTTCGGCTGAGTCTTGAATAACACCAATAATAAAGCCAATAGCAACAACCTGCATAGCAATGTCATTATTTATGCCAAATAAGCTACAGGCTAAAGGAATAAGTAATAAAGAGCCACCAGCCACACCCGAAGCGCCACAAGCTGAAATAGAGGCGACCACGGAGAGTAATATCGCGGTGCCAAAACTTACTTCAATATTTAAACTATTTGCTGCCGCCAATGTTAATACGGTAATGGTAATAGCAGCGCCTGCCATGTTAATAGTTGCGCCTAATGGAATCGACACCGAGTAGGTATCTTCATGTAAATCTAACTTTTTACATAATGCCATGTTCACCGGAATATTTGCGGCTGAACTACGGGTGAAAAATGCGGTAATACCTGACTCTCTAAGGCAAGTAAAGACTAAAGGATAAGGGTTTTTCTTGGTGATGATAAAGACAATAAGAGGGTTTACTAATAAAGCAATAATTAACATAGCGCTGAGTAACACGGCAACCAAGTGCGTATATTCGCCTAGAGTACTAAAACCCGTAGTCGCAATGGTATCGGCCACTAAACCAAAGATGCCCAGTGGCGCAAAGCGTATGACCAGGCGTACAATACTAGAAATAGCTTCGCTTAAGTCATGCACCATGGCTTTACTTGACTCACTAGCATGTTTTAATGAAAAACCTAAACCCAAGCCCCAAGCAAGTACAGCGATGAAATTACCATTAGCAATAGCCGTTATTGGATTCTCAACCACTTTAAAAGCCAGCGTAGCCAGCACTTCGGTTAATTTTTGCGGCGGATTAGCGCTAGCTCCGGCTAAATCTAAGGTCAGCACAGTGGGGAAGGCAAAACTTAATAAGACCGCTATAAAGGCCGCACTTAGGGTACCTATTAAATATAAGCTAACGATAGGTTTTAATTCGGCACTACTATCGAGTTTTTGATTAGCAATAGCTGAGGTAACCAATACCAGCACTAGAATTGGAGCAACCGCTTTTAATGCGCTAACAAATAAACTGCCGAGCATGCCAAATTCCTTGGCTGACTCTGGTGATATGGTGGCAAATATACTAGCTAAAATAATTGCGATAATTATTTGGCTTACCAAACTGGTCGATTTTAATTTTTGAAAAAATGATGCATTAGGTGTTGTTGCGCGGGTCATTGTTTAGCCTGTTACTCGGTGATTATTATTTATGAGGGAGGTTTTATCATTGAAGAATAGTCATTGTCTAGTTCTATTCGACCAACGAGGAGAATTAAGCGCTAAAATGACTTTAGTCATAGAAATAAAAGACCATGCGGGTATAATTGCGCCATTAATATAATGATCACCTTTGGAAACACTATGCCTGTAGAACAAGCATTAAAGAACCGTAGTAATAATAACTGTGAACTATGTACTAGTAACGATGCCTTAGTCGTTTATCCGGTACCACCAACAAGTGATTTAAGTGCTCAGCAGTCTATTTATATCTGTCAAAATTGCTTATCACAGATTGAAGGACAAAGTGAGTTAGACCTTAACCACTGGCGCTGTTTAAATGACAGTATGTGGAATCAAGAGCCTGCAGTGCAAGTTATGTCTTATCGAATATTGCACAAACTCTCTGCGGAAAGTTGGGCACAAGATGCCTTAGAGATGATTTACATGGAAGATGAGGTGAAAAAGTGGGCTGAACAGGGCATTGCCGCAGAGCGTAGTAATGGACCTACCCGAGATAGTAATGGTACAGAATTACAAGATGGTGATAATGTTACCTTGATTAAAGATTTAAAAGTCAAAGGGGCAAACTTTACCGCCAAGCAAGGTACCATGGTACGTGGTATAACACTCACGGAGAACCCTGAACATATTGAAGGTAAGGTGAATGGTACTCGTATTGTCCTAGTATCAGCTTTCTTGAAAAAAGCCTGATATCAGCTAACGATTCAAATCGACTCAATGTTCGCGGTTGCTCTGCGAACAAGTGACGTCAAGGTATGCTTTAATTAGCCTAGGCTCAGACAATAAAAAACGCTGTGATAGTGATATCACAGCGTTTTTATGTAGATAAGGGGTAAGTTGTTAGCTAAGAGAATCATTAGCTCACTTACTCAAACGAGAAAACTATTTATTGGTGATTCTTTCTGAAAGACTCACAAGCCTCTTGATCTTCACATTCACCATAAAGGTATAAGCTATGATTGGTTAGTTTTACCTTGTTAGCAACGGCAATATCTCTTTGTCTTTGTTCAATCACGTCATCTTCAAACTCGATTACTTTACCACACTTTAAACAGACCAAATGGTCATGGTGCGCTTTATGGGCTAATTCAAATACTGACTTGCCACCTTCAAAATGGTGGCGGGTAACGATACCAGCATCATCAAATTGGTTTAATACTCGGTATACCGTAGCTAAGCCAATTTCTTCATTTTGCACTAGTAATATTTTATAAACATCTTCAGCACTGATGTGTTGATTATTTGGCTGTTGAAGAATACTAAGGATCTTTATTCTAGGTAGGGTGATTTTTAATCCAGCTCTTTTCAGTTCTTCGTTTTGTTCAGCCATATTAAGTCTCTAAGGTGATTAAGTAATGTAATATCAAAATTATAGGGGGTTATAGAGAAAGAGAAAAGCTTTAGTTTTATTCTTTGGTGAAATTATTAGTATTGTTTAAAAAGCTAAAAAAAAAGCCCATTTAATGGGCTGTATTTCTATTATATCCATGGGTAATGTAAGGTTATGCGGAAAATTCAGCCAAACACATTTCATCATTCAATTGCACGAGCCATTTATCAACACGTTCTTCAGTCAATTCACTCTGTCTATCTTCATCAATACATAAGCCGATAAAAGTATTTTCATCAACAAGGGCTTTTGATGCTTCAAACTCATAGCTTTCGGTTGGCCAGTTGCCAACAACGATGGCACCTTTACTCTCAACGATATCGCGTAATGGCTCCATTGCATCACAGAAGTATTCGGCGTAATCTTCTTGGTCGCCTAGGCCATAGATAGCAACTAATTTGTCGGTGAAATCAATTTCTTCTAAATCAGGTAAAAAGTCATCCCAATCACATTGGTTTTCGCCGTAATACCAGGTAGGAATGCCTAAAATTAGTAAATCAAACTCAGCGATTTCCTCTTTAGTACTTTTGGCGATGTCTTTAACTTCAACCAGGTTCTTGCCAAGTTTTTTCTGGATCATTTTTCCAATTGCTTCAGTATTACCGGTATCACTGCCGAAGAATAAGCCTACGATTGCCATGAATTTTTACCTTATGATGCTTTCTTAAAAAATTACTTAACGTGTGCGGCTAATGACTCTATCAGCAGCGCCTCTATTAATTCACTTCGACTCACTTGTTGAGTGTTAGCTAATTGCTCTAATTGTTCGAATAAACTGTGATGAACTTTAAACTCTACCCGCTTTAAGCCATTGTTTTTATCACGTTTAACTTGATTTCGTTTATTAATCTTTATTTGTACGCTGCGAGAATGAGGGTTCGTTTTCGGGCGGCCAGGGCGTTTTTCATTATTGAATAAATCAATAGTGGTTAAATCGGTTATTTCTTTTGCCATGAGTTAACCCATACCCTGATTTTCCCAGACAAACTGGATAATACCCTTAACCACAAAACCGAAACAGCCAAAAAATAAAACAAAGTATACGACCACTTTACCCATTTTTGGCACATCGTTTTTATTCATCAAATCATGCATGGATAAGCCAATAAAACCAAAGATAAAAAGGAAAAATAAATTCAGGCCAATAGCCTCAATAAGCTCAAAATGTTCTACTAGCATAGCGATTGATTGTTTCTTATACACTAAGGCCAAAAACATTAAGGCCAAAAAATTGGCGGGATTATAGCATATCATTTACCCCAAGCCATTAGCATTTCTAACTAACGGTTAAATAATAACAATAGTGTTTGTTGGCACTCAGTATTTTCACTTCATTAACGCTAGTAAGGTAAACTACTAAATATCATTTTATATCGATTTATCAGTCGTTAACTCTTAATAAAATCAATCACGATTTTGTTAAAGGCTAGGGTTTTTTCTGCATGTAGCCAATGTCCTGCGCCTTGAATTATTTTTGCTTTACTGTTGGGAAATAAGGCCAGAATAGCCTCTCTGTGTCCAGGCAAAATATAATCAGAAATTCCACCCTTGATAAACAAGGTTTCCCCATTATAGGGTACTTGATTAGCTGTTAATTCATTAGCTTGCATTATTTGCGGGTAGCACAAACTAATGTTGCTGAGGCTGCATTTGAAAGCGAATTCACCATGTGAATTAAGCGCTAAATTACGTAATAAAAACTGTCGAATGCCTAGGTTATCGACAAAAGGCGCAAGTTGCTCATCAGCATCTTTTCGCTTAAACACTTGCGATAAATCGATAGCTTGTAGGCCCGTTATGATCTTTAAATGGTGAGGCGGGTAACTCACCGGGGCAATATCGGCTATCAGTAATTTTCTGATCCGTTCCGGTTGCGCTAAAGCAACTTGCATGGCTATTTTTCCACCCATAGAGTGGCCAAGCAATAGACAAGTCTCAATGTTTAAATGGTCTAATAAATTGATAATATCTTGTGCTAACTCAGAGTATTTCATGCTGCTAGCATGGAACGAATCACCATGGTTTCTTACGTCAACACTGGTGACACAATAAGTCTTACTTAAAGGTTTTGCCACCATGTTGAGGTTTTCTAAGCTACCAAATAAACCGTGTATAAGCACAAGGTGTTCACCCGTGCCGGTTTGCTTATAATTCAGTATTTCGGGTTGTTTTGTCATACTCTACTTAGGTTGTTTTTGTCCATTATTGACAATAGTGTCATATTTTTAACTTATATTTGCAAATAAATGAGTTCAACAGACTCTCATTTCACTATATAATATTCCGCGAATTATTTAAGTTAAGGGTAACAATGAAAAACATCGAAATAGATGAAGAGCTTTATCAATACATTGCCACGAATACACAATATATTGGTGAAAGTGCTTCTGCCATTTTACGTCGTTTACTAAAGTTGGATTTAGCAAATGACGTTGCCGCCGTTACCGTTAATGAAATTTCAGCTGAAATTGAAGTGAAAGTTGCCATTGACTCTGAAAAACCAGTAGTGCATGTTAACACTGCCGTAGTCAAAGAGCCTGAGGCAATTAAGCGGGTGAAAGTGCTGCCTGATAGTCATGAAACAGTGTTTAATTTTATTAATAAAGAAGAGCTGGCCATGCAACGGGGCGCTGTTGGCCGTTTTTTATTAATCCTCGCTGCGTTATACCGTGCTCATCCACAACAGTTTGGGGTAGTAACCGAGATCAGTGGTCGTGATCGCTTGTATTTTGCTAACAGTGAAAATAAATTAGCAGAAAGTGGTAGTAGCACTAAACCTCGCCAAATACCCGAAAGTCCTTTTTGGGTTATCACAAACTCTAACACCACACGTAAAAAAATGATGTTAACCAAAGCCTCAATTTCACTAGGTTATAGTGACCTTGATGTTGAGAAAATTCGTGAGTTACTTTAACTAAATTGTTGAATAGACTCTAACTAATAGCCATTAATCATTAAGAAGAATATATGAGTGTCCATCCTTTTGCGGGTAAACCTGTTCGTCCTCAAGATAGAATTAATCTTGGTCAATTAGTGAGTGACTACTTTTTACAAACTCCAGATGTTAGCTTAGCAGCAGAGCAAGTGAGTTTTGGTACCTCAGGTCATCGTGGCAGTGCCAGCAAACGTAGTTTCAATGAACAACATATTATGGCTATTTGCCAAGCTATAGCTGAGTATCGCCAACAACATGCTATCCATGGTCCGTTATTTTTAGGGAAAGATACTCATGCGTTATCTGAGCCAGCTTTTGCTAGTGCCATTACCGTACTTATCGCTAATGGCGTTAATGTTGTTGTTCAAAGCGATTCTTTATCAGGAAGGGGCTTTACACCAACCCCGGTGATCTCTCGTTTAATCATTAGTCATAATAAAACACAGGCGGAACAGCTTGCTGACGGTATTATTATAACGCCTTCACATAATCCACCTAGCGATGGTGGTATTAAATATAATCCTCCTCATGGCGGCCCAGCGGAAGGCGACATCACTAAACAAATTGAGCAACGTGCCAATGAATTAATTGCCGCAGACTTAGTTGATGTTAAACGCCTTGCTTATCCAAAAGCGTTAACATCACCTTTACTTGTTAAAGAAGATTTTATTAATCATTATGTTAATCAGCTTGAACAAGTTATTGATATGGAAGCTATTGCCAAAGCTGGCATTCGTATTGGTGCGGACCCTCTTGGCGGCTCTGGCATTGATTATTGGCCTGTTATTGCTAAGCGCTATCAGTTGAATATTAAGGTTGTCAATGAAGTGGTTGACGCTAGTTTTGCTTTTATGCCTCTTGATAAAGACGGTAAAATTCGTATGGATTGCTCATCAAAATATGCCATGGCTGGCTTAATTGCCATGAAAGATGATTTTGATATCAGTGTTGGTAATGATCCAGACTTTGATCGCCATGGTATCGTCACCCCTAGTGGCGGATTAATGAACCCTAATCATTACCTCGCTGTCGCTATTCATTACTTAATGACCCATAGAAATTGGCCGAAAAGCTGTAAAATAGGCAAGACCTTAGTGTCTAGCTCACTCATTGATCGCGTTGCCAAGCAACTTGAACTACCTTTAGCAGAAGTCCCCGTTGGCTTTAAGTGGTTTGTCGAGGGTTTAGCCGATGCCAGCTATGCCTTTGGCGGGGAAGAAAGCGCCGGCGCTTCTTTCTTAGCACGTGATGGTAGTACTTGGACCACAGATAAAGATGGCTTTATCTTGGCTTTATTAGCGGCAGAAATACTCGCCGTTACCGGAAAAGATCCTTACCAATATTATCTTGAACTTGCTAAAACTTTAGGTAAACCCTGTTATGGTCGCGTTGAAGCTGTTGCCTCGCTGGAGCAAAAACGGGTATTAACCGCGCTATCAAGTGATGATGTTAAAGCCAAAACCCTTGCCGGTGATAAAATTATCCAGGTGCTTTCCCATGCACCAGGTAATAATGCGGCCATAGGTGGCATAAAAGTGGTTACCGACAATGGTTGGTTTGCTGCCCGTCCTTCAGGTACCGAAGATATTTATAAAATCTATGCCGAAAGCTTTATTGATGATAAGCACTTGCAAGTCATTATTAGCGAAGCGCAAGCTATGGTCAGTGCTTCATTCAAAGCTGCTGGTTTGTAAGTAACCTGAACTCCGGATAATGAGTGCTTGATGGTTAAGTAAAAACAACGACTTACGGTTGTTAAGAACAAAATATACAAGATTAAGTAGCAATATACACTATCAATGTTTCAATTTATTCGATTATCAAGGCAACACGTTTATGAATAACGGGTTATTTATCGACGTGTTAACGCTGAGAATCGGATAAAGGGGAATATTGAGCAAGTGCTGCTTATCCAGAGTTCAGGTTAAGTAACAACTATCAAAGAGTTATCACTAGGCTATTGCCAAGGCTAAGTGATAACTCACCTTTATCTTAATACCTTCCTATTGCTATTCCTTAACACCAGTGTAAAGAATATTGCTCACTTTTCTTGACTCGCATGGCAACTCATTGCCGCCGTTTATTGAATGTCAGTTGACGTAAAGGTAAAGTTAAATGAGGTTATTACTTCATACTATACCTAGGTATAAATTAGCTATACTAACAAAAAATAATTAATAGTTAATAGCCATTTTCTTTAATTTACTGACCACTAAGGGTGAGTAAATCAATTTGGTATCAACTTTCGCAGACTTTAACCGCAATAGCTTGCGCGTTAGGGGAACAAGAAGAGAACATTATGAGCACAGAACTTTATAATGATGGACCCGTAGTGCATCAGCCTACTTTTATCGACGGACACAGTGTTGAAATTCCTGAATTGAGAATTTTACAACAAGACGGTACAACCTACCCCAATGCTGATTTACCAGACATTGACCAAACGTTAGCAATAAAAATTTATCATACCTTTGCCTTTCATCGGGTATTCGATGAACGCATGGTGGCATCACAGCGCCAAGGTCGTTTAAGCTTTTACATGACCGCATTGGGTGAAGAGGCTGCAAGTGTTGGTGGTGCTGCGGGATTACAACCACAAGATATGATCATGATGCAATATCGCGAACAAGGTGCATTAATGTTTCGCGGTTTTAGCCTTAAAAACTTCATGAATCAACTTTTCAGTAATGCCGACGATTTAGGTAAAGGTCGTCAAATGCCTATTCATTACGGCTCAAAAGAACTGAACTGTATGACGGTATCTTCTACGCTTGCTACGCAAATCCCACAAGCAACGGGTTATGCTTATGGACAAAAGTTACAAGGTCTTGATGCAGTAACCATTTGTTACTTTGGTGAAGGCGCGGCTTCAGAAGGCGATTTTCATGCGGGCTTAAATATGGCGGCAGTACAAGAGGTGCCGGTTATCTTTTTCTGTCGAAACAATGGTTATGCAATCTCGACGCCTGCTGATGAGCAGTTTAGAGGTAACGGTATAGCCTCTCGTGGAGTTGGTTATGGCATTAAAACCATTCGTATTGATGGCAATGATATTCTTGCTGTGCTAAAAGCCACACAAATTGCCCGTGCTTATGCGGTAAAAGAGCATAAGCCGGTATTAATTGAAGCGATGTCTTATCGTCTTGGCGCTCACTCCACTTCGGACGATCCATCAGGTTACCGTACCAAAGAAGAAGAAGCTAAGTGGCAAGCGAATGATCCTATTTTACGGATGAAAAACTGGTTAGTTAAACAAAATTGGTGGGATGAAGCGCAAGAAACCGCTTTATTTGAAAAACTCAGAGAAGAAATATTAGCCGCGGTAAAAGTGGCTGAGGTCATTGATAAACCGCACATAGATACCATGATAACGGATGTTTATGATGTGCCATCGGCACAGCTGCAAGCTCAATTAGATGAGGTGAAAGCTCACATTAATAAGTATCCAGAAGCTTATCCATTTACTGCGGGGAAATTCTAATCATGGCGAAAATCTATATTGACCAAGTGTGTGGTATCAGCACTGACTTCCATGAAGCTTACCCAACTACAGCAGCACTGACTTTCATGAAGCTTACCCAACTACAGCCGCAGGGAACTTTTAATCATGGCACAACTTAATTTATTACATGCCATTAATAGCGCGCTAGATATTGCCATGGCCGAAAATGAGCGCACGGTTTGTTTTGGTGAAGATGTTGGGCATTTTGGTGGCGTATTTCGTGCCACCAGTGGCTTACAAGAAAAATACGGCAAAGCACGTTGTTTCAATACACCGCTAGTAGAGCAGGGCATTATTGGTTTTGCTAACGGCTTAGCTGCCCAAGGCAGCGTTGCCATTGCTGAAATTCAATTTGCCGATTACATTTTCCCTGCTTTTGATCAAATTGTTAATGAAGCGGCTAAATTCCGCTACCGTACCGGTAATGAATTTAATGTTGGTAAACTCACTATTCGTACTCCATACGGTGGTGGTATTGCCGGTGGTTTATATCATAGTCAATCGCCAGAAGCTTATTTTGCTCATACACCAGGCTTAAAAGTGGTTATCCCGCGTAACCCGTATCAAGCGAAAGGTTTATTACTTGCTTCGATTCGTGATGATAACCCCGTGATATTTTTTGAGCCGAAACGTTTATATCGAGCGTCGGTTGGTGAAGTACCAGAAGAAGATTATCAGTTGCCATTAGGTAAAGCTGAAGTGGTACAAACGGGTACGGATATCACTTTACTCGCTTGGGGCGCACAAATGGAAATCATTGAAAAAGCCGCACAAATGGCCAGTAACGATGGTATTTCTTGTGAAGTGATCGATTTACGTACTATCTTGCCTTGGGATATTGAAACCATCAGCCGCTCTGTTATGAAAACCGGTCGTTTACTTATCAGTCAAGAAGCACCTTTAACCGCAGGCTTTGCCAGTGAAATTGCTGCTACCATTCAAAATGAGTGTTTCTTACACCTAGAGTCGCCTATTGCTCGTGTTTGTGGTCTAGATACGCCATACCCATTAGCGTTAGAAAAAGAGTATGTAAGCGATCACTTAAAAGTATATGAAGCTATCAAAAAAACCGTTAATTTTTAACGATAATTCCCTATTAACAGGAAACAGCACATGAGTATTGATTTTATATTACCTGATATTGGCGAAGGTATCGTTGAGTGTGAACTTGTCGAGTGGTTAGTAAAAGAAGGTGAAACAATTGTTGAAGATCAGCCTATCGCTGATGTAATGACGGATAAAGCCTTAGTCCAGATTCCTGCCATGTATTCAGGTGTTGTGGAAAAACTGTATTATAAACAAGGTGAGATTGCTAAAGTGCATTCGCCACTTTTTTCTATGATTGTTGAAGGTGAAAGTAGCAGTAATGAGGCAAAGGCAGTTACCGCTGAGCCAGAAATCAAAGTTTCTGAGGCCAAGTCACCTGCTTTAGCAGAAACACTAAGCCCAGCGACATCAGCGACTTGCCAGGCTAGTGTTAATAACAGCAATCAACCCGCCAATGCTAAAGCCCTAGCAAGTCCCGCCGTTAGACGTGTTGCTCGTGAGCTTGATATTAACATCCACCAAGTTACCGGCAGTGGCAAAAAAGGTCGAGTTTATAAAGATGACGTAGTGGCATATAGTCAAAATGGTCAAGGTATTACACCAGCGATTGTTGTCGGTGGTACTAGAGTAGAGCCAATTCGTGGTATTAAAAAAGTGATGGCAACCGCGATGCAAAATAGTGTCAGTACTATTCCACACTTTACCTATTGTGAAGAGATTGACTTAACTGAGCTCATCGCTTTACGTGGCGAGTTAAAAGAAATTTACGCTAAGCAAGATATTAAATTAACCATGATGCCTTTCTTTATGAAGGCAATGTCATTAGCGATTAAAGAATACCCTTTGGTTAACTCAAAAGTGAATGAAGACTGTACCGAGCTTACTTACTTTGATGATCACAATATTGGTATGGCGGTTGATTCAAAAGTCGGCCTACTTGTTCCTAATATTAAGCAGGTGCAAACTAAGTCAATATTAGAGTTAGCGAACGATATTATGCGCTTAACAAATGATGCTCGTAGTGGTCGTGTCGCGAGTGAAGATTTGAAAGGTGGCACTATTACCATTTCTAACATTGGTGCAATAGGTGGCACAGTAGCGACTCCTATTATTAATAAGCCGGAAGTGGCTATAGTTGCCTTGGGGAAATTACAAAAATTACCGCGCTTTAATGACCAAGGTGAAGTAGTAGCTCGCAGTATTATGCAAGTGAGTTGGTCTGGCGACCATAGAGTTATTGATGGCGGTACTATTGCTCGTTTTTGTAACTTATGGAAGTCATTCCTAGAGAAACCGAGTCATATGTTAGTACATATGAGTTAACTGCTAAAGCGGTAGTTACTCTATAAAAGCTATAATAAGCTAATATATAAAAAGCCCCATTATCATTGGTTAATACCTGAAGATAACGGGGCTTTTTTAATGGCTCAGGCTAAGACTAACCAGTTTAGTGAGTGCTAAGTCTTAAAAACCACACTGTTTACCTTGGTTTTTGTTTTTCAACCAAATATGTAATGGTGCGAAGTAATCTAAAATCGCACTAGCATCCATTTGCTCACTGCCGGTAATAACTTTGTAAGCTTGTTGCCACGGTTGGCTTGAACCCATTTCTAACATGGTATTAAGTGCTGCGCCGGCTTCTTTAGAGTTGTAAATTGAACAGCGGTGAATCGGGTCAGTATTACCTGAAATTTCACATAACGCACGATGGAATTCAAATTGTTGAATGTGTGCTAAGAAATATCGGCTATAAGGCACACCACCTGGTACGTGGTATTTAGCACCTGGGTCGAATGCATTGACATCGCGATCGATAGGGGCGGCTACACCTTGGTACTTCTCACGTAATTCCCACCATGAGCTGTTGTAGTTTTCCGGGGTGATTTCACCGGAGTAAACTTTCCAACGCCATTGATCAACCATTAAACCAAAGGGAATAAATGCAATTTTATCAAGGGCTTGCTTCATTAATAAACCAATGTCTTTTGATTCATCAGGAATGGTATCAATTAAGCCGATTTCCTTTAAGTATTTAGGGGTAACTGATAAGGCAATGGTATCGCCGATAGCTTCATGGAAACCGTCATTGGCACTGTTTTGGAAGAATACTGGTTGGTCTTTATAAGCACGTTGGTAGTAGTTATGACCTAACTCATGATGGATAACGTTAAATTCTTCACCGGTTTTTTGGATACACATCTTGATGCGAATATCATCTTTAGCATCTAGATCCCAGGCACTGGCATGACAAGTTACATCCCTGTCGGCAGGTTTAGTAAATAATGAACGGCTATAAAAAGTTTCTGGTAAGGCGTCAAAACCAAGGGAAGTAAAGAACTTTTCTGCACCACGAACCATGTCTATTTCATCATAATTATGAATAGCTAATTGTTTAGTAACATCATAACCAGGATCGGCATCTTCAGGAGCGACTAGGTCGTAAATATTCCCCCAAGATTGCGCCCACATATTACCTAATAAATGAGCCGGAATAGGTTGGTCTTGCGGGACTTTATCGGTACCGTAAGTTTCACCTAACTCAGTTCTCACATAACAATGTAAGTCATCATATAGAGGTTTAACTTGACCCCAAAGTCGGTCTAATTCTTTTGCAAAATCATCGGCAGGCATATCATAATTTGAACGCCACATAGCACCTAAATCTGGGTAACCCAGGCCTTTAGCACCTTCATTAGCAAGCTCTGCTTGGCGGATATAAAGGGGTTTCATTTCTGGGCTAATTTCACGCCAGCCTGACCACATTTCAAGTAGTTCATCGTAATCGCGAGAATTGGCCATTATAGCGGTCATATCCCCTAAGCTAAGCTTTTCACCCGCTTTAGTGGTATAGCTACCTTTACTATAAATGCTGCCAAGCTTAGCGCCTATGGTGGCAAGCTCAGCTGATTTACTCGGGTCTTGTGGTGCAGGCATAACTAAGCGTTGTTTTAAAAAGTTTAGTTGACGGCGTTGTACAGCATTAACGTCTACTTGATCAAAAGTAGCGGCTTGCATGGCGTATCTCACACCAGCATCGGTAGACTTTTGATCGGCATTAGCGGCTAAAATCGCTGTGTCTTCAGTGATAAAGTTGGCATATATCCACGCGGCACGTGAACCTTCTAGGTTCATAGCTACCATTTCTTTGGCTACATCATATAAGAATTTTTGCGCATCTGCCGAGGTTAGTGTTACTTGGCCACTAACGGAGGGCACTTTTTCTACTGAGGCTTGTTGACTTGAACCTTGATCACACGCGGTTAAAGAAGCGGCAATAATTAAAGCAAGACCGGTAAACTTAAATATTTTTTTAATCTGTTTCATTTTTATAATCATTATTAGATCAGTTGTTAGGTGGCGCTAGTATATAAAAATGTATGCTTGATACAAAGTTTATAGGGAAAATAGTTACTTAGCACTGGCATGGCGCAAATTTCGGGCAAAAAAAAGCTCATTCAAAGGAATGAGCAAACTACAACATGAAACATGGTTGAAATATAAAAACAATAATAAACAAAAACAATGATATAACAGGGAGTCAACACGATCGGGAGGTATTTAACTCACTGCGTGTTTGAAACTGAGTTAATCATAAATGCTCTGGTTGTATTTTACTGTATAGATAGGGTAACGTTTTGTACTAGAGTGCTGTTGTTAGCTGCAATTTAACCTTGTTACGGGAGAACTTAGCACTGCTAATGATCAAATTTCGGGCAAAAAAAAGCTCATTCAAAGGAATGAGCAAACTACAACATGAAACAGGGTTGGAATATAAAAACAATAATAAACAAAAACAATGATATAACAGGAAGTAAACACGACAGGGAGCTATTTAACTCACTGCGTGCTTGAAACTGAGTTAATCATAAATGCTCTGGTTGTATTTTACTGTGGCTCTGTTGTAGAACACTGTTGTCACCCATAGGCAGCGATTAATATTTCCTGTTTATTAAGCTTTGCATTACTTTC
>NZ_BDQM01000014.1 GCF_002207865.1 Colwellia marinimaniae
AATGATGGTTTGCCATTGTTCTTGGCTACGCGAAATTCTCATGCTTATCTCCTAAGTTAAGTGAGGAGATAATGTATATGAGATCAAGTGCTAGAGGCAGGTGTCGTTAACTATACGCTTACGATCAATCATTAAAAGGAAGAATAATGAAAATCACCATAATTGGAGCTGGTAACGCAGGTTCTGCTTGTGCGTTTATGGCTGCCGAGGCTGGACATAAAGTAAGACTATTGAAGACATCAAATCGTATTACACATGATGAGCACTTTGAAGCAATGGTCAGCAATAAAGGAATATATTGCGTCAATAACACCAACAATGGCCATTTTACCGACAGTGCCGTTGATGCCGAAAAAACTTTCCAACCATTGGAAATGATCACGCGAGATCCCAAAGAAGCGATTGAGGGAGCAGATGTTGTGATGATTTTCATTCAAACTACATACCATCAAGCTTTAGCTGAACGGATTGCAAAGTATTTTCAGGATGATCAATTGGTCATGTTAGTCCCAGGATACGCAGGAAGTTTGTTTTATCATCAATTTTGCGATAATAATCCAATCTTTGCTGAGGGTGAATCAACCCCTAATGATGCAAGAATAGTCTCACCTGGTACAGTAAAAGTCTTATTCAAAAATGTCAGAAACTCTCTATCATTTTTTCCAGCTTCAAGAACTACTGAAGGCATGGCCATTGCCTCCCGTTTATTTCCTGCCTATAACATTGAAATGAACAACGTTCGAAAACATATATTCGAATCAGCACTACATAATCCCAATATCATTGTTCACACAGTGGGCATGTATGTTATGTACCCGATGCTTGAGTATTGTGCAAAACACCATCCTGATGAAGTTCCATATATGTACAGAGACGCACTTTCGACAGACATGGCATGGCTGATGATAGAGAAATTGGACGCGGAAAAAATGGCGGTATTAAATGCACTAGGATGTGAAGAAATTCCTTATCTAGATGCTTGTTTATTTAGAAACGAGGAAGATCTCACGCAAAACCCAAGAGATGTATTTGAAAGTTATAAATTATCATCACCACCAGGTCCCTATAGTTTTGATAATCGTTACATTACAGAAGATGTTCCTATGGGATTGGTTTTATTAGCATCATTAGGTGATAAATTGAATATTGCTATGCCTGAGTGTCATCGCTTAATAGAGATGTGTGGTGGCATTTTAAAAAGAGATTTTTATAAGGAAGGAAGAACCTTAACTTCATTAGGTTTAGGTGCGTTATCAACAGAGGACCTATTATCTTTTGTCAATGACGGTATAGTACCAATCAAAAACTGATTGCATAATGAAGGAGGAGGTAAGTATAAATTTTATACTTACCTCTTCACTACACAAACCAATTTATTTTGAAAAAATATTCTAAGGTCAGCTATCCCTAAGATAGTGATCATAAAAGTGAAGTCTTTTTTACAATTAATTAGCACCACTTTGTGCCTTGAGTTCAACCGATGCAGCACGATCCTAAAATCAGTATTAAAGAATTTACAGAATGTTAAGGTGGGTTGAACGTAAAGATAATATGTAAAACATGGTCTAATATGTATATAATTTCACCGGAGAAACTTATGAATTTGTACGAAAATAGATCAGTGTCTAGCTTGTTTCCACTCGTCATTATGTTCTGTCTTATCAGTACATCTCTTTTGGCAGCTCAAATTTCGGATCCGGATGCATCCCAAAAAGCCTCAATAGATAAAATGCATCACAAACTGCATATTGATCAGGCTCCCTTTAAACTACAAGAAGTGCAGGCACTCAAAGAACTTAATGAAATGACCATTCTTGATGATGTTAAACTTGAAAATATCGATGTCAAGATTGATGAACTTATGGCGGCAAAAACACAGATTATGCGCCTAAGATATGAACACCTTATCGAAATGCGTGCAATTCTTTCCGAGGCACAAAAAGTACCATACGACAAAAACGTATTAAAGCGATCGCTTGTTAAGTAATAAATAATTCCCCTTGGAGTAAAAATCATCAGTGAGAACAGAATTTTCTAGTTTTTATTGAAAATAATTTTACTGGTACAATTGCTAATGTTGCCTTTGTGGCAGAAGAACCGTTTCTCATTATTTCTGACACCTCAACATATTAGGTAAGGATACTGATATATCCTTACCTGTAGATTTTATTTTAATAACGTTATTTTTCTAATATATTACTTTAATGGCAATTTTATTGAATAAAACCAGTGCCTATTCTCGTCCCATTCCTCCCGCCACATTTTAATAAACCGCAACTTAACCCGTTGCGGTTTTTTCGTTTTGCATTAAGTAACATGCCTATGCACTTGGTCAGGATCGTCATCCCCGTGGTGTTTTAATCGAGGACCCAGTGTATAAAGAGCAATGGATCTTCGATCAGAGACTTCGAAGATGACGTTTACAAAGAGTTCCTGAGTAAACTACATAGGCATGTTAAGTAATGGTAAACTAAAGGGTCTGTAGCATGAAATCGGCACAAAAAATCAAGTGGCTAATTCCTCCATCAGATAAGGTTATATCAATATAGTTAATCTCTTATAGACAAAGTGTTTTATTGATGTAATCTAAAATTACTATTCAATTTAATAAGAATAAATAATGCAAAGATTAAGAGAATCTCAACAGGCGTTAACTCTTATTTATAACGCTTATAATGACGCAGCAACTAAGTCACTAGCACCCTTAGACATTGATGATGCAGAAGTATTGAAAAAATTACTTGATACTGTGATGAATCGAGAATCTGTATCACATATGCAAAATAAAAAAACACTTAAAGAAAGTACTGCACTTCGAAGCGCTATAGCCGATGTACTATTGTTACTTGATCATTGTGATATTAAAGAAATTAAAGCAAATATGAAAAAAGCCACCTCTACAGCGGTATAAGTAGCAGACTACGTTATTGTTAAGGCTTGTTGTACAAAACTAGCCGATTGCTATATTAAGAAAGCCCATTACCTAAGTAATGGGCTTTTTTATTTTTGGGCAGCAACTAAAATAAAATCTGCATTAGTCTGCTATTGCTCTATAAAGCTAGGCTATAACAGCGTAGGATCATATTACGTTCGATAAAAATTAGGTTTGCACTTATACCAATTGGCTAATAGGTGCACTAATACCAACTTAATCAAAATGGTATACATAAAAATATGCAACTAACAGCAAAAGCATCACGTACTAACGCTTTACTTATTTCAATTTGCACACCGGATTTTAAAGGTGATGAGGCAACTGAATCACTGGCAGAGCTGGCGCGTTTAGTGACGACGTTAGGCTTTAAAGTGGTTGGTAGTCAGTCGCAAAAGCAGAGTTCGACTAAAAAAATTAATGTATTGGGTTTAGGGAAACTGGCTGAAATAGCGCACCTCACTGGTAACAAAGGTGAAGTTAACACCGAAGTAGAAGCGGGCGAGGTTTTACCGGAAGAAGAAGTTGATGAAACGCCATTTAGTGATATTCCCTCGGACAACCTGCCGTTTGCTTGTGCGGATGTAGTCGTATTTGATTGTGATTTAAGCCCATCGCAGTTGCGTAATGTCGAGAATCAATTAGGCGTAGAGGTGTTTGACCGTACCGGCATTATTATTGAAATATTTAGTCGCCATGCCCGTACCAAAACAGCAAAATTACAAGTTGAAATTGCTCGCCTTAATTATGTCGCGCCACGGCTTCGTGAGACATCATGTGGTGATAAAGAACGTCAAATGGGTAAAGGCGCTGGCGAAACTACGCTAGAGCTAAACCGCCGGAAAGTTCGTGACCAATTAGCAGACCTTAAGCGTGAGTTGGTGAGTGTGCAAGATGAAATGAAGGGCAGGCGTAGCCAACGTGCGGAGCTTTTTTGTGTGGCTTTGGTTGGTTATACCAATGCCGGTAAGTCATCATTGATGCGAGCGATTACCGGTAGTGATGTCGAAGGTGAAAACAAACTTTTTGCTACCCTTGATACTACGGTACGGGCCTTATTTCCAATCACTCAACCTCGTATTTTAGTATCAGATACGGTTGGTTTTATTAAAAAATTACCGCACGATTTAGTTGCCTCATTCCATTCAACCTTAGCAGAAGCACATGATGCTTCATTATTGTTATATGTAGTAGATGCTTCAGATCCTTCTTTTCGTGCGCAACTCGATGTGGTGCACGGCGTATTAGAAGAGGTCGGTGTTGAGGACAGTAAAAAATTACTGATACTAAACAAATCAGATCAACTTAGCAGTGAGCAACAACAAGCATTGATGGATGAGTTTCCTGAAGCCATGATGACATCGGCTCGTGATCCGGCTGATATCAGTAAATTGCATAAATATATCGTTGCAATTGCCCAGGATGAGATGATTGAAGAAGAGATTATTGTCCCTTACACTGCTAACGGTATCATAGGTGAAATTCGCTCAAAAATGAGTGTCACCAAGGAAGAGTATGAAAGTGATCATATCAAGATTACGGTTAGGTCAAATGCCATTGATTTAGCACGATTGAAAAAGCGGATGCAGAGCTTATAAAGCTAAGCGCAAGCAATAGCTAATTTAACAGGGTCAGCATGCCGGTAAATAAAGCTCATCTGACCCTGACTAATACCAAGGAATGACCGATTAAACTGTTTTAGAAAAGTTTAATCGGTTTTCATTGCTAATCTTTAGGTTATTCTTAGATAGTTTTTAACGATAAAACGCTTCAACAGTGCCTTTTATTGTCATCATAAGCGGTTGTCCACGACGGTCTAACGCTTTTTTAGACGGCACTTTTACCCAACCTTCACTGATGCAATATTCCTCAACATCGAAACGTTCTTTGCCATTAAGCGTAATACCAATTTCGTGCTCGAAAACTTGCTCATCATGGTGAGGGCTACGGGGATTACCAGAAAGGTGATCCGGTAAAGCTGGTTTCGATGTAGTGTCGTTCATGTTCGTGACCTGTGATAAATAAATAGTGCGCTATTGTAGGCAATATAGGCTTACCGCTCAAGTGTTGCCGTAATAAATGTTAGCCAGGGGTACCGTTGTCACCCTTAATTTTCTCCAGTGACTAAAATAAAAACAGCTAATTAAAACGATTGTTTTATTTTGCTATTTTTACGGGTATTTATGGTGTTATCATTTCGCCCAGAAATGTCCTGAAAATAAAGACTGGTCACAAACGACGCTGGTCTTATTTTCTAAGGCAAAATAAATTGTCAGCTAAATAGGCTCTTAATAGATTATTAATAGGTAATCACACCATGTTTAACAGTACCGAAAATTACATTGCATCAGACGATCTTCGCTTAGCCGTGAATGCCGCTATCACCCTAGAAAAACCTTTATTAATTAAAGGGGAGCCCGGCACAGGTAAAACACAATTAGCGGAAGAATTGGCTAAGTCACTCAATTGTAAGTTGTACCAATGGCACATCAAATCAACGACAAAAGCGCAACAAGGTTTATACGAATATGACGCGGTATCGCGCTTGCGTGACAGTCAACTTGGCGATGAACGGGTAAATGATATCGGTAACTATATTATTAAAGGCAAGTTATGGCAGGCGTTCGAAGAAGACGAACGTTGTATATTGCTCATTGATGAAATAGATAAAGCTGACATTGAATTTCCTAACGATTTATTACAAGAGCTTGATAAAATGGAGTTTTTTGTTTATGAAACTCAACAGGTTATCAAAGCGAAACAACGTCCTATTATCATTATCACTTCAAATAATGAAAAAGAATTACCTGATGCCTTTTTAAGACGCTGCTTTTTTCACTACATTAAGTTTCCAACAAAAACTGAAATGCAGCAAATTATCGACGTTCACCATCCTCATGTTAAACAAGACTTATTAAAGCAAACATTAGACGTATTTTTTGACTTAAGAGAATTAAAGGGCATGAAGAAAAAACCGTCAACGTCCGAATTAATTGATTGGTTAAAATTGCTGATGGCTGATGATATTGCCCAAGAGGTTTTAATGGATAAAAAATCTGACATTATTCCTTTATTTGGCGCCTTATTAAAAAATGAGCAAGACGTTTCTTTAATGGAAAGACTTGCCTTTATGACCCGTAGAAACAGGTAACTAGCCGTGTTTATTGATTTTTTCCTCGCCTTAAAAAAGCACAAAGTACCCTGTAGTTTGCGTGAACTGTTAGATTTAATCGCGGTATTAAAAAAAGGTGTGATTTTTGCTAATGTCGATGATTTTTATAACCTTGCCAAAATAGTCATGGTTAAAGATGAAATTCACTACGATAAGTATGATCGTGCTTTTGCTGAATATTTCCAAGGTATTGAACAAATTGATATCTTTGACAAGCTATTACCGGAAGATTGGTTAAGAAAAGAGTTTGAAAAACACTTAAGTGATGAAGAAAAAGAAAAGCTCAAGTCGTTAGGTGGCCTTGACCAATTAATGAAGGCGTTAAAAGAGCGACTTGAAGAGCAGAAAAAACGTCATGCTGGCGGCAGTAAATGGGTTGGTACCGGTGGCACATCGCCCTTTGGTGCTTATGGTTATAACCCCGAAGGTATTAGGGTAGGGCAGGATAAAAACCGTAATAACAGTGCGGTAAAAGTGTGGGACAAACGTGAGTTTAAAAACTTCGACCAAGACCGTGAATTGGGCTCTAGAAATATCAAACTAGCGCTGAAAAAGTTAAGGAAATTTGCCCGTACTGGCGCCAGTGAAAAGCTGGATATTAATACCACCATACACGCCACGGCAAAAAATGGCGGTATGCTTGACGTACACATGGAGCCGATACGTCATAACGCGGTAAAAGTATTGATGTTCTTTGATATTGGCGGCTCTATGGATGAATACATTAAGACTTGCGAAGAGTTATTTTCAGCGGCGCACAGCGAATTTAAACATTTAGAATTCTTTTATTTTCATAACTGCGTTTACGAAAAAGTGTGGCGAGATAACCAAAGACGTCGCAGCGAAACTGTCGATATTGAAGAAATCATCAGAACCTTTGGCTCAGATTATAAAGTGATTTTTGTCGGTGATGCCACTATGGGGCCATACGAAATCACCTACCCAGGCGGCAGTGTTGAACACTGGAATGAAAAACCTGGCGCTGACCATATGAATAGACTTACCAGTCATTTTAGTAAAATTGCCTGGTTAAATCCGCAACCTGAAGCGCAATGGTCCTATTATCACTCAATAGGGCTGATCAATGAGTTGATTGACAACAAAATGTTTCCGTTAACCGTTGATGGCATCGGGCGGGCAATAAAAGCAATAAGTTAACTTTTGAGGGTAAAATAGTTTTTGAGCCTAAAGGGAAAACTATGAAGTTTTTATAAATGGCTGAGCAAGCTTGCGAATAACAAAGTTAGCAGATTACTCCGCTAACTTTACTCCGCTAATTTTATTTAGCTAGCTTTACCGGGTAATAATGAGATGAAAAAGCTCATTTCCAAGGCTTTTTCTCTTAAACTTTTAAAACGTCCTGATGCGCCGCCATGGCCCGCTTCCATATCAGTTTTAAATAACAATAAGTTATCATCGGTTTTCAGCTCTCGCATTTTTGCTACCCACTTCATCGGTTCAAAGTACTGCACTTGTGAGTCGTGCAGTCCGGTAGTAACCAGTATATTGGGGTAGTGTTGCGCACTGATATTATCAATGGGCGAATACGCTAAAATACTATGGTAAGCCTCTGCTTCATTCGGGTTGCCCCATTCGTCATATTCATTGGTGGTTAGCGGTATGGTTTCATCGAGCATAGTGGTTAACACATCTAAAAAGGGTACATGTGCACCAATGCCTAGATACAGCTCAGGTGCTTGGTTTACCACAGCGCCCATTAATAAACCGCCGGCGCTACCACCCGAGGCGAATATTTTATCTTTTGCGCCATAACCTTGGGCAACCAAGGCCTTAGTGACATCAATAAAGTCATTAAAGGTATTTTGTTTAAACTCTTTTTTTCCGGTTTCATACCATTCTCTACCTAACATTTCTGAGCCCCGAATATGGGCGATAACGTAAACAAAACCTCGGTCGAGCAGACTTAATGTTTGACTGGAAAAGTCAGGGTCGATGGTAATGCCATACGCACCATAACCGTACTGTAAAAGCGGGTTAGTGCCATCCTTTTTAAACATATCGCTACGATAAACAAGGGATACCGGTACTTCAACACCATCACGGGCAGTAATAAATAACCGCTCTGATTGATAATCTTCTTTGTTAAATTCACCTAATACTTTTTGCTGTTTGAGCAGCGTGCGCTCACCCGTAGCTAAGTCAAATTCAAATAAAGAGCCGGGTGTGGTTAAGCTTGAATAATATAATCTTGCCGTAGTACTATTTGGCTCTGGGTTATCGCCAAGGCAAGCAAAATAACAGGGGTCGTCAAATGATAATGGATACTGATGGCCAGAATTTTTACCTCTTGTGGTGTGCACAATAAAACGAATTTGGCCATTTTCACGTTCGGTCACCACAATGAAGTTATGAAATAATTCAATGCCCTCAAGTAGCACCTCTTTTCTGTGTGGGATCACTTCTTGCCAGTTACTTATGTCATCAACTTTATCAACAGCGACTTTCATTAAGCGAAAGTTTTTAGCTTGATAGTTGCTGACAATATAAAAGTGTTCGCCCATTTTATCAGCGTGATATTCGTGTTGTTCTTGATAAGGCAGTAGCTCAATAAACTCGCCCTCAGGCTCATCGGCACTAAGCGTTAAAGTATGCGTTGATTCAGTGGCATGTAAGCAAATATAAATTTGTGACTCATCTCTGCTTTTATCTAAACTCATATAAAAGCTGTGATCGTCTTCTTCATACACCAAAACATCATCAGCTTGTGGCGTACCCAGTTTATGGCGATAAACTTGTGTACCTAACAAGGTTTCTAGGTCTTTTTTTACATAAAATACCGTTTGATTGTCATTAGCCCAAACAATCTGTCCTTCCGTTGCAAGTAAAATATCGGTTAAATAAGCGTCTTGTGCGTCAGTTTCGTTGCTTAACTTGTTTAAGTCTTTAAAATTAATGGTGTAAATACGGCGGCTGTCAGTGTCTTCAGCTATTGTCATTATTTGATCATTAGGACTTATTGATATATCACCTAAGTCATAAAACTCATGGTCTTTGGCTCGCGCATTAACATCTAACAACAGAGTTTTTTTGTCACCAGCAAAGCTGGTTGTGCGGAAATAATTTGAATACTCTTGTTCGCCATTAATTTCACTGTGATACCAATACTTACCATCTTTTGCCGGCACGGTATTATCGTCTTTTACGATACGTGCTTTAAGCTCTTCAAAAAGCTGTTCTTGTAACGGTTTTTGTTCAGCCAACATAGCATCAGCATAACTATTTTCATCCTTAAGGTGTGCCAATATCACTTCATCACTACGCTGGTCATCACGCATCCAATAATAATTATCCACCCGCTGATGATCATGTATTGCCATTGTATGGGGGATTTTTTTAGCAAGTGGTGCGGTAATGTTTTGCTTTGGTTTTGGCTCTGATGAAGGTGAAAGTAAAGATGTTGGCACTAAGTGCTCCTAGGTAAATGAGGTGATATTTTATTAAAGCTATAACGGGATAAAAATCCCTATGATCAAGTTTATCGATATTTTATCAATTAAGTTAGTTAATTATTTAAAAATTAAGCATCAAGGTTGAACAAGGCTTGTTGTCACTTGACTACGTTCAGCTGACAACCTGTTATTGACCTGCACAATTGCAGGTTCTGCTTAGTACATCTGCCATTGAAAAGTTAAGATATAGTCGGCAATAGGGCTAGCGACAGCGAGTAAATAAAATACCACCGGGTCGTTAATAACGTACGGGTAGCTGTTAGCTTGGCTCCATGCCACTATATATTTTAGCCCACAACTACTTAATCCGTGCACGTGGCAATGGCGTTCAATCGAAGACCAGTAGATCAAACAGGAGAAACCCCCTTGTCTGTTCACATTCCTTTCCTTTATCATCGATTTTAGTCATTAATAAAACACATCTTGCCGGAATCTCGCTATTTACTGGCTTTTATTCCCTGTACAATGAGCTTTTAAGCATTCTGGTTAATACTAATTTACTTCCAGGTAAACTAGATGCCTTTTTGCATTGTCAGCTACCCCCTATAAGAGCTAAATAATTTAATGATACCTTATACCGATACCGCCGAATTAATTGTAACCTTAGAGTCAGAAATAAAAGCACTTAGCAATACCATTGCCACCTTAAAGCAAGAGCCGAAAAGCTTTAATGAACAAGTTATCTTTAAGTATATTGATACCGCTAGTACAGGTAAAACTAAAGATTTTGTTAGATCATTAGGGGTGAAATCTGAGCGTGGTTCGCTATTTTCCTCGGGTGATGTCAGCAAGCTAATTAAAAGTGGTGCTGACGATATTTCACCAGAGTTACTGGTTATAGCGCGTGATGTCATGTATATGAAAAAGAAAAAACGCTAAGCGGAGTTGCTCAACAACCGATTCAGCAATAAAATTAACAATCAAATTTTGATGAACATTTACTCACCTACCGGTAGGCTTTACTCTATGAATAATCGTTTTATCTCTGTGTTATCAGGGCTCTTTTTTGCTGCATTAAGCTTTAATATTAGCCAAGCTCATGCGCAATCAGATAACTTTTCTGTGCAACAATTAGCACAAGTTGAACAGATAAAGTTGCAGGCTTTAGAAAGTGACCTTGCTTGGCGTTTAGTTGAGTCGTTAACCACCGAAGTAGGCCCGAGAATGCCAGGTACCCCAGGAGATAAAGCTGCAGTTGCTTGGGCAGTAGCCAAGTTTAAAGCCATGGGTTTTGACAAAGTATGGACAGAGCCGGCTACTTTTCCTAAATGGCTTCGCTACTCAGAGTCAGCCGCTATTGTTAGCCCAGCACCGCAAGCACTTCATATAACAGCGCTAGGTAATAGTATAAGTACACCTAAAGCCGGTATTCAAGCACAAGTCATTGAATTTCAATCCTTAGCCGAATTAGAAAATGCGCCGGACAATGCGGCAAAAGGTAAAATTGTTTTTATAAATTATCGCATGAACCGTAATCGCGATGGCAATGGTTACGGCCCAGCGGTACAGGCACGTAGAGATGGCGCTGTTGTCGCAGCACAAAAAGGTGCTGTCGGTTATGTCATGCGCTCAGTAAGCACGGCTAATCACCGCTTTGCTCATACGGGTGGCAGTCATTATAAAGCAGGCGTTACCAAAATTGTTACTACTGCCATTTCAAATGCCGATGCTGATCAATTACATCGTTTAATTGCTTTAGATAAACCTGTTATTATCAATATTAAGGTACAAGCAAAATCGATGGGTGAGGGCACATCTTATAATGTTATTGCTGAATTTACTGGCAGTGAATACCCTGAACAGCATGTACTTATTGGTGGTCACTTAGACTCTTGGGATCTCGGCACAGGCGCATTAGATGATGGCGCCGGTGTTGCTATAACGATGGCTGCGGCAAAACTAGCCGTATCAAAAGGTAAACCTAAACGCAGTATTCGTGTGGTATTGTTTGCCGCAGAAGAATTTGGCTTATGGGGCGCGAAAGCTTATGTTAAAGCGAATAAAGCAAGCCTAGCCAATATAGTTGCGGCAGCAGAGTCAGACTTTGGTGCCGGTAAAATATGGGCATTTGATGCCAATGTTCACGACAGTGTCTTGCCCTTGGTTAGTGATATTGCCGCTATGATGAAATCTCTTGATGTTGAGTACCTCGCTAAAAACTCAGCACGTGGCGGTCCAGATTTAATCCCATTTCGCCCTTTTAACATTCCAGTCTTTCGTTTATCGCAAGACGGTAGCGACTACTTTGATTACCATCACACCGCTGATGATACGCTGGATAAAATAGATCCGGAAAAGTTACGTCAAAACGTGGCAGTTTATGCGGTATTTGCCTATATGGCAGCTAATGCTAAAACTCGCCTGATTGGTAAGTAGCTAGGCTCAATATAAAAAGTATGCCACCAAGGTTACTTAGATTATTGAAAAGCACAGGGTAATTATTCTGTGCTTTTTTGTTTCTGTTTATTACTAGCTTGATTGTCAGTGACGGGCATAATTAAAAAACACGGTGCTCAATTATAAGAATCATCGTTATGTCGGCTGTTTGGCGATAAATAACTAGTTTGTGTAAGCCTAATCGCAACAGGAAATAACCAGTAACTTGGCAAGCGAGTTCGGTTCCGCTCGGTTTTATCTGTTATTCTATGCCCAGTTCATCTTTATTGTCTTTTAATCCCAGTTAAGGTCCTTATATCTATATGAATCAAAATGTTATGCCGACATTTGTCGGTGTTTTTACCAGTTTATTTGCCATTTGGGCGTTACATACTTTTTTAATCGTTGATGATTGTTTAGATAATGGCGGCTCGTTTGATTACGCTACCGCTAAATGCTTACTTGAAAATGGTCAAACATATGAGTCAACTCTCGCAACTATAGCCGTTGTACTTTATTTTGTTGTTGGCTTTGTCGTGTCATTCTTAGTTTCAAACTTGATAAGAAAGGTTTTTAAAATCAAAGCTAAATCATAGTGAAATGGAATATTATTAAGGCAACTAGATGCAACGTATCGTCGTTATTGGTGCTAGTTGTAGTGGTAAGTCGACTTTTTCACAGCAGTTAGCGAGTACAATTGATCTTGAATACATCGAGTTAGAGCAATTACATTGCTTACCCAATTGGCAAGAGCGAGCTGACGAATATTTAAATAAGATATAGATATAGATAAAACGTAGCTTATGACAATGAATGAACGCTAGCGATAGAAAGAGACCCTAGTACATAACTAGACACTTGCTTACCAAGTCAGCCAACTTTTACAAAAGAAAATGAATGTTTGTCGGGTCTATTAAGCTATAGCCTTTTATTTAGTTCAGGAATGCCCCTTGCTACGCAGTTTTGCTATTCAAGCCATTATTTTTTTAGTGGCCTTTCAACTCATTTCTTTTTTACGAGAAACCAGTATGTTGGCGACAGATACGCCGCTAAGCGAAGTGGTCAGCTCTAATCAAAGTATCAATATTGATAAGGTACCGACTTTGATGGGCGAGACAGTGTCATTAAATGCTCAAGGCAAGACCACCATTTTGTATTTCTTTGCGCCTTGGTGTCAGGTCTGCCATGCCAGCATAGGTAATTTGCAAGCCTTGTATGAAAAGAATGAGCAGCTTGATGTTATCGCTATTGCCATGGACTTTACCAGTCATAAAGAAGTCATGGCATTTACTAGCAAACATCACTTAACTTTCCCTATTGCTTTAGGTAATGAAGCGATAAAACAAACTTTTGAAATCAGCGGATATCCCAGTTATTACGTTTTAAGTGAAGAAAATGTGATTATTGCTAAATCTATGGGATATTCTTCAGAGTTAGGGCTTTATTTACGTTCATTGTAAAATATTTTAGCGGAATCTATATAGTGATCTGCTAGCCGTTTGTGTACACTGTGTAACTCAATTATTCATTGGCGCTATACCGTGTAAATGCCGTATAAATAAGCCAAGCAAATTAAGAAATAATTATTATGCAAATTACTGACAATTTCGACAGCGGTAACATCCGCGTTATTGATGCATCTGATGCCAGCAATATTCAACTAGAAATAAAAAAAGACAACCAATCTGATTTTTACCAATGGTTCCACTTTAAACTGCAAACTGACTTAAATGCTAATGGCGAACGTCAAGAGCATGTCATGCATTTAAACAATGCTGGTAAATCTGCTTATACAGAAGGCTGGGAAGATTATCAAGCGGTTGCCTCTTATGACCGTGAACATTGGTTTCGTGTACCAACGCAATATGATGGTGAAAAACTTACTATCACTTTAACGCCTGAATATGACTCAGTATATTTCGCTTATTTTGCACCCTATAGTTATGAACGCCACCAAGACTTGGTTCATAACGCGCAAATGCACCTTGATTGTCAGTTACAAGTGCTCGGACAAACCCTTGATGGTCGTGACATGACCTTATTAAAAATCGGTGAAGAGGGTGAGGGCAAACGTAAGATTTGGATCACTGCTCGTCAACATCCTGGTGAAACCATGGCTGAATGGTTTGTCGAAGGCATGTTAGAGCGTTTACTTGATGAAGATGACGGTGTTGGTCGTGCTTTATTAAACAAAACCGTATTCTATATTGTGCCTAATATGAATCCAGATGGCAGTGTCCGTGGTAATTTACGAACCAATGCTTGTGGCGCCAATCTTAACCGTGAATGGTTAGAGCCAACCATGGAACGCAGCCCAGAAGTTTTCCTCGTTCGTAAAAAGATGCTTGAAGTCGGTGTTGATATGTTCTTAGACGTTCATGGTGATGAAGCCCTACCAGTAAACTTTGTTGCTGGCTGTGAAGGTGTTGTTAATTACGATGCCCGCCATAAAGCACTTGAAGATAAATTTAAAAAATTCATGGTAGCTCTCACGCCAGAGTTCCAAGATGAGCGCGGTTATGATAAAGATGAACCAGGTAAAGCATTACCAACGGTAGGCACTAACTGGGTTGGTAATCAATTTAAGTGTTTAGCTTATACCATTGAAATGCCATTTAAAGATAATGACCTGTTACCTGATTACAGCGTCGGTTGGTCTGATGAACGCAGTAGTTTGTTAGGACGAGACTTCTTAACAGGCGTGTACCACATGGTAGACGATTTACGCGAGTCATAGACAGTTATCTTATTGCTGTATAGCCCAATTAATGCGTTAAATGTACTCATTGACATGCGTCAACTCCGTGCATTTTCCTGCTAATGGAACTTTACAGCTTTAAGCTAAACGCTATTTAAAAGTTTACTATAAAAACAAAAACAAAAACAAAAACGATAACAAAAATAAAAACAGTAGGAGTTAACTGTGCAAGATCTTGTCAATAGTATCAATGCCATCATTTGGAGCCCAGCGCTTATATACTTGTGTTTAGGTACAGGTTTATTTTTCTCAATAATCACCCGTTTTGTCCAAGTACGTCAATTTAAAGAAATGATTCGCTTATTGCTTTCGGGTAAAAGCTCAGAGAAGGGCATTTCATCATTTCAAGCGCTATCCGTGTCGTTATCGGGTCGTGTTGGTACCGGTAATATTGCCGGTGTTGCCGCTGCCATTGGTTTTGGTGGTCCGGGTGCTGTTTTTTGGATGTGGGTAGTCGCCTTTTTTGGCGCCGCCACCGCTTACATTGAATCAACCAACGCACAAATTTATAAAGAAGAAGAAGACGGGGTCTACCGTGGTGGTCCGGCCTATTATATTGAAAAAGCCATGGGACAAAAATGGTATGCGTGGATATTTGCTATTTCAACTATCGTCGCCTGTGGGGTGTTATTACCCGTAGTTCAATCTAATGGTATTGGTGATGCCTTGGTTAATGTCTTTGGTACCGGCGGTACCGTACCTTCATTTTTAGGTGATATTGCCTTAACTAAAGTTTATGCCGCGACCTTTATTGTGTTAATCCTAGGTTTTATCATTTTTGGTGGTGTAAAACGCATCGCCAACTTTACTCAAATTGTTGTGCCATTTATGGCGTTAGCTTATATCATTATTGCTTGTGTTGTTATTGGTATGCACATTGATATTTTACCGAGTATTTTTATGTCAATCATCACGGATGCTTTCACACCTATGGCGGGTTTTGGTGCTGCAATTGGTTGGGGCGTTAAACGTGGTGTTTATTCCAATGAAGCAGGTCAGGGCACAGGTCCACATGCTGCGGCGGCGGCCGAGGTTGAACATCCGGCACAACAAGGTTTAGTACAAGCATTTTCGGTTTATATTGACACCTTATTTGTTTGTTCGGCAACCGCTTTTATGATTTTAATTACTCAGTCTTATAATGTAATGACCCCTGCAGAAATATATAATCTGATGCCTGAAGGTAGTAGTCCTTTTATCGTGCAACATCTTGCCGCCGATATAGTGATTAGCGGCCCAGCATTTACTCAGATTGCAGTGGATAGTGTGTTAACCGGCTTCGGCAAACCTTTTATTGCCATTGCGTTATTTTTCTTTGCTTTTACCACCATATTGGCTTATTACTTTATTGCCGAAAACAATGTTTCTTACATCAACAGAACCATTAAAATACCGGCCTTACGGTTTGTATTAAAAATTATTCTTATGTCAGCCGTTTTTTACGGCACAGTAGCTCAGCCAAGTGCGGCTTGGGGCATGGGTGATATTGGTGTTGGTTTGATGGCTTGGCTTAATATTATTGGTATTCTTATTATCTTCTTTATGGCAAAACCGGCGATAAAGGCGTTAAAGGATTACGAAGCACAACAAAAAGCCGGTGTTAAAAACTATACTTTTGATCCAAAAAAGTTAGGTATTACTAATGCTACTTTTTGGGAAGAGCGTATTGCTAAAGCGCAAAGTGAAAGCAAGTCGCAAGTCTCAAACAAAGACAGTGAAAGTTAACCGGGCTGAATTGAGCTGAGTAAGCTCCATTGGTTCTAAAGAAAAAGCCGCTCATCGTTGAGCGGCTTTTTTATTGTTTTCGACTGTATTGACTTTAGGCGTTATTCCCGTGGTTTATGCGGTATTGTTTGCTATCAAAATGCCAATAGCAACTACGACGAGTTAACACTGTGCTATTCGAGGTATTAGTCGAACAGCCCTGCGCTAAAATAGGGATTATTGTTCAGACACTTGCATAATCCCTAGCTAATTTACTCTGCTAGTAAACGCTCAAATTTTAATTAATAATACTCTGACTCAGAACTCAAGGCTTTTGTGTATCTGCCTAGTGAAATAGCACAACAGGTCAGGTATACTAAGCAAAATCCAAGCGAATTTCTGGTAAAGGTCTTTTCACAAGGCACTCGCTGGTTATCATTTTTATATATTGCATGAGTAGTTAAATGGCCGTTATTAATTGTCCGGGTTGTTCGAAAAAAATATCTGATAAAGCAAAAGCCTGTAATCACTGTAACCTTGATTTATCAGGCCTTGATGCCGGTAAAATTGCCAACCTGAATCGAGTTGATCTGATTAATAAAACCCAAAATTTGATGAATTACTCATTTATCGCCATGCTGTTATTTTGTGGTGGCTTCTTATTTATGTTTTGGGAAGGTGTTGAATTAGGTAGCTGGCAACATGACTTAGCCATTGCCAGTACCATGCTCGGTTTTGTTCTGTACATAATCATCCGCTGTATGTTGCTCTTCACCAAGCATAAAGCGAGCTAGGCTGTGCTAAGACAGCACGAATAAAACACGATAAATAACTAATATAACTAAATAATCATCTATTAATACTACTTAGATCTCGGAATTCTGATGGACTTACTTAACACCATAGACGCTATGTCAAATGACATGTACTTACGCTTAAAATGTGCTGCGGAAACTGGCAAGTGGCCTGAGGGCACTGTGGTTGATAAAGCCCAGCGCGCTACGGCTTTACAATTAAGTATGGCATATCAATCTAGGCACCTAGAAAGTGACCAAATGCTTACCATAGGCCCTGATGGTCATATAGTTGAAAAAAACAAACGCCAGTTAAAAGCCGAATTTTCTGGTGATAAGCCGGAAGAAAAAGTTAAAAAACGTAGTAAACCAACACAAGCGGATATCGCTTATTTCAGTAACCATGAGCTTTAACTATGAACTTAAATTTCATGGTTATTTTCCAACGGAATGAAACCAAATAAACTATGATTTTCTCCTCCTTTTTTAAAACAAAAGCCAATTGGCAACATAAAGACACCACGGTACGAATCACGGCCATTAATAGTGAGTTATCCGTGGATAACAGCGAACAACTGGCTATTTTAACCGATCTTATTCAACAAGATAGCAGTGATTTAGTGCGCCGTGCCGCATTGATTAAGGTGGCCTCTTTTGACTGTTACCTTGACGCTAGCCATAATAACTCTCAAGCGAAGGTAAAACAATTTGCCGGTAAACAAGTTCATGATATTTTAGCGACCGATCACAAAATTGTGCTTTGCGCTGAGAAGAAACAGAATATATTAGCTAAACAAGCGCAAAACCCGATACTTGGCACCGTTCTATTAGAAGCATGGCTAGCCCATGAACAAGACAGTGCAATTATGATTGCGCTTTATCAACAAATTAGTGCCCGTAAAACATCTACACATTTATTAAGTCATAGCTTTAGTCAAAAACAAAACCCTGAGTTTCAAACTTACTTACTTAGCCAAGTTGATGACAGCAAAGTATTAGAGAAACTGAGTAAAAAAGTTTGTAACGATACTTTAGCTCAACAAGTTAACCATAAACTCGCCGCTATTCAGGCGGCTGTTGAAAAGCCAAAAAAATTAGCCAAAACAATACAACTTGTTTTAGCCAAATTACAAGCGCTAAAAGATGTTGCAGACTATGGTGAATATAAAAAGCGGAAGTCACGGTTAATTGATGAATGGCAAGTGCTGGAGCCTGAACATGAAGTTTTTAGTGCCGAAGAACGCAGCATTTTTAATGATAAGTACCAAGGTATAATAAACCATCTGGAAAAATTGTTTATCGCCAAAGCTGAAAGTTATCAGCAACAAATCATTATCGATAAACTAGCCCATGATAAACAGCGAGACAAAAAAGATTTTACTCAACAGCTTAATCACATTAGCCAAGCGATAACAACGGCGGTATTTTCAAGTGATAATCTGGATGAAGAACAATTTTTAGGCTCGCTCGGTCAGTTAAATACAGCTATTGAAGCCTCGGTTCTGAATAAAGACGAGCAACAAGTCTTTATCTTACAAGTTAAGCAATTAACTAAACGTTTAGGTCAAATACCTGAGATTGCCGAGTCGGTTAGCCAAGCGACGAATTTAATCTCTAAAATATCGCAACTTACTTTGCCGACATCATTGCAAGAGTTAAATACTCGTCAAGAAACCTATCATGACTGGCTAATAACATGGCGTTTAATTGAACAAAAAACGGCGGGCATTTTGCCTGAGTCTATTGTGCAAGCGCAAAAACAAATAGTCAGTACTTGGCAAGGGGGGTTAAAACCCTTACAAAGTCAGCAAAAAGAATTGTTTTTTGTGCATAAGAAAAAACTACAAGATATAAAACGCCTACTTAACAATGGTAAATTTAAGGTTTGCTTTGGTTTATTTAAGGGCGTAAAAGAGAATATTGACCAGTTATCCGCACAGCAAAAGCAACAACTGCAACGTGATTTTGACCAAGTTAGCGAAAAAATGACTGAGCTTAGCGATTGGGAACACTATATCGCTACGCCACGTAAACAAGAATTATTACTAGCAGTGCAAGCACTGGTTGATACGCCGCTTGATAATCCAAATGAACAAGCCGAAAAAGTTAAAGCCTACCGCAGCACATGGAATTCGTTGGGTCATGCCGATGAAGATATTGATAAACAATTGAATGAGCAGTTTAACCAACGTTGTGAACAAGCTTTTGCCCCTTGTCGATTATTCTATGCTGAGCAAGATAAAATACGTCAGCAGCATTTAGAGCAGCGTAACAATATATTAGCGCAAGTGGAGCAACTGGTTACCGAGCTTAATAAGGCAGAAGAGACGCAGAGTGTCGATTTTAAAAAGCTTGATGGCAAACTTAATACTATACAACAGCACTGGAAAAATGCCGGCGAAGTAGATCGTAACCAGTACAAAAAATTACAACAGCAATTCAAAAATACTATTGCGCCGGTAAAAAGTGCCATTGGTGCCTTTCATTTAACTAATAGCAAAGAGAAACAAGCACTAATAGTTAAAGCGCAGCAGTTAATTGCCAGTGATGATATTTTTGCTGCTATTGACTCAGCCAAACAATTACAGCAATCATGGCGTGAAGTCGGCTTTGCCGGCAATCATCAAGAGAGTCAGTTATGGCAGAAGTTTCGTCAGGTGAACGATGAATTATTTGCCAAAAGACAAGTGTTAAAGTCAGAGCAACAAGCGGCCTTATCTAATCAACAGCAAGCATATGATGAAAAAGTGTCAACAATAGCAGAGTCACTTATTTCATTCACTAATCAAGCAGCTAATAAAGAAGTAGAGCCAGAAAATAAGCAAACCCTACAAGACATTGAGCAACAGGCCGAAGCGCTACTTACCGAAGTTATTGCTAATAAACCCGTTATTAAAGTTGCGGTGGCTCGTCTTGAAAAAATCATCAAACAAGTTGAGCAATTAATTAAAAGTAATAGACAAGTTAAGGAACAACAACGTTGGTTAAACTTGTTTGAGTTAATGTCTTTACAGGCTCAAAGCAATCAAGATGTTGAGGCTTTAACTGCGTCGGCTATGGTTAATAAACTAAGTAGCTTTTGGCAAAAACGTTGGCAAGAGCATGTTAAGTTATCAGAGCAAGTTCAAGGTGGTCATCGTCTCGATAAGACCTTAGAAATTGAAATACTTGGCAAAAGTGAATCGCCAGCAGAGTTAGCTGACCAGCGTATGAAAGTTCAAGTACAATTAATGCAAGAGCAAATGCTTTCTGGTATCGATATTGACCTCAGTAAATTACTGGTCGATTGGTTGATGTTGGGTACCCTTACTGAAGGTGATTTACCGTTAATTAGACGATTAAAAGCCATTTATTGCCAATAGGGATAATTGGCAATAAACTCAGAAAGTTGCTGAACTAAGAAGAAGGCCAAAGCATAAAATTAGAAATCAGTTTACCTCATTAATGAGGTAAACTGATTTGTTTACCAGTCAATTTATATCCCGATAGGATATAGCAGTAGCATCACTTGTTATAATCCCCAGTAAAATCATTGTTATTCATTTCCGTCTTTGTGACTAACACCTAGGCTAGCTATTTATTGACTTTAACCATAATAGTAGGAGAAACAGCTAGGTACCCCAATATAAAGTTGTTTTCGAGCTTCTTAAAAGCTAAATACCGTGCTAAATTAAATTTGTTTATAAAGCCAGATCCTTGTCCGCACTAATTTAATCGACTTGGCATAACTACTGTTTAAGGACGTTTTATGAAAATAATTTATCCATTACTTTGCCTGTTTTTACTATCGTCCTGTGTTTATTATGGCGTGCAGCGAGACTTTGGTGGCGACCCATCGGCACCATGTACTAATGGTTCAAGTAAACAAAATGCACAATGTAAGGCAGAATTAAAAGCGGTTAATAGTGAAATAGCTAAGACAGTTAAGTAGTCGTTAATAAAATAATCACAAACCATCTTGTTTTACAATATTTACCAGGGGTTTATATGATAAGGGCAGTACAAGAGCAAGATGCTCAAGTCATTAGCGATATTTACAATCATTATATTACCAATACTGTGATCACCTTTGAAGAAGAGCCGCTTAGCTCACAAGATATCAGTAACCGTATGAGGACAATTGAGTCCGCTGATTTACCTTGGCTTGTTAGCCTAGATAAATCAGGGCAAGTCTTGGGTTATGCTTATGCCAGTAAATGGCGGGATCGTTACTCCTATCGATTTTCAGTTGAAGTCACTGTCTATTTATCGCCAGAGCATGCGGGCAAAGGCTTGGGTAGCCAGTTGTATCAAGCCTTATTTAATGAGCTAAAAGACAAAAACATCCACAGTGTTATCGGGGGGATCACTTTACCCAATGCGGTTAGTGTTGCTGTGCATGAAAAGTTTGCCATGAAAAAAGTTGCTCACTTTAAAGAGGTGGGTTTTAAATTCAATCAGTGGTTAGATGTTGGTTATTGGCAGGGCACACTCTAGTCTTCACTTTTAGTGATCTGTAAGTAAGTACAGGTAATTAATCGATAATTCAGCTAATCAAGCAATAAAAATGTATAAGGTACTTCTCATGATGTTGAAAACCATACCGTCAAAAAAACTACTGCTCTCAGGCGTCGCTCTGAGTGTATTATTAGCACTGCCAACTGTCTTTGCTCAAGCAGAGGTTAAAATTAACGACCAGAGCACTACCGACGTTAGCGCAAAAGAAGCGCCAGAAAAATGGTCTGTTAATGAGCCACAAGGTGAGTTTACCACCGCCAAAATCGACGTTCGCTCAGGTACTTGGATGAATGTTGATTTAAGCCCTGATGGTAAAACCATTGTTTTTGATTTATTGGGTGATATTTATACTATGCCTGCTTCAGGTGGCGAAGCGAAAGCATTAATGACTGATATTGCTTGGCAAATGCAACCACGCTTTAGCCCAGATGGTAAATATATAGCCTTTACTTCTGATGAAGATGGTGGCGATAATTTATGGATAATGCAAGCTGATGGCAGTAATGCTAAAGCGGTAAGCACAGAAAAATTCCGTTTATTAAACAGTCCAGCATGGTCACCCGATGGTAATTACCTGGTTGGCCGTAAACATTATACCGGTACTCGTTCTTTGGGCGCGGGTGAAGTGTGGATGTACCATAAGTCGGGTGGTAATGGCGTTATGTTAACCAAACGTCCCAATGAGCAAAAAGATTTAGGTGAACCGGCCTTCTCACCTGATGGCAAATATGTCTATTTCTCCCAAGATGCTACCCCGGGTAAAACCTTCCATTATTCGAAAGACTCGGAAAAGGGCATTTATAAAATTAAACGTCTAGAGCTTGAAACCGGTGAAATAAAAGTCATCGTTTCAGGTAAAGGTGGTGCGATCAGACCAACACTTTCACCGGATGGTAAGTACCTAGCCTTTATTAGTCGTGATGATTTTCAATCAAATTTATACCTATATGATCTTAAAAGTGGCGCTCACACTAAAATTTATGACGGTTTAGACCGTGATATGCAAGAAACATGGGCTATTCATGGTGTTTACCCAACGATGGCTTGGACGCCAGAAAGTGATGCCTTAATTTTCTGGGCAGGTGGAAAAATCAATAAAGTATCGCTTGCAACCAAAAAAGCTACAGTAATTGAATTTCATGTAAAAACAGAAAAGAAAATTCAACTAGCGCTACGTTTTCCTCAAGACTTAGACCAAAAGGTCTTTGATACCAAAATGTTACGTGATGTTAAAATATCACCGAATGGTAAAAAAGTGGTCTTTGAATCCATGGGTCATATTTTTATAAAAACCCTACCAAACGGTAAAGCTAAGCGTTTAACTAAACAAAAAAGTCAGTTTGAATTAAATCCAAGTTTTTCACGTGACGGCAAAAAAATTGTTTATGTCAGTTGGGATGATAAAAAACTTGGCCAAGTACGAGTGGTCTCTAGTCGAGGTGGTAAAGGTAAAGTCATTACTCGTGAGCCAGGAAAATACGTTGAGCCAAGCTTTTCACCAGACGGTAAAACCATTGTTTATCGTAAAGTGCGTGGTGGCAATATTATCGATCCTACTTGGGGCTTAAACCCTGGTATATATGCGGTATCAGCCAAGGGTGGTAAGGCTAAACTTGTCACCGAAAGTGGTTTACAACCACATTTTGGCGCACGAAATGATCGTATCTATGTAACGCGTAACGGAGAAAAACCCCATATTGCTCGTATTGATTTAGATGGTCAGCATGATACCAAGTTATATCAAGGTGAGTTTTCTTCAGAATACCGGGTCTCGCCCGATGGTAAATACCTTGCTTTTGCCGAGCGCTTTAAAGTATTTGTTACCCCCTTGGTAGAGCGTGGTGATGTTATAGATATTGGTCCTAAAGCAAAAAACTTACCGGTAGAGCAGTTATCAATTCGTGCTGGTGAAGGTATTAATTGGAATGGTAAATCTAACCAGATTTATTGGAGTCTAGGTGCTGATTTATACCAAAGCTCAGTGCAAGGTTTATTTGATATCAGTGCTAAAGTTAGTGAGCAAGAAAAAGAGCAACAGGCGGATAAGAGCGCTAGCCAAGTTAAAAACAAAGTTAAAGTTACTAATTTAAGTTATCAGCAAAAAGTAGATATTCCATCGGGTCGAGTTGCCTTTGTTGGCGGTACTGTTATCACTATGGACGGAGAGCAAGTGATTGAAAATGGCGTTGTTCTGGTCGAGGGCAACAAAATTACCGCGGTGGGTACAAAAGCGCACGTTAAGATCCCCAGTGATGCATATGTCATTGATATAACAGGAAAAACAATAATGCCGGGGTTAATCGACGCCCATGCCCATGGCTCACAAGGCAGTAATGAAATTATTCCCCAGCAAAACTGGAAAAACTATGCCGGCTTAGCCTTAGGTGTCACCACCATTCATGATCCTTCAAACGACACCACAGAGTTCTTTGCCGCTAGTGAAATGCAAAAAGCCGGTAAGATAGTCGCCCCACGCTTATTCTCTACCGGTGCTATTTTATATGGCGCCACTATTCCTGGCTATACGTCACATGTGGATAGTCTTGATGATGCTAAATTTCACGTTGAACGGTTAAAAGCGGCCGGGGCTTTTAGTGTCAAAAGTTATAATCAACCACGCCGTGACCAACGCCAACAATTTATTCAAGCCGCGCGTGAATTAGAAATGATGGTTGTGCCAGAAGGTGGCTCATTACTGCAACATAACTTAACCATGGTAGTTGATGGCCATACTACGTTAGAACATTCAATTGCTACGGCTAAAATTTATGATGATATCAAGCAGTTATGGTCACAATCAAACATGGCTTATACACCAACCATGGGGGTTGCTTATGGTGGTATTTCCGGTGAACATTATTGGTACGATACCACCAATGTTTGGCAGCATCCGCGTTTAAGTAAATATGTGCCGAGTGAAGTTTTAGATCCCCGTGCTATGCGTCGACCAAAAGCGCCGCTTCATCATTACAATCATTTCAATGTCGCTAAAGTGGCGAAAGAAATGCAAGACTTAGGCATTGAAGTTAACGCCGGTGGTCACGGCCAACGTGAAGGTTTAGCCATGCACTGGGAAATGTGGATGATGGTACAGGGTGGTATGACACCACTGCAAGCCATTCGTACCGCAACCATTTCACCGGCAAGAACGCTTGGTTTGGATAAAGACTTAGGCTCACTCACCGTGGGTAAACTTGCCGATATGATTGTTATTGATGGCGATGTCAGGAATGACATTCGCTTAAGTGATAAGGTTACCCATACCATGATTAATGGCCGTTTATATAACGCTGAAACCATGAATGAAATAGGTAACTATGATAATAAGCGTGAAAAATTCTATTTTGAAGATAAGTAGTAGCTAGATTATTTGGTAGCAGCTAACACTTAAACCTGCACCTGCAACTAGCTTGGGGATAAAATAATAAAGTCAGCAAACAGATGTGCTGGCTTTTTATTTTAATCAACATAAAGAGTTAACCATTACCCTCATTAAAAGGAAATTAACGGGTGAAAGATACTTTACAAGAAAAAATTATCGCCGTATGTGATAAAAAAATTGCCCAGAAAGGCACTAATGTCGGTTTATCATTTTATGCATTCTTTGCTAACAAAAATGATGATGCTGAGTTATTGATGGAAGCGGCAACCTGGTGGATTATCACCCATAAGCTTGATCACTTTGAAAAAGCATTAAAAATTAAAGCGTTAGTAATTTCTGAGCGCTAGCTGAGGCTGCTAATCATGGCTTAGCTTTAATTTCGTGTCACTAGACATTTTAGCAAAGAGCAGTGCCGCAATTACCTTAAAATGAGTCTTGTCATCAAAATACCCTTTTAGCGTCATATTATCGTCATAAAAGGTGCGTATTCTTTTTACACAGTTAGTCATGAAAAAATGACGTCTTAATTCAACGCTGTGTTCGGAGTATATATAATGACAAACAAAGTGATACTTATTGTTCTTGATGGTTTAGCGTTTAAAGTTGCCGAGCAATGCATGGGATTTGTTCAGGCATTAAAGGAGCAAAAACGGGCTACACTTTACAAGGTACAATGTGAATTACCCTCAATGTCTCGTCCACTATACGAGACTATCCTAACGGGGGTGACACCAGCAATTAGCGGCATAGTTCACAACCAAGTGATACGGAATTCCAACCAAAAAAGTGTTTTTAGCTTGGCTCGCGCAGCGGGGTTGTCAACCGCTGCCGCTGCCTTTCATTGGTTTAGCGAACTGTATAATCAAAGCCCTTACAATGCGATACGCGATCGCCATACCGTAGATACCGAACAACTCATTCAATATGGTTCTTTTTATCATGATGGGCAATACTTGTACCTTGATGCTGAATTATTACGCCGCCGCTATAATCCTGACTTTCTCTTGATTCATCCGATGAGTATTGATGAAGCGGGTCATCGGTCTGGCCTTGATAGTTCTCATTACCGCAACACCACCCGCAAATCAGACAAAGAGCTATCCGAATACCTGCCAATTTGGATTGAAGCCGGATACCAAATTATAATTACCGCAGATCATGGTATGAATAAGGATAAAAGCCATGGCGGCTCTTTAGCAGAAGAACGAGATATTCCCTTATATGTTATTGGCGACCGTTTCTCTCACCAAGCAGGTTGCACACCAAAACAAACCGATATTTGTGGGGTCATTTGTGAACTGTTGGGCATCCTCGATCATAATAAATCGGTGACTGAAAATTTATTGCTAAATGAAGGCTATCACCGATTAGAACAAACAATCATTAGGGCTGTTTGCTAAGTTTTCCTTGCTAAAAAAGCCTAAGACGTACTATTACCTTAGTATTATTTACTTTACCTCACTATTTTACCCAGTGTCCGTACTTAGACTTTCTGGGTGAAATTAAAACAGCAACCTATTTATTTTAGTCAATTAAAATTTAGACAGATTATTTATTTGTTGCAGGAAATAATAATGAAAATAGAGATAATTACCACACCAAATCAAGAATTAAAAGAAACTGGTTTTGGCAGTATTAATGCTTGCGAGGGCGTGTTGTCAGCCATACGAAAAATGGGCCATACTGTACAACTAACAGTCTGTAAAACAATGGCTGATTTAGATAATGTCATCGACAGATGTCCAGATTTAGTCGTTCTGGCGGTTAAATATATCGCTATCGATAATAATGGTGATATTTGGTTATCTGAATATTTTATGAGGCATAAAGTTAATTTTACTGGTTCCTTAAGGAATATATTGGAATTTGACTCCAATAAAGTGCTTGCTAAAACCATTTTACAAAATAAAGGCATTGTTACCGCCAAATATTTTACCACGGTACCGGGTAAGTACCGTAGTGAAAATGAATTGCCGATTAAATTTCCTTTGTTCTTGAAACCCATAGATGCAGCCAATGGCAATGGTATTGACGATTCATCATGGGTGGTGAATTTTTCAGAATTTGAAGCTAAGGTTTTATCACTATATACGTTATTTTCTCAGCCTATACTGGTTGAAGAATATTTGGACGGTCGAGAATTTACAGTGGCCATAATAAGTAAATCTAATGGCGAATTCATTGTTGCTGCCATTGAAATTATTCCACCTGAATCAAAAAATGGCCTGAGAATTTTAGGGCATAAAGTTAAAAATGATAATAGCGAAGCATTGAAAAAAATTGATAATAATCAAATGTTAAATAAAGTGAAGCAACTTGCCCTTAATTCTTTTATTAACCTTGGCATAAGAGATTTTGCACGAATAGACATTAAATCAAACAAGAATGGCGAGTGTTTTTTTATGGAGGCTAATCTTGTTCCAGGCTTGACTCCAGATTCTAGTTATTTTCCAAAATCATGTGAAATGGAATTTGGCTTAAGCTATGATAAAGTAATCCAATTAATGTTAGATAATGCGCTTTATCGAGCTCAGTTTTTCCCCACGGTAAGTCATTTAATAACACCGCCAATAATGGCAGAGCAGGTCTCAGGCTTTTAGTTGATAATATCAGCTAGAATGGCGACAAATTATTGCACTATTGCCAGTTAAAAGCAGCTCAGCCGTAATGAACTGAATAAGGTCTGGGCTAATTAACAAAACCTGTGATACCCACCCCAAGCCTTAGACCAAAGCAATAAAATAACATGCCTATGCACTTGGCTCAGGATCGTCATCCCCGTGGTGTTTTAATCGGGGATGCAGTGTATAAAGAGCAATGGATCTTCGATTAGAAACTTCGAAGATGACGTTTACAAAGAGTTCCTGAGTAAACTACATAGGCATGTAAAATAAAGCTGACGCCCTGAGCAAGTAACACTTTTAAATTGGCTATATTGATGGCATATTCAATAGCATAGGATACTTCGAGGGGCAGGCACTGTTTAATCGTTATTCACAGAGTTATCCACAATTAATGTTAAAATCCATCGGTAAGTCACTGTTCAACCAGTAAGCGACAAGTGAGTGAAAAAGAGGCAGTCAGTGACTTATTCATCGAATAATTTACTATTTACTGGATAAAAAAATAAGATGTACTACACTTTGTCAATTGCTTTTCTGCTTAGCTTATCTTTTCTTGTTTGAAAAAACTTTTCCACAACCACTCAGCGCCTAAATAGCCATTGAATAAGCCGCTCCTTTGATAAAACCTCTCTGCTGACCCTATGTTCCTGCTGCCGTTAATTTAGCAACTAGGCTAAACGTGCTCGCGACCTTGTCGACAGTACGTGCTTGCTTTGGTTAAGGGATATAAACATGGCTTTGAGCTAAGGCAGACAGGTGTGGACAAAGTGGACCTTAGCGAAAATATTTTATCAATAGTTTTTCTAATACGTTATTATATCTCTTCCATTAAGTTTGTCACCTTGTACCTCGAAGTTGAACGGGTATATTAAGGTAACTCTTGCAAAAAACATATAATTCTCTAAAACGATATCATGACAAGAAAAATATTAACGTTGAATCTGAAAAGAAAAAAAGTCGCCACCCCCGTCAAAGAAGTACTTAAGGAAGTACCTCATATTGATCCACAAAAGCGTTTTTCTAATGGCGTAGCGATCAACCCTCATCAGTGTATTCGCCTAGAATTAGGTTCTCAGCAACTCTCCACCCGAGCGATAGATTTGTTCACGCCAATTGGCATGGGTCAGCGAGGTTTGATTGTAGCTCCGCCAGGCTCGGGCAAAACAACCCTGTTAAAACATATATGTCAGGCGGTAGGGGCAGCTTATCCCAAAATAAAGCTGTATGCGTTACTCATTGATGAGCGTCCAGAAGAAGTGACCGACTTTAAGCGCAGCGTACCAGCAACAGTATATGCCTCATCCACGGATGAAACTTATGAACAACACGTCCGTGTAGCCAATGACCTACTTAAAATCGCGCGCCAGCAAGCGGGCGAAGGTCACGATGTCATGATTGTCATTGATTCGCTCACTCGGCTAACACGAGTACATAATGCTAGTCAAAAGAGCAGCGGTCGTACCATGTCGGGTGGGCTTGATGCTAGAGCAATGGAAATACCACGAAAACTGTTTGGCGCAGCGAGAAAAATTGAGCATGGTGGCTCACTTACCATTATAGCGACCATACTTGTTGATACTGGTAGCCGAATGGACCAGGTGATATTTGAGGAGTTCAAGGGCACGGGGAATATGGAAATCGTTTTATCACGAGAAGCGGCAAATCAACGAATCTTTCCTGCGCTGGATATTGCTAAAAGTAGCACCCGTCGTGAGGAGTTACTGCTTAATTCGAAGGAACTCGACAAGATAAGAATATTGCGCAGGGCACTTACCAGTCTTAAACCTGCAGAAGGTGCAAGTAAACTTGTGGAGTTACTGGAGAAATACCCAACGAATGCTGAGCTGCTGAACCGCTAGTAACAAAAAGTCAACAGAGCGCTAAGGCAATGAATTCTATCCTTTGTTGCTCTGGTAAGCTTAGCTATAATGCCTGCGTTTTTATTGGCGGGCAATCAGGTTTTCCTCCAGTACCCCATGATTTAATTAACCCAGTATTATTCTTAGCAAGTCTTGCCCAAGCTTAAATCCTTAATATTCCTTTGGTGGCACTTGCGGCCATATCTTATAGCAATCGAACTGATTTATTACTCATTAGCAAACTAATAACATCAAAGAATTCATAATATATAGAATTCTATGGATAGGTGTTCTATAAAATAGAGTAGCTATACCCGTTACCCATCAAAGAAGCGTTTGAGCAACAGCACTTCATCGTTGCTGAAACTTATAATGACGCGACATGGATGGAATGCAGACGGTACAGGAAGTACCTTATACGGATAATGCAGACGGTACAGGAAGTACCTTATACGGATAATGCAGGAGCAATTATCCTGAGCATATTATCCTGAGCATATTCTGCTGAATAACCATTATTTCATCACAGCGCCTTGAATTGAAATTGCTCAAGCACTCTGAAATATGCATATTGAATGGTCACGGGTATATAGTTCACAGCTTTAATATAAAAATAAGGGGAAATTTATGTCCAACTGTTTTCATCTTGCCATTCCTGCAGGAGATTTAAATTTGGCTAAAAACTTTTATTGCGAGGTACTTGGTTGTAAGAGTGGCAATAGCGAAAAGCACCGTTGGCTTGACATTGATTTTTGGGGTAATGAATTGACGCTACACCAAAGTGAGGAAAGTTTACCCAAAGTACGGCATGATGTGGACATGGGTGCGGTACTTGTTCCCCACTTTGGTATACATTTACCTGAGCGGGAGTTTCAAGCCTTAAAAGCGCGTATTGAAGCGGCTGGTCTGGTCTATTTAGACCCGCCTTATCGTCGTTTTATCGACAGTGAATATGAACAAGAAACCTTTTTTATTGCCGATCCGAACGGAAATATTCTTGAAATGAAAACCATGGTCAACCCTAAGGTTTTGTTCAAAGTTGAAAGCGCTAACATGCTTAACCATTAACGCTAAGCGAGTCATCGGCTATATTGCCGACAGTTCAGGGAGTGATTATGTCTAACCGAACCCGACAACAGATCAATATTATCGTTGCCATGTATCTAGGTTATGCCGCCATGATGATTTGTCGTCAAATGGTCACCATTCTCAGTCCTGCCTTACTTGCCGATGAAACTTTAGCGTTAAGCAAAACAAACCTTGGCGACTTTGCTGCTTATGGCACCTTAGGAGCCCTGATTGGTAAACTTATTTGGGGACCCCTTGCCGACAAGATTGGCGGTAGAATTACTATTTTAATGGGAATTTTTCTTACCGCGCTATTTATCATAGCCTTTGGACTTTCAGCCAATGTCATGGCCTTTACGGGCTGTTCATTTCTGCTTTACTGCACAAAATCCTCTGGCTGGCCCGGTATGACTAAATTGATCGGTCAGTGGTATCACCCGCAACATTATGGACGAGTGTGGAGTATTCTCGCGACCAGCTCAAGATTTAGTGTGGTGTTGGCCACTTTTTTCTTTGGTTGGCTGTTGAGCTTTATGCCTTGGCGAACCGTGGCCTTCATTGCGGCTGCTTTAGCGTTGATAATTTTTATCGGCTGCTATGTTTACCTGAAAGAGAAGCCAGATAATCCAGCATTTTTCAAAGAAAATGAAAGCCATAGCGATAACAAAGGTGATAACAAAGACAATCACAAAACTGACAATTCAGTGCAGGCTAGGGCAGAAAAACAAGCGCTGGATAACAAATATAATCACCCACTTAAAGACACCGACACGATTGCTGGACTGGTGGCCTTTGCAAAAAGCCCCAGAGTTTGGCTGGTGGTGATCATGTTGATGGTGCTTACTTGCATGATGGCCTTTTTGGACTTTGTTGCGGTTTATCTGATGGAAAGCTATCAACTGAGCCCCTCTAAAGCCGCAATGGCCTCGACCGTCTTTCCCATTGGCTCTTTGACTGGTCTGTTGGCCGCAATCGCCTTTTATGACCGCTGTTCAAAGCGAGGCATTAGGACAGTATTAACCATAGCGCTGATACTTAGTTTATTGAGCGTGCTTACTTTGCAGTATTTACCCTGGTTTAATTTGAGTGCACAAATGAACTTCTCGGTAGCGCTGGGCGCAATATTTTTGTTCGCTTTTTCAATTTCCCCTGCCTATTACTTACCTATGTCGATATTCTCTATTGAATACGGCGGTCCCCATAGTGCGACTTTGGTGTGTTTAATTGACGCCTTTGGTTTTGCTGCTAGTGCAACTTTTGCTTTCATTGGCGGCAGACTGGCAGATAGCGCCGGTGGCTGGTCTAGCTTTATCAATATGCTCATCTTGATTTCTGCCGTTGGCATATTGTCTGTATGGGCCTTTATGCACGCAGAATATAGAGCGGCAAAGCAGTCAGTTGAATAATGGACTTAATTAAGGCCGCAGAGTAACAAAGTTTGCTCGTTGCTAACGGCAGTGAGCTTATTAGCTAGTTAGCTAGGCGCTAATCGCACTGTTTTAGCTATAATTTAACCTAGCACTTGGTAAAGCCGAACTGGATTTACAGTAAAATATTCAAGCTAGAATAACTCGATTTCATCTTCTTCAGAAGCAATTTTATTTGCCATATCTAGGTTAAATTCAATTAAAGCTTCTTCAATGGGCACGCCAGATATAACCTTATCAAACATTTGCCGTTCTTCTTCCATAGTATATTTACTGCGGATTGTTTCTTGTAATCCTTGCCAAGCAATAGGCGAATATAAATCTGTTGGGTTACTAATAAGTGCGGTTAAAGCACTGAGACTTTGACTGACATGATCTAACCTTTGGCTGAGTTTATCGTAAAACTGAAAGGCGATTATAGCTGAATGTACTTTATCCAAGGCAGTTGACGTAGAGCCTTCAATTATTAACTTCATTTTTTCACTACTTTCATCTTTTTGATTTAATTGGGCAATGGAGCTCTGAATATCACTTAAATTGGTGGCAAGACCGGTAAATGATTTAGATAAAGTTGAAACAGAAGAGTTACCCTCATTCATCGATTGATCAATTTGAGTCACTGCCAAGTTAAGCATGACGATAGTTTCTTTTAATTGGCTCCAGTCTAAGTCCGGACGAGAAGAGGTTGAGCCAGATAAAACATTCATATTATACATCCCTGTGCTAATTAAATTAAAAATTAAGGTGAAGAATGGTAATTATAGAAGTAAATGAGATTTTTCTAGGATTAAATTATTTATTGGCACAAATGAAGCAATATCAAGGCTCAACACTGACCGTTGATGCCATGCAAAGGTTTAGTTACTGTTTGAGTCAGAGCTAACGGGCGATAAAAAAAGCAACTGGAACGTTGCTATTTCAGGGGTAAATAAAGGCAAAGGGCAGCGTTAGTTTGCAAGGTCAACTGCCCTTAATAGCGTCAGCTAAAAATTATAATCAACTTGTATGCCATATACCGCAGGGCGATCAACAAAGCCATAAAAAGTATCAGTGCCAAAAGTACTGCCTGATAATGGGTTATTACCCACATAGGTCAATACTTCTGCATTGGTCATGTTTTTAGCAAATAGTGCAATGTTCCACTGTTCACTTTCAAGGGCAATACGCATATCGACTTTGTTGTAAGCGTCAATTTCATAAAGTGGATTTAAGTTAACATCAACATTCTGTTTTGCCGAGTGGTAAAGCCCAAGCGTAGTTCGAAAATATTCAAAACCCAAGAATGAAATATCAGTGAAATAGTCAAAACCGATACTGGCAGTGACTTTAGGGGTAAATTGCCCAGACTTGCCAGTGTAATCACAAAGTTGATTGCCATCAGCGCCCATATCACCATCGGGTACTTGTCTGCTATGACAGTTGCCATTAGTGAAGTCGGTATATTCATGGTCTAAATAAGCGATACCATATTGCATTGATAAACCATCGAACAATATCCAACGACCTTCAATTTCAACACCTTGCACCACGGTCTCTTTGGCATTACCGACATTAAAACCAAGTACACCATCAAATTGGCTGACTTGTAAGTTGTCGTATTCGGTGCGGTAAAACGCTAAGTTTATCTCTAAAGTATCATCGAGTATTAATGACTTTACCCCCAATTCATAAGCCGTTGCTTCTTCTTCGCCAAATTCCCACGAATTGACGTTATTGGCTCTGGCATCAAAGCCACCTGCCTTAAAACCTGTGGTGGCAGAAGCGTAGAGCATAATTTTATCATCAATTTTATAACTGACATTAATCAGCGGAGTAAAAGAGTTCTCATCACGTTGACCGGTTAAGTTATGACCTTGGGGTGATAAAGGGCTTTGCTCGCTTTGAATACCAAAAACAGCATCAAATAAAGCCGGTGCCATGGGATCTTCAGTAATATCACCGGTACTTAAGTCGGTAATATTCATCACGCGAGAAGATGTTTTCTCTTCACTGGTAAAACGAGCACCTAAGGTAAGTGTTAAGGCATCGGTGAAATGATAACGACCTTGGAAAAATGCCGACCACATATCGCTATCTAACTGATAGTTTCGACCCGCAGCTTGTCCGGTCATAGGTGCGAGAGCACCACCCGAGATTAAACCTAAAATACTGTTGCTAGGTATAATGATATTATCATCAAAGGCAAGTTCACTGGTTTGATAAAATAGCCCGCCTAGCCAATCAAATTTTTCTCCTACCGGCGAGACTAATCTAATCTCTTGACTGAACTGCTGATACTCTTCATCAATAAATACTGAAAAGATAGGCGCGGCGGTGTAATCACAATCACAGGTTTCAACAAAGTCATATGAAACGAAGCCCGATACCGAGGTGAGGGTGTAGTCGCCGAAGATGAAGTTAGCGGTTAACGTGGCATTATTTAAATTGTTAGTATTACTTTCTTCGGCATCAGCTTGGCGCTGATAATTCAATGTACTGTCGGCTATTGCCTGAGGGTGGCCTAAAATTCCTAATATTTGGCTGAATGTTGCGCCAGGAATAGGGTAACCGTCAAGAGCCGGCTCATCTTGAATTACTTCTATTTGTCGACCAGTGCCATTAAACTCATCTCGTTCGACTTTAAATAAGAAGTTCATGGTATCGCTTGGCTCCCATAAAAGACTCAAACGCACAGCGCCTTCATCACGAATGGTCTCATCTCGCTCTTTAAAGGTGTTGTCAATATAGCCATCTTCTGAATAATGGCGAACGGCTAACCTTGCCGATAAAGTATCCGTCAGTGCACCAGAAACCATTGCAGTTAATTCAGTGGCGCCAATAGTCGGTTGATACTGCAAGCCAAGATGAATTTCGGTATCTTGGCTTGGTTTAGCCGAAGATAAATTCAGTGCACCAGCAACGGAGTTTTTACCAAACATTATCGATTGCGGACCTTTTAGCACTTCAATTCTTTCTAAATCTAGAAAGGGCATGCGCAGTAGTTGTTGTCGGCCATAATGGATACCGTCGATATACTGACCGACGGATTGTTCAAAACCTTGGTTATTACCGGTACCTATACCGCGAATAAACATTTGTGTACTAATGCCGGTTTCTGTCATATGCAAATTAGGTACTGAATATTGTAAGTCATCAATTTTTTCAATGCTTTTTTCTTTGATATCATCGGCGCTCAATACGTTCATTGATATCGGGGTGTCTTGCGCATTTTCCGATCTTTTTTGTGCCGTTACCTGAATTACTTCTAATGTGACTAGATCTTGCGCGGTGGCCGCGTTAATGGCTACAGCACAGCCACTCAGGGCAAAGATGCTTTTTAATGCTAGGTTTTTCATGTTATCTCACTCTCTTATTATAATTTTTAATCATCGTTATCACTAATAATATAAAGAGGAGTTATAGTGAAAATAAGGTGAATAGCGGTCAATTTGAGGTGATATACGGGCTATTTGATGGTTAACTGGTGTCAAATAGCAATAAGTTGAATAACGATATGGTTTCAAAAAACAGCATGCCGGCTAACTTTTCCGGTCAAGTATTTGCGCATAAGCTTAACTTTATTGCGTCCACCTTAGCTAAAAAAGGTATTCATTTATCGCGTTTGTTAAAGGGTACTGATATTGAACCCCATGGCTTAAAGGATCGTGAATATAAAATCCATAAAGAACAAATAATCACTTTTTATCGAAATGTTTTAGCACTGGACATGCCCGCGATTAGTTTATTGTTGGGAGCCGCAATAAAGCCTAAGGACTACGGTTTATATGGTTGCACGTTATTATGCTGTAAAGGTCTACGTTCCACCTTAGAGTTTGCTATTCGTTATCATAATTTAGTCACTAAAACCGTTAATATGTCACTGCATGATGATGATGATGATGAATCTGGGCAATCGTGCTTTCGTTTTGAAGATCTGTTGTTTACCCGTGATTTAGAAGAATTTAATATCGAGCTACAGTGCGTCATTGTTTTATCTTTGGTGCGAGATTGTTTAAACAGCGAAAATTTTTCTTTTGATGCCTTAAGGTTTAGCTTTGCCAAACCTAAACACCATCAACTTTATCAAGAATTTTTCCGTTGCCCAATAAGTTATGGTAATCAACATAGTGAATTTCTCTTTAATAACGACAAGTGGTCATTAAATACTCCAAGCAGTAATCCTTTTGCCATGCCGATCTTACTTAGCCAATGTGATGTGGTGTTAAATTCAGTGGCGATAAAAAATGAATTTTTAATCACCATCAATAATTGGATAGCTGCTAATATGCAACAGGAGCTTTGTGCTAAAAAACTGGCGAGTGCCCTCTATCTCACCCCAAGGACGTTACGCAGAAAGTTATCAGAGCAGGGCACAAGTTTTACCGAAATTGTCAAAGATTTACGCTGCAGCGCCGCTAAGAAATTAATAACCGAGACGCAATTGACCATTGAAGACATAGGCTGTGCTATTGGCTTTAATGATGTGTCAAATTTCAGAGCTGCATTTAAAAAGTGGACCGGGGAAACACCATCAAAGCTTAGACAGGTTAATTAAGCTATCGATTAGCGCCCCCATGACCATAAATTGGCAATGCTCGTGGGCAACCTAACACAGTCGCTTGAATATTTAAAAATAAAGCCATACGATGGCTTAAAGCTATAATAAAGCACAATATTCAGTTTGCTGTGTTTCGTTCAGCTATAATTTTATCTAATTATATAAGCTTTGCCCATTAACCAGTAGGAAAGGTGATTTATGTTTACTGAGCAACCAGAAGATTTTATTTATAACTCATCCATAGGCATCCATGTTGTCTCTGCAGAAGGTATTATTGTTTATGCCAACGAATGTGAACTGGAGGTGTTAGGGTATACCAAGGATGAGTATATAGGTCATCATGTGTCAGAATTTCAACAAGACAAGTCTTGTTTATCTGACATGATGGCGCGGTTAGGCCGTATGGAAAAACTGAAAAATTACCCCGCAAAGGTACAAGGGAAAGAGGAACTGAAATATATTATCTACAACTCAAGTGTTTATGAAGAAAATGGCGAGTTTAAACATACACGTTGTTATGGCACAGAAGTTATGAAAACGATTTATGATGCTTTTTTCAAACATTTTGATTTTTCAGGATCACCTGACAAGCTGTTAACAGATAATAAGTGTCTTGATAATTAAGCTTTACCTGCACCTATATCACCAAGGTGTATTGATGAGTGCCAGGTTTGCTGTGTCACCAGCGCTACTCATTTTTGTACACTAGTATCAGCCCGTTAAATAAGAGGGTGTTTAATTTCTGGAGCAGTTACAGTGAGAAAATCTTTATTTATATTGTTAGCTTTATTATCTTTTGTGTCGACTAGTCAAGCCGAAGATACCGAGGTATTAAACATCGATCGTTCGGTAACAAACACAATTATTTTGTCTTTCCCTAATGATAATAATGTTAAGCCCAAAGCGGGTGACTTTGAAATAGTAAACTATGTACTAATGAGTAATGACATCGGTGAACGCTGGGGGGTTATAACACTAACGAATTTATCCTCGGGTAACCGCGAGTTAGATCAAGATCATTTAATGGCGCTATTTGCTGATGGCAGTCGTAACAAGCCACTAGAGTATAAATTAAACTTCAAAGGCAAAGAAACACAGTCCATTACCGTGTCCTTTGGCGTGTTTAAATTTCCAATATTGAGCATCTATACCAGCAACTAAAACGATTATATCCTTTCATAAATCAAACGCTTCACTAAGGGATTTAATCTTACCAGCTGACAATGACTTGCAATGTGTGAGACATTTTAGCAAACTAAGTAAAAGTCCTATAGTAGGGCGCGACATTACTTCTGGATATCTATTATGAATTTAGATAAATCAACAAAACGTATAGCAAAACGAGTTAAAAAAGGCTTTCAAGGTTACCCACAAATATCACTGGCTTATTTTGGTGAATCAACAACTTGTGCAACACAAGTTGTTGTTGCTTACACCTCAGAAGAAGGTGCTGAGATACAAGAGCAGAAGTTTTCCTGTCAGGGTGATGTTAGAACCGATGAAACTATTCAAACGACATTATGGAAGGTTATTGAGCGGGCAGACGCAAAAACAGTGTTAGAAGTTAGCGGTGTTGCAATTATTCAATAAGGTTAGCAAACCAGCAGTAGCCGATTAATCTAGCTTGTCTGCCAAGATAGATTACCCTAGGAGTAGCTTGGCGGGCGGCTATCTTGCATCAATACATCTAATTTTATTTGCGCTTTTTTGTGATTTTCTAAGTCTACTACTTCAATCATCTCACATTCATCTCTGATCATTTCAGCAATCAGGCTAGGATAATGACGGCAGTCTTCCGGTCTATCTAAATAAATGCTGCAAGTATAAAGATCCGGCGCGAGTGGGTCTTTTTTTGCCGCTATTGCTAGAAAAGGGCAACTTTTTAGTCGTAAGCCAGATTTAGGGTCGAACCATAACTCATTGTTTTTAACAAATGCGAAGATTTCAGGGTTAAATATTTCCCATAGGTCAATCTCTTCTTTGCTTGCTGCCAGATCACCGCCGCCGTATTTGATACAACATTTCCCGCATTGATTACAATCTTTCATAGTTCACTAGTGAGTAGGTATACCAAGCCTTATTGTATCATTGATGTTACTCAAGCACTCTAAACATGAATTTAAACATGAATTTTTATTAGTAATACCATTTTCATTAAGTTTGTGATCTTGTTGTGCTCAGCAAAAACATTTCAGGACAAGGCGCTCGATTGGCCAAATAGTGGCCTATTGGGATTGTAGTTTTGGCCTATTTTACCCCCACAAGTGGGCCATAATTTAGTGAAATTGGTATAATATGGCTATATAGGGACATTATATATCTGAGCTTTGGGGTAAATGATAAAATAAAAGCCAGAGAGTCAATTCAACGGTCGACTATTTACCACTTTACGTTATACTGCCGCGCTTAAAGCAAGCATTTAAATTAGCGGAGAAAATCATGCACGATCTTTATTACAAAGGACGTATCCACATCAGACATAACCATGTCACCACAGGTTATAACAATAAACGTGCGGTAAAACTTGGTACTGAAAAAAAACCATTAACGCTAGTGGTTAGTAGTGATGAAAGAAAACTCGAAGTAGCGAGCTTAGTTGCCGAGAATGAACTTTTTGCTGATATTACTGTAGACAGCACCAGCGATGAAAATATCATTGAACTTAACGCCATACTCAACAAACCCACCACGACTCGATTCGACCAAACACCGAAGCGTAATGATCCTTGTTCATGTGGCAGTGGCAAAAAATATAAAAAGTGTTGCGGCTAACAAAATTCTTATTATCCATGCCTTTATTTAAGTGACTGCTACGCAATTTTTTGCTAACAATCTGTAAGTAACTTTTGACTAGTCGTAGCTTAAATAATTGCCATCAATATAATCCGCCATGACATCGTGCACTTGCTGGCGAAACAGTCTATTAGTTCCCACGGTTAGAATTTGAGAAAAATTTACTACCCTTGGCTGTTGACCCAGCATGGTCTAGCGTATGGTCAATAAAGTAGCATGAAAGCCCATAACGGTAACTAACGAGTTATCGGTTATTTTTTACTCTTTAAGTATGTTTTTTGAGCATAATCAACTAATCCCACCAAACATTAAAATTTGTTACATAATTTAAGCCGATAATCGTGCTTAAAGGTAGTATTCTGCCTCACTTTAGATTAAATTTGCAACCTTAAATTTACTACAGTTAATAAGAGCGCCTTATGTTAGAAAATACTCTCCCTCAACTCGAACAACTGATTGAAGACATCATTGAAAAAAATAACCAGCTAAAAAATCAAGTGGCTGAACTAGAGCAGCAAAAAACCGTGCTTATTGATGAAAATGAAACCTTGCAACTTGAAGCCCTTGAAGGTGAAGAAAAACAAAAACAGACCAATGACGTTTTAACAAATTTACTAGGTAAATTACAAAGTGCATAAGTGCATAAGAGCATAATTAATGATTACTGAAGACTCTACAGGCATCAGCATTAACATTTTGGGCAAGCCACATCAGTTTGCTTGCTCAGCTGAGCAAGCAGAGGATTTAACTCAAGCCGCACGTAGCCTCGCTAATATGTGTATAGACATCAAGCAACAAACGGGTATTGGCAGCCGCGAGCGTGTTTTATTGGTGGCGGCCATGAATTTAAGTCATTCATTATTGATGGCGAATAATAAAATTGAACGTTATCAACTTGCACAAGATGCTTTAATTTCCACCTTAAAGAGCGCTTTATAAACACTTTCAATTTTTCAATATTATTACTCTCTGCTTGTTATTGTGGCGGTAATATTAGCGAGTTGATGATTAACTAGATACCGTCACTTGTCTTATTTAGGGAAACCTTCTTTATGGCTGATGCCAGCATTGAATTTAAAGGGTCAAGTTTTACCCTGTCTGTTTTACATTTAAAGTCGTCAGAATTAGCAGATATTCGTGCTGATTTAACCAACAAAGTAGCGCAAGCTCCCGATTTTTTTTACCGAGTTCCCGTCGTGGTAAATGTTGAAAAACTCAACGGTTCCATTGATTATCAAGGGGTAAAAACATTAATAGAAGAATTCAATTTTACCTTTGTTGGCTTCACTGGCGTTATCGCTAAAGCGCAACGTCAGCAAATTCGGGATCTTGGTTTTTCATTTGTTAATTCAGCGAAAGCCAATACCACGACAAAAGCCAAGATTAGCAAAGAGAGCGTAGTTGCCAAGACTGAAAGCGTAGCGGCGACAACGCAACGTCATTTATACACGGATAAAATACACCGAGGCCAGGTTCGTTCTGGTCAGCAAGTGTATGCTAAAGAGCAAAATTTAGTCATTATCGGCTCAGTTTCAGCGGGCGCTGAAGTCATTGCCGATGGTAATATTCATGTCTATGGCTCTTTACGTGGTCGCGCCATTGCCGGCGCAACCGGCCATCATAGCGCGCAAATATATTGTCAAAATCTTCAGGCTGAGTTGGTTTCTATTAATGGTCACTATTGGCTAAGTGAGTCCATGGAGCAACACTGGGACTCACCGGTATATATTCATTTGACCGACAACGAGCTAACGTCATCAAAACTCATTTAATTTTTAACTTATAAAGGATATTCTGTCTATGGCACGAATAATAGTAGTTACCTCAGGAAAGGGCGGTGTTGGCAAAACGACATCTAGTGCTGCAATTGGCCTTGGTTTAGCGTTAAAAGGACATAAAGTAGTATTAATTGATTTTGATATAGGCTTACGAAATCTAGACCTGATAATGGGCTGTGAACGTCGTGTGGTATATGATTTTGTCAATGTGATTAATGGTGAAGCCACCTTGAATCAGGCCTTAATTAAAGATAAACGTGTCAGCAGTTTATCTATATTACCCGCCTCACAAACACGTGATAAAGATGCCTTGAATAAAGAAAATGTTGGTAAGGTGCTCGATGATCTGGGTAAACTTTTTGACTTTATCATTTGTGATTCGCCAGCAGGTATTGAGGCTGGAGCCATGATGGCGCTTTATTATGCCGATGAGGCTATAGTAACCACCAATCCGGAAGTATCATCGGTACGTGACTCTGATCGAATTTTAGGCATGTTAGCAAGTCGTTCACGTAGAGCTGAACTTGGCTTAGAACCGATAAAAGAGCATTTATTATTAACACGTTATTGCCCTAAACGTGTTGCTGAAGGTGAAATGCTGAGTGTCGAGGATGTAGAAGATATTCTGTCGATACCGTTGTTAGGTGTTATTCCTGAGTCACAAGCTGTGCTTAAAGCATCAAATGCGGGCGAGCCAGTTATTTTAGATACCGACAGTGATGCCGGTCAAGCTTACCAAGATGTCATTGATCGCCTGTTAGGTGAAACCATTGAGTTTAGGTTTTTACTCGCTGAGAAAAAAGGCATCTTTAGTCGGATGTTTGGAGGATAACATGGCATTACTGGATTATTTTTTACGCAAAAAAGAAAAGCAGGTAACCACAGCATCCAGGGCGAAAGAACGTCTGCAAATCATCGTTGCTCATGAACGCAATAGCCGCAATAAGCAGCCAGATTATTTACCGCAACTTACCGCAGATATTCTAGTGGTATTGCGTAAGTACATCAAAGTATCGGATGAGAGTTTTTCGATAAAACTTGATAATAAAGATGGTGATTTAAACGTGTTAGAGCTCAATATTGAATTACATGATGAGCACGATAGCAGTTAAGTTTATTAACCTTGCCTCAATATATCGAAAAACACCAACTGTCAGCAAGGACTACCGGCTGAGTAATGGTGTTTTATCATTTTACTTGAGTAATTAAATGCTTAGCTAAGTTCACCACGTAAACTCAATTGCATTTGTTGGCACATTTCGTCATAACTTAAATTTTTACTCGATTAATTAGATGCTTAGGTAAGTTCACCACGTAAACTCAATTGCATTTGTTGGCACATTTCGTCATAGCTTAAGTTTTTACTTGAGTAATTAAATGCTTAGGTAAGTTCACCACGTAAACTTAATTGCATTTGCTGGCACATTTCGTCATAGCTTAAATTTTTACTCGAATAATTAAATGCTTAGGTAAGTTCACCACGTAAACTCAATTGCATTTGTTGGCACATTTCGTCATAGCTTAAGTTTTTACTTAATAAGTAATGTAGTTTAGTTAACGTTGCCTCTAGGGTCATATCATGACCACTGATGACACCGACCTCGCTCAAGGCATTGCCTGTGGCATAGCCAGACATATTGACCGTGCCTTTGATACATTGGCTACAGTTAACCACCACGATACCTTGCTCTTTCGCTTTACTTAAACAAGCGAGTAAGGCTTTATCTTGTGGCGCATTACCAACACCGTAGCTGCGTAAAATAAGGGCTTTCACCGGCTGTTTTATGGTATTTTCAATGACGGCACTGCTTATACCTGGGTATAAGTGCACTACACCGATGGGCTGGGGAGTGATTTTTGCCAGTTGCAGTGGCGGCACTTTTTCAATGTTTGGCGCTATCTTTCCCGCCACTAATTGAATATTGATACCTGCTTCAAGTAAGACTGGCATATTAGGGGAATCGAAGGCGTTAAAGCCATCGGCATAGGCTTTTATACACCGATTACCACGGTAGAGTTTGTTATTGAAAAACAAACCAACTTCACTAATGGGGTAATTAGCCGCTATGTATAAGGCATTTAACACATTAACTTGGCCATCAGAGCGCAGTTGACTAAAGGGTATTTGTGAGCCGGTAACAATGACGGGTTTGCTTAAATTCTCAAACATAAAAGACAAAGCTGAGCTGGTATAAGCCATGGTATCGGTACCATGTAACACCACAAAACCATCATAATCATCATAGTTGGCTTTAATATCATCGGCGATACGTTGCCAATCTCTTGGCGTCATATTGGAGGAATCAATTAACGGCTGATATTCACTGATGGTGAAATCTGGCATTTCACTGCGATGAAATTCAGGCAGTGCCTTGATTGATTCACTCAGATGGCCTTTAGCCGGTACAAAGCCTTGAGTGCTTTGCTTCATACCAATAGTACCGCCAGTGTAGGCAACATAAATTCTTTTTTTTATCATAATTGTTAATGCTATGTTGTAGATTTTATAAACGAGTAATTATACCTTACCTCTAAGCCTGATAATTATCGCTGAGTGGCAATGAGTGGCAAATTAATTAATAGACTTAGTATTATATCTTAGCATGCAGGATACTTGCTATAGCACTTGCTGAATGATTTCAGTCTCGACAACAATTCTTTAGCGGATAGGTGATAACCGGGGTGTTTAGTAGACTTTGGCAGGAAGTTAATAAAAAAACATGCCTATGTAGTTTACTCAGGAACTCTTTGTAAACGTCATCTTCGAAGTTTCTAATCGAAGATCCATTGCTTTTTATACACTGGATCCAGGACAATAAGCTCCATGCATTGTCTAATAAGTGCCATCCATGGCACGTCCGATTAAAATACCACGGGGATGACGATCCTGAGCCAAGTGCATAGGCATGTTAAAAAAAGAGGTAGTTATTTTCATAACTACCTCTACACGTTAAAAGCTTTTACTGTCGCGCTTAGTTGGCACTACAAGCAATACATAAAGTATAGCGACCTTGTGGGTCATTAAACTGGTTCATTTGTGTTAACTCAGCTTTCATCATCTTAATGAATTGTGATATAGGTTTATTATTCACCGCATTGCTGGTTAAATCAATTGAGCTATGCTCTTGGCTGGTTGCAAAAAAGCTGATCACAGCTGATGACTTACCCAGTATTTGTTGCATTATTTTACTGCGCGAAGATTGCTCTTTTTCAATAAGCAGGGTGTCATAGTGTTCAAGTTTAGCTAGGTTTGCTGCCGCAACAACCGCGTCGGTTAAGCTACCTAGTTCATCAACTAAGCCAAGCTCTTTGGCTTTTTTACCGGACCACACTCGACCTTGGGCAATACTATCAACTTCAGCAAGGGTCATATTACGATTGTTGGCAACCAATTGAATAAAATCTTGGTAACCTTTGTTTATCGATAATTGAAATAATTTCGCCATGCCTGGTGTCAGGGCTTGGGTGGGGCCAAAGCCGGCCATATCGGTGGTACCAACACCATCGGTATGGATACCCATTTTGCTTAATGAATCTTCAAAAGTCATCATCATGCCAAAAATACCAATTGAACCTGTGATAGTTGATGGCGCTGCATAAATGAGATCTGCCGGTGCTGAAATCCAGTAACCACCCGAGGCAGCATAGGTGCCCATTGAAGCGACAACAGGTTTACCCGCCTTTTTCAATAATTCAACTTCTTGGCGAATAATTTCTGAGGCGTAGGCACTACCACCTGGGCTATCAACGCGTAATACTACGGCTTTAACATCATCATTCAATCGTGCTTGGCGCAATAACTTCGCGGTGCTGTCACCACCGATAGTACCGGGTTTTTGCGTACCATCTAAAATAGTCCCTTTAGCAACAATAATGGCAACCTTATCGCTACCGCTACCGCTATCAGCATCCGCTGCGCTTTCATCTAACAATGAATTCGTGGCAGCAATATAATCTTGGTAGCCGATATGACTGTAGCTATCGCCTTTTTTGTTCTTGCCCACTAAATCAATAAGCTCGGTGCGCATTTCTTGGCGTGATTTGAGTTGATCAACCCAGTTATTATCAAGGGCATACTGAGCAAAACTACTGTTAGCCGCGCTAAATTTAGCCACTAGAGTATCAATGTTTTCATCAAAGTTATCGATAGCAAAGCCACGACGCTCGGCCACATCTTCTTTGTATTGCTGCCATAAGTCAGTAAGCCAAAGTTTGTTGGCTTCTTTTGCCGCAGCAGACATGTCATCACGAATAAAGGGTTCAACTGCTGATTTAAAGGTACCAACACGGAAGATGTGTTGATTGATGGCTAATTTATCTAATGCCGACTTAAAGTACATTTTATAGCGACCATAACCGTCAAGTAACATAAAACCTTGTGGGTTTAACCAAATGTTATTCGCCGTACTGGCTAAATAGTATTGGTCTTGTGAAAATTGGTCACCAAGGGCAATAATGGTCTTGCCGCTACTTTTAAAGTCCTCTAGCGCTTTAGCAATATCTTGCAACTTAGTTAAACCGGCTCTGTTTAAGCCTTGCAGTTGTAAAACTAATATTTCTACCCGATCATCATTTTTCGCTTTAGCAATAACGTCTAAGATATCGGCAAGTAAAATTTCTGGTTGATCTTCTTGTTGCTCCAGTGCTTCTACTAAAAAAGCCTCCATCGGGTCAACTTCACGCTTTTGCTCTACCACATCACCAACAAGGTTTAACACTAAGGCCGTTTTGTCTGGGACTTGTACTTGTTCATCACCACTTGAAATGACGCCAATGAAGCCGAATAACAGTATAAAAAATACTAGGTTTACCACTATTGAGCGAGTAAAGCTTAATACGCGCCAGAGGGAAGAAAAGATCCGTTTTATAATGCCGGGTTTATTATTCATATATATATCTTAAATTGATTAAATTAAAAATTCTCACCTCTATACTACCTTAATGTTAACCAAAACTTAACATATGGCTTTAGCTAGATTGTAACTATTTATGGCGACTCAGGGTTAAACGGTTGTTTTTATTAATTAATGAGTAAGTTGAAAGTCTTTAGCAACTAAAGCGTTCTTATTATTAATCGCTTTATTTCTTGATAAGACCGTCACTATGCAAACACTACAACATTACTACCAGAGATTTTTAAGCCAGCTTAAACACTTTGATGGCATACCGGCGTTATTATTACGGCTTTATCTTGCGCCGGTTTTTATCATGGCTGGCTTTAGTAAAACGCAATTACTCAATGAAGACGTTACCGGTTTTAGCGCCATCTTGGCCGATGCTAGTATTATTGCTTGGTTTGGCAACAGTGATTGGGGCTTGGGCTTGCCATTTCCGGCTTTACTAGCAAACTTGGTTATTTTAGTTGAGTTTTTTGGTGGCTGGTTATTATTAATTGGCGCCTTAACGCGTTTAATTAGCATACCGCTGATGTTTACCATGATAGTTGCCGCAACAACGGTTCATGTTGATAACGGCTGGTTTGCTATCACGCCAACCAATAGTGAGATCAGCCCAGCGAGAGTTGCCAGCTGGTTAGGGCTGGAAAGTGCGCAAGGGAGTTTAGCAAACAGCGAACAAACAGCCATACGACTGGAAAAAATGCGTGAGCTGTTAGCTGAGCATGGTAATACTGATTGGCTGTATGAAAAGGGCAATATAGTGGTGTTAAATAATGGTATAGAATTTTCAACCACGTATTTTATTATGCTACTCGCCTTGTTTTTTATTGGCGCTGGCCGTTATACCAGTGTTGACCATTACCTAGCGCAGCGATTTTTAATGGTCGAAAAACGCTGAACAGATATCAATTTAACTACGCTCTGTTCAGCTTTTTATCTTCATTGTCACTATATTATCGGCATTGTTTATTTGCCGTTAACTACGGATAGGTTTCTTTTTAATTCCAGGAATTAAATGGCCAAAGTGATAAATAGATAAACCTAATAATACCATCACAGCACCTATTATCAGCTTGTCGGTAATCACTTCACCGTTTAACATCGCACCTAAACTCAAGGCAACTACCGGAGTAATTAGGGTTATTAAGGTAACACTACTGGCTGATAACTTTTGCAATATGGTAAAATAAGCATAAAAAGCAATCAATGAACCAAATACACCTAAATATAGCGTTGACCAAATAGACCTTGCTTGCCACAGTTCAACGGGTAAGGTGCCATCCAAAACCAACCAGGTTAATAAGAACATAGGTGTGGCTAGGGTTAACGCACCAACCGTGGTTGCTAAGGGATGAATAGCTATGGAGACACTTTTCACCAACACACCACTTAAGCTAAAGAAAAATACCGCCAATAAAATAAAAATAATGCCATAAATACCATCGTCCGCTAAAGTGAAATTATCAGAGCACACCACGCCTAAACCAAGCAATGAAATAACCATAGAAAATTTACGAATACCACTGATATTGGGCTCAGCTAATATTCTCTTTGCTAGTACCGCCGAGATAACAGGGGACAAACCAAAGACTAGCGAAATAATGCCTGAAGATAAATAGGGTGCTGCTAAGTATGAACAGAGCATGCCGCCAAAGATGCCAAGTGCTGAAAAGCTGTATAGCCTTAATGCTTGTTTATGCCACGGGAGATTGATTTTACCCATTTTAATCACTAAGGCGCCAAGCACTAAAGCAATAAGCATTCTAAGTAATACCGCTAAACTGGGGTTAATTGTCTCGCTACTCCACACTATACCCAATGGGGTGGTAGACCATATTAATAGTACCGCCAAATAGGCAACTGACACTGACATTTTACTCTCCTTTGTTGCGTTTAAAATTTTTGTTTTAAAGCGAAAGCAGACTATTACGGTTTTTTGTCGGGAAGGGGGTAAAACAAAAAGCCGCAAGAGGTGGTTGCTGCGGCTTTAAAAGTGAACTAATTAATGACTCGATTAACTATAATTCTTCAATGTTCCGCAGTGACTGGCCAATTTAACTGGCGCTTAACTTGCCACAGTCGATTGACCACAAGCAGATAGCTTATCGCTATTGCTTTGGGGTTTCGAATACTGATCATGGCGAGTAAGTTGCTTGGCATTGCTTTTCTTTATAGTAAGTTATATTAAGTTATCTTATGGCTAAGCTAGAGTTTGAATCTAGGTTACATAGGTACAGTTCTGTTAGCTCGAATAGTGGCGTTAGAGCAAAATGAAGTCAAGTATAAATAACGCCTTTGCGGTATAAAATTTATTTTAACTCTGTTATTGAGATTAGCGTGTCCAAGGAGTACCAAGGCAATGTAATACGTTAGCCGTGTGACCAGTCTTGGATGAGAATAAACTTAATTGATTTGGTCTCAGCTTAACGATAAACTTCTACAATAACCCTTGTTAGAAGTATTTTATGGACGCTATTGAATTACTATTGCAACGCCAGTCGACACCGATGTTAACTGATCCCGCGCCAAATAAAGCCGACTTATCAACATTATTGTCTGCGGGCATGCGAGTCCCCGATCACGCGGGCTTAAAACCTTGGCATTTCCATGTTATTAGCGGAGCAGGTTTACAACGATTAAGCGACCTTTACGTTGCAGCTACCACCATTGACCTAACCACTAAAGCAGGTCTCCTTGAGGGTACTAGTATAGATGAAGATGCCTTTAATGAAAAAATAGCGAAAGTAGCGAAAATGCCATTTAGAGCGCCAATGATGATTGTTATCTCAACTCAATATGTTGAGCATAATAAAGTTCCTCAACAAGAACAATTGATTGCCGCAGGTTGTTGTGCACAAGCCATGCAAATGGCCGCTTTTTCGTTGGGCTATGGTGCTATGTGGCGTACCGGTGACTTAGCTTATAATGAAACAGTGAAAACCGGTTTAGGGCTGGCTGCGGGTAATGATATCGCCGGTTTCTTATATCTAGGCACGCCAACAAAAGCGCCACACAGTAAACCGGCTAAAGATTTCCAAGCGAATGTTACTTATTGGAACTAATACCAATATCATTAAATTACATGCCTGTGCACTTGGCTCAGTATTGTCATCCCCGTGGTGTTTTAATCGGACGTGCCATGGATGGCACTTATTAGACAATGCATGGAGCTTATTGTCCTGAATCCAGTGTATAAAGAGCAATGGATCTTCGATCAGAGACTTCGAAGATGACGTATACAAAAAGTTCCTGAGTAAACTACATAGGCATGTTAAATTATTGCCCACTTGTGCGGGTTAAAATACACCAAGGCGGCGTTGCTCTCAATGCCAATAGCCTGCTATTGGTCAATCGAGCGCCTTGCTTTAATCTATTTTTCCTATGCACAACAAGATCACAAACTTAATGAAACTGGTATAACCGACAGTATACAATTAAAAATTTGGCAATAAAAAAGGCGACATAAGTCGCCTTTTTCTGTTTTTAACGTTACGTTAAAACGTTGCGCTATTCGGTGTTCTTGGGAATGGGATCACGTCACGAACGTTTTGCATACCTGTGGCATACGCCACTAAACGCTCAAAACCTAGACCAAAACCGGCGTGAGGCACAGTGCCGTAACGACGAAGATCACGGTACCAACCATAATCAGCAATATCTAAGCCCATTTCTTCTAAGCGGCTATCTAATACGTCAAGACGTTCTTCACGTTGACTACCACCAATAATTTCACCAATGCCAGGGGCCAGAATATCCATGGCAGCAACCGTTTTACCATCGTCATTTAAACGCATATAGAAAGATTTAATATCTTTCGGGTAGTTTTGTAAAATTACCGGGCCGTTAAAGTGCTCTTCCGCAAGGTAACGTTCATGTTCAGAGTTTAAATCTATGCCCCAAGCGACTGGGTTTTCAAATTTCTTACCGCAGTTCTCTAAAATAGTGATAGCGTCAGTGTATTCAAGACGGACAAAGTCAGTATTAATGACAGAATTTAATCGCTCAATTACTGTTTTATCAACACGTTGTTGGAAGAAAGCCATATCATCAGCGCGCTCTTCAAGTACGGCTTTTAACACATATTTAAGCATTTCTTCTGCCAAATCAGCCGCATCCGATAAATTAGCAAAAGCGATTTCCGGCTCAATCATCCAAAACTCAGCTAAATGGCGGCTGGTGTTAGAGTTTTCTGCTCTAAAAGTAGGACCAAAGGTATAAACTTTAGATAAGGCGCTACAATAAGTTTCTACATTTAATTGACCTGAGACCGTTAAAAAGGTCTCTTTACCAAAGAAGTCTTGTTTGTAATCCACTTTACCTTCGTCATTACGGGGTAAGTTTTCCATATCTAAGGTACTTACCCTGAACATCTCACCAGCGCCTTCACAATCACTGCCAGTGATCAGTGGCGTGCTGATCCAGAAATAACCTTTGCTATGCAAAAATCTATGGATAGCTTGGGCTAAACAGTTACGTACACGGGTTACTGCGCCGCCAATGTTAGTACGGGCACGTAAATGTGCTTGTTCGCGTAAAAACTCCATGCTATGTCGTTTAGCTGCCATTGGGTAAGTATCAGGGTCTTCAACAAAACCCAATACTTCTACTTCTGTTGCTTGGATTTCAAAAGCTTGGCCTTTACCAGGAGATTCAACCAAAATACCGGTTACTTTAACTGAGCAGCCCGTAGTTAATTTAAGAATGTCGCTGTCATAATTGTCGAGTTCACATGGCACTATGGCTTGAATAGCATCAAAACATGAACCGTCATGTATTGCTAAAAATGAAATACCAGCTTTCGAATCACGGCGTGTTCTAATCCAACCGTGGACGGTAATGCTTTCATTAACAGGGAAGTTACCCGCTAACACATCAGTAATTGCTATAACTGACATTTAATGACCTCTTATTCTTATCTAATTGATTGAAATTGCTTATACCAAGTTGACGCTATTATTTGCCATTCACGCTAAGTGAGGGATAAATTTAAACTAAATTGGTATTATGCTAAAAATGGGGTGATATGTTACCGTGACAAGGCATAAATGCAATGCTTAATTGCACTGAACAATAACAAATAGTACCAGTTAACACTAAAAGGGTGGGAAATAGTTAAAACATCAGTAAAGATGAGGGTAAAATTTGAGCAGCTTACTGTCTTTCCCCCTCAGCTACTATTGTTATCTAAGCCGCAGCGAGGCAATAAACTAGAAAAAATTACCATATATCGCATTGGCAAGGCATAAATGCAATGAGCAATACCCAAGTAAGGCAATGAACAATAACAAATAGTGCCAGTTAACACTAAAAGGGTGGGAAATAGTTAAAACAACAGTAAGGATGAGGGTAAAATTTGAGCAGTTTACTGTCTTTCCCGCTCAGCTACTATTGTTATCTAAGCCGCAGCGAGACAATAAACTAGAAAAAATTACCATATGTCGCATTGGCAAGGCATAAATGCAATGAACAATACCCAAGTAAGGCAATGAACAATAACAAATAGTGCTTGATGGCAATAAAAAGTGCATAAATGGCGGCAAACAAGCTGAATTACAGCAATGATGACACAAAAGAGTGATGGAGGAAGTAAAGTGGCGCAAAGAGAAGAGCGCAGAAAAAGCACCGACTTTTGGATTTACCTGCAAAAAAGCTTGGCCCTGCTCAGTTGGATATTTTTTTTGGTCGCACTGATCATGTCATATTATGCGGCACCCGATCAATATTATGGCATGTTACGCTATTACGATATTGAAATTCGACAATTTTGGTTAACGCCACTAACGGGCTATTTATATATACTGTTATGGCTGAGTACCTTGGGCAGTTATATAGCGCTAATGACAGATAAATATCGCTGTCGCCGGTACATTGATAACCCTCATTACCACTTGATGTTCTTAATTGTCGTCAATCTTATTTGGTTAGTGTATATCTTAGTTGAGGCGCCTTAACCTAGGAAGCAGAACTAAGGCACTGCAGGTAAGGCCAAATGATTATCCTTGTCTTGTGCCAATGGCTTTAAGGCAGATGCCTCTATGCCATTTAAATCTCGATGAGTGGCAATTCACTTTATATACTTGCTATCACTCGCTAACTAAAACAATCATCTTCATCGAGGACAGTAGCGATGGCATGTACTAATGTTGTTAACTGCTCAGTATTAATGATCAGCGGCGGAATAATATAAATTAAAGTGCCAAAAGGTCTGATCCATACACCTAATTCAACAAAGCGTTTTTGTATCTTAGCCACGTTAACTACTTGTCGACATTCTATGGCAGCAATACTGCCTAAAACACGTGTATCGATAACCCTTGGGTGGTCATGCAAAGGTTTTAGCAGATTAATAAGCGTACTTTCAATTGCTTGTACTTGAGCTTGCCAATCATTTTCAAATAATAAATCAATGCTAGCATTAGCAACGGCGCAGGCGAGGGCATTACCCATAAACGTTGGACCATGCATAAAACAACCTGCAACACCCTCACTAATGGTTTGGGCAATGTGTGTGGTACATAAGGTTGCCGCTAGGGTGATATAACCACCGGTTAAGGTTTTACCTAAACACATGATATCTGGGCTAATGCCTGCCCATTCACAGGCAAATAATTTACCTGTACGGCCAAAACCCGTGGCTATTTCATCAACGATAAGCAAGACATCATACTGATCACATAAGTTTCGACAGGCCTTTAAATACTCAGGGTGATAAAAACGCATGCCACCCGTGCCTTGTACTATGGGCTCAATAATAAAGGCGGCTATCTCAGCATGATGCTGAGCGAATAAAGCCGAGAGTTCAGTGACATCATTACTGTCCCATACTTGACCAAATTTAACTTTCGGCGCTGGGGCAAAATAATGCTGCATTAATACTTGTTCAAATATTTGATGCATGCCGGTAACAGGATCACAAACCGACATGGCCGCAAAGGTATCACCGTGATAACCATTTTTAACCGTCAATAATTTGGTTTTAGTTAACTTATGCTGGCTTTTTTCGGCCCTAGCATGTTGATATTGCAAAGCCATTTTCATCGCTATTTCAACACTGACCGAGCCGGAATCAGATAAAAATACTTTTTCCAGACCTGGCGGAGTTAACTTCACCAACTTCTCACATAAGGTGATAGCACTGATATGTGTTAAACCGCCAAACATCACATGCGACATTTTTGCCGCTTGCTGTTGCAGGGCGGCATTTAACTTAGGATGATTATAACCATGTAAAACAGACCACCACGAAGACATGCCATCAATAAGTTGTTCACCGCTGGCTAAATTGATGGTTACCCCTTCGGCACTGTCAACCAAATAGCTTGGCAGTGGCTCAGACATTGAAGTGTATGGATGCCAGACATGTTCTTTATCAAGGCGCAGCAAGGAATTTTGTTCCGATGGGGTTATGGCTGTATGTTTATTGTTCATTTGTTAACTAAAAATCTTATTAATCGTTGACATCATGCTTAGGCTGGCTAGACTACCCGTTAAGTTAACTAGATGCAATTGAGTTCTATGTCAGATTTAAATATGTCCGAAGCAGTATTAAAACCGCAAGTAACACCGCAAATAACACCACCCGTATCAGCACCAACACAGTCACTAAATTCAATCGTTCGTCACAATTGGAATTTAAAAGAAGTCCAAGCATTATTTGCTATGCCTTTTAGTGACTTAATGTTTAAAGCGCAAACGATACACAGAGAAAACTTTAATCCCAATGAAGTACAAGTGAGTACTTTATTATCGATTAAAACCGGTGCTTGTCCGGAAGATTGTAAATACTGTTCTCAAAGCGCACGCAATAAAACTAACTTAGAAAAAGAAAGTTTATTAGCCGTTGATAAAGTATTAGAAGCGGCACAACGCGCTAAAGACATGGGCTCAACTCGTTTTTGCATGGGCGCTGCCTGGCGTAACCCGAAAGAACGTGACATGCCTTATGTACTTGAGATGGTTAAACGTGTTAAAGCCATTGGTATGGAAACATGCATGACTTTAGGTATGTTATCTGTTGAACAAGCAGGCCGATTAAATGATGCCGGTTTAGATTACTATAACCATAACCTAGACACTTCACCTGAGCATTATAATCAGATAATTACCACCCGTACGTTTCAAGATAGACTTGATACTTTAGGCAATGTCCGCAGTGCCGGTATGAAAGTTTGTAGTGGTGGCATTGTCGGTTTAGGTGAAAAAGCAACAGATCGTGCCTCTTTATTAATACAACTCGCTAACCTAAGCCCACAACCAGAAAGTGTGCCTATTAATATGTTAGTGAAAGTTGAAGGTACACCTTTAGCCAATGTTGAAGATTTAGACAGTTTTGATTTTATTCGCTGTATTGCCGTTGCTCGTATTATGATGCCGAAAAGCCATGTACGATTATCAGCTGGGCGTACCGCTATGAATGAACAAATGCAAGCAATGTGTTTCCTTGCCGGCGCTAACTCAATCTTTTATGGTTGTAAGTTACTGACTGCCGATAACCCTGAAACAAATCAGGATATGGCATTGTTTAAAAAGTTAGGCATCAATACCGAAACGGTGGTTGATGATAGCGCTTCAACAGAGCAGATACTTAATACCGCCATTGTTGATCAACAACATAGCGATCAGTTTTACAACGCATCGGCATAACAACAGTCTTTGAGCTAACGATAAACTTCGCTAGCTCATTGTTGAATTTATCCTTTCAGGAAAACATTCATTTATGACCTTTGATTTTATTCGCACCGACGTTGAAGAGCAAAAAACAAAGTTTCGCTATCGTCAATTGGTTTGCAATAGTATGGCTAGCCAAGGCAATGAAATCGTTATTAAAGGCAAGTCTTACTTAAATTTTTCTTCCAATGATTATTTAGGCCTAAACGGTCATGCGCAAATAAATAAAGCGCTACAAGAAGGCGTAGATAAGTTTGGTACTTGTGCAAGCAGCTCAAGTTTGGTCACTGGCTATCATTATGCTCATCAAGCATTAGAAGAGGATATTTGTCAGTGGTTAAATAAACCAAAGTGCTTGCTTTTTACCAGTGGTTTTAGCGCTAACTTAGCACTATTTCATGCCTTAGGTAAAAATGAGCACAGCCACTTTTATCTGGATAAGCTAAGTCACGCGTCAATGATCGATGGTGCTTATCAAAGCAAAGCAAAAGTAAAACGCTTTAACCATAATGATATTGACCAACTTGCTCGACTACTCACACGTACTGACCACAGTGCACTGGCTAGTAGCAATAAACTGATTGCCTCAGAAGGGGTGTTTAGTATGGATGGTTGCCAAGCGAAAGTATTGCAACTTGCTCAGCTAGCAAAATCGCACCATGCTTGGCTTTATTTAGATGATGCCCACAGTATTGGTGTCATTGGTAATAAAGGTCAGGGCAGTAATAGCTTTGCTAATATTGATATTACCATGGCCACGTTTGGCAAGGCCGTGGCAACGAGTGGCGCCTTTTTAGCCTGTGATGAAAATTTACATGAGTACTTGGTCAATTTCTCTAGGCACTACATTTACTCGACAGCAATGTCACCCGCTATCGCTTGGGCAACAAAAAAAAGTATTGCGCTTATCCAAGCGGAGCATTGGCGTCGAGAAAAAATTAGTGAACTAAGTGCATTATTTGGTGCCTTACTGGCAGACAATATTGAGTTAGTCACCACACAATCTTCAATTCATGCCATAATAATTGGCGATGAAAAAAAAGCGCTTATGGTCAGTGAAAAACTCAAAAGTCAGGGTATTTGGTTAACCGCAATTCGTCCACCCACGGTGGCAGTCAACAGTTCTAGGTTACGTGTTACCATTTGCGCCAATCATAATACCAAAGATATCAAGTATTTAGCAGAATGTATTAATAAGGCTATCGCTTAATGGTTCAAACAGAACAAACAAATGCAGACCGAGTAAAGATTGCCAAAAGTTTTGGCTCTGCCAGTAAATCCTATGATGTATCGGCAAGGTTACAACGCTTTTCCGGTAAACATCTTATGCCTTGGTTACCTAATCGCCATGATCTAACCGTGTTAGATTTAGGCTCAGGCACAGGTTTTTTTACCGACTTGTTAGCTGGGTCTTATGAGCAAGTTATTGGTTTAGACATTTCAACTAAGATGCTCAATTTTGCCAAAGAACATCGTAATAAAAAAATAATATGGCTTGAAGCTGATGCCCATGACATTCCGCTTAAAGATAATAGTATCGATTTTATTTACTCAAATTTAGTGATTCAATGGTTCGAGCCACTCGATGAAGCCATTACGGAAATGTTAAGAGTATTAAAACCCGGCGGTTTACTTATCTTCACCACCTTAGTGGATGGCACCTTACATGAATTAAAATCTTCTTGGCGACAAGTGGATGATGATCAACACGTCATTGATTTTAAAACCGTCACTGAGCTAAATACTTTATTCAATAATGATAACGGTAAATTGGTCGAGCAAAAATGCCAAGATATTATTTTAGAATATCAAAATGTTATTCATTTAGCGCGTGAGTTAAAAGGTTTAGGGGCTAATCACCTGGCGCAGAAAAAAAATAGAGGTCTATCAGGTAAAGATAAGTGGTTTAAAATGACCGAGCATTATAAAGATTTTCTTGAACCCAGCGGTATTTACCCCGCCACGTATCGTTTGTTTTCTGGTTTGGTTGTTAAGTTAAATAACTAACACTAACAATAACACTAACAATAATAAGTTAAATTCTTCTACTATTCACCTTAGTATTAATAAACACTAAGGTGTTACCATGAAAAAAATAATGAGCAAAATATCCGCCAAGCTATCATCTCCGTATAGAAAGCCTATTTAAGCAATTTTTATGAAACAATTTTTTATCACCGCCACAGATACTGATGCCGGTAAAACGTTTGTCAGTTGCGCTTTAATTAAGGCCTTCACTCAGCCTTTAACTCACCATAACAATCACTCCACCAATAAAACCTTAAGCGTTGCCGCCTTTAAACCCATTGCCGCCGGTTGTGAATTAGTCGATGGCCAGTTAATAAATGAAGATGCTAAGCGACTCAGTGAATTTGCTAATTGCCAGCAAAGTATTGCTGATATCAATCCAATTGCCTTTGAGCAAGCGATTGCGCCACACATAGCGGCAAAAATACAAAACAAACGACTTAGCGTTGCACAAATAAATGATCATTATCAACAAGTAAAATCACTTAATGCCGATGTTATTTTAGTGGAAGGGGCGGGCGGTTGGCGATTACCCCTTGGACCTTTACCACTTATAGCCAATTCGGTAAATGCCAATACTCACACTGAGATAAATACTGAAAGTAATGCGGATAAGATAAAACCGGCTTACCAATTTTTGTCAGACTTTGTTAAAGTGGCAGAGCTTGACGTTATTCTCATTGTTAATATGAAGTTGGGCTGTTTAAATCATGCCTTATTAACGTATGAAACGATAAAAGCAGATGGTCTACATTGTATAGCTTGGATTGCCAATTGTGCGGCAAGTGAGCCAATGAATAATTTGTCAGAAAATATCAGCGAGCTAGAACAATTATTACCTATGCCAAAAATTGCCCAGTTTGATTTCTATAGCGATCTTGATAGCCAAGGTAAAGCAATCACTTTTCATGATAAAATTCACCTTGCGGCTCAGAAAATTAATTTAGCACCCTTAGTAACATAAATTTTTGCTTACTGATTGGCAGAACTATTTTTGTAATTCAGCAAAGCAAGCACTGGCAATAAATCCTGAGCGAGTTTTGTAATCCGATGACTTACTTACTTTGTCATCTATTTGAGCAATAAGTAATTCAGGTAGGGTAACATTTATTTTATGGCTCTTACCAAGGTAGGGGGTAATATCAATACTGACTATCGCCCAAAAAGCGTGGGCAAAAGTATGTGGATTTGCTAGAATATGGTTTTTTCTATGTTGCTCTAAGCCTTGTGCATTTGGGATCTTTTCCCCGTATTCCGCCAAAATAGCCAGATGTGATTGTATTGCTTTTGTCACTTCTTCCATGCCTAAATCAATGGTCTTCTCGGTAATTTGACAGCCAGGAAGATCAGGTACTGACACCTGATAATCTGTGCTTTTTTCAGCTTGAGTAAACACCACAGCATACTTCATTTTGAACTCCCAACAACAGTAAAAAAATCCATTAATCATAGTAACTCTGATAACTCATACTTGCAATAGGTTGATAACCCCTCTAACCCCACCAAACCCATACAAACAACCCCAGTAACCCTATGTAGTAATAATATCGACAACCCTGATAACCCCGTAACCTTTCTGTAGGTGAATGTTTACTATGATTAGCGCTACTTAATAATCAGAGCATAAATTAATTATCGGTAAGTTAGTTTATTTTGATAAGAGATTTTTTATCTGCGCTAGTTGAAAATTAGCAAGCAGGACTTAATGATTAAGCTAGGTGGCTAGAGTTATTATTTATCATGGCTCAGCAATACCTAGCTCAGCCAAAAGGATAATAAAATGCCATAGCACCGGTAATATTAGCCACTATTATTAGTCGTTATAGTAAGTAATTAAATTGCAGGTGAGCGAGATAAATGCAGGAAAACATGGTCATAAAGTTGCCCGAATAAAGACATGATGAGCTTAGTTTTATTTATTGAGGCACGAGTATTACTGCTATTTTAGCCATATTGCGCAAATTAATGGCAATCAAGCACGATTTGCGAAACACTTCTTTACATGATAATCATTCTTATTTACAGTTATGTTTCCATATATGTTGTAGGAATTGCTGACTAAGTAATTATCAGCTGTAGTTAATGAAAGATAAGAAATTACTCAACGCAGAGTGTTTAATTGATCTCTTGGAAAACAGGCGCTTTGGCGTTGAATACCAACCAATAATTAGTTGTAAAAACCAAGAGATTTTTGCTTATGAATCCCTCGCAAGATTCTACACTGCCAATAACGATTCAATTCGGCCTGACCTTGTTTTCGAATCGCTGCACAGTAGCCCATTAAGTTTGTTTCAAATTGAATACCAACAAAAGAAATTACAATTATCTTATGCCGTCAATGGCCATGATATTTTTGTAAATTTAGATCAAGACTCTTACTTTTCCTGTGGTGTCATTGGTCAAAAAAATCCCTTTCTTAAGTTGTTTAAAGAATTCCAAAAGTCTAAGGTTGTGGTCGAGTTAATAGAAAACTCGGAACTTAATGATGCCATTATGAGTTTGGCCATGATCGATGACCTAGCTCAAAACAATATTGCTACCGCGATAGATGATGTTTGTAATCCGCAATCCATGATATCCACCTCTGTTATTCAACTGGTTGATTACATCAAACTTGATAAGTTCGTCATAAAAAACAAAAAGAATCGTAACTTTATGTTACTGGTTAAATCGATTATCGATTACGCTCACAGTACAAATAAAAAAATAATACTAGAAGGGGTAGAGACCGCAGAGGATTTAAAGCTTGCCCAACAGCTTAACTGTGATTTTGTCCAGGGCTTTTATTACCGTCATCTTTTTAAGAAGGTAGGTTAAGCTCTGTTAATCACGGTATTAACCCCATACAATGTCAGAAAAGCTTACTTACCTTTCCCCTCAATATTGAGTACTAATATGAAAAGAAATATCAAAAAATCTATACGTTTACTTTGTAGCCTAGTGACTTTTGTCGGCTGCTCAGCTTTTGCCTCCGATCTAAAGGTTGGCGATAGCGCGCCAAACTTTAACTTACAAGCAACCACAGGTGGCTTTTACCAACTGAGTGATTATCAAGGTAAACAAGCCGTAGTCTTGGCTTGGTATCCCATGGCAAACACACGAGGCTGTACTATTGAATGTAAATCGTTAACTGAGCAAGGCCATCTTATTCGTGAATATGATGTCAGCTATGTCATGGCAAGTGTTGACCCTATTGATGACAATCGCGCCTTTGCCGAGAAAACGGGTGCTGATTTTCCTATGCTAAGTGATCCCACTAAAGCCACCGCAAAAGCCTATCAAGTGCTAAATATGTTTAGGGTGGCTAGTCGGGTAACATTTTATATTTCTAAAGAAGGCAAGATTTTAAAAATAGATGACGATATTACCCCCAAGTCTGCCGCGCAAGATATTGCTAATAACCTAGCAGCACTAAATATAGATAAGAAGTAGCCTATACAATCGGCCTTAGCAAGAATCTATTTAGGATGAGTTTAAAGCTTTGCTATACCAAAACTAGACTGAAGATAATACTTTATGGCAAAACCCAATAAAAAAGGTCCAAGTAAAACAGTCGATATCTATTGCAAGGGCTGTAACTTTCTCCTATTCAAATATAGGAAAGCCGGTAAGGGTGCTTTACTCAAATGTTTTAAAGAACGTATCAGTAAAGATTTTACCGATATCCCTTGTACCTGCCCGCAATGCGATAAAGTATTTGCCCGAGAATGTTTAATTCGAGGCACGCCCGCTTTTAAAATGATCGGTGGTAAAGTCTGGTGTAAATAGCTTGTTAACGTATCGTTATGGATATGCTCTATTTGGTAACTAAAAACAATTGAACACATTTTTAGCACAACTTATAGCATTTATAGTTTTTTTGCCCGCTATGATATGCGCACATAACTTATATTAGGATTGGCTCATTGGATATCGAACAAGCGAGAATAAAAGCTGTATGTAATCATATGACTACCATCAGCATTGATAATAAACCTTTTGTGCCATTAATTAAGGTCAAGCGCAGTGAGGCATTGCTTGCTGGCAATATCAGAGTGATGTTATCGAAAAGACGTTCTAACCGTATTCATTATTTTTTGCAGATGTATTCGCATAAAATCACCTTCGTTAATAAAGATTAGACTGACGAAGTTTTATCGCAGTGTCAGAGCATTCAGCTTATATCTGCTTTGAATTGGGTAAAATGTTAGCTCTAATAAAAAGCACCAGCTAAAAACTGGTGCTTTTTTTATAAATACCGCCAAAAAACTTAATCGTTATTGGACTATTTATCAGCTAAAGATTACTTGATTAGAAGTTATACGAGGCTCTCATATAATATTCCCGTCCGGAAAGAGAGAAGGGGAAACTTGTCCAGCCATATTTAAAACCAATTTGAGGGAAAATTCCGCCGTTATCGCCCCATTCATCAGGGTACTCATCGGTTAAGTTTAAGATACCGCCGCTGATGCTGACGTTATCGGTGACATGCCATTGCGCGGTAACATCAAATAAACTTTTTGCACCCCATGTCGTTTCTTCTGTGCCATAAGATGCTGAAGTAACTTCACCATAATAGGTCATTCGGGCTGTTACCGACCAGTTATCCATATCAAACATGGCTGATAAGGCCGCTTTGTCTTGTGGTTGTGCTTTCTCCACTAACAATTCTTGGGCATGATTGAAAATAATTTCATCAGGCACCATAGCAGAAGAGGTGTTGATGTTACTTACTTGGGTATTATTATGGTGATAAGAAAGCTCATAGACTACATCCATATTACTTAGCGTTTGTGTATATTGGTTAACCCAATCAAGACCAAAGGTTTCAGTATCAATAGCATTAGTGAAAATGGAAACATTTTTCACTCCGTCTAAAGCCTGGTTTGCACCAGAATGGCGGTCAAAAAACGCATCGATGTCAGCATTAATACCACGGGAAATATTACCAGAGTAAACAATACGATCATCAATATTGATTTGGTAAATATCAAGTGTTGAAGAGTAATTACCGGCATTATAAATCACACCAAAAGATATATTGGTTGAGTTTTCTTCTTGTAAGTCACTAAAGCCGAGTTCACCTGCTAGTGCTTCATTCGGGCGTAAAGTCACTAAATCAGCAAGTTCACCATTATCTAAAGAAATCGAACGTTGGGTGAAATTAGCTTGCTGCATGCCAGGCGCTCTATAACCCGTAGAGGCAGAAGCCCTTATGGCTAAACTATCGGTCAAACTTAAATTGGTTGATAGCTTACCAATAACCGTACTACCAAAATCATCGTAGTTTTCATAACGAACCGCACCCGTAATTAACCAATCTTCGGTCACTGATGTTTCGGTATCAAAATAGAAAGCAAAGCTATCTCTGTCGGTATCTATCTCCATTGCGGGGCTATATCCTTGGAAACCTTGCATGCCAGGAACGGTAATGTCATCGCCAGTACAATTTGTCATGGCTGGATCACCCATTGGGTTGACCGACTCCGCACATAAAGTATCTCCACGAGCATAGGTGACCATATCACCCGCTTCTTGGGCGAAACCATCAATGCGATATTCAAAACCAAAAGCAATAGAGGTATCATAATAAAAACCTAAATCTACTTCTGTTACCGCATCAACATTAAAGGTAGTTTGACTGTAAACTAGCGCGCCATCATAAGCGGATGTTGGGCTGTCTGGGCCATAACTGGCGTTTAAAGAGTCTAAATTACTGAATTCAAACCTATTTTCACCCGTTACTAGGCTAGCATCAAAGTCCCATTTACCGATTTGTGTTTTAAAACCAGCGGCTAAAGAAAAATCTTCTGATTTTGAGCCAAGTCTTGGGGTAATGCCTTGTGGAAATAACGCGCTCCATACACGGTCATCCGCAGCGGGGCGATAAAAACCTAATGATTCACCCTCTTTGGTGGTATAGCCACCAAATGCATAGAACTCACTACTCTCACCTATATCATAAGAAAAGTTAGCCCAAAGACTGGTCATTTCAGTGGCGGCTTCACCAACAAGTAACAGTTGGCGCGGTTCATCAATAGAGCCAAACCAATCTGTAGGTGTTGCTCTATTTATCTCACCACTATCTGAATATTCGAAGGTTAGGTTTAACATACCTTTAGTACCAAGGGCTAAACCATAATTACCACCAAATTCAGTTGATTCGCCATCACCTTCACTAGTTTGACCATATTGTGCCCAAACAGTGCCGCCTTCATCGCCTTTTAAAACGATATTAATAACACCCGCAATTGCGTCAGAGCCATATTGGGCAGCAGCACCATCGCGTAGTATTTCAATATGTGAAATAGCGGTCATTGGGATTGAGCTTAAATCAGTACCCGCACTTCCTCGACCAACATTTTCTTGTACGGCAACGACCGCTTGTTGATGGCGACGTTTACCATTGATTAGTACTAAGACTTGATCTGGACCTAAACTACGTAATGTTGCCGGACGCATTAAATCTTGGCCATCTGAGGTAGTAGTATTATTCATGTTAAAGGAGGGCGCTAGTTTTCGTAACATATCAGGTATACTGGTTGCACCTGAGTTTTTAATTGCTTCTGACGAGATAATATCAATGGGTGAAGGGCTATCAGCAACAGTTCGGTTAGATATTCGTGTGCCTATACTGATAATTCGCTCAATGTCGGAGTATTTAGCGCTGTCAGAGCTCTTTGTTTCTGCGGAAAAACTTGAAGTGCTGGCTAGTGATAAGCAAACAGATAAAGCGATAGTACTGTAATTAAAGCGTCTTTTCATATTGTAAATTCCATAATTATTAAATTAGCTATGCGGTAACACTACTACTTTGATTTTATTTGTTATTAATTATTGCTTTTAGGTAATAAAGCGCAAATTTTTGTTACCTAAGTAACATACAATGAAAACTTTCATCTGAACAGTCATTCTTTCGTCTTAGATGAAGCCGGGAATTTAATGCGAAGTTTGTCAGAGCTTAGGTAAACCTGTAGCTGCATGATTTTTTAATATTCAGAGTGAATATCATTAGCTTTCATGCCTAAGCCAAGTGCATAAGATCGTCATCCCCGAAGTGTTTTAATCGGGGATGACGTTTACAACGAGTTGCTGAGTAAACTAGATAGGCATGTTAGCTTTTATTGCTGCTATGCAAGTCTGTTTTTAGAAAATAGAAAATCCTGTAGAATTCACTACAGGATTTTCTAGTATGACTTATATTTGTTAAGGTTTTTATCAAGTCTTCATGGGGCGGGTAGCAATATTCGCCTATTCGATACGAGGGTGTAAAAATGGACCATATAAACTATATCTATCAAATTAACAATAGCTTAGCACGTAACGCATAACTCTCAATGCGCAACGCGTAACTTTTCAGTATATGTGTACAGCTGTTTATTTGCTACTTTATCAGACGATATCACTTTATTATTACCATCATCGGTTACCATTATAATACCTATCGTTCGCTGTTTTTTTAACGATAAATATCATCCAACTCGCCATTTTTAAGTTTTTTATTCACTGTTTTTAAACACTGGTGTGCATGGCTGATCACTTGCTGCATGTTTTCATAGCAACGACGTTGGTTTTTTCCGTAGGCAAAAAAGGTCAGTACCACTTGCTGGCCCATGCCGCCGGTATCTTCTTTATCGCCAAGCGCAAGATAACAAGTGGCCGATTGAGATAAACAAATGGCGCCAGCACGAAAGCCTAGTTTGGTACTGCTAACGTTTTGCAGGATATTTTTCATTAACCAGTCGATGCTGCGCTGCTGACAGTTTTCTTCAATATCGCGGAACAGTATCATTAACCGGGCACTGCATTTTATTGCATAGGGATATTGCTCATCGGGATTTTTTTCTGCGGCGTTAAAGGTGCAGTCATTACTTTCTAGTAATGACGATGGGCTATTGAGCCATTCTACCAACGAATAGAAAGTATCGGCAAAAGGCCAATGATTAAAGGGCTGAAAATCTTCCAGTGAACTACGTATCAATTTAGGATTTTTCTTAAAATCCATATAAATACTGGTTTGGTCTGTTGTCATCGACGTCCAAGGATGAGATCGACCCTCGGTGTGTTCGGTTTGCTTGGCGGTAAAAGCGTCCACGGTTTAACCCTTTAATACTGTTGTCGACCAAAACACTTATACCAATCGGACTAATTTATTAATCCGTTTGGTATCTCATTACAGCTTCGCTAAAGAGGCGGTGTTTGCTCGAACTTTTATGAAAGCCACATATTAACAGCAATGGATAAAATAAAAAACGCCAAAGCGGTTAGTAATCTAGCTAGTCGCCCTATTCAGAGGTACACTGCCTGCCAATATTGTAAATAGTGCTAACCGTGCGATTATTCCCGGTTAATAGCAGAATTGTTATGAGGATATACCCTTAATGTCAGACAAATTACGAGTAAGCGAGGCCGGCAGCCTGTTGATTTTTCTAAATGCCAAGTTGCAAGGTTGGTCTAAAAAGAAGATTAAACAGCGCCTGCAACTAGGTTGCGTGCTAGTAAATGGTGAGTCTGTTGTTAAACATGATCATCCACTGAATGCCGGTGATGATGTTGAGGTATTGGCACAAGGTAAACGTTTTGACGCCAGTAAAACTAAGTCTGCTAGTGCAAAATTAGAAATACTGTTTAGTGACCATGATCTCATTGTCATTAATAAACCAGCGGGTTTATTGTCTGTTGCCACGGCGCAGGAGAATAAAGTGACTGCACTGGCAATTTTACGTAATCAGCTATCAAAGGCGAAGAAGGCAGTTAAATTGTGGCCTGTACACCGACTCGACCGAGATACCTCCGGCGTATTGATGTTTGCTACTTCACGGGAAATGCGCGAGGCTATTAATGCCAAGTGGGCCGAAGCCGATAAAGTGTACCTGGCCGTGGTAGAAGGTGTGCCAGAGCCTAAGAGCGGTACGATAAACCAACCGCTTCGCCTAGACGACAAGCAATATAAGATGCATGTTGGCGCCCATGAAGACGCTAAAAATGCCATTACTCATTTTAGTACAGTACGCAGTGTTAATCAGCGCTCTTTATTGGAAGTTAAACTTGATACTGGTCGTCAACATCAAATACGTGCGCATTTATCTTGGTTAGGTTATCCCATCGTCGGTGATCCGCGTTATGGTAATGACGGAGCTCGTATGGGACTTCATGCACAACGCTTAACCATTACTCGACCAAAAGGTGATCGACTAACCATTGAAGCACCAATGCCTAATGATTTGATTACCTTATTGAGGTAGGCTCAGTTTACCTAAGCTATTTATTGTGATGGTGAATGAAGGTGAAAGTGAAGGTGTTATTACATTCAACACCTTAACCATCACAAACCGAGGATAATAGTAATTAGGCACAACCCTATTATCTCTTGGTCTTCACTTCATAATCATAAACATTACCGATTTTATCAATTTTAAAATGGCAACAATCGTCAAATACCTTTTTAAGTAAGCCGCGACTTTTTTGTACACGGGATTTAAGTGTTGAATAACTTACCCCTAATTGCTCAGCATATTCTTTTTGTGATTGATTATTCATATCAATAGCGATAAGTAAGTTTGCATGCTCATCTGGCAGGGCATTAATAAAGGGTGAGATACAGTTTAATAAGTCAATATTGCTCTCTTGAGATTCTTCTAGGGGCCAGTGGCCCTCGAGCTTATTTTCTTGAGCACGGCCTTTCTTCCGATAGTAATCAATGATGGTATTATTGGCTATTTGAAACAACCAAGACTTAACGCTTTTTTGTGTTTTTACTGCACTCAGCTTGTTATATATTTTTATCAAAATGTCTTGCAACAAATCTTCTACATCCGTTTCATTTGAGATCTTAGCATGTAAGAACCGCTTTAACTCTGCTCGGTATGCTAACCATATATCTTCTATATTCATTGGACTAACCATCTCCAGTACTCCGACTAGGCTTGCAAGCGGAGAAGCTCTATTCAATATAACTCTGTTTCTATATTAGACGAACAGCAAGTTGAAAAGACGAAAAAAACACATAAACATTATTATATTTACGATTTCACCTTAATTTTTCGTCTTTTTGTACGGCCAAGCGTCTTATGGGTAAATGAACTAACTAGAGAGTTTTATGAACTTCTTACAAAACGAACAATTTAAGCTAAAGCCTAGCGTTAACAAAGTCAGTATGCATAAGCCAAGAGTATTAATGTTATATGGCTCTTTGCGCGCAACTTCATATAGTAGATTAACCGCTGAAGAAGCAGGGCGTATTTTGACAGCAATGGGCGCTGAAGTTAAGTTCTTTAATCCTAAAGGACTGCCATTATTTGATAACAATGACTCAGCTGACCATCTTAAGGTAATAGAGCTTAGAGAGTTGGTACAATGGTCCGAAGCACAAGTTTGGTCGTCACCGGAGATACACGGCAATATGTCCGGTGTAATGAAGACCCAAGTAGATTGGATCCCTTTGTCAATGGGCGCAGTCAGGCCAACACAAGGAAAAGTCTTAGCGGTTATGCAAGTCACTGGCGGCTCACAAAGTTTTAACGCAATCAACAACATGAGGATTCTAGGCCGTTGGATGAGAATGTTAACAATCCCCAATCAATCCTCTGTGGCAAAAGCTTATAACGAGTTTGATGACCATGACATCATGAAAGCTTCACCCTATAGAGACCGAATTGTTGATGTTATGGAAGAGTTGATGCGTTTCACTTATTTAACCAGAGATAAAAGTGACTTTTTTCTCGACAGATACAGTGAGAGACGTGCGGGTAAGCCAAAGCTAATCGCCATGTAAATGCGCCAGTAATGTAATTATTGGTGCGCTTAGCAAGGTTTGTTAAATAGCAGTCATAAATAAACGCTTGAGTCTCAAGATCTTTTTGATTTAAAAGTTGCTCGGAGTAGTTACCAACTCTTAAGTTGAATAATAGTTGCTTGTTTAGCCCCCCAGGACCATGTTGTCCGCTATATAGTGCTTTTAGTCTGAATAACACCATAATGAAAATGTTATTGAGTAATTGCCCATATAAAGATTTTTGTACTATCTTTATATGACGCAATCAAAATAAGGACAAACAATGTTAATTCAAGGACGTGAAGAAAATCAATCCATTGTTATCTGTGACGATACAAGTATTTCAGCACTGAAAGTCAGCAATGACCAGGTAAAACTTGAAACTTTGGATGCTAATGAGGTTAAAGCCTCGGACGAAGAACTTATCCCTTATAAATGGTATTCGCCACTTACTGATTTGCTCGAGCACTTAGCGCATTAATAAACGATGCCTTGCTGGCTTGGTACTAGTAAGGTTAATTTACACGTTTACAATAAGTTACCTAGTTGATAACCTAGCTATGAATTAAAAATAGAGAGAAATTACCAATGAGCTGTTCAGTATTTAATTCAAATAGTACAAAAGTTAACCAACAAAATTCACTCAACTGAATTTTTAGAAAATCACCGGAAAAAATCTACTGATTTCACTCGAAATCGCACCCTTACTTTTCCTCGTTTAATGAGTTTATGTTGAATGCGCTCAATGGTTCAATTCAGGCTGTTAGCTGTTGATGGGTCAGTCACACAATTACCACTCTCTAACGAACTACTTGAGCATTTTGGCAAAGATCGTCCACATGCCGCTATGCCTCATGTTCGTCTTTCTCAACTTTATGATGTTAAGAATAATATTACCCTAGACTTACAGGGTGAAAGCCATTCAACAGAAGAGCGTGAAATGGCACTAAGGCACTTAAATAAAACCCAAGCAGGTGACTTAATAATTTATGACAGAGGCTATCCTGCTGTTTGGTTTTATAAATACCATAGGCTAAAGAATGTTGATTTTTGCATGCGCATTGTTAAAAGCTCGAATGTTGTTAAAGCCTTCTTAGCAAGTGGGAAATATAGTGATGTCGTCGATTTCCCTTGTATTGAGAAGTCTCTTCAATGATGTAGAAAAGATAAAATATCGACTGAATCACTACGTTTAAGGTTAGTGCGAGTTGACCTGCCATCAGGTGAGCCAGAGATTTTGGTTTCATCATTAACAGACTTAAAAGATTATCCTACTGCTCTTTTCGCTGATTTATATCACCAACGTTGGGGAGTTGAAGAAGATTACAAAGTATTGAAAAGTCGTCTCAATATTGAGAATTACTCTAGTGCTTCTGTTGAAGGTATTTTACAAGACTTACACGCTAAGCTATTGACTAAAAACCTTGCAGCTTCTGCAATCCATGATGCAAAACGAAAAATAAAGAAGCCTAAAAACAAGAGACTCTATGAATATAAAATCAATTTCACCTTTGCGAGAAATCAGCTTAAAGACAATATTGTTCGGTTCACAATGAAGCTAGCTGAGCTTGAGTTATACGAACTACTGATAAGTAAAATATCAAAGAGTTTAAGTGTGATTCGACCCAATCGTAAGTTTGTTCGACAAGACCGTAGAAACAAGACAAGTAAATATCCTATGAATTATAAACGTATGTGCTAAATCCTTAAGTTAACATGCCTATGTAGTTTACTCAGGAACTCTTTGTAAACGTCATCTTCGAAGTTTCTGATCGAAGATCTATTGTTCTTTATACACTGGATCCCCGATTAAAACACCACGGGGATGACAATCCTGATCCAAGTGCATAGGCATGTAAGTTAATGACATTGAGGTGCGCTAAGCGGAAGGTAGCTTCAAAGTATTTGCGATATATTTTGTAATGAATTATTGCGGGCTTATTACTGATACTTCTCAGTAATAAACCCAAACCAATCTATATAAACACTAAGTCGTTGATATTATATTAAATAGTATCTAGTTCTTTGTTGGATATTACTGAGAAATCTAAGTAATATCCAAGTCTTAACAAAAACCTATACTTTTAGTTTATAAGGTACTGAAAATATGGGATATTAATATGTATTAAATTAAAGCTATGGAGCTGACATTACTGAGCCGTATCCATAATAAGCTGTTATGCATTTAAGTCGAGTTTCGCATGAAATATATATTATCTTTTTTAGCCATGTCTGCGTCATCATTTTGTTTTGCTGCGGATGATTCAAATTTTTCTTTAGGTTTAGGAACCGACCATGGTGGTATTGGCGCAAAATATTCAATTAATAGCAACGATTCAAAATATTATGCTTCTTTAGGTGTTCGTGTACATTCAAGTGATGGTGGCACAGGATTTGGCTATGGCGTAGGTTGGGATCATAAAATAGGAGGTAATAACCACTCCTTAGGTCTTTTCGCTGGAGCTGTATCAGCTCAAATCAGTCATGGAAAGGTCGCTTTGTATCACGGATTATCCGGAACTTACAATTATTACTTTTCCGGGTTTAATAACAGTTCATTTGTTATCGGTGGTTCTATTTATAGTGGTGTAACTTCAAAAAATGAATATATATTTGAAGAAAGTTCAAGTGGTGTAGCTCTGAAGCTTGCTTATCAGTGGTAATGCATAACAAGCTGTTAAACAAGGACAAAATACAGTTGGCTTTTAACAGGGCGTTATAAAGCCTAAGGAATTGTCATGCAACTTGCAGATGAAAGAATCGAACTTGTACCATTTAAAGATTCTGATTTTGAGTTTTTTCAAAAAATTATTACTTGTCCACAGATGATGGAGCATGTTTATGATCCTTTGACTTATGATGAGGCTAAATCTTCTTTTGAAGGAAGATTACCACCATGGAAATTTGAAAGTGATAACTGGCGTTCTTTTATTATCACTGAAATTATAAATGGTGATAAGTTGGGGTATATATCTCTTAGAATAGTCAATCATGAAGCTAAAATTGCTGAAGTAGGTTTCATGATTAAGGCTAGTGCTCAGGGTAAGGGGCTAGGTAGTAAAGCGCTTAAACTTATGAAGCAGTATGCATTCGATACATTAATGCTAAATAAGCTCGTTGCTTTTTGTTCTGTACATAATGTTGGCTCATATAGCTTGCTAGAGAAAGAAGACTTTTCCCGTGAGAGCTGTTTAAAACAAAACACCTTAATGAATAATCAATACAGAGATGATTATGCGTATAGTTTATGTAATCCGGCTTTATAACAAGCAAATTAATCAGGACAAATAACAGTTGGTTTTTGCTCCTGCGTCGCTTATTTTAACCAACTATTATTTGCCCATTATTTGGGCGTTGAGGCTGTAGAATAACTAATTCAGCCAAAACTACTAAAATTTTGTGCTCCTATATCGAACTGTAGAGGATTAACTCGATATAGGTAATGCATTTACCACCCCGATTTTAGGGGGTAATTCATAATAAACGAGTTATTCTACAAGCTCGTTATGTTTTTAAAAGGATTTTTTCTTGCCACGTAGTATATTATTTATCATTTTATATTTTTCAATTAGTGCATGTGTCTTTGTACCAACAACCTCTGAAACACAAAATTATTATAATAAATGTGAGATGCTTACTAAAAAGCTAACTTTGAAGCCTAAAGTAAGAAAAGAGTATTCATTATGCAGTGGTAAAGAGTTTCTTGATGACCCTATAGTATGTATGGTGTTTAATGGTGTTATAGCTACTGCAACTATAGTTGTGTCTGGTAGCATTGTAGTTATAGGTAATACTGTACATTGGTTGGAATACAAGTCTGGGTGTAAACCAAAACATAAGAAAATCAACAAGGACACGTAACGCTTGCTCGGTTCCGCTACGCTGCACATTTTAGCAAGCATTACTTAGCCCGTTATTTGGGTGTTGAGGCTGTAGAATAACTAATTCAGCCAAAACTACTAAAATCTTGTGCTCCTGTATCGAACTGTAGAGGATTAACTCGATATAGGTAATACATTTACCACCCCGATTTTAGGGGGTAATTCATAATAAACGAGTTATTCTACAAGCTCGTTATGTGTTTAAAAGGAGTTAGACGTGATTTCACAAATACTATTCATAATAGGTGCTTCAATATTCGGCTTACTTGGCTTTGTACATCTTGTTTATACTTTCTTTACTGACAAGTTTAATCCGTATAACTCTGATGTAATCGAAGCAATGAAAAGTACTTCTCCTATCCTTACTAAAGAAACAACTGTTTGGCGTGCTTGGATAGGTTTCAATGCTAGTCATAGTCTAGGCGCAATACTTTTTGCAGCCATTTACATTCCTTTAGCTTTCTCACACATTCAATTTATTGCTAATAATAGCTGGTTTGCAGTGTTGCCTTCTATTGTTGGTATTTCATATTTACTTTTAGCAAAAAATTACTGGTTTAAAATTCCATTTTTAGGCATTCTACTCTCAACATTATGTTTCGTAGTTGCTTTTGTGCTAATCAACACATAACAAGCTGTTATATTTACAAGGAAGTTTATGAGTAATCTCGAAGATTAAAATCAAGTGGTCAGAACACTTGATTACTGAACTATTTTTTGTGATCTGTTTTGTGAGATTTTTTGTGGAAATTTGTCAGCAACAGCCATCCTGAATACATCTTAAATATGTTAAAGCATTCTGTTAGAATAATAGGCTATTGATTAAAGAATACCGAGGTAACATGTCAGAATTCCAAGCATTTTCACTTTTAGAGTCCATTATTGACCGCATTAGTCTTAAAGGCTATAAACAGCCGACACCGATCCAAAAAGAATGTATCCCAGCGCTTATTAATGGCAATGATCTTCTTGGTATAGCGCAAACGGGAACCGGAAAAACGGCGGCCTTTTCATTGCCTATTATCAATAATTTTGCACGAAATAAAATAGCTATCAAAGCGAAGAGTACACGTTCGCTCATACTAACGCCCACGAGAGAGCTTGCCTCGCAAATAATGCAAAGCATTGATGACTACGCTGATGGTTTAGGGCTTAAAACTAAGGTTGTTTATGGTGGTGTCGGAAGACAAGCTCAAGTTGACTCTATCGCACTTGGACTCGATATTTTAGTGGCCACCCCTGGAAGGTTATTGGATTTAATTGAAACGGGCGATATAAATTTTAAGGCGTTAGAGGTATTTGTATTAGATGAAGCCGATACAATGCTTGATATGGGCTTCTTTAATGATGTGCAAAACATCATATCTAAACTGCCAAAGAACCGACAAACACTATTGTTTTCAGCTACTATGCCTGCTGAAATAGAGATACTTGCAGAAGCAATATTAACGGATCCAACAAAAGTTCAAATTACGGCTGAAACGGTTACTATCGACTTGGTTAATCAAAGTGTATACCATCTTGAAAAATCGGATAAAGTACCTTTGCTCTTTAATATCCTGCAAAAACCTGACTATGAAAAAGTTCTCATCTTTTGTAAAACAAAGTATGGCACTGACATCATTGTTAAAGCACTAGAAAAAGCATCAATAACTGCCGCTAGCCTGCACAGTGGTAAAACACAAGCCGTAAGAGAGGAAGCGTTACAAAACTTTAAAGATTCTAATTTAAGAGTATTAGTTGCCACTGATGTTGCTGCTCGTGGCATTGATGTTGATAATATTACTTTAGTCATTAACTATAACCTTCCTGAAGATCCAAGAAACTACATACACCGTATAGGACGAACTGCTCGTGCCGGGAAAAGTGGCATGGCCATTTCATTTGTGGTAGAAAATGATATAAGGCAATTAAATAATATTGAAAATAGCATAGGGCAAATCATTGCTGTTGTTACAGAACAGCCTTTTCATAAAGAGTTTTTAAAAACACCTACACAAGTCAATAAAAAGGTTAAAAAAACAAATAGACCAAGAGCAAGAACAAGAACAAAAAACAGATAAAGACAGGCATAAATTAGCCAACTAAAGGTTTTCAGCTAGACGACAAATATCACCTCATCTCACGATGCGTTAGACCTGCCTTTCTTTATGGTGAAGATAAGCACACCAAGTTATCAGCATTGGCGTGGTGGGGTTGCTGATAAACCACATGCGTTAAGTGATGTTGTTGCGATTAATGTCTGTGGGTATGTTTTGTCTATTTGAGCGGGAGTAACCACAGCCATTTGGTGCTATTTATTGATGAGTAACGTACGAAGACCTTGAAGGAAAGCAGTTTGAAATTGTTGAGCTGAGTGATCAATTTGGAAGCGTATTGGCAGCATATAAGTTGCTGAATACAGATTCACCAGTGTTATCATGTACATTGTAAACGTCGCCATTCAAATGCCATTCTGTTACTGATTCCGTCTTATTACCTTGGCGTGCAGTGCGGTTTGACTAAAGTGAGTCTAGCGCTATTTTGACTCACAAAAATATAGGCCATCTAAAAACTCGATGACCATTCCGTGCTTAATTACCTAAAGCATTGGTTGTGGTTTTCTTGGCTGCCTTTGCGGCTTTCTTCTCTTTTGCTGTTAAAAGTGGTTTCTTTTTGGTGTTTTTTTTACTGTCTTGTCCTTTACTCATGATACTTTCCTCTTGAGGTATTGTCTTAAAACTAAAGTCAGTTTGAGCCAACCTAATGACTATGGCAACGCAGTGACTTCCATTCAAACTTCCATGGCGATGCGTAATAACACTAGTATGGTCCTATGGACGATCAATTGATAGCAATCGTTTAAATTAGCGGTTCTCTAGGTGTATTAATGTCCATTGCTAACCCTTCTTTTGACGATAAAACTGCCTAGGTGAATCTTACGATTGCTATCACCTAGGGGATAACAGGGATAGGTGAGAGTTCACCGTTGGCTTCCATACGAACTAAATTAGCTCGCTGCTCGGCAAGTTGCTGCAAAATGCCGTTATTCAAGGCTTTAAATTCTGGGTTGTTGAACAGCGGAGCCAACACAGGGTTTTTAGTGAGATCGACACAGCCACCAAGTTCGCGCCATTGATATAACGCGCTCATAGCCTTAGTTTCCTCTCCCATTGACAGGTACAGCCAGGCATCTAAATATTCAATACCGTCCCAACGATAACGGCTTTTAAATGGTAATATTTTTAGTATGCGCTGGGTGAGTGGCATAGCTTTTTCTTTTTCGCCACTGGCGTGCAAAGTGGCTGCGTAGGCAATTGCTACTTTGAATATCCATCCATTGAAGTCAGTGTTGACGTTATCATGGCTAAGTTCAGGATAATTGGCGGCAAAACGTGCACTGGCTAATGCTGGTCGACCATTTTTTATATCAAGCTCAGCCAATTTTATATTAATGTAGTGACGCCAAAGTATATTCAAAGATTGAACAGCCGGTAACATTTGTCCGCTCAGTTCATCCTCATCGCGTAACCGATGCAATTCGAAGGAAGACATAATAGAGAATTCATCCGTCGAGGAAAGTCTAATACTACGTTGATACCAGAATATCGCGTCATCGAACATGTTTAGATCTTTATAGCTCTCGGCTAATTCGAATGCCGACATGGGTACTTGAGGATCGAGAAAATAGGACTTACGGTGCGCTTTTATTGCTTGGTCATGTTGGTAAAATTTAGTATTAAATAGAATGCCTAAAGATCGATAGCTTTGGGCGAACTTAGGCGCTTTGGTTATTAAATCTTCAAGTACTTGTTGCGCCTCTTCGTTGCGGTTTGAATTCATCAAAGCCTCAGCTAACTGCTGTTTAGGGTGGCTATTTTGAGGATCGAGTATAATAGCTTGACGAAATAAGGTGATCGCTTGTTCTGGTTGGCCAAGAGACCAGCTAGTAAGGTTGCCGTACATCATCAAGGCTGCGGCATTGTTGGGGTTTAATTGGATAGCTTGTTTGAATGCGAATTTTGATGCGGCAGCATTGCCTTTTATTTGTTCTAGGTAACCTAAAGCCTGATGGGCCTCACTGAGCTTAGGGTTCAACGAAAGTGCTCGCTTAACTACAGGTTCAGCCATGGCACTTTGTCTATCCCCGGACAAACCGCCGTAGAAGACTTTTTCAAGTAACGACAAAGCTAGTTGTGCATGTGCTTGAGCAAAATATTCATCAAACTCGATCGCCTGCTGGAAATGAATAATGGCTTCGCTGTAACCTTTGCTAGTATTGAGGGTATAACTACTGCGACCGCGGAAAAAGGCTTCTAATGCTGACATATTATCAGTAGGTGATTTTTTAAACTCTTGATGCTCCTCAGGTGAAAGCACCGCTTGTAATTCATTGATAATGGCATCGACTATTTCGCTTTGAATGGCGAAGACATTTTCGCTGCTTAGTTCACGGGTGTAAGTCTCAGCCCAAAGGTTGGCATCGGTGCGGGCATCTATTAGCTGAATATTAATGCGTACTTGCGTACCCGAACGTCGTACCCCGCCTGATATAATCGTCGCCACACCGAGCTCTTGAGCTATTTGTCTAATATTCTTATCGGTGTTTTTGTAAGATTTGACCGAAGTGCGAGAAATACTTTTAATGTCTTTAATGCGCGATATTTGCGTGAGTAAATCGTCATGAATGCCATCGGTAAAGTATTGATCCGATTTTAGCTCACTACGATTTTCAAAGGGCAAAACCGCAATGGACTTTTGCTTGTCATTGTTATTATTCGTGGGGATTTCACTAACAGGTAGCCAAACTTTATAACCAATAATAAATAATAGCGGTAAAGTTATTGTTAGTAGCGATCTTAAGTAACGTTGAGTCTTAACTGTTGGAAAAGTCGTGCTTACTAGGTCAACTTTACTCGGCATTGCTTTTATTTCAGCAATGAATTGATAACCACGGCCTCTAATTGTTTTTATTATAGTTTGGTGTTCACCGTCATCCCCTAATGCAGCGCGTGCACATTTTATATTGTTGCTTAAAGTGGCATTGCAAACTTCACGCCCGGCCCAAAGATTTTTAAATAACTCATCGCGCGATATTAGTCTGTCTCTATGGTCAATCAGATATAAAATTAAATCAAAAACATGGGGTTCAACCAACTTCGGCATGCCATTGACCTGCAAAGTGAAATTTTCACTATTTAGCTCACAGCTATCGAACCTGAATATCATTTGATTTTTATCATCCTAATTAATTTTTCAATAATGGTTCGAACTATTGATTTTTATTAATATTAACAATGAAGTATTAAACCCATACCTAACCCATAGCTAACCCTTAGCTATGAATAGATAACTCATAGGTTTAAGCAAAGCCACTTTCGCTATAGTGCAAGTGTAGTCTAGCGTTCGTAACAATGCGTATAAGGTATTTGTTACGAAATAAGCAATTTTCTTAGTTTACTATGCTCGATGATAGCGGCAGATTTGCTGTCATGAGTTATGAAAGGAGTATAAAGATATGAAATTCATTAAATTACTATTAATTACCATGACCATTTTCATGATGAACAGTGTCTATGCCATTCAATATAAGTTTGTTGCCATGGATAATTCTATTTACACAAAAATGTGCGTGCTTGCCGGTAACAATGAACAAAAGGCACTAAAAACAGCGTTGAGACGGCATGAACATAGTCCAAGATCTCTGGCAAATACTACATTTTGCAATGGTCTAATCATCGCAAATTTCGCTTACAAATATCAAGCGAATATGACTTATGACTACTTAAAAAAATATACCCATAGTCGACATGTAGATAAAGCAACTAAAGTTTCCATTCAGGATGTTATCACTCGTACAACAGAGAATAAATCAACGGAAGAAATTATTTTAGTTTATGTTGGTTATTGATTATAAGTAATTATTTATCTGGGAAAACATCCATTTTGGTAATGCTTTTATCTGCAATGTTAACGCTTAGTGGCTGTTTTCTTTCTTAGCTTTCTTATGATGACTGTAAGGGTTAAGAACATCTACTCACAGAATATGCAGACGAACAGTTACCCCCGTTATGTGCACTTCCAAAAAGCCGCCAATTAGGTGGCCTTTTTTTAAAAATATTTTGGAATAATTATACTGTAAATATTCATTGCGATGTGTTGATAATATAAGCCCCTTAATAAAGGATATTTTTCCTATACAGTAGTTACTAACAACGTCTTCTTTTAGACTAATCAGAAGTAAGAAGACCTCCCTCGTTGCTAACGCCCACCTCATTGGTGAAGCAGCCGTTAGAGCTTTAAAGCCTAACAACTATTGTGGTATCACTAGCCTTTAGCCAGTGACTGTAATAGCTTAAATCAAGTGCTATCAGGGGCGGTTCATTACCAAACACCAGCAGACTGACAGCGACTTTTAACAATCTCATTCTCGCTTTGCTGCAAGCTAGTAATCTTCTTCGCTCTCGAGCACTCCCAAGCATCTACGGGGTACATCTTATCCCAAGCACTCATAAGCTGGCGCTGTGATTTACTCATGCTATAGCGCTTGTAAGCCCCAACCATGTAGAGGTATGTTCGAGCTATTTGACCTCTAGCAATTTCAGGTGGCTCTGCTTTACGATTATCAATTTTCATGGCACAACTACCAAAGTCACTTTTCACGGCAGGTAACATAGTGAAGTTGTAATTACTTCTTAGGGCGTTCACAGCGCCAATGGCAGGGAATAGGTTAAACATGTCAGCTTGCATGTAACGATATTCTGTATTTACTTTTTCAGCGCACCTACGACCTTTAAATACTTTGCCTTTACTACTTACACACTGCTTATGGCCATCACGCCATTCAATAAAGGTACGACCGAAATTCTCTGCCGGTACAACATGTTCCCACTCTATCTTTTTAGCGCGTTTGACATATTTAGTCGTAGTGAAGCCTTTTGGTGGCGTTACCTTTTTCTTAGCGTCAAACGTCGCTCCGCAATAAAGTGTTTTACGGTGATTGTTGTAAACCTGCTTTTCTAAGAGTTTTTTAGCTTTACTAAACGATTGAACTTCTTGGTTGGCCGCTAAGGTTGTTGTGGTGATGAAGTTTGTTATTAACAAGATTGTTATTGTTGCTTTCATTTTTATTATTTAAGTTTAATTCTACGTTCATGCTGGTGTTCATGCATTACAGCGTCATGCCGTAGGTTATCCCGAGAAGTTAGTAATAGACATCGTAAAGTCATCGAATGGTTTGCTTAGTATGACGGCAATGATGGCGGCGATATTAACGGGTAATCATGAAGAATGTTTGCCCGTACTCTTAGCTTAATAGTTAGGGAGCTAATATTGTATTGAGGTTGACTGCTACCTATGAGTTACCCAGACACAAAAAAGCCACTTGAACAGTTTAATCAACTTTTTAAGTGGCTTTTTTATTGTACTAAATGTGGTCGGAGTAGCAAGATTCGAACTTGCGACCTCACGTCCCCCAGACGCACGCGCTACCAAGCTGCGCTATACCCCGACAAGGTAAACTCTTGGGCTTCACGAGTTTACCATCGGTATCATAATGATTTATCAACGTATTGCAATGACAATTAGCGTAATACTTGCTTCATAGTGCCTAAGTGGCTAACTTATGCGCAATTCCACTCACCTTTGCCTAAATAAAGGGCGCTTACTGTTTTTCCTGCTGAGTAAACTGCTTAATAAAGTGCACACCATCAATCATTAAGGGGAAATCCTCATTGACGGTAATTGGCGATGAAAATTTACGTGAGTAACTTTGAAAGTTGCCATTTTGATCGACAAACACTGATTTATCTTTATTAAAGATAATAATGCCTTTATCGGTCGTATTAGCAATAACTCGGTCTTTATTTAATCTCGGTAAATCAGTGCCATTACTGTGCTTGCTCACCTTACAGCCTAGCCACTGACTCATTAGCGTCGGTTGTAAGTCCATGTTACTGGTATTAAAGCTTACATCCTTATGGCTTACTGCTGTGCCCTGAGGATATATAAATAACGCCGGTTTAGTGTTTAAACGTGTTTCATTACTTTGATTGCCGATAGAGCTGATCCAAATGATATCTTTAGCGGATTTTTGCTTTTGTGCTAACAGTAGTGCATCAACAAATAATTCAAATTGATATTGGTTATTGTTTTGTTCGGCTTTATTGGCCTTAATGCCATGGCTATTTTTAAAGTAAATAATATGCAACCCCGGGGTTTTATTATTTAACTTCTCTGCAAACAATAAACTTGAGACATTGCTCAGTTCAGTTTTTTTACTGAATAGCGCTTCAAACCAGCGAGGTTCAGTGATGTCGATATTTTCATCTGCACCATGACCTGTCACTGAGTTAACGGTAAACTCAGCAGAGATAACCGTTAAGCTCGTTGCCAGGGCTTGTTGGTCGATACGTTGAAACAGTAGCGGTTTAATACCTTGCTTTAAAATATCTTGTTGATAAATGCTCGGTAGAGCATAAAGCAGGTTAAACCAAGCATCATCACTTATACCGGTATCAATATTATTGGTTAAAAGTAAGCTGCTAACACTTGCTCGGCGGCTAAATTGATTCAGCTGACTGATTGATACTTGTTGCTCGGTAAGAATTAAAAATACCGAGTTAGTCGGAGTTTTATTTGCTGTTTCACTAGGACAAAGCTCTGCCGTAATAGTCGGGTAATTGGGAATAGCCTGACTAAACGATAGCGGGCTATTTTTACGCTCGATATAATCTTCTATGTTAAATAAGCCATATTTGGTTAACAGCGTTTTTGCAGTGGCTGGATAAGACAAAGGTAAAACAGTGTCTTGGCGTAAAATATCATAATTAAGATTGGCATCGGCCCAAATATGGCTTACATGACTAAAGAAAAATGATAAAACCAAGGCGAAAATAACAAAACGGGCAAAGATTGTTTTTTGCAATTTCTTTAAGTGCTTCCAAGCATAGTTACTTACGGTAAATTCAAACGCTAAAATAACGATAGCCAAGGCACCACTGAGGCTATAAAACAGGCTATTTTCCTTGGCGATGTCTTGTAACAAGCTAATAATTTGCGTACTTGACGAGGCATTTAAATGATAACCCAAGCGACTATAGATAAAGGCATCTAATACCAGTAGTAATAAACCCAGGGTAAAAATAATGGAGCCAATGGTTCTGATGAACTTGGTATTAGGAAAAACTAGCGTTAAAGGAAACAACACCAAGACAAAACTCATAAAAGTCAAAAAGGCAATATGACTAACCCAGGTCGTTATTAAGTAGACTTGGCCAAAGAGGGTTGTTGGTGCGGGATCACTAAATAAATAGTAAGAGGAGAGGGCAATTGCTGCTAAAATATTGAAAAAGGTGAACCAATGGCTCCAACTGATCAAATGTAATAGTTTTTTGCTGTAGCTTTTTGTATCAAAAGAAACCATTGATAATAATTCTTCTTGCAGGTGAAATTAATGTCGCGTCTTTAAACTGATTTTTTTAATGCGCTGGTAAAGTTGTCTACCACGGCAGTACGTTTGCTTTCGGGTACTTGGCTAACAACGTGTGTCACGGCATTGCCTAAACACATTAAGGCTAAATCAGGGGTTGTTTCTTCTTTTATAAGTACATCAAGTAAATCTTGGATAATTTTTTCTACACGTTCGTTCGAATATTTAGATACAATAGGCATAATAAGTGTTTTCGTTAATGATAAATTTAATTTCTCTAGTTTATCAAATGCCTGCACAATTTAATATATAGCAGATATAAAACACCAACATTAACTTACATTAGTAACTGAACCTAAAATCATATGAGCTTAATAATTACAAACATAGCACTACATTACTTGTCTAAAAAAGAAGACACCGGTGAAGTTGTCTTACGCCTTGGTCCGGAAAATATTGATTTCACCCAAGAAAGTGCCAAAACAACTAACTTTGTAGATGGTCTACACACCATTTATAATGCCAAAGGTAATAAAGCGTATGGCAGTTTTTCCGACATGCCCAGTGAAGGGGATGCCGCGCGCTTTGTTGATTTGATGGCAAGCTATTTAACGGAACAGCAAAGTTTCTATGACTTTAGTACCCAAGCGGCCAATGTATTAAAAAATGAAATTGAAAAATATGACATAGACGAGACTGGCTATTTTGTTATCTGTCATTATGAATACATGGGTGGACGTTACTTATTAATAGCAGTTATACCGGTGTCAGAGCATTACAGCGTTGATGGTGAATTGAATATTTCAGCCGCGCAGCATCTAGATATCAATAAAATACAACTAGCAGCGCGTATTGATTTATTCGATTATAAAGACAATGCCCAGGGCAATCGCTATATTTCTTTTATTAAGGGTAGAGCGGGCCGTAAAGTATCAGACTTCTTTTTAGACTTTCTAGGTTGTGAAGAAGGCTTAAACGCCAAAGAACAAACGCAAACACTGGTACAAGCGGTTGAAGATTATGTTGCCGTTAATCAACTAGACCCAAGTGAAAAGCAAAAAACACGTAAAGATTTACTGAGCTACTGTAAAGAGCAAAAAGCGAGTTCTCAAGATGTGTCACTGCAAGAGATTGGTAAAGTAATTGAAAGTGCCGGTGCAGAACAAGACTTTTATCAGTTCTGCCAAACACAATCGTATGCTATGGAAGAATCGTTTCCACACGAGCAAGCAGTGGTTAATAAAATCACTAAATATTCAGGCTATGGTAATGGTATAAGCTTGAGTTTTGAACGTAGTCATTTTGGCGAAGACGTGATTTATAATCCACATAATGATTCAATAACCATATATAAAGTGCCACCGAATTTAAAAGAACAATTAATGGCACTTCTGGATAGTGAAAAAGTTGAGGCTGAAAAAGTCCCAGAAGAGTAACAATACCGCCAGAATATCGGTAACGCATAACCACAAAGGTACCGCGTTACCATTTATAAGAGGGTATTTTTACCAAAGTAAGTATTTAAAATCAGCCAGTTACAACTACATGTAATAAATTGACTGTAATCATCAAGAAATTGGAAATGAACATGACAAATGAACGCAATAGCGCAACTAATCACTCAAATAACACCTTAACCATCGCTCGCCCTGATGATTGGCACGTACATTTACGTGACGGCGAAGTCTTAAAAAATACCGTTGCCGACATTAGTCGTTATATTGGCCGCGCCATAGTCATGCCAAATTTAGTACCACCAATAACCACGGCAGCGTTAGCAAAAAGTTATCACAAACGCATTTTGGCAGAGGTGAAAAATAGCCACTTTAAACCACTAATGACTTTATATTTAACCGATAAAACCACGGCTCAAGATATTATTGATGCGAAAGAATCTGGTGTGGTGTATGCGGCAAAATTATATCCTGCTGGCGCAACAACCAATTCTTCATCGGGTGTAACGGATGTTGCCAATTTAACGGACGTTTTTGCCGCCATGCAAGCAGTTGATATGCCACTATTAGTACACGGTGAAGTAACAACCGCTGATATCGATATTTTCGATAGAGAGCAAGTATTCATTGATACCATTTTACAGCCCTTGGTAGCTAACTATCCTAACCTTAAAATAGTGTTAGAACATATCACCACTAAAAATGCCGTAGATTTTGTTAGTGCAGCTGGTGATAATGTTGCCGCTACTATTACTGCGCATCATTTACTCTATAACCGTAACGACATGTTAGTGGGTGGTATCAAACCACATTATTACTGTTTACCTATTTTAAAACGCAATACTCATCAACAAGCGTTAAGGGCTGCCGCAACAAGTGGCAGTACAAAGTTCTTCTTAGGCACCGATTCAGCACCACATGCACAACATGCTAAAGAGTCAGCATGTGGTTGTGCTGGTGTGTATTCCTCTTTTGCTGCCATAGAGCTGTATGCGGAAGTGTTTGAACAAGAAAATGCTTTAGATAAATTAGAAGCCTTTGCCAGTATTAACGGCGCCAATTTTTACCAATTACCAGTAAATACCGACACCATCACCCTAGTTAAAAAGGCCTGGCAAGTACCAGCAACCATGACTTTTGGCGGCGATGTTGTGGTACCAGTGCGTGCCAATGAAGAAATTTTGTGGACAGTAGCAGACTAACTTAAGCTAAACGCAGCTTTATCTAACGATGTTTAAAGTAGATAACGCTGGCTGAACGAGTTAAGCCCGAATAAAAAGTAGAGAGCCCTAAGTAAATTAAGGAAAAAAATGCAATTATTTGTAGATAATCTTACCGTTATTGATTTTTCATACCTGTGTAAACAGCGCGGTATTGTCGGTGAGAGCTGGATTGTTGACGTATTACTCGATGGCTCGTTAAACGAGCAAAGTATGGTATTGGATTTTGCTATTGTGAAAAAGCAAATCAAGGCCATTATTGATGATGCCGTTGACCATAAACTGTTATTACCTGCGCAAGAGCAAGCAATAACCTTGGCAGACTCACCACATAACCAAGGTCATCAAACCATTGACTTTAATAGCGATGTAGCAAATTACTACTTACAATCTCCTGCCTGTGCTTTTGCGACTATAGACTGTTTAAGCATTACAGTAGCCGCGGTGACGACACATTTAACGGCTATTATTTTGGCGCACTTGCCCGATAATGTGCAAGGTTTGTCCTTAGTATTGCGCCCGGAAGTTATTTCGAGCGATTATTATCATTACACTCATGGTTTGAAGTTACACGATGGCAATTGTCAGCGTATTGCCCATGGTCACCGCTCAAAAATTAAAGTTTATGTTGATGATAAAAGAGATGCTAAGTTAGAAGCCGCTTGGTGTCAGCGTTGGCAAGACATCTATATTGCCAGTGAAGCCGATAGAATTTCACGCGATGATATCGAGTTATCTGCTCACGCAATGAACAATTTAACACCCGATCATCAATATTTTAGTTACCATGCACCACAAGGTCGATTTGATATCGCCGTTGATAGCAAGGTACTTGATGTGGTTGATTGTGATTCTACGGTAGAGTTATTAGCCGATTTTATTTTAAGACAAATAAAAGCTGAACATGCAGAGCTCGCCAATAAGACAGTGCAAGTTGTTGCTTATGAAGGTGTCGCTAAAGGGGCAATTGTTCATGGTTAGCCCTTTAACTCATGACTTAGCTAAAACATTACCTAATACCTTAAGCAAAAGCTTCGTTGCTTTTGCACTTGCCGCTAGCTTTTCTGTTAGCGCGGTTAATATCACCAGCCCAAAGATAGTGTTAAGCGGTGAAATTAAGCAAGGTGGTTTAATTGTCGGTAAAACACAGCCGGACAATACCGTCAGCTTAAATGGCAAGGTAATCACAGTTTCTAGTCAGGGGGATTACACCTTTGGTTTTTCCCGTGATGACAAGAAAAGTTATCAATTAGTCATTACCTCAATTAATGGTGATCGGGCAACAAAAACCCTAACTCCTTCAATACGCAGTTATAATATTCAGCGTATTGAAGGCATTAAGAAAAGCATCATGCAGCCAAATCCTAAGTCGGTTGCCCGAGCGCAACAAGATAGCAAACAGGTAAAAGCTGCCCGAAAAGTTGCCAGTACACTTAATTATTTTGCTCAAGGCTTTATTGCGCCAATAAAAGGCCGCATTACCGGTGTTTATGGCAGCCAACGTGTTTATAACGGCGTGCCTAAAAATCCACATTTTGGTTTAGATTACGCCGGTAAAACCGGCGATCCGGTCAAAGCTCCAGCTTCGGGTACGGTATTACTTTGGGTACCTGATATGTTTTACTCTGGTGGCACCATGATTATTGATCATGGTCAAGGCGTCAGCTCTACCTTTTTACATTTAAGTCATTCTTATGTAAAACAAGGTGATAAAGTTAAACAAGGGCAGGTAGTCGCCGCAGTAGGTAAAAGCGGCAGAGCAACCGGCCCCCATTTAGACTGGCGCATTAACTGGTTCGGTGTGAAAATTGACCCAGCGCTAGTATTGAAATTACAACCTCTTCATTAATTTTCCCTTAAGGTCACACTATGGCAGAACACGGCTATTCGCTGCTCCGCATTATTATTATCGATAGTTTTTGGCAGGGTCAAGTCAACGAACTTGATTTAACGGGTCACACACAACTTGAAGGCACCAACGGCGCAGGCAAAACGTCATTAATGCGACTGTTGCCACTTTTTTATGGCATGCGACCCAGTGATATTGTTAGCAAGGTAGATCAGGCGAAAAACTTTGCCGATTTTTACTTACCTCGTGAATCCAGCATTTTAGTGTACGAATACTGCCGACCCTATGGACAAATATGCCAGGTGTTAGCGACCAGTGATGGTAGAGGTGTGCAATTTAAATTTATTGATGCCCCTTACGACGCACAACACTTTATCGCCAATAACCAAGGCAGCAAAGCCAAGCCTTTTACCATCAGTGAAATAGAAAAAAACTACCGTAGTATCAATGCAGAAAGTTCAAAATTCCTCGGCATAGATAAATACCGTCAAGTGATTCAAAATTTGCGCAGCGGTCGTCAACACAAAGAAATAAGACTACTGCAAAATCGCTTTTCTTTTAGTGAACAACCCTGCCCACATATTGATAAAGTGATTAACGGCACCATAGAAAAAAATCTAGATTTTGAAGCGGTTAAACGTATGTTAGTGGCTATTGCCAGTGATCATCTTGCCCGTGATACCAACGAAGAAAAAGAGCAGCTAAGTTTAAATAAAGCCGATATTACTGGCTGGTTGGCTGATATTCAGGCCAGTCGCGCCATTAAAAAAGTTGCTGATAAAATCTCTGTTTGGCAAAACGATTTTAGTGCCTTTGCCAGTTTATTAAATAAGTTACAACATCTACATGCTGAAGTGATCGCGCATCAACAGCGCCTTGAAATAAAGCAGCAAGATAGAGACGAGCTTAAAAAAACCAGTATCGTAACACGCAATACACTCGATACCGAGTTAGCCAATGCCACAGAGCACTATCAAAAAGCCTTATTTGATTTAAACGCTAAGATTGATGCCGATTTAAGTAAAATAGACTTACTTGATGCAGACAAACTTAACTATGAAGATGATGATGCCAGTAGTTATCAAATTAAGGCCGAGCAAGCGCCACACATTCAGCAAGAATTAAATGAAGTGATTGCCGTTATTGATGCCTTTGAAGGCAATATCACTAAAATAGGGCAAAAATTTGATAAGCTGATTCAAAAAATTGAAGTTGAAAAACTTAAAGCAGTCAGTAGTAATAACGAAAAATCGGCGCTTATTACTGCCACGACCAATGAGCAGTTAACCCATATAAATGATGTTTTTCATCAACAAGAGTACGCTCTTAATGCTCAACTACATAAAGAAGAGCTTAAGCTGCAAAAAGATCGGCAACAAATCCAACATCAATTAGACCATGCTAACCAACAGTTAACCCAGCCAATAATACCGCAGCAATTAACTCGCGATATTGACGATAACATGCAAGCGTTAACTCTCGCTCAGCAAAGTTATAATCAACTACTGCAGCAAGAGTCAGAGTTGCAAAAGCAGCAATATCAATTAGAGAAACAACAAGACCAACAATTAGCGCAACGTAGTGACGCTAATCGCTATCTGGAACAGTTACGTCAAGATTATCAGCAAGTAGAATTACAACTGCTGCCACAAGCAGGCTCTTTACATCATTACCTTATTAACGAGCCACAAGCGGGTAATTGGCAAAATGATATTGGCCGCTTACTTACTAGCGAGCAATTATCACGGTCTGATTTAAATCCACAGTGGCTAGCAAGCGATAGTGCCACAGCCAGTCTTTATGGCTTATCCATAGATTTACAACAACTGCCTTGTGACGATTCATTATTTTTAGATGAAGCGCAACTGCGTGAAAAACGTCAAGTTATCGAAACTAAGTTACAAAACCAAACTGATAAAATTAGCCAGCTTGATGAGCATTTAAAAGGCTTAGTCAAAGCGCTTAATCAGCTTAAAGTCAATGTGACGGAACAGACACAGAACTTAAACCAACAAAAATTAACCTTAGGACAATTGCAAACGCAGCAAGAAAGCCTAGTGATTAAAAAACAGTTGGCCATTAAGGCACACCGTCAAAGCATCGAGACACAATTACAAAGTTTCAATCAGCAAATAAAAATGCTGGATAAAAAGCAACACAGCTTTGAAGAAGATAAAACCGAGCAGTTGCATGATTTAACCAATGATAAATTAGAAAAATGCATGGTGGTTGAAAGTGATAGAGACAATCAGTTAACACTGTTAGCCGAGCAACTTATCACCTTAAAAACTAATGCCAAGCAGCGCTCTACCGAGCTTAAAAAACAACAAGCCAGTGATATTAAACACCTTGACCCCGAAGGGGAAGTAGACAAACGTATTGCTAAGCGCGTGACGCTAGAGCAAGACTTACAGCAATGTTCGCTGTTCGCCCAAAAGGCGCGTGACTATCAAAGTTTTCTTAATGAACGTTATTGTCACCGTGATGCTTTGGTTGAAGAAAACCAGAACAGAAAAATCACCAAGCGTAATCTAGAGTCAAATCATGAAGATATTAGCATTGAACTGACAACTAAAATTAGTGAATTAAGACAGCTAATTAAAAAAACCAATCTAGAAAAACAGGCCACCGATGATTTATTAATACAACTGAATGATAATAAGCGTTTGTGTGAAATGTCTGCCATTGACAGTAAACTTGCTGAGCAAGAGCCGGCCAACCAAGCCGATTTAACCGTTAGCTTTTGTCATGACTTTTACCAACAATTTAAAACCATTGAGAAACGCTTGGCTAGTCAGCTGAATACCTTTAGTGAGCGTTTTAGAAAAGATCACTCTGGCAGTGAGCTTTATGATAATTGGCAAAATCTATTAGTTGAAAACGATAACTACTCTGGCGCTCAAGCACTGTTTAAATATCGTGAGCCCATTAGCGCGTTATTAAATAGTGCCGAGCAAAAGCAGCAAAGTACGTATCAACTGGTTACCGTTAACGCCACCATGATCAACGAATTTTATCAGCACATCGAAAATTTTGGTCGGAATATAAAGCGCATAGGTAAACTTTTATCCGCTAAGGTTACCGCTTTGGCACACTTTGAAGCCTTAGCCGACATCAATGTGACTACGGTAATGAAGCAAGAAGAGCTAGAGTACTGGGGACCTTTGAAAAGTTTTGCCGAAGTGTTTGAACTACATAAAGATCAATTACGTGATGGTATTGGTGAGGTACCCGATGATTTGGTTTTCGCTATGCAAAAATTGGCTAATTATTTGCCCAGTGAAGGCTTTGTCTTAGTACACAATAATTTGTTTGATTTAGAATTTACCATTGTAGAAAAAGGCCAAATAAAATACGCCCGTAATGCCAAGCAGCTGAAAAAAGTCAGTTCAACCGGTTTATCTTATTTAGCCATGTTGTCATTATTTGCCGGTCTTTTAGGCATGTTACGTGGTGATAGTAAACATGCCAGCCAAATAATTTTACCGGTTGATGAACTAGGTGAACTGGCTGCAGAAAATATCGATCTGTTATTACAAATGTTTAACGACAATAATATCAGTATGTTATCAGCATCACCCTCAACTGACCGTCATATTTTATCCTTGTATAACCGCCATTATAAATTAAAAGATAATAAGATTTATCATGCCGAAATCCCGCAATCTCGATTGGATGAATTACTGGCACAACGTAATAAAGTACCGGATATTACTGATGAAAGTACCAAGGTAATAGCTGAGGATAATACAGCAATAACAGCTGACGAAAGTACTGAAGTCACAGCAGAGGCCAGTACAGAGAAAAAGAAAGCCGAGGTGGTAAATAATGTTTAAAGAAAGTATTCAAAAGCTGCTTTGTGGCACTGTTATTTGTCAAACGGCTTATGAAGCCGAATATTTGTATTTAAAAGCAGAAAGTCATAGCGATAAAGTGAATGATTTTTTAGCCAATTTAGATAGAAAATTGACCTACCTTGAAAGCGCCGATGCCTATTACTGTACCTTTAATCAGGTTGATGACAGTAACCATGCTGAGCTCAGTGTTTTATTTAGTGATATGCGTAGCACTTTTAGACCACTGGTAGAGTTTTTAGATTTACTGCTAACGGCAACACAAGCAGATTTACCTATACGCGCTAAATCGGTGTTGAATATCAATGAATTATTCGAACCCTTTGAACATGATCAAACCTTGAGTGAGCAATTACGGCGCTTAACCACCATCAAGCCTTTCAAAACAAATAAAACTGAAACGCGTGAGCAACTGGTGATGGTATTTCAAAAGCTGGAAGAAATGCATTATTTTGTCCGTAAAAATGCCGGTAGCAGTAGATATTATGCTACGGCGCGTTTTGACCTAATTTACTTACTGATAGAGTTTTTGAATGATGCCGAGCTGGTCACTTTACCCGAGCAAGAAAAAAGCCAACAAGACGAGCTGCTTTTCTAATGGCTGGTTTTGATTCTTCGCAAGTCGCAACGTTACTAAGACAAATTGGTGCCTACAATGACTTACTCGCCAATGCCTATGTTTATGGCTCGATAGCGAGTGATGAACAAGATGTCAATACCTTGAATTTGTTGCATAAATCTGGTTTGATCAGACCTGATGATTCTCCAGGTGAGTATCGAGTAACTACCGATCTAAAACGCATGTTAAACCGATTAATGCGTAAGCAAACCAGCTATCGACAACTTACCGACATGGGTAAAGTCATTGAAGCGATTGAAGAAGTAGTAAAAGATTATCAACTGGCGACCATAGCCAAAGAGCAAGAAGATGCCGAGTATTATTTAGATCAACTCGATGATTTACTTTATGAAACTAAAGACAGTTTAAACAACAACTTAGAGAATATGCACTTTGCTATTGTTAGTCAATTTGGTTTTGTTAGTAGCTTGTCTAACAAGATACGCCAAAATGAACGTTACTTATCCCATGCGCAAAAGCTACTGAATGAGTTGCAGCAAATTGATCCGCAAGATTGTTACGAGTGGCTAGATTGGCTCTGTCCTAATGAGTTTGCCCGTAAAATTTCTAACTTTGTTTACTGGTATAACCAAATTTTGCCCAAACTACGTTTGATTATTGATAACATGCGTATTAGTTTGTTTCGCTTACGTCGAGATGAAAAACAGGCCAGCCAATTACGAAATATGGCGCGTTTTTTACGGAAACATCCTGAATTTGACCTTGATGAGCAGTTATTTGAGCTACCAAATTTACCTGAACAGCTGAAATATTCGCCACCAATGCCACTGCGCAGCTATGTCGATACCAAGCAAACCGACATTGAACAAGCCTTACTTGAGTTGGTACAGTCATTACGTAAACAAGCCGTCGTTAGCCCCATTAAAGTAAGAACAACCAGCGAGGTCAGTTTCGAGCCAATTGAAAAAATTGCCGCCGAAGAAGATTTTTTTGAAGATCAAACAGAACTGTTGTTTGAACGGGTGATCATCAATAACTGTGCGGTTTCCGCTTTAGGTTTTTATCAAGAATTCCAAAATATTTGGCTGGAAAAATCACACGTTATCGCGCCAAAAGAATGGATAGAATTAGTGTTTAGTTGCTACTGCAAATTAACCAACGCACAGCAAAATGCCCTTAATATCAAAATGAAAGGTATTGTAGTTACCGGCACTACCCATAACTATAGTTATAGTGATGTCGTTATCGAACTTAAACCTGAAATCAAAGCTAGTGCCTAACTAAACATAAAGTCATAGGTATAATATATAAAACAGTATTATGAACAAACAACTTTATAATTTCACTCAAGATAAACTGCAAAAAAATAGGCAGGGCGGTCAGATAAAAAATAGCGCCTTAGCAATAAGGTTGCATAAAGATTATCATTTTGGCCAATTTGATTTGAGTAAAAAACACTTAACGTTTAACCTGACTGATATTTTGGCACTAAGCAAAGAAATACAAAGAACGCTTGGTGTTGAGATTAGAAATGATTCATATCCTAATAAAACCAGCAGAGTAACTAATGCGGGTGTTAATCGAAGTGAAAAAGAAAACAGCTATGCGGTTAGCAAAGATTTCATCTTGATTAATAGCTTATCTGAGCTGAAAATTAATAAAACAATTTATAAATCATCGCCGTTTACTTCATTAGGTAACTATATAAAGGCAGATGAAATTCAATCGGTTGAACATAGTGTCATTGTTTTAGTTGAGAACCTTGCCGTGATGGCGAATCTCAAGCTGATAAATTTAACAGCACTATGTGATGAAATTGATTTGCCGATTGATTTACCGATTGATTTAACTAAAGCACTTTGGCTTTATCGTGGAGATGTTAAGCCGCAACAAACTACCAATACCAGTTATCAATTTTTTCGACGCTTTAAGGGGAAAATTCCACTAATCTGTTTTAGTGATCTCGATCCTAAAGGCATCGAAATTGCGCTCACTAGCCAGGCTGATTTTTGGTTAACCCTTAAAAATACCCATGAAGTTGCTATGGCATTACTAGGTAGTGAACAAGAATGGTATAAACAAAAATCTGCCATTGATTTTTTACTAAAGCAAGAAAAGACTAATGAAGAAAAACAGCCATGGCAATATAGCTTTGACATACTACAGCATCATAAAAAGACGCTTAAGCAAGAGCACATGCTCAAACATAAACTTGAGTTAGCTTTATTAAAAATAAATGACAAATAACATTCAGTAAAATAAACAAAGCTGAAGCTAGCTAAAATCAGTTAGGCTACCTTAACTAAAAATAATTTCAGCCATCTGCACGGTTATTAAAATGGCAATGGTCATGACTTAACATTTTCAATAGCTGATAAAAACAGAGTGTCAGACATAAGTTGATTTATAATTTTATATTAAAAGTGCTGGTTGAAAGTATTAGTTGTAAAGTGAGAGATGTAAAACATATTGTTGAAAGTGAAAACAGTAAACAATAATGAAGATATCTAAAACGAACAGTAATAAAATTAGTAACTATATTAACAAACATAACTAAAGTCATAGCTGGAGCAATTCAGTAGTAAGCCTAGAATACCAAGGCTAGAACAAAGCATGTAATAAAGTAAATAGCAGCAGAGCACAGATATAGATACCCACTATGTCCGATACTCTTCAGTATTGGACATAGTGGGTATAGTGGTTTAAACTGGCTTTAACCTATGTTTCCCTCGTTAGAATTAAAATTTTGGTATTCAAATAAATGTCATTAACTAAAACCTCGACCAGCACCTTTTCTAAACCGGTACCTTTATATCCACCATACCTTGATTTGTGTGATTTCGATCTTGAAGATTATCCACAGCTAGATAAAATATTTTCTGCAAATGAGCCTTGGTGGCTTGAGCAATTTAACTGGGGTAAAATATTCCTTACTTATATCGGTAGAAATAAATCTAACCATACCTATGACAGATTTAGAAATGACGTAGAACGTTTTATTTTATGGTCGTTTATTGAAAAGAAAAAACCAATTGACCAATTACGTAAAACTGACTTGCTTGAATATGCTGACTTTTGTTGGCAGCCACCAGTTACTTGGATTGGCACATCAAATCAAGAACGTTTCAAACTATCCAATGGTTATTCAACGGCTAATGAACTTTGGTTTCCATTTAAGATGCAAGCACCTAAAAGTCAAAAATCTCAATATGTCATTGATAAGAAAAAATACCGACCATCACAACAAACACTTTCATCGATGTTTACCGCACTTATCGTTTTTTATAATTACCTAATGGCTGAAGATTTCTGTATTGGTAATCCGGCAGCAATTGCTAAAAAAGATTGCCGCCACTTTATCATTGACTCACAAGTTAAAGAAATTAAACGTTTAACCGCTAGCCAATGGCAATACGTTTTAGATACTGCTGTTGAAATGGCTGATGAAGACCCCATCTTTGAACGTAACTTATTCGTAATTGCATCATTGAAAACCCTCTTTTTAAGGATTTCAGAGTTATCTGAACGGCCCAATTGGTCACCCACCATGGGCCATTTTTGGCAAGATGAAGATGAAAACTGGTGGTTGAAAATATTTGGTAAAAGTCGAAAAATACGTGATATTACCGTGCCCGTAGATTATTTGCATTTTTTAGAACGTTATCGCGCTTACCGTGGTTTATTAGGTTTACCAATAAGAAACGAAAATACGGTTCTTGTGGAAAAAATACGTGGTCAAGGCGGTATGACCTCCAGGCATTTACGACGTTTAGTACAGAGTGTTTTTGATCTCGCCTATGAAAATATGCGCAGAGTAGAAGGTGAAACCAGGGCGATGAAATTAAAAGAAGCTTCTGCCCATTGGTTAAGGCATACCGGTGCCAGTATGGAAATTGAACGTGGCCGCCCTCTTAAAGATATTTCAGAAGATCTTGGTCATGCCAGCATGGCAACCACCGATACTGTCTATGTACAAAGTGAAAATAAGAAACGTGCTGAAAGTGGTAAGCGTAGAAAGGTCGATTAACCGCTCTACCCTATAGCTTTCTAAACATATCGAATATTACCAGTTAAAATAGCGCGCTAGGTGATTATTTACCAGTGATGACAGCCGATGTTTATCAGCATGCACGTACGGTGAGTTTGATATTTAAACAAAGCCACCGTAAGGCCTTATAGTAAAGGGATGTAGGGTATACAGTCAATTTTAAGCTATTTTAACTTAACTCAAATGCGTACTAAACAGTTGATAAAATAGACAAATAATATAAATATCGTACAAATTTAGGAAATGGGCATTTATAAATTTGTTTAAAGTGCCCTACTGATCTTCTTAAATATCCTTCTCAGCTATATTTTTAAGTTTTGTAACTTATTAGTCAATTAATGGTGATTTAATAAGCATTAATTCTTGTCTTTGAAAACATTACCTCATAGTTATTACCCGCTTTGTAAGCCCTTGTTCATTTACCAGTGAGAATAAAAAACTGACTTGATCAGATCCTCATTTTGGCAATGGTGGCAGCTAAAGTATTAGCCTGTTTTTGCTTAAAAAACTCTATTCAGCCATTTACTCTGCTATTTTTGTACAAAAAACAGTCTTCACTCTCCCCGATTTTATCGTTATATGCTTTAGTCACCATCAAACAACCACGGTAAATGATAGTTAAGTAAAACACCATTGGCTAAAAAACAAACTAAATGGATGTAGCTATATAAAATGAAGGCGAACTATCCGTTAATTAACTGTAATTGTCTTTTTTATCATCTATTTACCGCTATTGCGTATGATAATTATAGTTATCTTATTCAATAAGCTAAAACGATATTAAGTAGACTAAAGTAACGGTATACTGTACACTTATACAGTATACCGTTGATTAAGTCCTATAGGACAATTTATATATTAGAATTTCCCAGTATAATAACCATGACAGAATTACGTAGATGACAGTAGCAAGACGCGCCCAAAAGAAAAAATCACGCACTAAAAATGACATCACTACCATACAGCTATCGCGCACCTTAAAAAAAAGATTACATCTCATTATTAAATCCAACGGCTTTAACAAGTTAGATGAAGGCCTTGATGAAGTATTGAGTTTTTATGAAGATAATCATCTTGCTATACTAGGTATGGATAATGAAACTGACTGAGTTATCATTAGCTGATCTTAATGTTGTGGTACCTTCAAAACACCAAGAAGCCGCCAACAAATATTTTACTGATATATTTAATTTATTGCCGGCTAATACCCAGCGCTCATATAAAAGTGATTTAAAACAATATTATGATTTTTGTTTTGCCAATGATATGCCAGGTTTAACGCCCGATATGGATTTAACAGAAACAAGTATTAAAGCTTATGTTCTGGCAATGTGTGAATCTCAATTAGCTCACAATACTATCCGTCATCGTATGGCGACCCTATCTAAGTTTATGGCCATTGCAAAATTTCCTAACCCGTTAAAGAATTCAGAGTACTTGCGTGATTTTATTAAATTACAAATGAAAGCGCATGATATTTACGCGCGAGCGAATCAAGCACCTGCATTAAGATTAAGAGATTTAGAAGAAATAAATACTCATGTTATCCCTAAAACTTTATTAGACTTCCGTGATTTAGCCATGATTAATATAATGTTTGATGGGTTATTACGCGCAGATGAAGTGGCGCCAGTACAATTAAAACATATAGATTACAAACAAAATAAACTTTTGGTACCAACGTCTAAAACTGACCAATCGGGTAAAGGCTCTTTACGTTATATATCCAATACCAGTATTAGCTATGTAACGGCTTATATCGCCGAAGCCAATATCGATAGGAAAAGTAAACGGGAAAAAGTTAAAGATGATCCTACTCGAATTAATAAAGGCATACTATTTCGGGGGATATCGCCTAAGGGTACAACTATGTTGCCTTTTGACGAAACGGTTACTCGCCTTGCTCACATGCAAAAAATTGCTTATGTAAATATTTATAAGTCACTCAAGCGTATTGCCAAGAAAGCTGGCATTGACCTACCAATTACTTGCCACAGTCCGCGCGTTGGTGCTGCCGTTACCATGGCAGAAAATGGCGTTTCAATGAAAAAAATTCAAGATGCCGGTGATTGGAAAAGTCCTGACATGCCGGCGAGATATACTGAACAAGCTGACATTGGTAATGGTATGTCGGATATAGCAAATATATTTAAACGCTAACCCAGCCATAAGTAGATTTGTCTGTAAGCATTGATCTGAATACAGTTTTATAACAGAAAATACTCTTCGATTCGATAAGGTTGATAATCATTCGTTAAAGCATGATTTTTAAATATTAAATTTGAGCTGCTTGTTTAACCAGTATTGACAGCAGAAGTTTATCAGAATGCACGTAGCGTCAGTTTTATATTTAAACAAGTGGCTTGATAGTGTTGATACTAAAGGGGTGTATAGAATTATGGTGTAGTTTATTCCCGCTAAAACAGGGGTGAATAGTTGATTAAACAAACAGATAAACTTAATTAACTATTAAAAGGTACTAAAAAATGCTAGTTCAGTCTTATTAAAGAGTATATATTAACGAATTATTCTTACTTTACTTTTATCCCACTTCATTAAAACATGCTCCCTAAACCAATGTGGTTCGAGTTCGTAATAAAGTTTTTCTTTAATATCTAAGTAACCATTAATATTTATTTCAGCAAAAGATGTTAGTTTATCCGTATTATCAAAAAAATAAACTCTTCGACAAAGTAATGCCATTTCGCAGAGTTGCTCTAAACTACGTTGATATCTTGATAATATCTTTTCTTTAGGAACAGGGTGACCACCAGATATAACTCTCTCATCTACTCGATCACAATTAATTTCCGGATCATTTATACAAACATAATATAAATATGTTTTAAAACCCCTTTGATTCGCTTTTCGTATGAAATCTAAATGACTCTCATGACTCATGACCGATTCATAACTATGTGAAATACCATCAATTAACCATTTTTCTCTTTGATCTTTTGATATTTTTTGAGCTATTCTTGAACGTGATAATTTATCTTCAATTATATCAACCAAAGATTTTTCTATTTCATCTGGATTAGTATATTGACCAAGAGGGACTTCGAATCTCTGACGAAGTTCATCTGTTAACGTTGTTTTACCTGAACCATTCGGCCCAGCAATTAACCTTAAGCTAGGCACAGATCATCTTCAATTCTTGGAATTGACACTACATTTTTATCCTTAACTATTTCTTTTTTTCCATCGGAATAAACTTTATAAATTTTGCCGTGTTGCGCTATAGTTATATACGCTCTATTTTTAAACGCTCTAATTCTAGCAGTCTTGGTAGCTAATTTAGCAATACGATTAAGACTCGTTAAATCAGTTAAAGGATCTTTTCTTTTAGTCGCTGAAATCCGTGGTACTACAATATTTTTACTAGTCATAAAATTCACTCCTCTGTTATTATATTTTAATCTTTAAACCCAACTTAAACAAGAAACAAAGCATTGATACTACAATAAATTATAGCTAGTGTATTTTAATCCTAGGCTCTATCAGGGATGAGCGATAAACATCGCCTACCTTGTCATCTTCTTTTTTCGCCTTGATAATAAAAGTGACACCTAGGTTTAAAAAAATCAGTAATGGTAGGGCTATGATTAACCTATATGTTATTAATAACATATAAAGAGGTTTATTTTGAGTGGGTGTCTGCCATATTGTATATTTAAACAAACCAAGCTGAGAGTATTGATAGCAAAGGGCTGCAGGTAAATATAGTGTCAATTATACCACGTTAAATAAACTTAAATAAGTGATAAGTAGTTGATTAAACAACCAATATGCTTAAGTAATATATAAAATAAGAAATTAAAATCTTCTTTAACTGCCCTACTACTCTTATTAGATGTTAGAATTTAAAGTATTATTTTCCACTCTTGAGTGTAATATCCACAAGCAGCACAAACTTTCGCTCCTTCTAAAAGAGCTTTTCTACACCCGCTTGATTCGATTATACGCCATAGTTAGCATCGACAAGTTCGCCAATATTAAACTCTGACACGGTATTTTGGTCTTTCAACCAATTAGAGATGTTTGTTATGTCTGATTCAGTGACTGAACCATAACGTTCATGAGAAGAAATAAACCCTGCAAAGGAAGTCAGATCACCACCACCGCCAATACACAAGCTTAGGGTGTCAACATAAACAAAAAAATCATCCATTATTGTTGCTAATTCGGACTCATCTTTACAAGTTAAATTACAATCTAATTCAACCCCCTTTACAGCAAATTCATCCAAATAAAGTTTTTTTCTTAATCTACGAGATTTTCGAGAGTGCATAATTTTCCTTGGCATATAACGCTTACATAAGCTGAAAATGATAGTTAGCTAAAATGTTTGAGCAATGATCTTACACCACTTTCGTAGACACTTTACTAATTTTTAAAATTAGATATTAAGGGCGGTTAGTACCACAAAGCCGACCTAATACATCGGTTAAAATCACCTCACCTAATGACCACTTTGATACGAAACCGGACGTTCCCCACAGATATAAATATGCATTGTTTGCCTATAAATATTACCAATTAATCGAATAACCTGACTGGCAAAAATGCCACCATTGCGGTAATTGGCAAAATTAGTTTTATTGAATGCATAGAGGGGACAATGAACAATCGTTTAATTAGTTAAAGCCCACCTATATAGGTTGTTGTTTGAATAAGTAAAATATACATTGAATAAACTATTCACAACGTATTAAACTCAAGCTTTAATGGAAAGCAAACTAAGGAAGGCTATTGAAAGTATTAATTATTATTGTTGTTTTGATGAATGTCATTGGTTGCTCCACGCAACCAACCAATGATTATCAACCAAAAAGTACATTAGAAACCACAACAAAGAGTAGTCCCTCACAAAACTTTAAAGAAATGGTGCCAATTGGGACTTGGGAAGGGATTAGCCGCTCAGGGGCAGAATTTAAAGTATTGAAAATTATGTCCAACAACCAGCACAGCCTAACTTCATACAATATTGCATCAGGTATGCAGTTTCAAAAAAGTGTCTCGTTCACAAATAAAGATATAGAATGCGATAAGTTTAACTGCCATATTTATACTCACACGGCAGATGAGAAACTACCCTTAAAAATTACTCTTACAAAGTTCGTAGATCAAGATTACTTAGTGACGGAAGCCGTTAGGCTAGCATCAGAAGGAATATACAGCACAAGTTACGGACTTAAAACAGTCAAAGCTAAAACAATACCAGAGCGATTTATTGCACAAGAAACTGAAAAATTAACAGCGATAGCCTCAATACATAAAAATAAGAGGTTTGGTTATTGGTCTGGAATATTAGAGATTTCAAATGAAGACCAATTAAAGTTCGTTACATTGGATTATCAACCTGGGCAAGTCGCAACTTTCACGGTTTATACCCCAGGGCTACCTTACCAAGCAAAGATGAATTTTAAGCCTGAATGGTTACAGCAAAATAACGGTGAATTAACCACTAAGCTGAAAGGTGCTCTTTTTGCAAGCGAAATGACATTAAGATATCCTCTGAGAGATGTGATTAAAGGAGATTTCGAGCAACGCTTTGAACGTTACCCAGAACGACTTATTAGCAATGGTAATTTCAGGCTTTCCCGTGTTAAACCATTAGAGGATTATAAACTACCAAAATGGCTGAAACCCCTACTACAAAAATTAGAATAATATTACATACATGAACGGCAGCATAACCCCCCGTGTCAGAATAGTTGTCACCCCTAAAATTTAAATTTTTTTAGATCGGGGAGTGGTAATCGAACAATAAATGTCTAGTTATTCAACAGAAAGAAAAGAAGCTATTTTAAGT
>NZ_BDQM01000015.1 GCF_002207865.1 Colwellia marinimaniae
TTTATATCAAATTTCTAGATTGTACCCTTTTTTGTTTAGCGACCATAGCGCTGTGGCCCCACCTGATCCCATTCCGAACTCAGAAGTGAAACGCAGTTGCGCCGATGGTAGTGTGGGAGTTCCCATGTGAGAGTAGGACATTGCTAAACTTCTATTAAGAAAAGCCCGATTCATAAGAGTCGGGCTTTTTGCTGTCTGTGATTTGAAACAATTACTAATAAGCGCGAATAAATTCCCGCCTACATATTTTGGACCCACCTGATGCCATCCATGTACGTCACGCAGTTGCGCCGAAGGTAGTAAGCGTGTGGGTGTATTTCTCTTTATGTGAGGTCACTCCTTTGCATCAGGATAATTGCTCAGGATAATATGCTCCTGCATTATCCTAATAAGTGGCATCCATGTACGTCAAGTAGTTGTGTCGAAGCTAGTAAGTGTGTGGGTGTTCTTATTTTATGTGAGGTCACTCCTGTGAATCCATTCACGTCAGTAGGACATTCTCGATTTCTATTAAGAAAAGCCCGATTCGAAAGAGTCGGGTTTTTTGCTGTCGGAGATTTGAAACAATTACTAATAAGCGCGAATAAATTCCCGCCTACATATTTTGGACCCACCTGATCCCATTCACTATTCTCTTACGGAAGTGCCGCGGCGCTGCAGAAGTTGAGCCTGCTCCTTGCCATCCATGGCAACGCGGCAACATTATTATATCCATGTATGTCAGCGCAGTTGCGCTGGAGGTAGTAAGCGGGTGGACTGCTCTTTATGTGGTAAAAATGTCTGGAGAATTTTTGTCTGCACTCAGTCTTACCCTAAGGGTGTAAGGCCGGATGCTTGGAATAATGTAGGACATTGCCAAGTTATTTCTGGGGTAAAGTGTCGTTATGTTGATATTAAATTTTCTAGTCAGTACCCGGTCAATATTTAAAACTGAAAGTAAAAAATGTAGCTAAAAATATAATTATTCAGCTTAATATTGCGTAATCCCTATTTTTACTTTAGTCATATTATATTACAAACTAACGGTATATTTTATACAATATACCCAGTAAGATGAAGTTGTTACTATTTTGTAAATTACTCCCTGCATTACAAATTAGTAGCAACATACTTTGTGGTTTGAGCTGATCTGTCAATCGTTCTTCACAGGTATATAAGCCCGGAGTAGGGTTTCTACTCCGGCATCAATCACTTGCAAGTATGTTATAGATATTTACTTTAAAGTTAAAGTGAATATTTATGTAGCATTTGTGAATTATTATATCAATGTATTGAAGTGATTTATCTATGCCCAATGGTAATACTATAGTAGTAATTGGCTGTATGTTTTATACACATCATAAGGTATTGTTATGCTGTTATTAATTGTAACTTACTCCCTTGGTGGTTCCTTAATAACAACATACTTGGTGTTTAGATCTGATCTGTCAATCGTATCGCACGAGTATACTTTTCCGGAGTAGGGAAACCTACTCCGGCACTCTATTTATAGCCGTTGAATTTCTTTCTGATTGTTCAACGTTAAATTCTAATCATCCCCAAGCTACGTAGGCATCTTACTTGCCTTATATACAAAATATGCAGTTATAGTTTGTCAGCGTTCGTTAAGAGAAAAATTTTTAACTTATTTACTTGATTTTAATGTTGTTGCCCTCAGATATGTATCAACTAAACAAACCCGCTCTGTACCTAGTACATGCAATGGTTTGGCGTCCAAGTAGGCGTCCAAATAGGTATTTAACAAAAGGTCGATAAAATGACAGTAGAAAATAAGCCAGTAAAACATGAATTTGCGTCAGATAACGCCAAGATACTTCACTTAATGATCCACTCACTTTATTCTAATAAAGAGATATTCCTACGTGAGTTAGTGTCAAATGCTGCCGATGCTGCGGATAAGCTGCGTTTTAAAGCATTATCTGATAATGCTTTATATGAAAATGATGGTGATTTACGCGTACGTGTTAGCTGTGATAAAGAAAATAACACCATCACTATTTCTGATAATGGTATTGGTATGAACCATGATGAAGTAATCGAACATCTAGGTACGATTGCAAAATCAGGCACTGCTGAATTTTTCTCAACATTATCAGGTGATCAAGCCTCTGACTCACAACTTATTGGTCAATTTGGTGTTGGTTTTTACTCATCTTTTATTGTTGCAGATAAAGTAATTGTTCGTACTCGTAAAGCGGGTGATGATGCCTCTGAAGGTGTCGAATGGATAAGTGCCGGTGAAGGTGAGTTTACTACCGCTAAGATTGAAAAAACTAATCGTGGTACCGATATCATTCTTCACTTAAAAGAAGGTGAGTCAGAATTTGCCGATGATTGGCGCTTAAAGTCAATTGTTACTAAATACTCTGATCATATCTCAGTATCAGTAGAAATGTTAACCACTGAAATACCAGCGGTTGAAGCCGTTGCTGAAGTGAAAGATGATGAAGGCAAGGTAACTACGCTAGCTATTGATGCTATAGATGCCGTACCTGCACTATGGGAAGCTGTTAATAAAGCAACTGCTTTATGGACACGCGAAAAGGCAGATATTACCGACGAAGAATATAAAGAGTTTTATAAACACGTCTCTCATGATTTTAGTGACCCACTTTTATGGGAACATAATAAAGTTGAAGGTAAGACTGAATACACGTCTCTACTCTATATACCTAGCAAAGCACCATTTGATATGTATAACCGTGAAAAACAACATGGTCTTAAACTGTTTGTTCAGCGTGTATATATTATGGATGATGCTGAGCAGTTTATGCCAACGTACTTACGTTTCGTTAAAGGCTCATTAGATTCAAATGATTTACCATTAAACGTTTCTCGTGAAATATTACAAGATAACAAGATTACTCAAGCTATTCGTAAGGGTTGTACTAAGCGCGTATTAAAAATGCTGGAGAAGTTAGCTAAAAAAGATGCGGATAAATATCAAGGCTTTTGGGATGAGTTTGGTCAGGTATTAAAAGAAGGTCCTTCTGAAGACCACAGCAATAAAGAACAAGTCGCTGGATTATTACGCTTTGCTTCCACCAAGGAAGATGTAGCAGCGCAAAATGTATCACTTGCTACTTACATTGAACGTATGAAAGAAGGCCAAGATAAGATTTATTATGTTGTTGCCGATAGCTTCGAAGCGGCTAAAAGTAGCCCGCATTTAGAAGTATTCCGTAAAAAAGGCATTGAAGTATTGTTAATGTCTGATCGCATAGATGAATGGTTAGTAAGCCATTTAACAGCGTTTGATTCTAAGCAATTACAGTCTGTTACTCATGGTGGTTTAGATCTGGGTGACATGGATGACGATGAAACTAAAGAAGCACAAGAGAAGCTTGAGAAAGAGTATGACTCTGTCGTTAAGCGCATTAAAGTTTGCTTAGAAGGAAAAGTTAAAGATGTTAAACTTTCTCAACGTCTTACCGACTCTCCTGCTTGTATCGTCGCTGATGATAATGACATGACTAGCCAAATGGCTAAGTTAATGGCTTCGGTTGGTCAAGACGTGCCAGATACATTACCTATCTTTGAAATCAATGGTGAGCATGATCTTATTAAACATATTGCCGATGAACAAGATGATGATAAATTCGGCCAGTGGGTTGAAGTGTTGTTTGACCAAGCTATGTTAGCTGAACGTGGTAGCTTAAAAGATCCTGCTAGCTTCGTTTCTCGCTTGAATAAATTAATGTTAAGCCTAACTAAGTAATTATTTAATGCTAAGTTAAATTATTAGATAATACTTTAGTCTTAAAAAGGAGGGTTTCATGCATGAAACACCTCCTTTTTTGATCAATCTGAGCTATCACTACTTGTTTGCAAATAGGCTAGCTTGTATAGTGTCTGCCGGCTTTATGGAAAAGCTAAGAAATATTACCTTTGCTCGATCAATGAGAATTTATAGTATTGAATAAAGGTAATATTTACTTTAACACTTCAACCATCAATTTAAGGTTACATAATATGCGCATTGTTTTATTAGGTGCTCCAGGCGCTGGTAAAGGCACACAAGCACAATTTTTAATGGCTAAATTTGGTATTCCACAAATTTCAACGGGCGATATGCTTCGTACTGCAATTAAAGCCGGCACTGAACTAGGCAATAAAGCTAAAGTCGTTATGGATGCAGGACAATTAGTTTCAGATGATTTGATCATCGGCTTAGTCAAAGAGCGAGTAGCTCAAGATGATTGTAAAGCAGGATTTTTACTTGACGGTTTCCCTCGTACTATTCCACAAGCGGATGCTATGAAAGAAAGTGGCATATCTGTGGACCATGTACTTGAATTTGATGTGCCTGATGAAGTGATTGTTGAGCGTATGGCTGGTCGTCGTGTTCATTCCGGCTCAGGACGTGTTTATCACCTTGTTTTCAATCCGCCAAAAGTTGCCGGCAAAGATGATGTTACCGGTGATGATTTATCTATTCGTCCTGATGATGAAGAAGCGACTGTACGTAAGCGCTTATCGATTTATCATGATCAAACTAAGCCATTAGTTGATTTTTATCAAGCGGAAGCTAAAGCGGGTAATTGTACCTACCTAACTATTGATGGCACACAAGCTGTTGAGGAAGTTAACGCATTATTATTAAAGCAACTTTCTTAGTAACCAGTAATTGTCTAGCTATTTAAGTTAAAAAACTCGCCTTGGCGAGTTTTTTTGTTTCTAGGGTATATAATTTATTGCTAACTTTCTCTGAGCATAGCAATGTGTGGTATGCCATCTTCTAAATACATAGCCGATACCTGAGCGAAACCATGTCTTTGGTAGTATGACTTTAAATGTTGTTGAGCAGAGATTTTAATCTCTTCGTTAGGGTGATATTGCTGGCAAAGTGATAATGCTTCTTTCATTAATTCATGGCCCAAGCCTCCACCTCTAGCTTTATTGGCAATGACTACTCTACCTATACTGATATGGCTGGTATAGCTTTGACCTTTAGGTAAAATTCGCAGGTAAGCGACCAGTTGCTCTGCTTGATAACCTAAAAGATGTAGGGTTTGAGGGTGTCGGTCAAGCAGGTTTTTTTCGCTGTCTAGATCTGGGTAATAACACGTTTGTTCAACGACAAAAACATCAATGCGCAATTTCAGTACATCATATAATTGATTAAGTGATAGTTCGGAGAATGCTTTACTTTGCCAGGTGGTTTTTATGGTCATATTGAGTATGAACCGTTAAATAGTTAACTGCTTTAAGTAACCATAATACTTACGATCATTCAGGTAATCTTTAATTTCTTGTTTATATTTTCTTATGCACAATTCTGGGAACTCAGTAGTGACTATTTTATTTAGTGCACAAGGCTCAAGAAAGAGTAAGTAGCCCAGTGGTAGGTAGCTAGGATTGAAGTTGCATTGGTATACGGTTGCTCGAACTTGGCTAGCATTATAAAAAGTCTGCTCACCATAACGTTTTTGTAGTCTTGGTAACAGTTGGTTGCCGTATTTCTTTATTGCTCTACGTTTAAACATAGCTGTTCCTTAGCAGGTATTACTTATGGTCTTTTAGACAAATTAGCAGCTTATTATAATAAATAAGGTCAATAATTAGTCTACTCATTTTATTGCTCAGCATATTACTACATGTAGGGATAAAATGTAGCTAATAAAATCTATAATAACTCAAAGATTAATAGTTTTTATTTTATTGCTATCAACAAAAAATCCAGCTTATTGATAGGCTTTAACAATAGCGCCACGCTGGCGAAGTATTTAAGCCTTTATTCATCGCTTTAAAGGCTTCCTGCCCCTCAGAATGAGCCTTACTGATGACAAAATGGCGGGAGTCTTTAAGTACCAGGCCAATGTTTTTAACGGGTACTAGGTGAATTTTAGCCATAATAAAGCTTTGCTCTGGGCTTGAATTAAAGGGCATCAAAATAAAGTCTATCCATTGAATATCTACCATGCGTGCCATGGATAACCAAGAGTCTTATTGAATAAGCTTTTTAAGGTGAAGCTGCTGCAGTGTCTGCCAGTCAGTGCGCCATTTAGGTGTTGATACCGCCAAGGTCACTTAACACCTTAACCGCTAAGGTCTTAGTATTTTGGGGACTAGTATAGATACCAGCGATGTACTCGCCATTTCTTATGACTTCGTCAGAGATATAAACTTTACTGGCAATAGCTAGCGCATCTTGTTGCCAATAAGAATCAAAACTTATAAGCAGCTGACCATTTTCTAACATTTAAGTATTACGAAAGTTAACTTTACCTGGGGCGTAACTGAAACTGTGATTAAAACCACCAAGTTTGAGTGTCTGCTGGGCAATAATCATGTTAACCACGTCACGGCGGATGTTTTTACCTGAGAAATTATCTATTAAGCTGATATCTCTATCAGCAACAAAGTGCTGGTAATCAAGGTAGACATCATCACGAATATAAATACACTATGCTGCTGGCCGAGAACATTTCAGCTGAGACTTATGAGAGTAGCGATAAGTAGTGCTTTAGTGAATAACCTAGTGCCTATTTCATTAAAGAGTATTACCATAAAAGAACGCCATCTTTTTATAAACTAGTTCGCTGAAGTTAACTACTTGCATCCTTGTCTTATTAACATAACAAGGAGGCAAGCATGTAGCAAAATAGCATGAATACCTTCAATAATGGCAGGTGAAGTTATTTGTTATGACGCTGTTGTAATACCGCCATAACCTCATTGAGGTCGATATCTTGGTCGGCTAGGAGTACTAGGGTGTGGTAAAATAAGTCTGCACATTCACCTAGTAAGTCTTCTTTCGTTTCTGCTACTGCAGCCAGTGCAACTTCAACGCCTTCTTCACCGACTTTCTGCGCAATTTTGATGGTGCCGCGAGAAAATAAGTGTGCGGTATAACTGTCTTCTGGCTTATCATTTTTTCGGCTTGCAATCACTTGTTCAAGTTCACTGAGAAAGTTTTGCTGGGTTAATTTTTGCTCCGGAAAACATGACTCAGTGCCTAAGTGACAACTTGGCCCCATAGGCAAACAAGCAATAAGTAAACTGTCATTATCGCAATCAGTTAAGACTTGCTGAACGTTTAAAAAGTTACCTGAGGTTTCGCCCTTAACCCACAAAGCTTGTTTTGAACGACTATAGAAGGTTGCTTTACCTGTGGCTAATGTGGCAGCTAAGGATGCTTGGTTCATATAACCTTGCATTAGTATGGCTCCCGTTGCCGCATGCTGAATAATGGCAGGAATGAGGTTATTCATTTTCTGCCATGCTAAGTCATTAATATTGTCTTTGTTTACTAACATGGTCTTACCTCAATACGTTGTGTTTTTAAATAATTTTTTAACTCTTTAATGGCAATAACACCCTTATGAAAAACAGAAGCAGCGAGTGCGCCATCAACATCGGCTTGTTGGTAGACATCACTAAAGTGCGCCATGGTACCCGCACCACCTGAGGCGATTAAAGGCACATTACATACCGCTCTTGCTTGTTTTAATTGCACAATATCATAACCTTGACGTACACCATCTTGGTTCATGCAATTGAGGACGATTTCGCCGGCACCTAGGCTAACTACTTTTTCAATCCAGTCAAATGTGGTCCAGCCGGTTTGCTTAGTACGCTTTTCATCACCAGTAAACTGGTAAACCTGATATTCCCCTTTGCCAGCATTAGCCTCTTTGTTATAAAAGCTATCAACGCCAACAACAATACATTGCTGACCAAAAATATCGGCTAAGCGAGTAATTAGCTCAGGGTCTCGCAATGCTGGGGAATTAATGGATATTTTGTCAGCGCCCATCATCAAGATTTCTTTAGCATCGGCAGCGCTTTTTATCCCACCAGCAACACAAAAAGGAATATCAATGACCTCAGCAATACGACTTACCCAGCTCTTATCAACCACGCGACCATCAGAGCTGGCAGTGATATCATAAAAAACGAGTTCATCAGCACCTGCTTCGGCATATTTTTGTGCTAACGGCACTATATCACCGATGATTTCGTGGTTTCTAAACTGTATACCTTTTACTACTTTTCCGTCCTTAACGTCGAGGCAGGGAATAATTCTTCTGGCTAACATGGGGTTTTCTCCGCTACAGCTTCAGCTGGAGGCCAACAGGCAATCGCCTCTTCAAGGGTAAACTTACCCTCAAGCAATGAACGACCTAAAATAACAGCGCTAACACCGGTTGGAATTAACGCTTTAATATCGTCTAAGCTGCCAATACCGCCCGACGCTTGCCAGTGAATATCTGGATACTTAGCACAAACTTCGCTATATAAATCAACATTAGTCCCCGTTAAAGTGCCGTCTTTACTAATGTCAGTACATAATACGTGCTTAATACCGGCATCTTGATATTGGGCAAGTAAATCTTCTAAGTTGACCCCGCTATCTTCAATCCAGCCATGAGTGGGCAGGGTTTTATTGCCTTGGGCATCAATTTTTATATCAAGTGCTAGGACAATTTTTTCACAGCCGTAGGTTTTAAGCCATTGAGTAACTAGTTCTGGTTGTTTGATGGCTAAGCTGCCAATAACAACGCGATCTGCGCCTAGTGCTAATAGCTGTTTTACATCATCTTCACAACGTACGCCACCACCTACTTGTATGATCATTGAGGGGTGATTGACTACGGTCTTTAATGTTGCTAATTGACGTTTTGTGCTGTCTTTTGCGCCATCTAAATCAACAAAGTGCATGACAGTAGCGCCGGATTTTGCATAAGCCTGTTGACGCTCTTGCACCGTATATTCATAGTTGGTTTTTTGGTTATAGTCGCCTTGATATAAACGCACCACTTGGCCATTAATCAAATCAATTGCGGGAATCATCATAAGTTCACAAGCTCCTGTGGCCCTAGTTCTAAAAAGTTTTGAATGATCTTACTGCCCAAAGCACTGGAACGCTCAGGGTGAAATTGACAACCAATAAAGTTGTCTTTGGCAATAGCTGCTGAAAACTTACTACCATATTCACAGCTGGCAATGGTGTACTCACTTATAGGGGCGGCAAAACTGTGGACAAAATAAAAGTAATCACCCTCGGAAATACCTTTGAGCACGGGGTGGTCTGATATTTGGCTGAGGGTATTCCAGCCCATATGTGGTAACCTATTCCCTTGTGCTTTTAATGGCTCTACCTTGGTTGGAATTAAGTTTAAGCAAGGCACTAGGCCATCACTTTTTCCTTCAGTTGAGGACTTATTACCTTCGGTTGATGACTCAGTCATTAACTGCATACCTAAACAAAAACCAAGTACCGGCTGAGTCAGTTTTTGTAAGACACTCACTAAGTTTTTAGCGTTGATATTAGCCATGGCATGCTTAGCACTACCAACCCCTGGGAGTATTACTTTATCTGCTTGTTGGATGAGCTCAATATTATCAGTGATGGTCACTTGATAACCTAAACGCTCAACGGCAAACTTAACTGAGGCTAAATTCGCACAGCCAGTATCAACAATGACATTCATTCCTGCGGATACTTCCTTAGTCATTATAAAATACCTTTGGAGCTAGGCATCTCATCACCGTCTACTTTAATGGCTTGACCTAACGCTCGGCCAAACACCTTAAATAGACTCTCAACCTGGTGGTGGCAATTCCCTTTACTGGTTGATAAATGTAAAGTTATTAACATTGAATCTGCTAATGAGCGGAAAAAATGGCCAACCATCTGTGTTGACATGCTTCCGACATTATCTGCGGTGAAATCGGCATCAAATTCAAGCCATGGACGACCAGAAAGGTCGATGGCACACTCGGCGCGACATTCATCCATAGGTAAGACAAAACCAAAACGACCAATGCCACGTTTGTCGCCCAGAGCTTGTCTTAAGGCCTGACCAAGTGCAAGGGCGGTATCTTCAACACTGTGGTGCTCATCAATGTGATAATCACCACTGACGCTACATTGCAAACTAAAACCGCCATGAGTGGCTATTTGATCTAGCATGTGATCAAAAAAGCCTAAGCCCGTTGCTATATTATTGTCGCCTTTTTTATCTAAATTAACGGTGACCTTGATATCGGTTTCTTTGGTGGTCCGGGTAATACTCGCTATACGAGCTTGTGAGAATTTGGCTAAAACCTGTTCGCTCACTTGTGACCAATTGAAAGTTTTTCGATCATATTTGATGCCGACAATGCCCATATTCGCAGCAAGGCCCATATCGGTTGCTCTATCACCAATAACATAAGAATTAGTAAAATCAACTCTGCCTTGCTGTAAGTAATCGCTCACTAAGCCTAGTTTTGGTTTACGACAACTACAATTGTCTTCCTCAAAGTGTGGGCAAAGTAATACGTCTTGAAAATTCACCCCTTGAGAACTGAATAGCGCCATCATTTTATTATGAGGCAAATCAAAATCAGCTTGTGGAAAACTACTGGTGCCTAAGCCATCTTGGTTGGAAACCATCACTAGCTTAAAGCCTTTGGCTTGCAGTTTTAGTAATTCAGCAATGACATTCGGCTCAAACACTAGTTTTTCTAAGCTATCAAGTTGTTTATCGATGGCAGGCTCTTCAACCAAGGTGCCGTCACGGTCGATAAATAATATTTTTTCTTGGTTCTTACTCATAAAATACTCTTCATTATGTTCGTTTATTAGCCTTGTTACAGTGCTAATTTTTACTTATAAGGCGGTTAATAATTGCTTTAGCTGTGCTAGTTCGTCCTCACTGCCAATGCTAATGCGAAGACAGTTTTCAAGCTGCTGCTGTTTAGACTGATCGCGAATTAATATGTTGTTTTCAAGTAACAAATTAAATACTCGGGCTTTATCCTCTGCGCTAGTACAACGAAATAGGACAAAATTTGCATCGCTGGTAAAGACATGGCAACACCAGTTTTGCTCAGTAAGCCAGTTACTTAACTGTTCACGTAATACTTTGGTTTGCTTTACCCTAGTTTGCATTATGGCTAAATCGTTCGTTAAGACTTGGCTAGCGATTTCAGCTACAGGTGCCGCAATAGGGTAGGGGGCAATAATCTTACTTAGCAAGGTAATGACGTCATTATTTGCTAAGGTAAAACCACAACGAAGACCAGCAAGCGCAAACGCTTTTGATAAAGTTCTAAGCACAATGACATTATCAAAGTCATGCAATAATTTGGTGCATGAATACTCAGGTGAAAACTCAATATAAGCTTCATCAATCACCACCATAGCACTGCCTTTAAACAACTCAATAGCGGCGAGTATTTGTGCTTTTGGTAGTAAATTACCCGTTGGATTACCCGGTGAACATAAAAACACCACTTTCACTTTACCCACTTGCTGCTGCAAACCGTCTAAATCTAGCGTTAAATCAGCAGAGTTTAGCGCTACTTTAATAACCGCAGCACCGTGATTCTTGGCACTAATAGCGTACATGCCGTAAGTGGGTGGACATATTAAAATGGTGTCTTGGTATGCTTTACAAAAACTGCGAATGATAAGCTCTATGCCTTCATCGGCACCTCGTGTTGCTAGGATTTTATCTTTTGCTAAGCCTGAATATTCGCTATAGGCTGAAATTAAACAATCGGGCTGAAAATCCGGGTAGCGATTGATATTTATCGCGGATAACTGATATTGACCTTTGCCTGGTGCTTCATTTGCGTTTAGCCATACTTTATCTTCTTGAGCATCAGCGTTAGAAAATAGACGTCGTGCCGATTGATAAGGCACCATAGCAATTAATTCTTCGCGTGCTAATTGCTCAGCGGTCGTTAAAGCGTGTTTACTCATGCTTAACTTAGCCATGCTTAAACCCCTTCCTCTAAGCGAATGGTCACCGCGCGCTGATGGGCATCTAGCCCTTCGGCATCGGTTAATTCAATAATACACTCAGCTAAACTCGCCAAACCTGATTTAGTTATCTCTTGCACGGTATAGCGACGAGAAAAGTCAGCCAGTGATAAACTTGAGATAACCTTTGAATAACCATACGTTGGCAATACGTGGTTAGTGCCGCTGGCGTAATCACCCGCCGATTCAGGGGTATAAGCGCCGACAAAAATTGAACCGGCATTACGCAAACTGTTAAGCAAGCTTGGTGCATCTTCAGTTTGAATAATTAAGTGCTCTGGCGCGTATTGATTCGACACTTGCACCGCTTGCGCTAAGTCCTTGGTTAAAATTAACCTAGACTGGGTTAACGCTTGCTCAGCAATGTCACGTCGAGACAATACGGTAACTTGTTTTTCTAGTTGTGCAGATACCTGTGCTATTAATGACTCGCTATCACTGAGTAGTATTACTTGGCTATCAACACCGTGCTCTGCTTGCGATAATAAATCTGCGGCAATAAATGCCGGGTTTGCTTGCTCATCGGCAATAACTAATACTTCAGAAGGGCCGGCGGGCATATCAATAGTAAAACCGGGAACTTGCTGTGATAACTGAGTTTTAGCTTCGGTAACATAGCGATTTCCTGGGCCAAAAACTTTATTTACCGCGGCTATTGTTTGTGTGCCGTAAGCTAAGGCGGCAATCGCTTGTGCACCACCTACTGTGTATATTTCACTGATACCACAAAGATCAGCCGCCACTAATATTTCATTAGCCAGTTGGCCATTTTTATCAGGTGGACAAACCAAGACCGTACGTTGACAACCGGTAAGTTGTGCCGGTATGCCTAACATCAATACCGTTGAGGGCAATGGCGCCGAGCCAGCAGGAATATATAAACCAACACTTTCAATGGCTTCAGTTTTTAAGGTGCACTTAACGCCTGGGATCGTTTCAACCGTTATATCTGTTGGCTGTTGTGCGCTATGAAAGGCTCTGATTTGCTGATAAGCGGTGTTAATTGCTTTTAAACGTTTAGCCGATAGGGCTAACTTGGCTTGCGCAATTTGCTCTGCACCCACTGATAAGGTGCTAAGCGCGATACCATCAAATTGTTCTGTTAAGGCAAATAGTGCCTTATCACCTTGATTTTTAACTTGCGCCAAGATGTTAGCAACTTGGGTGGATAATAAGGCACTATCCACTATTGCTGGTCGTGCTAGCGCACCTGTTTTTTGCTGCTCTGACAGCTCTTGCCACTTGATTAGTTGATTAATCATAATTACTTGTTCCTAATACTTCGAGGATGTGTTTCTTTATAAGTAAAAAATATAATTTACTTTAGCTCGAAGCTAGTTGGTGCAAGTGCAAAGAGGGAGCACGCAGCTGACGTTAGTCAGTGAGTACTGCCGATGCTGAGCTTGCATCTACTAGCAATGAGGTAAGGTTAATTTAGCCCATCATCTTTTCAATCGGCATTACCAGGATAGAGTTACAACCTAATGCCTTTAGGCTTTCCATGGTTTCCCAGAAAAAAGTCTCAGTAGCAACAACGTGTACGGCTACTAAATCATCACGACCAGCAAGCGGTAAAATAGTCGGCGTCTCACTACCTGGCATTAAAGCACTCACTTCATTGATCTTATCTTTAGGCGCATGCAGCATGATGTACTTGCTTTCTTTGGCTTTCATTACCCCTTGAATGCGTGGCAATAAGGTATCAAGAATTTTTTGCTTGGCTGGCGCTAAGACTGCAGGGTTTTGGATCAGTGATGCGGTTGATTTGAAAATCACGGCAACTTCTTTTAAACCGTTAGCTTCAAGTGTCGCACCAGTGGAAACTAGATCACAAATACCGTCGGATAAACCAACACGTGGCGCCACTTCTACCGAGCCTTTGAGTAAACAAAAATCTACGTTAATGCCATTATTACGGGCAAAGCGGTTAAGCAGTTGTGGGTAAGTAGTGGCAAAGCGCAAACCATCTAAGCTTTTAATACCTTGATAATCAAACTCTTCCGGCATGGCTAGTGATAAACGGCAGCCGCCAAAATTAAGTGCTGTGGTTTTTATATAAGCAAATTTTTGCTCCATTAATTCACGCTCTAGTGCCGCTTCCTCTAGAGTGTTATCACCGACAATGCCCAAGTCACATACGCCATCCATAACTAGCCCTGGAATATCACTACTACGTACGCGCATAACATCTATCGGCATATTGCTAACGTGGGCGAGTAAACGACGGTCGCTAAGGTTAAGTTTCAATCCGCAGCGCTTTAATAATTTTTGTGTGTCTTCACTCAGGCGTCCTGACTTTTGCATGGCAATGCGTAAACGTGGCTCTGATGTGCTCATATTGGTAATTCCTATGGTGTCTTAATCTTTAAATTCGTCATGTATATACAATTTCTAAAGCGCTAAAATGCGAAAAACCCCCGAGAGAGAAAAGACTCTTTCGGGGGTTTAGTAATGACATTTTATTGTTATAAAAGCTTGTGCTATTACTTGTATAAATGTTTACTTAATTCCACTGAAAGGCCTTTGCCCTGCAGTGTTTTTGTTACTAACGCTGAATGGGCTAATTGCTATGATGATGGTGATGTCGGCTATTCAGGTTAATAATCATGGTTAAATTCTCTGTTAGTAGTCAGTAATTTACTGTGCTGTTGTATAATTAATTGAACAGTATTGAGTAAGTAATTTATTTTGATGAACTTTACATTACTGCTTAATTAAGATAGCTGCAAGTAATAAATAGAAGTTTTTTATTACTTTTTGTTATATGAAAAACGGTTAAATTTATTAGTCGAGTCTTTGTAATAGCATTAGTCCCTAAGTGAAAAGCTAAAGCTAATGTGCTTTTGGTCGATAATAGCATTAATGGTTACCAAATTTGTAACATGAAGCAGTGTAGGAACTAAAGATGGATATTTTCACGACTCAACTAACACGTGTAATCCAGATACCTATTAAGCCGGCAAGCTTAAAGGTAAAAGCACTGTTGAAAGAGGCTGCTAACAGTAAGCTAAGCGATGATGCTAATCATCTTGAAAATCATGAGTATTATTTTACTAGTGAAGAAGACAAATACCATAGTTCACAGCAAGAAACGGATGATAAAGAGGAAAGTGAGAATAGTTCTGAGACAAATAATGACGCAAGCGTAGTGTTGGATGAGAACGATGTAGATGCAAAAAAAACTACCGGTAAGAGTAACGGTAAACACTTAGACCTTTATGCCTAAGCGGTAGTTAAGTATACTCTCAGGCATAAATTTTTCTTCGTGCCTTTTTTCAAATGATAGCATCCCAAGTTAGCCAAGCCTTTGCTAAAGAAGGCGCTTTAGCTAAAGCCATTAAAGGCTTCTCTCCTCGCCAAGCGCAAATAGATATGGCCCTTGATGTTGCTGAAGCCATTGACCAGCAATCATCGCTCATTGTGGAAGCAGGCACTGGCACAGGCAAAACCTTTGCTTATTTGATCCCCGCCTTTTTAGCGTTAAATTCGAAAAACCCTAAAAAAATCGTGGTCTCAACCGGGACTAAAAACCTGCAAGAGCAACTATTCCATAAAGATATTCCTTTAATAAAAAAGGTGCTAGGCAGTAATGCACAAGTCGCTTTATTAAAGGGGCGTGCCAACTATTTATGCATTTATCGTTTAGCACAGTACCAAGATAGTCGCGGTCAACTTGATGCACAAATGTTACAGGATCTGGTGAAAATTAAAACCTGGTCTAATGGTACACAAAGTGGTGATATTGGCGAATTGGTTAATGTTAGTGAAGACTCCAGTATCTTTCCGTTTGTTACCAGTACCTTAGATAATTGTTTGGCCAGAGACTGTCCAGACTATGACGCTTGTTACCTAGTTAAAGCCCGTCAAAAAGCCAGTGATGCCGATATTATCGTGGTCAATCATCATTTATTTTTTGCCGATATGGCTTTAAAAGATACCGGTTTTGGTGAGCTTATTCCTAAGGCACAGGTGATGATTTTTGATGAAGCTCATCAAATTGGCGATATCGCCAGTGAATATTTTGGTGAGGCATTCTCAACTAAACAGCTCGTTGATTTATGCACCGACGTATTACAAGTACACCGTAGTAGTTTAACCGATGTTAAGCAATTAGGGCTAGCAGCGGAAAAATTACAGAAAAGCTGTCAAGAATTCCGACTGTTATTTAATTACGATCCCGAACGGGGAAATTGGCGAGAAAAGCATAAAAAAGTTCAATTTCAGCAAAAATTTGCTAACTTAAAAATAGATTTAGATTTTTTATACCAAGTGATAAAGCTTTGTGTCTCCAGAAATGAAGCCATCGATAATTGTTTTGATCGGGCGGTAAACTTATTGGCCCAATATGAAGTGATGGCCAATGTTGAAGCTTATGGCATGAGTTTTTGGTATGAAACTACGCCGCGCAGTGTGGTCTTACATCAAACACCACTGACGGTGAGTGATAAATTTAGTGCTGTGGTGAAAGAGTCGGGTGCCGGTTGGATTTTTACTTCGGCAACCTTGGCGGTAGATAATAATTTTGATCACTTTGCCCAGCATTTAGGTTTACAAGGGGCAAAAAAGCTCTTACTTGATAGCCCGTTTGATTATCAAGCGCAATCTCAACTGGTTGTGCCACGTTATTTGCCCCAGGCAAATGATAAAAATCGTGCTTTGGCGTTAGCAAAATTAGCGGAGCCGCTGATTGCAGCGAGTGGTGGTGCTTGCTTTATGCTCTTTACTAGTTATCGGGTAATGCATCAGGTCGCTGAAATTCTAGCTGACAGTATTGATAATCCCTTATTAGTGCAAGGGCAGATGGCCAAGCGCAAGTTACTTGAGCAATTTGTTGAACAAGATAAAGCGATATTACTAGCAACCGCCAGTTTTTGGGAAGGCATTGATGTTCGTGGTGATAAGCTTACTTGTGTCATCATTGATAAATTACCTTTTGCTTCACCGGACGATCCGCTGTTACAGGCACGCTGTGAAGATGTCAGGCGACAAGGCGGCGAGCCTTTTAGCCAAATTCAACTTCCACAGGCGGTAATAGCGTTAAAGCAAGGAGTAGGGCGACTTATTCGAGATGTTAGTGACCGTGGTGTTTTAGTGATTTGTGATGATAGGTTAGTCAATAAACCTTATGGTGAAACTTTCTTAAAAAGTTTGCCTGATATGAAACGTAGCCGAGATATTAATAAAGCGGCGCAGTTCTTAGCCTCCTTGTCTTAAGGTAAAAAGCAAGGCCAGAGTTTGTCAATTGCACGACTAAAGCCTAAAAAACGACTGCAGCTAGCAGTCGTTTTTTATTTGTATACTTTAGCGTTAAAATTAAAGTACTGGTTTATAGCGCGCTATTTTACGGGTGATTTTTGCCAATGAACATTAGCGTGAAATATCTACCATCAAGTCATCCGCTATTTGCTCTAAGGCACTGATAAGTTCATCAATAGAGTTTTCATCGATGGCAATTTTCACTTTCGCTTTGAAAATACTTTGGCCACTATAGGCTGCACTCTCTTGCGAACTTACCAATTTGATTAAGTTACCATTTTGATGATGAATGACGGATGAAACTTCTTGCACTATACCCGCTCGGTCATTGGCGGTGATCTCAAGGACTAGGTTACTAGTCACCTTAGGTAAATTAGGCTCAGCTATTTCAATTTGGCAGCTTAAGCCATTAATGGCTTTTAATTCACTGATGAGCTGGTCAGTATTTTCACTTACTACGGCTACTTCAATAACGCCGGCAAAAAAACCGGATAAATGATGCAAGCTACTGACTTGCCAATTACCTTGATGTTGGGCAATAATTTTAGATAAGGTGTCTACTAGGCCGGTTTGATCTGGGCCAATACAAGAAATAACTAGATGATTCATTAAAACTCCTAAAAGGTAGGGGGAATAGCTGAAAATCTTAACTTAACTTAACTTAACTTAACTTTTAACGTGATAACTGACTTAACTCTTTATTGAGTTGTTCACTGTCACCTATATTGAGCTCAACCAAGCGGCGTAAATGGGTGACGCTGTCTATATCAATAGCATTACATTGCAAGCCAGTCTCATTTTTTTCTACGTGAACAACCGCAATGTTCATTGTTACTTCTGACTCATTGTCTGACAGTAAGAAATGTAAGGTGCCAAGTTTACCTTTCAATGATTTTTTACTGTCTATGGCGGTAACTAAGGCGCCATTAAGTGAGATATCATGGATAGATACTGGATAAATACTACCTTCAATGGCTAATTCAGCTTTAATTGAAAATAAAATGCGGGTGAATTGTCGTCTGTTTTCCATTTTTGACCATTACATTTTAGTATTGTGTATCTTTAGCATAGCCCGATTTTATTGAAAAGTAAAAAGTTACTGGGCAGTAAAAAGCCAGTTAAAATCAAAATTTTAACTGACTTTTAATCGGCTATTTCAGCTCATTAGCGCAAAGTTACTCGGGTATGACTAAGGGCTACTTTATTTAGCGACTAACCTATTTTTTTATACTTGATTCTGTGAGGCTCTGTTGCTGCCGGACCTAAAGTTTTCTTCAACCAAGCTTCGTAATCAGTGAAGTTACCTTCGTAGAAGTTGATTTTACCTTCGTCACGGTAATCTAAGATATGCGTGGCAATTCTGTCAAGGAACCAGCGGTCATGGGAAATAACCATGGCACAACCTGGGAATTCTAATAAGGCTTCTTCTAGCGCACGTAATGTTTCAATATCTAAATCATTGGTCGGTTCATCGAGTAACAATACGTTACCACCTGTTTGCACAAGCTTGGCTAAATGAACGCGGTTACGTTCACCACCGGATAATTGACCAATAATTTTTTGTTGATCATTGCCTTTAAAGTTAAAACGGCTGACATAAGCACGACTCGGAATTTCATAATTACCAATTTTTAAAATTTCATGGCCTTGGGATATTTCTTGGTAAACGGTTTTGCTGTTGTCCATATCATCACGGAACTGATCAACACTGGCCAGTTTTACCGTATCACCCAAGATTATTTCACCTGAGTCGGGCTGTTCAGCGCCAGTCATCATTTTGAATAAGGTTGATTTACCCGCGCCGTTTGGCCCGATAATACCAACGATAGCACCTTTAGGTACGCTAAAACTTAAGTTATCAATGAGCACTCTATCGCCAAAAGACTTGGTTAAGTTGATAACATCTAATACTTTGTCACCAAGGCGTGGTCCAGGTGGAATGTAAAGTTCGTTGGTTTCACTACGCTTTTGATGCTCTCGAGAATTAAGTTCTTCAAAGCGAGCCATACGGGCTTTGCTTTTTGATTGACGTGCTTTTGGATTTGAACGCACCCATTCAAGCTCTTGTTTGATGGTTTTTTGTAAAGCACTTTCACTTTTACTTTCTCGTTCAAGGCGATCGTTTTTTTGCTCTAACCAGGCAGTGTAGTTACCTTCATAAGGAATGCCGTGGCCTCTATCAAGCTCTAATATCCAACCGGCTACATTATCTAAGAAGTATCTATCATGGGTGATTGCTACCACAGTGCCTGGGTAGTCATGCAAGAAACGCTCTAACCAAGCTACAGATTCAGCATCTAAATGGTTGGTTGGTTCATCCAGTAATAACATGTCTGGTTTTTCTAGTAATAAACGACACAGGGCGACACGACGGAGTTCACCACCACTTAGCTCGGCAATTTTTTGCTCCCAAGGTGGTAAACGTAAGGCATCCGCGGCACGTTCAAGTACGTTATCAATATTATGGCCATCTTGTGTATTGATGATATCTTCTAATTCGCCTTGCTCTTTTGCTAGCTTATCAAAATCTGCGCCTTCTTCAGCGTACTCGTTATAGACTTGGTCTAAACGTGCTAAAGCATTTTTAACGGTAGCAACGCCTTCTTCAACGATCTCTCTAACCGTCTTTGTTTCGTCAAGGATTGGTTCTTGCGGTAAGTAACCAATTTTAGTGCCAGCTAATGCGGTAGCTTCACCTTCAAATTCTTTATCAACACCCGCCATAATGCGCAGCAAGGTTGATTTACCTGAACCGTTTAAACCTAAAACACCTATTTTAACGCCAGGGAAAAATGAAAGAGAAATGTCTTTTAAAATAGTGCGTTTCGGTGCGACTATCTTTGAAACGCGGTTCATCGACATGATGAATTTATCTGGTAGTGGCTGAGCCATGTGAATACCTTTTTTGAAGGGAATTTATAATTGCGGTTATTTTAGGGCAATCAGGTGAAGATAAGCAAAATAAACTTTTTATTTATTTTATTGAAATGAATTGAGCAAGTAAAAAGGAGCTTATTGCTGATAAAGCTCCTTTGAGCTTTATAGTTGGAGTCAGACTTTTATCGCGTGAGTGCTAATAATAAATGGTTAAACCATTCACGCTATTCACTCACGTTAAAAACTATAAATAAGTACCACTGATGTTTCAGTATTTAAATTAGCTTTATCATCATCTATCTTTGAATTGTAATCGATGACAAAATTGACTTTAAGTTGTAAAGAGTCAATCAACTTACTGGTGATTGAGCTTTCGGCTTTGTAAATGCTGTTTTGTCCCACTTCGATGGCATGTTTAATGGTGAAGGATTGTTTAAACTCAATGTGTTCATTTATTTTTTTTCTATAAAGCGCTTGAACTTGCAAAATGAAGGTGTCTTGTGTGTGACTTCTCATGCCATTAGACACGTCTTCAGTAGTCACATGGGTAACATCCCTCTTAAAACCTGGGCCAATATCGGCATCAAAACTGCTATATTTACTTTCAAACCAGCGGCGACCCCAACCAGTAGACACGGAAGCTTGCGAGTCAAAACCAGAAAAACGGTTTTCTTCATAAAAGACACTGCCGTAGATGTAGTTTTGATTTATTGAATCAATGGTATAGTTAGTTTGTGAAGCAATACTCCATTTTTGATCTGTGGTTTCAAAGTTTTTACGAATATCATTGTTGTCAATTTGTGATTCTTTTTCGGTTTTCTTGACCAATAAATCAAAAACAAAAGAGCTGCGCCAAAGACCCCGTTCAAAACGTAGGTCTAAACCGGTTTTAATATCGGCACTGCGAGTATTACCGGTTAAATAGAGGAAACCAAGTTGCGCTGAGGCGGTAAACAAGGTGCCTGACGAGGGCTGTTGTGAATCATTTGCTTTCTCTAAACTAAAGAGTATGTCAGAGGCATCTGCAGAGCTAGTCTCTGCTGTTTGCTCTTGGGCATAAGCAATAATAGGGAAAATGCAATAAATAACTAATAGGGGGAGAAGGATAAAGCGAGAAAACATCTTAATTAATACTACTTTTTAGGGCGAACCGCTGATAATTACCGGAGATTATACCTAAGTCGCCTATTATTTTCGAGCATAAAAAAAGGACCGAAGCCCTTTTTATCTAATTAGTTTGTATCAGTAGTGTTACTTAATGATAGCCTTTAACTCACCGCTTTGATAACGGTCAAACATGCTATCAAGGCTTATAGGTTTGATTTTACTGGCATGACCAGCAGTGTTAAATGCTTCATAACGTGCTTTACAAATGTCATACATGGCATTGGTTGATACTTGTAAAAATTTACGCGGATCAAATTCACTTGGGTTCTGCGCTAAAAAGCGACGAATAGCACCGGTAGATGCAAGGCGTAAATCCGTATCTATATTGATTTTACGTACACCATGTTTAATGCCTTGTTGAATTTGCTCAACAGGTACACCATAAGTCTCAGGGATTTTTCCGCCAAACTCATTAATAACAGCTAACCACTCTTGTGGTACCGATGAAGAGCCGTGCATAACCAAGTGAGTATCTGGGATACGTTTGTGAATCGCTTTAATAAGATCAATGGCTAAGATATCGTCTGTTGGTGGACGAGAAAACTTATAAGCGCCGTGAGAAGTACCACAGGCAATGGCCAGTGCATCTACTTGGGTTTTATTGACAAAATCAGCAGCTTCTTCAGGGTCTGTTAACATTTGCTCTCTTGTTAAAATACCTTCTGCGCCAACACCGTCTTCTTCACCAGCCATACCTGTTTCAAGAGAACCTAAGCAACCTAATTCACCTTCAACAGAAACACCACAAGCGTGTGCCATTTCAACTGCACGTTGAGTTACTGCAACATTGTATTCATAACTGCTTGGTGTTTTACCGTCTTCCATTAATGAGCCGTCCATCATTACCGATGAAAAACCTAGTTGGATAGAGCGTTGACAAATAGTAGGAGAAGTACCGTGATCTTGATGCATAACGACTGGGATATTTGGGAACTCTTCAATAGCGGCTAGAATTAAATGGCGTAAGAAAGGTGCGCCGGCGTATTTTCTGGCACCTGCAGATGCTTGCATGATGACAGGGCTATCAGTATCACTAGCGGCAAGCATGATGGCGCGTACTTGCTCTAAATTATTGACATTAAATGCTGGAATACCGTATTCAAATTCTGCCGCATGATCGAGCATTTGGCGCATTGAAATTAAAGCCATTTACTTACTCCTAGATAAGTTTTGTTGCTAAGGTTGGATGTTTTTATTTCGACAACATAATTATAGCAAAGAGCCCGCTTATCTTACAGAATAAATTTATTAAAGTTGTCTTTAAAGCGGGAATAGTTATAAAATCTGTATTTTGTGCGAATATTACCAGATTAGTTTGTGCTATAGGTTGTTGTAGACCATTTTTAAGTTTTGGATAGTAAGTTTACTACACTAGTGTAACACTAAGTTTCGTTTTGTTTCGTTCTTATTTCGTTTTAATTTTGATTTGATTTCGTTTTGCTTTCTATTTATGTTTGTTTTACTTTTTATTTAGCGGCTTGCTCGTATCTGCGCATAAAAAACGAGCAGCTTAGAGAATATAAGCTACTCGTTATTTTTACTCTAAACAATCGTTAAATTATGGCTTGAAAATTAAGCACTAGCCATGTTGTGATTTTGCGCGCTGCTCTAAAATTTCAACGGCGGGAAGTTTTTTACCTTCTAAGAACTCTAAGAAAGCACCACCACCGGTAGAAATATAAGATATTTTATCGGCTATACCATATTTATCTACTGCCGCTAAGGTATCACCACCCCCTGCAATGGAGAAGGCTGAACTATCGGCAATGGCTTGTGCAATCATCTTGGTGCCTTGAGAAAACTGATCAAATTCAAATACGCCAACAGGTCCGTTCCAAACAATGGTGCCAGCTTTAGCTATGATATCAGTTAATGCTTTTATCGAATCTGGGCCAATGTCAAAAATCATTTCGTCAGCATTGACATCCTTAACATTTTTTAATGTTGCTGACGCTGATGCTGAAAATTCAGTGGCGACAACCACATCCGTTGGAATTGGAATATCACCCTTATTGGCTTTCGCTTGTTTAGTTAAACGAGTCGCTTCTTCTACTAAATCGGCTTCAAATAATGATTTGCCGACATTGTGCCCTTCTGCTGCAATAAAGGTATTGGCGATGCCACCACCGACGATAAGCTGATCAACAATGCCCGCTAAAGAGTCAAGTACAGTCAATTTAGTGGACACTTTAGAGCCACCAACAATTGCAATAAATGGTCTAGCTGGGTTGTCTAACGCTTTACCTAATGCTTCTAGTTCACCAGAAAGTAATGGACCAGCACAGGCTGTTTCAGCAAATTTTGCTATGCCATGGGTACTTGCTTGTGCTCGATGAGCTGTACCAAAAGCATCCATGACAAAAATGTCACATAAGGCAGCTAATTTTTTTGCTAGAGCATCGTCATTTTTCTTTTCGCCAATATTAAAGCGGACATTTTCAAAAACAACCAATTCACCCGTTGCCACCTCAACACCGTCTAAATAGTCGGTGACTAGTCGAACCGGGTAGTTTAATGCAGCACTTAGGTATTCAGTTATAGGCTTAAGTGAAAATTTCTCTTCAGGCTCGCCTTCTGTAGGGCGACCTAAGTGAGACATAACCATTACTTTTGCGCCAGCTTCTAAAGCAAGTTTTAAGGTAGGTAAGGCCGCACGTAAACGGGCATCCGAAGTGATTTTTCCATCGGCAATAGGTACATTTAAATCTTCACGAATCAACACGCGCTTGTTCGTTAGTGTTAGCTCAGCCATTTTGATAATAGTCATTGTTGTCTCCTATTTTTATTGTCGGTAAATTATGTGCAATGCCTTGATAAAAAGTTATTTTACAAGGTACTTTTCTTTTTTTGTTAATTTCGCGCTAGGTGCATTGCCATGGCAGTATCTAACATGCGATTAGCAAAGCCCCATTCGTTGTCACACCAGATAAGCATTTTAACTAGACGTTTGTGGCTAACCCGCGTTTGGTTACCATCAACGATACAAGAGTGTGGGTCATGGTTAAAATCGATCGACACCAAAGGCTCTTCGGTATAGGTTAAAATGCCAGATAAATCTTGCTCCTGGCTAGCGGACACTATTGCTTGGTTGATGTCGTCAATGCTGACATCGGCATTGACCGTGATACTTAAGTCCATGGCGGTAACATTGAGTGTAGGGACCCGTACGGCGATGGCTTCAAAGCGGCCCTTAAATTTTGGTAATATTCGCTCAATACCCGCAGCCAATTTAGTATCTACGGGAATAATGGATTGACTGGCCGCACGCGAACGACGTAAATCTTTATGGTAAGCATCAATGACTTGCTGATCATGCATTGATGAATGAATGGTGGTGATGGTGCCACTTTCTACGCCAAAAGCTTCATCAATCACCTTAATCACTGGCACTATGCAGTTAGTAGTACAAGAGCCATTGGAGACAATACGATCATCTGAACTTAAGGTTTTATGATTAATACCATAGATAATGGTTGCATCAACGTCTGCGCTACCTGGGTGAGAGAATAATACTTTCTTCGCGCCGCGGTTAATATGACTTAAACCGTCGGCTTGGCTGCCATATTTACCGGTACAATCAAAAACAATATCAATATCTTGTTGTTGCCAAGGTAGACTATTCAAGCTATCGATATGAGTTAAGATTACTTCATCGCCATCGATAATCAATTGATCATCGTTTTGGCTGACCTTGAAAGGAAAGCGACCATGGGTACTATCGTATTTCAACAGGTGGGCTATGCCAGAAGAAGGAGCTAATTCATTAATTGACACTAGGGTAAATAACTCTGTTTTGCCATTTTCATATAGCGCTCTAACTACGCTGCGACCGATACGGCCAAAGCCATTAATGGCAATTCTTATTGTCATAATTTTACTGCATTTCTAAGTGATAATTCTAAGTGATGATGTTAAGCGATAAGCAAATTGATAATCTAAGCGGTAATTGTACCAGAGCTTACCACAAGTGCGATAGAGCGTTTGTGGTAAGCGTTATCTACTGAGTTATAACTGGTTTACTGTCTTAACAACATTGTCGACCGTGAAGCCAAAGTGCTCAAGTAATACCTTACCTGGAGCTGACTCACCAAAGGTGGTCATGCCAACAACTGCGCCATTTAGACCGACATATTTAGCCCAAAAATCAACATGTGCCGCTTCAATGGCAACACGTTTGGTTACGCTAATAGGTAAGATAGCTTCTTTATAGTCAGAGCTTTGCTTATCAAAAACATTCGTGGATGGCATAGAAACGACACGTACAAGTTTACCTTGCTCGGTTAATACTTTTGCGGCATCTACGGCCAGCGAAACTTCAGAGCCGGTAGACATTAATATAACATCAGGTGTACCAGCACAATCAACCAGTATATAAGCACCTTTTTCAATGGCACTTACTTGCTCTTGAGTACGACTCATAGCCGGTAGACCTTGGCGTGAAAATATCAATGCCGTTGGTGCTTTTTGGCTTTGCACCGCAGCTTTCCAAGCAACAGCAGCTTCAGTGGCATCACATGGGCGCCATGTTGTTAAGTTTGGCGTGGTTCTTAAGTTAGTTAATTGTTCAATAGGTTGATGTGTTGGACCATCTTCACCTTGACCAATAGAGTCATGGGTATAAACAAAAATATTTTGAATACCCATCAATGCCGACATACGTATGGCATTACGCGCGTATTCCATAAACATCATGAAAGTAGCACCGTAATTGATAAAACCGCCGTGCAGAGAGATACCATTCATAATACTACTCATGCCAAATTCACGCACGCCGTAGTAAATATAGTTACCAGCAGGGTCAGTCTTGATACCTTTAGAACCAGACCATAAGGTTAAGTTAGAGCCGGCTAAATCAGCTGAGCCACCTAACATTTCAGGTAATATACTCGCAAAGGCTTCAATGGCATTTTGTGACGCTTTACGGGTTGCAATGTTTTCACCGCTTTCATGACATTGTTGAATAAAAGCATTGGCTTTTTCTTCAAAATCGCTCGGTAATTCACCTTTAATGACACGACGCTCATATTCGCTGGCCAGTGCCGGGTGTGCTACTTTATATGCAGCAAATTTTTCATTCCAGCTCACTTGACTGAGTTGACCTTTTTCTTTGCTATCCCACTGAGCGTAAATGTCTGTTGGAATTTCAAAAGCTGGGTGTGGCCAATTTAAGAATTCACGTGTTGCAACAATTTCGTCATCACCTAAAGGCGCACCATGACACTCATGAGTACCTGATTTATTTGGCGAGCCAAAACCAATGATTGTTTTACAACAAATCATACTTGGTTTATCAGTGACTAGTTTCGCTGCTTCAATGGCGTGTGCAATTGCTTGCGGGTCGTGACCATCAACAGAAACAACATGCCAACCGTAAGACTCAAACCGGGCCGGAGTATCGTCGGTAAACCAACCTTCAACTTTACCATCAATTGAAATACCGTTGTCATCCCAAAAAACGATTAACTTACCTAAACCTAAGGTGCCGGCAAGTGAACATGACTCATGTGATAGACCTTCCATTAAACAACCATCGCCCAAGAAGCAATAGGTGAAATGGTCAACAATGGCGTGATCTTCGCGGTTAAATTGCGCGGCTAAGGTTTTTTCAGCAATAGCCATACCGACAGCATTGGCAATACCTGCACCTAATGGACCTGTGGTTGTTTCAACACCAGGGGTATAACCGTATTCTGGGTGACCAGGGGTTTTTGAGTGCAATTGACGGAAGTTTTTTAAATCATCAATAGATAAATCGTAACCCGATAAATGTAATAAAGAATAAATAAGCATAGAGCCATGGCCATTTGATAAAATAAAGCGATCACGGTCAACCCAGTTAGGATCGGCAGGATTGTGCTTTAAAAAGTCACGCCATAATACTTCGGCAATATCTGCCATGCCCATTGGGGCTCCAGGGTGCCCTGATTTTGCTTTTTGTACGGCATCCATACTTAATACACGGATAGCATTTGCTAGCTCTTGACGTGATGACATAATAGCTCCAGATCTTATAGTCTTGAAAGAATAAAAATTCTGCGTATTTTCGCTCACCAAAGCACGTAGCGCAAATTAAATTATGGAATTTTAACTATTATTTTGTCTCGCGATAAATTATTGCGATAATATAATGCTAGTATCGGGTAAAACTTGTGTCATTATTTACAAAATATTAACGGAATTACTCTGCCACTCTTGAATAATACTCTATGATGCAACTTCACTTACCGCGATTTTTTATTTCGGCCCTTTTGTACCTTGCTAGTTGTTTTGGTGCGATATGGCTTATCAATCCACAATCCCTGGTAAACTTTGTTGGTCCTGCCGCGGCAGTTGTCAGTGGCTTACTGATTATCTGGGGTCTCACGCCCATTGTTGCCATCTTATTGGTAACACCAATATTGGCTTTTAGTCTGAAGTATTTTTTTTACTTTGATGCCAATTTAGCGGTGATGAGTATTGCCGTACTTGCTATTGTTTTGCAGGCTTTCTGGACTAAACAGCTTGTTTTTCGCTTTATTCATTATAAAAAATGGTTACTATCCAGAAAGCACTTATTCTTTTTTCTGCTTCGTATTGGCCCTATTGCCAGCATAGTCTCAGCTAGCTCGGTTTTAGTTATTGCCATGCTAGATAACCAAGTTATACAAGGCACCTTTTTCTATACCTTTATTAATACCTGGTCCGCTAGCATGTTGGTGGCGGTATTTTTTATACCTTTATTATTACTGGCTAAAAATGCAGAACAGCTCAAGTTAACTAAACGAATTTTTGTCGGTTTTACTTCTGTTTTAGGTGCTTTGGCTATTTTGATATTGTTTAAAACCTCTCAGTATGAACAACAAAGTTATCGACAAGCGCTATTTAAGCAATCAAAAGTGGCAATCGAGCGCTTGATAGAAGCAGAAGTTGCTGGCGTAGTAAACCAAATCAATAGCCTTTCGGCATTTTTTAAAGCCAGTGATTATGTTTCATTAACTGAGTTTACTGTGTTTAGTGAAAGTATTTTTAAGCAAGGTTCTAGTATTAGGGCGTTAGAGTGGGCACCAATTGTACCTTTTAGCCATCGACAATGGTTTGAGCAACAAAGTTCAGTAACCTTGCAGCAAGACTTTCACATTAGAGAGCGTCTTGCCAATGGCAAAGTTGTACTTGCTAAACCTCGTAGCCAATATGCTCCTTTGTATTATATATACCCACAATACGGTAATCAGGCTGCTTTTGGCCTAGATGTTTATAGCACCCCCCAGCAGGTATTGTCTATGCAGCAGGTTGTTGATAGTAAACAGGTGATTGCCAGCGCACCAATGTCCTTGGTACAAGACGACATGGCTAAGCCAGGCATGTTGTTTAGTAAGGCTGTTTTTTTACCACCAGAGGATAACTACGCGACTAAGCCATCAGGGCAAAATAAGCTGTCGATAATCAAAGCAGATAAGTTAATAGGCTTTGTTGTGGCAGTCGTACAATTTGATCGCTTTTTTCAGCAGCTAGCGAAACAACAAGACCAAGACGTTAGCTTTTTTATTCAAGATGTCTCAAGTCACCAGCCCTTTACTCTCTTTGGTCAGGCGTTACCTAGCGCGAATAGATATATGGAAACCATTAACATGGAGGTCTTTTCTCGACTCTGGCAAATTAATATCGCCGAAAAGCAACCTTGGTTTAGTCAAGTGAAGACTTGGCAAGCATGGGCTGTGCTTATTGGTGGTACGCTTGGCGCTTTACTATTTCAAATGTTGGTATTGATGATGGCTGCCTACTCAAGTGAACTAGGTCAGCAAGTCGATATTAAAACCAGAGCGCTTATTTTAGCGAAAGAAAGTTCCGAGCAAAAAAGCTTAGCTAAAAGTAATTTTTTACAGAATTTAAATAAAGAGTTACGTTTGCCATTGCTAGCCATGAAGGTATTTGTTGAGCAATTAAAGAAAAAAGGCATAAATAACAAACAGGTGACAGGTATAAGCCATGCAGGCAGCAATATTGCTCTCTTGTTAGATACCATGATGGATTTATCTGATATCGAGTCAGGTAAGATCATTGCCAAAGAAGACTGTTTTGATTTTCATGGCTTTTTACAGCGCACTGAAGCGGTATTTAAAGCAAGTAATACTTATGAAGGTAAGCCAATTTCTTTCCTTATTGATGACAGCGTGCCGCATTATATCAATAGCGATGAACTCTACATTCAAAAATTATTACAGGCACTGATTGAAAGTGCTCATAAGCTACTAGGGGCTGACGCCTTACGTTTATCTATTAAGCTGCATAAACACAAACGTGCAGACGCTAGTTTGTTTTTTATTATATCTTCTCAAAATGAGGCAGTGAGCAAGGCAAACGAGCAAGATCTCACTCAACAAAACTATGACGAGCTATCAGTTAACAGTACGGCAATGGCTATGGCCATTAAATATAGCCATTTATTACGAGGTGATACCAAATTAGCGACGTTAAGCTCGGGTGCTGGCGTGTTAAGCGCTTCAATTAGAGTGATTATCTCATCTATTGAGCAACAAGAAGCTCAGCAAGGCTTAACATTTGATATAATTGATTAAGTTGTTTTTTTTTAATTGTTTATTTAACTAAAGAAAACGCTTGAAAATAAAAAAGTAATCGTTTAATGTCTTTGCACCTGCTCATAAATAGTACAAATTAATAATAAATCAAGCAGGCAGTGATATAGGTAAAACAATGAATAATTCATCCTCGCGAGGGTTTAAATTAACAACCGTGATATTTGCAGTATTAATCATGGCTGTTAGTGCAATGCTGAGTGGTAACTCAGTCGCAGATGACATGGATGTAGAAATAACGCAAGCAGATGAGTAGCTAAGTCGCTGGTTATTTACTTGCTATGGAAAATTGAAGCTCCACCACTGGTTTAAGTACAGTGCTGGGGCTTTTTCATTTTCAGAACTCAATGATTTTGAAGGTGCATTTTAGAGAAAAATAAAGTGTTCATGGGGGGATTAATTACTAGTAGTGGCGTCTCCACCGGAAACCGTTGATTGATATTATCTATTTGTTAAATAATAGTTTTCTTGTTGCTTGTTTTGCGTAGTGTTACCTCTGGTGTAACCAAGGTAAAAAGTCACTCACTAGTTTTTCAGCGAGTGACCTTTTAAAGTAAATAACTTAACTTTTCTATTTGAGAATCTACAAACGGCCAGTATATCTTTTCTAACTCGGTTATTTTATCTCGCTTCATGTAAAAGGTTTTCCAGCGCATCCCTTTTGGTTTAGGCCAGTAATGAATGTTTTCAAACATGTTATTTACGTCAGGCCAATCAAAGCCCCACAACTCTTTTCTTAGTTTTCTAATACGCCTAATTAGTCTGTCTTGTGGTCTTTCACTTTGGCTAGCGTAATGTAAGCCGATACATTGGCGGCAAGCATAGGCATGTTTGATAGCGTAAAGGTGCTGGCGTTGTTTTTGGCAGTATGGGCAAGTTATGTATAGTTTGTTGCTGGCGCTTCGATTATCGAGCTTTAAGGCTATTTTATGGGGCTTATCGTTTATTGTGAATGTTACATAACGAACACCATTTTTATTTTCTTTTAAGACTAGCTTACGGTGATTAGCACTCAGGTATTCAGAGTCGATTGAGTAACTACCTAGTGGTGTAGTGAGTAGTGACTTAAATGCGTTGGCGTTTATGCGGTGATACTCACCAGTGTAAGCCCTTGTTTGTGTTCTACCGTAATGATGACCTTTAGGCATTGTCATTTACTCTGAAAACTAAAGTTAAGATATATTGTCTTCGCCTATTTCCCTACGTGCTGTCAAAACCCCGACTTGTTTAATAGGAGCGCAAACAAAAGGCATAAGTTTAGTTAACCTGAACTCTGGATAATGAGTGCTTGATGTATAAGTAAAAACAACGACTTACGGTTGTTAAGAACAAAATATACAAGATTAAGTAGTAATATACACTATCAATGTTTCAATTTATTCGATTATCAAGGCAACACGTTTATGAATAACGGGTTATTTATCGACGTGTTAACGCTGAGAATCGGATAAAGGGGAATATTGAGCAAGTGCTGCTTATCCAGAGTTCAGGTTAGTTAAGAAGTTTAACCTTTGAACCGGGTCTTTAATTTCAGCTAATGTGTTTGGTAAGTTGGTTAATTCATCTTGAATGGCTTTGTTGATTAAATGCCTGATATCGCCAGCCATGTATTTACTGGTAGGTGTTTTGTTAGTTGCTGTCATATTAAAGTCTTTATTGTAAGGATATGTTTACATTGCATCATGTTTATCTTGTGCGAAAAACAGGGTTAACTTACTACTTTTCTTAGGTTCTTATGGGGCGAGCTGTTCTATGTTTATGCTTTTCCTATACAGTATTACTGCTGGTTTAACTGCCTTTATAAATATTCAATGTCATTGATAGGTTGTTGTTAATGCGCGGGGCTATACTTGATAGGCCGTGAACGCGATAGTGATGATGTTTGTTAAGCCAAGGTAGATAACAACTTATGATTGGATAAGTGTCTACTAACTTTACACTTTTTAATTTACCATTGTTAATTTACCGGTAAAGTGATGAAAAATAGTAATTTATTATAAGTGGTATGATTTTTGCTTTAAGCTGAAAAGCATTAACTAAAATGCCTTTCTATTTCAAGGAATGTATTACAAAGGAAAATACGATGAATATAAAAATGATAAAAGCGGCTGTTGCTGGATTAGTTTTATCTGTTAGTGGTTTTGCTAATGCAGGTTTGATTACTCTTGATGGACGTATCGACTCAGGCGCAGAAGTAGACCATTGGATATTAAATGTTACAAGTAGCGGCCTGTTCACTTTTGATGTATTAGCTTACGAAGGGGACTATGATGATTTTTTTGATAATGGAACAAATAACGATCATTTAGATAGTTATATTTATTTATTTTCTAACGATATTAATGGTTCGCTAGTTGACTCAAATGATGACGGTGAACTTGGAAACGATGGTTCAACTGAAGACTACGATAGTTTTATGTCTGTCAATCTTAATGTTGGAACATATGTTTTTGCAATTGGTGATTATCACCTAAATGAAGCTGGTGCTAGAGATGGAATTAATGAAAGCAATGCTAATGAAATTAGCGTGGGTAATTACAGGGTATCTATTTCATCTCAAGCTGGTGTGTTAAGTACTAACTCAGTACCTGAACCAACAACCCTTGCCATCTTCGCCTTAGGTATTATGGGTTTAGCAGCACGTAGATTCAAAAAACAGTAATCTAGTCTGTTTCATACTCTAACCATTCAAGTAATGAGTAAAACATTAAGCACCATTGATTGGTGCTTTTTTATTGCCTGAAGAAAGTTACCGCCATTTATAGCAAGCTAATATATGTGGAAAATTCACTTACCTCTTACGTTTTCTAAATTACTTTCTATTTGCGCTTTTATCTCTTCAAGGTGAACTACATAAAGCAATTCAACCCATGAACCATGAGCATATAAATATATTGTGCTGTAGTTAAATTCCTTACCTAACAAGGTACTTACTATTTCAATATTCTCTACTGTTTTAAGCTGAAGCTTATCTAGTCTATAGGTAAAAATTCCTGTTCTAGATTGAACCTCATTGTCGGATATTTTAACAACGACAAAATAGGGTGAAATTATAATATGTGCGCCTTTTAAAACGTACAACGTTGGCAGTAACAATAAACTGTAAACAGTTTCAGGTTGGTATTTATCGCCCAATAAAAACTCACCAAGCAAATTAAATAATAGGTATTAAATATAAACCCTCATTATTTTAAATATGATTTCCAAGAATACTTCGAATATTATTTTCCATTTACAAGTGGGAATGGTAATTCCATTTTTCATGCTTGCTCCCACTCACTTAGCCATTCATCGGTAGTTTGTTGATGTGTTTTGTCTGGCTGTTGTATGTCACTTGTTCGGTTGTTGTTTGGATTAAGCTGTGAAAACCTAGCCCATACCTCACCATGGAAAAGGTTAAGCAAAGGTATGATTTTATCTTTTACTTTAGCGCCATGAGCAAAAGTAGGTATGAAAAAACATTGTTTTAGGTTGCCCATATAATCATGAAAGCTAGATAATCTTGGCGGTAAACTCAAATCTGTTGAAAGCCAAAATTGGTAGAGCTTATATTCTTTGGTCTGTTTCAGCCGTCACTTTCTTAGCTTTTAATTTATACCGGTTAGCGGCAACGAGTTCAAAGGTGTTAGACAGTAATTTTTTTTGCTCTGCTGCCTTATCATTTCTATGTTCTTTGGGAGCAATAGCACTGGTTAATAACTTTCTAGCTTCAGCTCGTTTTTCTCTAGCCTCTGCCAGTGCTGTTTCAGGGTAAGTGCCAAAGCTAACATTGGCTCTTTTATTGATAAAAGGGCGTAGTAGTTAAATAGCCATAGTAACACTCAGAAAGTAAGGGGTAAGCGATGTTACTGTAGATGTTACTATAAAACTTGAGTGTTACAAACTCTTATTAATCGCTATTGATAGCTAAGAGTCTTGTTTTTAATGGGATTTGGTAAGTTTTTGAATGGTGTTAATAGTCTTAAATAGTGCTAATGGCGTCTCCACCGGGACTCGAACCCAGAGCAGCAGCTTAGGAGGCCGCAGTTTTATCCAGTTAAACTATGGAGACATAGCATTAAGGTCGCTATTTTAACCATATTTCTTATGCTTTGTTAATGTTTTTATTAAATTTTTATGCACTTTAGCTTAGCTTCTTCTTATTCGAAGATAGTCACCTAGTCGTTAGTATGATTTTTATGCTTATTGCTTGATCTGTATCGTCTCTTTCTCACGCCCTAGTTATACAATGAGCTGTTTGTCATTCGTCGATAATCATTTCGGCGTTCTCTATTTTAGCAACAACTATTGCAGTAACAGTAAGGTGAAGGAGTTCTATTATGAAAGCAGCCGTTATTCATCAATTTAAAGGTCGTCTTGAAATTCAACAGCGAGATAAACCAAGTATTGCTAGCCAAGAGGTTTTGGTTAAAATTCATGCTTGTGGTGTCTGTCATACTGACTTGCACGCCTGCCAGGGTGACTGGCCGGTTAAACCTAAAATGCCACTTATTCCGGGTCATGAAGGAGTTGGTGAGATCGTTGAAATTGGTGAGCAAGTTAAACATTTTAAACTTGGTGACCGTGTTGGCATCCCCTGGCTTTACAGTGCTTGTGGCTATTGTGACTACTGTTTAACCGGTAATGAAAATTTATGTTTATCACAGCAAAACTGCGGTTATTCGGTTGATGGTAGTTATGCCGAATATTGCAAAGCCCATGGTGATTATGTGGTAAAAATTCCTGATGGTATTGATTATGTTGCAGCAGCCCCCTTGTTTTGTGCCGGCGTTACTACCTATAAAGCACTGAAAGTATCCACCGCAAAACCGGGTGAGTGGGTCGCTATTTTTGGTATCGGTGGTTTAGGGCATTTAGCGGTTCAGTATGCCGTTGCCATGGGCTTAAATGTTATTGCCGTTGATACCGGCACTGATAAATTGAAACTTGCTAAAGAACTGGGGGCCAGCCTTTGTTTAGACTTTAAAAGTGATGATGTTGTTGCGCGTGTACTTGAGGAAACCGGTGGTGTGCACGCCAGTATCTGTACCGCCGTTAGCAAAAGTGCCTTTGAACAGAGCTATAAAGTCATTCGCCGAGGGGGTAAATGTGTGTTAGTCGGCCTACCAGCAGAAGATATGCCGCTGCCTATTTTTGATACGGTATTAAATGGCGTGAGTGTTATCGGCTCTATTGTTGGTACCCGGAAAGATTTAGTTGAGTGTTTAGACTTTGCCGCGAGAGGTAAAGTTAAAGCCATTACCATTGAGAAAAAACTAGAAGATATCAATGAGATTTTTGACGATATGATTAATGGTGAGATTACTGGCCGTGTGGTGATGACGTTTTAGCTTTCTTTGGCAATACTTATTAGCGCTAACAGGCTTAAATTTATCTGTTTGTTCAAAGCCCTCTACTGTGGATAACGGTTAAGGGCTTTTTTTATGTGCGTAGTTGTAGCCCTGTATTTAGGGGACGTTTGTTCTGCCTGCCCACTTAATCAAAACAATTACTGTAAACGTAATAGCTAAAGATTAATTACCGCTAAAATAAATAAACTTTTTCCAAACTATTTTGCTTACCCGCGCTACTTTATAGTTGCATACCAGTAATAATGACGCTTATGTAGCGATAGCGTAACAAATTTTTTTAAGTGATTTTTTTTAAGTAATAGACTAATAATAGGAGCCTTTGTGTTTGAAAAAAGCGATGAAACGCTCATAGCGCAAGCGCTAAAAGGCAAAAAATAAGCTTGGCTAACACTGGTAAAACGTTATGAGAAACCTCTCTATAACTACGCTTTACGTATGGTGAATAATCCGGCTGATACCATGGATTTAATGCAAGATATCTTTATGGCATTATTTCGAAATTTATCCAAGTTTCGAGGTGAATGTCCCTTTAAGAGTTGGCTGTTTAAGATTACTCATTATCGTTGTCTTGAGTTTTATCGACGTAAACGGCCGATGCAATCACTTGATGATGTGCCAGAGCAAGAAGATGAACAATCGTTATGCCTAGAAAAAGACTTATTTTTAAAACAGCAAAGTAGCACGCTATTACAAGCGATGCAGCATTTACCGGTCAAGCAAAAACTGGTAGTGGAGTGAAAGTTTTTCCAGCAGTGTACTTTCGAAGATATTAGTCAGCAACTTGGCATCTCAACCAATACCGCCAAGTCACAATTATATAGCGCACTCGATAAATTAAAACTGCAGTTAGCAGGGTCGTGGCTACAAAGATCAAATATTAGTCTTTAATAAAAAAGACATTAACGCTTGTGCCAACAGTAAGCTGACCGCTAAAAAGCTATTGACCAAAGCAGAGCAGTATCAGTTCTAGTTTCGTTAGTTAAATTTTAAGGCAACTAAGTTTAGCTTTATCTAGCTAGACTTAGTTAAGTTACTGTGAATGTTTGCCGCCATAAATAGCGTAATGAATATTCGCTACTTATGGCTTTTTATCTGGCATAAATTAGTGAGTGAGGATTTAATTCATAACAAGACTTTCTAAAATGATGATAAGATAATATACTGTTTAAATGTACAGTATTTGTTTTGATACTATGAAAAGTTGTCTGTTATGAAAGTTATTCCCATCTATATTGAAGCTGGTATTTCTGGCTTTGAATCGCCCGCTGCCGAATATAAAGAGTTAGGTCTAAGCTTAGATCAACTTATTATTCGCCATCCCAATGCGACTTTTATTGGTCAAGCCATAGGTCATTCTATGCAAGGCATAGGTATTTTTGATGGTGATATACTTATTGTTGATAGGTCGCTTACCGCCAAAAATGGTGATGTCATTGTGGCAAACTATAATGGTTGTTTTGTCTGTAAAATTTTGGATAAGCCACAAGCACGGTTATTGTCTGCTTCTCAGCAATTTGCTCCGGTAAATATTAAACCCGAAGACACCTTCCAGCTAGAAGGCGTCGTTACTCAGTCTATTCGTCTGCACCATCCAGTTCCCGATTTACTTGCATGTTTGCACTAGTTGATGCGGTCTCATTTTACGCCAGTGCTGAGAAAGTCTTTGATCCCAGTATTCGTAATAGACCTGTGGTGGTACTAACCAATAACGATGGCTGTATTTGTGCGGTTTGCCCTATTGCGAGAAGGTTAGGTATTCCAAAGTTTAAGCCTTACTTTCAAGTGAAGTGGTTATTAGACAAGCATGATGTGGTGGTTCGCTCTTCAAATTACGAACTCTATGCTGATTTGAGTGATAAAATGATGGCGGTTATTGCTCGTTATTGCGATAAGCAACATATTTATTCTATTGATGAATCATTTTTAGTTTTTAATAATTATCAAAATATTATTAGTGATTGGCATGCCTATGGCCATGAGATAAGGCGTGCTATATGGAAGGAAACACGCTTACCTGTTGGCGTTGGTTTTGGCTCTACTACTACCTTAGCTAAAGCGGCTAATCATGCTGCAAAAAAATTAACCGGCTTTAACGGCGTCGCGGTTATTGATAGCCCAAGTAGTGCTAAGGCCGTGCTCACCCGCATGGCTGTTAATGAGGTTTGGGGCGTGGGCCGACGCATTGCAAAAAAATTAACAGCCCAGGGCATTAATAATGCCTACCAGTTAGCGCAGCAAAACCCTAAAGCTATGCGTAAAGAGTTTAGCGTTATGATTGAGCGAACCGTGCATGAACTCAATGGCATTACCTGCTTATCTTGGGATGAGGTTAAGCCAGCTAAGCAAGAGATCTTTTCAACGAGAAGTTTTGGTCAACGCATTATGGATATTCATGCATTGCAAGCCGCCTTAACCAGTCATGGCGCTATTGTGGCTAAAAAATTGCGACAACAAGGTAGCTTAGTTAAGAAGCTGATAATCTTTGCTTCGAGCTCACCTCATGATGAAAACTATTATAAGCAGGCCATTAGCTACCGCTTCAGCCAAGCAACAGATAATAATTGCGACATAGCTACCGCAATAACGAGTGCGCTGAGTGATATATTTGTGCCCGGTGTGCGTTTTTATCGCTGCGGTGTCGGTGCGATTGAATTACAAAGTCGTGCTTTTCAACAAGCGGATTTATTTTTACCCGCGCAAACAAACCCAGCTTTGATGGCATGCCTTGATAAAATAAATAAGCGTTATGGTCAAGGTACCTTAAAAGTTGCGGCGCAAGGGCAAAGTGATAACTGGCAGATGAAACGGAATTTTTTGAGCCCACAATACACCACCTGCTGGCGAGATATTCCTAAAATTCAGTGTTAATTTAAAGTGAAATAGTTGGCATTCATGTATTTATTTTAATCAAGGCTCGGTCTTAATCAACAACAGGAAAAATAAGCTATTGATGAAGGCTTAATAGCTTTGCGCTGGCAAGTTAGTAAGGAATTAAGTAATATGCCTTTTTTCAAGTAAGCAAATCTTTAAGGGTGTTATTGAATGGGTAAATTTATATTACTCGCTATTGTTATTGGACTATTTGTCTTCTTCATTATGCGACAAAGTAGCAATAAAGCAGCGGCCGAAATTAATATAAAATTAGGCAGTGAGTTTTTAGCGGCTAATAAAAGTGAGGCTGGGGTAAATACAACCGCTTCAGGTTTACAATATAAAGTGCTAACTCAAGGTAGTGGTACAGAGCACCCAAGTGCATCGTCGAAAGTTAAAGTGCATTACCATGGAACTTTACTTGATGGCAGTGTCTTTGATAGTTCAGTCGATCGAGGCCAGTCAATTAGTTTTGGTTTAAATCAAGTAATTAAAGGCTGGACTGAAGGTGTGCAGTTGATGGTTGTCGGCGAGAAAACGCGTTTTTATATTCCGTCAAGTTTAGGCTATGGTAACAAACCGGCGGGAAAAATAGGCCCTGGAGCATTATTAATTTTTGATATTGAGTTACTGGCGATAAACTAAGCCAAGTTGTTAGACAAAACAGTCTAAATTAAAGCCCATTTAGTATGACTAAATGGGCTTTTTTTTACCAATTTGAGAGTTAATTAAGCAGCCAAGTAGCTAACTATTCGTCATCTCACTAGCTACTTAATTAGCTACCTACCTCATTAGATAAGTCATTAAAGAACATCGTTGTTAATAGTATCTCAACTCTCGTACTTTGCCCCAGAACACCCAGTATGAGAAGACGGTATAGCTGAAGATCACGGGTACTACTATGATCACTCCCCATAATAAAAAGCTTAACGATTCAGGCGCTGCTGCGGTTTCCCAAATGGTTAATTTACCCGGCACTATATAGGGGAAGAAGCTAAAGGCAAAACCAAAAAAGCATAAAGCAAATATAACAACAGCAGCAACAAAAGGTCGCCAACAGCCTTTATCCATTTCAGCAGGTAATGTTTTCAACTGTAATAAGCTGTAAACAAATAAGGCAAAACACAATACCGGTAAAGGCAATATATATAAGGTGGTCGGCCAAGCAAACCATTTAGCAAAAACATCAGGGTTAATTAAGGGGTTTATCGCTGAAACAGCCACTACGCCGATAAAGCAAATAACCCCGGTCTTTTTAGCCCAAGCTACCGCTTGTACTTGTAAGGCGCCTTCTGTTTTCATGATCAGCCAACATGCACCAATATAGGCATAGGCAGCTGCAACACCTAATGCACTGAGTAAGCTAAAGGCATAAGCTGCTAGAGAGTCTTCAAAGCTCATAACATACATGCCCAGCATATAACCTTGGCTCAAGGCTGCGAGTAATGAACCTACTTTAAAGACCTTGTCCCAGGTTGGTTTATGGCTAAATGCTGCTTTGGCTCTGAAATCAAAAGCGACACCGCGTAGTATCAAGCTAATTAATAATACCGCCGTGGGTAAATAGAGCTCTTTAAAAATGTGGCTATGGGCTGATGGAAAAGCAATTAACAACAAGCCAATAGCCAAGACCAGCCAGGTTTCATTGGCATCCCAAAAAGGGCCAATAGAGGCGATCATGGTATCGCTATCATCTTTTTGTGAAAGTGGTAGCAATATACCAACACCTAAATCAAAGCCATCTAATATGGCGTACAACAATATCGACAAGCCCATTAGCGAAACAAATATGACTGCCAGTGAATTAGCTTCAAACATTATCATTCTCCTTGGTATTCGGTGACTGGTTTGTTGAGTGAGCTATTGCTGTGTGAACCACAGGTTTAACTTTCTCATCATCAGTGATTTCTTCAATTTCAACTGCACGATTTGCCATGGTAAATAGTGTGTGTAAATACGCGGTCATTAACACCACATATAAAGTGAGATACAAGACGAGAGATAAAGCGACATTGCCAGGTGCTATAGTAGTTGCGGCATCTTTAACCGTTAAAATTCCGGTAACTAACCAAGGTTGTCGTCCTATTTCAGTAACATACCAGCCAGCTAATGTTGCTACCCAGCCAGAGAAACTCATGGCAACCAATACTTTTAACAGCCATCGCGGCAAAACATTATTACGCATGAGCTGTATTCGGCTAAACCAAGAGATGATTAGCATTAACATGCCAATGCTAATCATAATACGAAAAGCAAAAAATACGGGTGCTACGGGTGGGTGATTACCTTCAAATTCGTTTAAACCCTTTATTTCACCTTCAAGATCATGAGTTAAAATTAAACTGGCCAGTTTTGGTATGGCTATTTCAAAGTGGTTCTTTTTTTGCTCTTCATCAGGTATAGCGAACAGTATTAGCGGCGCGCCTTTTTGGGTCTGCCAAATTCCTTCCATAGCGGCAATTTTTTGTGGCTGATGCTCAAGGGTATTTAAACCATGCAGATCACCCATAAATATTTGTAGTGGTGTTAAAAACATTGCCACAGTTAAGGCTATTTTTAGTGTCAGTTTTGGGGCTTTTTTATCATCACCCTTAAGTAATCGATAAGCACTGATACCCGCGATTAAAAAGGCGGCGGTTAAGCCTGAGGCAATAAGCATATGGGTTAAACGATAGGGAAATGACGGGTTAAAAATAATGGCAAACCAATCTACTGGAAAAGCAACACCATCACGCATTTCATGGCCTTGGGGGGTATGCATCCAAGAGTTAAGGGCTATAATCCAAAAGGCGGACAGGGTAGTACCTATGGCAACAATGAAGGTAGATAAAGTATGTACTCTAGCGGAAACTCTTTTTATGCCAAATAACATAACACCGAGAAAACCCGCTTCGAGAAAAAATGCGGTTAATACTTCGTAGCCCAATAAGGGGCCGGCAATATTACCAACGGTTTCCATAAACTTGGGCCAGTTAGTACCAAACTGAAATGACATGGTAATGCCAGTAACTACACCAATGGCAAAGGTGAGAGCAAATATTTTTACCCAAAATCGATAGGCGCGCATCCAAACAGGATCGCCGGTTTGATCAAAGCGTAATTTGAAAAAAAATAAAAACCAACTTAACGCTATGGTGATTGCTGGAAAAAGAATATGAAAACTTATATTGGCGGCAAACTGAATGCGTGACAGCATTAACGTTTCAAGCACGATGGACTCCGTTAGTTTATCATTTACCCTGCAGGTAATAAGCTGCAGGGTAAATTGATAACGTTAGTAATTTATTATAGAAAGTTAAAAAACACATAAAAAACGGTTAAGATCACACTTTACCGTTGTTAATTAATTTATCTTTAAGGTTGATAATTTTACTTACCCCAGCGCCTAGTTTCATTAGCGTATTAAGCTGCTCTGGGCTCAGGCGTTGCAGTTCACTGGCCCAATGGGTGACGGTTTCGAGTAAGTCATGAATTTCATGCATCTGCTTTTGTGCATACTCTTCTTGTTGATTAGTCGGCTCAGTTAATAAGTTATCGCGCAATAGTGACAGGGTTGGGTCTATTTCGCGTTTACGGCGCTCTTCAAAGACCCGAATTGCCATTTCCCAAATAGAGCCTGCAGGTGAGTAATACTCTTTTCTGTCTTTAGGTTTATGTTGAACCTGTACTAAACGCCAGGATTGCAGCTCCTTAATACCCATGCTGACATTGCCACGAGAGATATTAAGTGCCTCAGAGATTTGTATAGCACTTAACGGCTCTTGATAAATAATTAATAAGCCATACATTTGACCGACAGTGCGATTAAAGCCCCATCGGCTGCCCATTTCGCCACAATGCATAACAAAAGATTCTATTTTTGACGCCAGTATCATAAGTTCGTTCTGAAGTTTCAGTAATTTCTGAAAGTTTAAACTTATATTGATATAGATCAATGATTAATTTGCTCTATTTTGTACGGGTTATTCCTAGCAAGTAATAAAGACATTGACATGAAAATTAAAGGTTTATTTAAGTTACTATCAAATAATTATTAACTTGTTATTTAATTTTTATTAGCTGATAAATGTAACCTAGTAATGGAGTACTGCCGGAGGGGCTTTTAAAAAGAACAGCATATATCCTGCTGGCTAAAACCATGAGCTTTATCAAGCTAAGCGATTAAAACTGGCTTTAATATAGCTAAGGCAAAAAAAAAGCATGTCTTGATGACATGCTTTTCATAGCGATTTAACGCTTAACTAAACAAACGCTAGATTAATAAATCGTGAATATTGACGAGATCTTTTTTACCCGCGATGATTTCATCAGGGGTTAAACCAGATAATTCATGGGGGAACACTAACCATTCATCAGAGGTATGAACAAAGTAATCAGGAGCAAAATCTACTTTTGAATTTTGCGGTTTATACCAAGGACAAGCAACACGAACATCTTGTGGCATATTATTGCGCATATTTTTCTGCAGCTGCTTGATAAGTGCATCTATGCTTCGACCGGAATCAAAGACATCATCAACAATGAGTAAATCATCGCTGGCGTTGGCATTTTCTATAATGTAATGCAGGCCGTGCACTTTAATTTCTTTATTTTGTTTATTGATCCCATAATAAGACGAAGTACGAACGGCAATATGATCAGTTTCCACACCTTTAAAGTCGAAATATTCTTGCACAGCGATACCAATAGGTGCACCACCACGCCATATGCCGACGATAAATTGTGGACGAAAGCCATCTTCAAATACTTTGGCGGCTACACGAAACGAATCTTCTAATAATTCTTGTGCGGTAATAAAATGTTTTTCCATTGCCGAGGAAACCTTTGTTGAAAAAATAATAAGCGTTAATTATAACCTGACTATGGAAAATAGTGTACCGCTAGCAACATTAAAAATGTGACAAAAGTACAGGAACTAACGTGTGCCTTATAAAATAAGCATAAAAATAGCCTTTGTTTTTTGCGCAGGGCAGAGCACAAACGATTAAATTACTTTACCGCTGATCTTGGTGGCAGAGTATTACGCAAGTGGTTACTTTCTGGGTTTATGTGGTTAAAAAGTCACTAGCTGAAAAAGTGCAGGCAGTTTTTCCGGTAAAGGCGGGGGAAAATTTTAACGGCTAAAAAATGATAAAAGGATAAATAGTTAAATAGTTGTTTGACATTGGAGTTAACTCCAAGCTTTATGATGTAAGATATTCATTAAGGCTGGACTTTTACAGAATTTAATACGGGATAGATTATGTATAGGATAGGTGAACTGGCGCAAAAATTATCGGTATCGACAGATACCTTAAGGTATTATGAAAAACATAAATTATTAGCCGCGACCAGTCGTGCCGATAATGGTTACCGTTTATATAATGAGGGAGCACTGAGGATTATGCAGTTTATCATCCGAGCTAAAGCTGTTGGTTTTAGTTTAAAAGAAATCAGTGGCTTACTCTCTATTAAAATTGATAAAGCCAGTCATAGTTGTGCTGAAGTCAAATCATTTACCGAGCAAAAACTTAGCCAAGTAAATAATAAAATAGCCGAGCTGGCATGTTTTAAAGGCTCACTGGAATTATTAGTTGCGGCTTGTTGTGGTGGCGAAGAAGAAGCAACTCACTGTTCAATTTTATCTGCACTGGAGAATGTCGATGCAATTATTAGTAAGTAATTTTTGGCAGTTGTTTGTCCTGTCGGCCCCTTGGTTAATGTTAGGTTTATTGATCGCGGGCTTAATTAATGTTTATCTACCAAAGGATTTCCTCATTAAACACCTAGGCAGTGATGGTCTGCTTACCACGATAAAAGCCGCGCTGATTGGCGCACCTATGCCACTGTGTTCATGTGGCGTTATTCCAGCTGCTTTAGCACTGAGGCGAGCGGGCGCTTCTAAAAGTGCCACCACGGCATTTCTCGTTTCTACCCCAGAAACAGGCATAGACTCGATCTCGGTATCTTATGTGTTACTTGGCCCATTTATGGCCATTATCAGGCCTATTGCTGCGATAACAAGTGCAATTGTCGCGGGGGTTCTGGTTGGTCGTGATAGCAAAGATGAGTTAGTTCAGCATGAAGCTAAAAATAATGATAGCTCTTGTTGTGCGGATAAAGAAGCAAAGCCTGACGTTATAGTCGCTGAGACTAGTGAGCAAACAAGTTGCTGCGCTAAACCAACAGCGGCAACTAAAACCTCATGCTGTGCATCTGAGGCTAAGTTAGCAACAGATGCAGCATTACCACCAGAGTCGCAGCTTGCGCTTCAACAAGAGCCTCAACAAAAGGTAAGCAAAGCATCGGCAGACACTTGTTGCAGTACCAAAGGGGACGAGCATGATTCTGCTCAAGGGTCTGTTTTTAACAAGTTAAAGCAAGCCCTAGCCTTTAGTTGTACTAAGCTGTTAAATGACACGGCAAAATGGTTAATAATTGGTTTGGCATTCGCCGCTCTGGTGCAAACTTATATACCGCTAAGCTTTTTTAGCCAATGGGGTAGCGGTCTATTAGCCATGATTGTAGTGATTTTAATTTCTATCCCTATGTATGTCTGTGCTACCGCATCAACACCTATTGCCGCCGGTTTATTATTGTCGGGTGTTTCACCCGGAGCCGTGTTGGTCTTTATGCTCGCAGGGCCCGCGACAAATATCGCCACCCTTGGCGTGGTAGCAAGTGAGCTGGGTAAGCGGGCGGTAGCCTCTTATTTAACTGGCGTTATTGGTGTTGCTATTGCTTTTGGTTTTTTAACCGATATGTTAGTGGAGCATTTCGACATTGAAGTGGCACCTATGTTAGGGGAACACCATGAAGTGTTGCCCAATTGGTTATCACAATCTTTTGCCTTGATTCTGGTGTTACTGCTAGTGAGATTGTTGGTGTTAAAGTTTGCCCCTAAGAGGCAAGCATTAAAAAGTTAACCAGCAGGGTTACGCAAAAAAAAAGCAGCTAAGTAATAGCTGCTTTTTATTTGTTTTTTTTCATAATTACCTTATGTTAATGTGCTGAGGTAATTATTTCAGCACCGACAATAAATTACTATAATCATCCGTCCAAACTAATGGTTTTTTGGTACTGTGAGGCCAGTTACTAGCGTAACGCCTGACAATAGCATTATTGATGAATGAAGCATTATTCGTTAATAATACCCACTCAGCCTCATTATTATTTTTATCTCTTGTTGTTTTAAAGTATAACGCTTGTTTATTAAATGCGTCGGCAAGTCCAATAGTCAGCCGAGTTAAATCTAAATGACTATTGGATATATGAATAGCTAAAACACCGTCAAATTTTAATTGCTGAAAATAAATAACTAAGGCTTCTACCGTCAGTAAATGGGTCGGTATTGAATCACCAGAAAAAGCATCAACCACTAAAACATCAAAATTGTTATTTTCTTCATTCGCCAATGAAACCCTACCATCACCTAGTATTATTTCAACCTTAGCTTTTGATTTCGACAAATAGCTAAAATGTTTATTTGCCATTAACAGTACATCAGGATTTAATTCATAAAACCTATATTCATCACCAGATTGACCATAAGCGGCCAGAGTTCCCGCACCAAGACCAATAATACCGACCTTTAATGGCAAGGTTGCCCTTATTTGTTCTAACGCAATAGCCACGCCAGTATTTTTACGGTAATAGCTTCTTGGCGTAACATCATAACTAACCTCCTTATTATTAAGGTTAGTAACTAAATATTGAGTGCCATGAGAGGTACTGCCATCAATTAACCTACGCTCTAGAATATTATTAATTTTTACATCTTTCACACTTAAAATACCATAAAAATTCCGACTACTATCGATATTACTTTCGGCAAACAAATTATTAAGGTAGCTAAAAAATACAAATAAAAGCAACGCTGATACTAGGCTTACCCGGGCTAATAATTGGTCACGAAAGAGAACTTTATGGCGATTAACGTCTTGGGCAGAAGTATGTTCCTCAAGGTGATTGTTAACTTGGGAGCAAAAATAAAACAACAAATAAACCGCTAAAATAGCCAAAGGAAACTCTAAAAACTGAGTGAATAAATTTTGAGCGACAAAAGCAACAAAAGCACTACCTAAAAAACCACCTAAAGACATGTTTAAATAAAATAAGGTTAAGTGCTCTATCGATGGTTTAAGTCTTGCTAACTCCCCGTGACAAAGCATGCAAGCAGAAAATAATATCACGCAATAAATAACGACTTGAGAAATAATGTCGAATTGAGAGCCAATAAAAAACATAAAAATAGCAGTAAAAGAGCTAATTACAAATAAAACAAACCAATACCAGCGTACATACCAACGAGGACTATGAAAGCTAATAATAAAAGTAAGCAAATAAATACACAGAGGTAATATCCATAAAAAAGGCATTGGCGGGATATTTTGTGTCATGGCATTAGTCGTTGATACTAATAACACCACCCCAGTGGCGGATAACATCAACCATAAGGCAATCACCGTTTTACTACATTTTTTAACGTCGGTTTTAATATTAGCGGCTAACATATTTGTCGCTAAGTGTGTTTGTTTAAACATGACTAACGCTAAACTGACAAACCCTAAAACAAAAATGGTATAACCAATTGACCAAATGAGTATTTGATTGCTCAGGGTAAATTGTGGCTCAAAAATAAAAGGGTAACTCAACAACGCTAATAAAGAGGCTGTATTGGATAAGGAATAAAGCTTATAAGGTAGCTTGGCACTATCTTTATAGGTCAACCACCTTTGCACTAAGGGCCCGGTTGATGATAATAAAAAATAGGGCAAGCCTATTGAAAGTATTAAAATAAAAACAATTTCAAATAATGGCGAGTCACCCATTATTGTTGATAAATATTGCTTAAAATTGAAATTCAATGCCAGTGGTAAAAACAGCAAACTCATCATCAATAAAGTTACGTGTACTATCACTTGGGTCTTTAACTTATTCAGTTTGGTCAGATAATGTGAATATAAATAGCCTAATAATAAAAAGCCTTGAAAAAACAACAAGCAGGCAGTCCATATTGCCGCCCCACCGCCAAACAAAGGTAAAATCAATTTGGCAATTAATGGTTGAAGTTGAAATAATAAAAACGCTCCAACAAAAATAACAAATAAATACAGCATTTTTCTAATTGTTTTCCTTAGTCAACTGGGGGTAATTAATCTGGGGAGCGAATATTAACTGATAGCTTAGCTTTTTGGTAGTGCTCTAGTTGTCGATTTTCATTCACAATACGTGAGGAAACTATGATCTTGAAGCAAGCACTCAGGGAAATATTTTATAGCAGAATCATATTGAAAAATTACCTTGTTCGCAGCCTATTCACATCTTCAGCCTTACCTGTTCCTGCTGTATTACTTGCTAAAAATAATGAGGTAAAAATAAGCTCTTTCGTTATTTTTCAAGGTAATTGTATAATTCATGCGGGTTAACGATGGACGCCTGACCGCGTATTATTAAACGGAGTAGCGCATGTTTAGTCAGTACAACATAATAGGTTTTATAATTAAAGGCATCTGGCACTTGCAATGATATATCTAATGCTCTTTTATCATGATTTTCCAATGGGTCTGCTGTTGAATGAAAAGCAGCTTTTGAGTTGAACAGAGTCCATTCCCCCCAACATTAGCTGCTATTACTTGTTTTGGCAGATATTTCCGCAATAAAAAAGGCAGTATTTTGGGTTTTACATTTACCTTGTGATTTTTTACTGCCACTGATTTATTGTTCTACCAATAAATCAGTAAATTTATAACCAGTTAAATTATTTATTACCTTTGTAACATAAAACATAAGGCCACCAAGCATTATCATTGATGGTATTGCAATGATTGGATAACTCATTAAGGTCATATGACCAAGTTCTTCATTAAAAGAGACGGTACCTGCTGGACTCGTTACAAGCCAGGTTGCTAATAGATAATTCATTACGGCTGAAAAGATAAACGTTAATGCCAATAACTTATTAGCAAAGCCTATTTTAGCTTTAAATGCCTCGGTCTGCCCTAATTCATGAAGTTTTTCATATATCAGTTCGACCTTAAACATCGATTTATTCAATAATAATTTTGCGATTAAAGGTTTACCATACACACCAGAGAACAGGACAAACACCGCGATTAACGCCGGTATAGAGGCTTCTTTTATTGCGAGCCAATGGACACTTAACTCAAACAACGCAATCCCACCGGTTAATAGGGTACTTAAAAAGCCAAATATAGATATTAGGTTCATTTTTTTAGTTCGAAGGTAATCATAAACGGCATACCCAAGAGGGAATGCTAAGGCTATGATTAATCCTGCTACTACACCGAAATACTCAGGACTGGAAAACTTCATTAGAACCCAAGAAGGTAAGGCTACATTAAATATTATTTCCACGAATGGCTTGTTTTTCGGTTTTTCAGTTGTCATCTTTATTCCGTTCTAAAAATTAAACCTTAATTAGGTTTAAATGCAGTTATCATTGTTTGAGCTGTGGCATCTATATGAGTGTGATCTTCTTGAATAGGAAATAGCTTCTAGCAAATCCCCTCAATTATTTCATAGCTCAGTATTAGATTTTACTTACGTAATAGAGAATATAGCAGAAAGAGGATATAGCAGACACCAGATTATAGCAGGAAGAGGATATAGCATCCATATATGTCTGGTGTTAAAATTTGTGTTTAACGGCTTCAATCTTTGCTAATAATACCTGCACTTTAATTTTATAATTAGGCTGTTCTAACAAAGGTTCAATTCACCACTTCGTGCGTGGTTTTTTACATCTGGCTCTGTCTCTGATGATACAATCAATTTATATAGATAAAACCTAGCTAATCAATACTATTAGTTGGTAAATTACAAGGTTACTCCAATGGAATATAAACAAATTGAATTTAAAAAGATCACTATTGATCACTTAACATGCCAGTCTTGTAGTTCTAAGCAGCATAAAGTTATTGGAAAACTGACTTATGCGTATTTTTATATAGAAAGTATACCCTTTTTCCCAGTTAAAAAATCCATCAATATCGTCTGTAACCAGTGTGATAGCTCTTTTGATGTCGACTCACTTTCATCGTCTGCTTATAAAACACTTAGGAAAAAACTATTCAAATCATATGCCTTGATCCCCATGTATTCTGGCATTATTATGGTTTTACTGGCGTTGTCTTATTGGCAGTATGATAAATATCAGGCCAGTTTTCTCAGTAAAGAATATATTGAAAGCCCTAAAATTAATGATTTTTATTATATTAATCAAACGAGTATTAACGATAAAATAATACCCAATAAAAAGTATGTCTTGGGCAAGGTGGTCAGCCTTACTCCTAACACAGTTTCTTTGGTGTTTTCACGCTTTCTTTTTGAAAACGAGTCCTCTTTAGCAAGTGACATTCGAGGTGCCAAGGTCTTAAATGACAAGTATTTCAATAAAAAGCATCATGTATTTACCCGCGAGAAACTTATTAACCTTTATCAAAACGAGACGGTATTGTTGGTGCTACGTCCGAAAAACTCAAAGTTGTTTGGCACCATAGTACTGACACCAAACCTCGGTGTTAATAGGAAGGTAGAAGGTTATCGTGAAAATAGAATCGGTTTATCTTTTATGTTACGTACTGATATTCAAGCAAATTTAGAAGACGCCGAGAGATTTTTCTTGGAATCGGCCAATAAAGGTTATGTTCAAGGCCAACTTAATTTAGCTCGTTTGTATCTTGACAGCAATAAAATAGACCAAGCATTAGAGTGGTCAAAAATAGCAGCATTAAAAGGCTATGATTTGGCAATAGAATTTTATACTAAACACTGTAGTGTTAGTGAAGATTGCGATGTAGCCGCCTTTAATGCAGAACTCATCGAAGTAGGATTTTAATGAACTGGCTAATAAAAAGTAACTTATTAGGCCAGCCATAATAACTGTTGTCTATTTAAATCAATAAACTAAGCTTAATTTACCTTGGTTAAGTTTAGTGGTTATTATGCCTAAGTCTGAAATTAACTAGGACACTCACTGTTAATAGTTATTCTAACATCAGCTTCTCGGACTTTGATGACTAACTCTTTATTAACAGCAGTATCTGACTTTAGGTGTGTTCATATCAATAATAGTTTGTTATTTTAAGGTAATATGTCATCAGATTGGCTTACTAGGTTATGGTCGAGCAAAGCCTCTAAGTCACCAACAAATAAATTAAATTTGGAGAATAAACAATGGTAAACATGTTAATTACCTATCAACTTAATGACGGTGAGGTTATTGAAATTAATCATCCAGAAGAGTTTGAGTTTAGAGATTTAGATGGAAACAGTTTAGGGAATGCTGAGGTTATCAAACGTCATAATAATGATCTCATATTGGCTGAAGCCGCATTTGTAATCTCAGCCGAACATGAGAAAATTATTATACCAAGCGATGCTGCATTCATGGAATCAAAAGCAGGAGCAAAACAACCGTTTGACTTTAATGGTCTTGTAAAAGTCTGTGGTTTTTCTTCGGTTAAATATAAATTTGATAAACAAGGTGATGAGAGCTCTGATTGGGTTGTCGCTTTTCCTCTGTAATAATTGGGGGCAGAGGCTGAGGTATCCCCACGAATAATTATTAAAATTCAAATGATTAGCATTTATTTTAAAAGTAAATGGAACATTCATGGCATTGGATGATCAGATCTATCGCCAAACAAAACTAACCAAAACCAAGAGTTACCATGAATGCGTCTACTATATTGAATAATTTATTGTCTAATGTCACCCAAAATATGCATAAGGTACGCCGTGATGCGGTTTCTTCTTGTGTACAAAGCTTACTTGCAGGCTCTCACTGCTCAGTGACAAATATCGGCCGAGGAATTAACTCTTCCGCTAAAGAAAAACACAATATTAAACGCTCAGATAGGCTTTGCTCTAACCCTCACTTACAATCAGAATTGCTTAATATTTATCGTGATATTTCATCCCGTTTTATTGCCACAAATAGGCCTGTGATCCATGTTGACTGGTCAGATTTAGATGTATCTAAACGAAACTTTTTAATTAGAGCTTCTGTTGCTTTAGATGGTCGCCCCATCACTGTTTATCAAGAAGTGCACCCGCTTAAAACCAAAGAAAAACCAGCGACACATTTATCATTTTTAGCAAGGCTAAAGTCCATTCTACCTATCGATTGTAAGCCCATTGTTGTTACCGATGCGGGCTTTAAGGCGCCTTGGTTTAGACAAGTGCTAAGTTTAGGGTGGGACTTTTTAGGTCGCACTCGCAAGCCTAACTTTTATATCATTGATGAGCGTGATGATTGGCAATGTATTACAAAAATGTATAAAAAAGCGACTCAAGTACCTAAGTCATTCAACGGCAGTATAACTCGCTATAAACCCTTAAAATGTCGGTTGGTGCTTTACAATAGTCCGGCTAAAGGGCGTCACCACATGAACCGACAGGGAATACCACATGCGTCTTCGCAATCAAAGCAGCATGCTAAGGGAGGCAAGGATCCTTGGCTTATTAGTACATCGTTAAAACAAAAACCTGGATTAGCGAGAAGAGTAGTGGCCATCTATCGAACTAGAATGCAGATTGAAGAAGGCTTTAGAGACATGAAAAGCTCAACTTTCGGGCTAGGTTATAACGCAAGTCAAAGTTACAAACCAGCACGTCTTGCGATATTACTTTTTTTAAATGTTATTGCAAGCTTAGTGCTTATTCTTATTGGTATCGCGGTGGTTTTGATGAAGCAACAGTATCAATATCAGGCGAATACAGTTAAAAATCGTCGCGTTTTGTCGTTTCACTTTATTGGACTAAGAGCGATAGCAGATAAAAAGCTAAAGCTCACGCTGATACATATTCATTACGCACTAGAAAAAATTCATCTTTTAATTAAAGGATGTAGCTATGAATTGTACCTATAAATTCGTGGGGATCCCTCAGGGGCAGAGGTAACGTTAAATAATTTGTCGTCGCCATCGCGACACGTTCAAGCAAGGAAACAAACTCAAGCTAAATAGTAATGAAAAGCTTATCAGACCACTTATATAAATTGTGGTGATTACTAATTATCATGGGTATCTATAAAAATAAGTACCTTGGCGTTTATAACAAATTTCAGGCATAAAAAAACCGCAACTTGTAAAAAAAGTAGCGGTTTCTTATCATAAACAATAGTCTGTCTATGGCCAAATCTAAAAGTTACTAGGTATAACTAATGGATTAAAAAGGTCTTTATTTGGTGGAGCGGGGGGGAATCGAACCCCCGTCCAAAAAGCCTACATCCTCGGTACTACATGTTTAGTCGCTCATTTATTTAACCAATTGGACGCCAAGCGACAGGCTTCGTCATGGTGAGCTCGATACTATTTCGCGGTTCAGTCTCAAGCAAACTTCCCTCGCTAACCTATTTGGGGTGACCATCAATCCTCTAACCAATAGGTGAGATTTCGAGGTGATGGCTAGCCTAAGCGGCTAGTGCGAACGTTTCGTCGTTAGCAATTATAGTTTTACGGCTTTTTACCAGGCCAACCGCCCCTGGACATGCACCTTGGGTTTCGTGAATCTTGTCGAATCCTAGATCCGCCCCAAAGTTTTACAGTTTTCTATTTCTTTTCTAAGTCTAGGCTCGAAATGCCTATAAACACAGTATACAGCGCTTAACTTAAATAGACAACGTGGTATTTTTTAACCACTTGTCGAACAAGTTAACGATCCAAGTTTTTGTTTTTCATTAAACGACCTTTATCAACAGCCCACTCTCGGTCTTTAATATCAGCACGTTTATCGTGATCTTTCTTACCTTTACCTAAATAGAACTCTAGTTTTACCCAACATTGCTTCCAATACATGGCGGTGGCAATCAAAGAATAACCGTCACGTTCAACAGCACCAATAAGTTTATCTAGTTCTCGTTGATTAAGTAATAATTTTCTATCGCGGTTCGGATCACATACAACATGACTAGAGGCCGCATTAAGGGGCATTATTTCAGCACCTAGTAAATAGGCTTCTCGATTTTTTATATGGACGTAACAATCAGAAATGTTAACTTTACCACTTCTTATGCTTTTAACTTCCCAACCTTGCAAACTCATACCCGCTTCAAACTTATCGGTTAGGCTATAGTTGTGCCTAGCCTTTTTATTTAAAGCGATGGTATTGCTATTGGATTTATTTTTAGATTTCTTTTTAGCCATTTTTTGTTCCATTTTTCGTTGCCATAACAAGCAGCAAGCGCGGTGATTATACCGACATAAAGGCTTTTTTACATGGCAAATCAGTGTTTTTTAGAAAAATGACTAGATTAATGCGATTTTAGCTGTGTTTTGTTATGATGGTGCCATTATTTTGTGAGCAATAGGTGAAAAAGGTGAAGAGAGAATGCCAACCATAAGTCGTAGTGCGTTAGTTATGCACAGTGTTGAACAAATGTATCAGTTAATAAATGATATTGTCGCTTACCCTACTTTTTTACCGGATTGTAATGACAGTAAAATTATTTCTCAAGATGATAACACGGTAACTGCAGCCTTACTTGTCTCCAAGGGGGGGTTAAGTAAATGGTTCACTACTAAAAATACTATGATCTCTAATGAAAAAATAAAGCTATCTCTGGTTGATGGACCCTTTAAAAGTCTTGAAGGCTATTGGTTACTAACGCCCTTGTCTGATGACGCTTGCAAAATAAGCTTAGAGTTAGAATATGAGTTTTCAAATAAACTCGTTTCATTAGCCTTTGGTAAAGTTTTTAGCCATTTTAGTAACAGCTTGGTACAAGTGTTTACGCAACGAGCCAAAGAAATATACGGAGTTAATGGTTAATTATGACCGTTGATAGTACGGCGTTAAAACATATTAATGACGTAATAGTCGTGGATAAAGTCAGCATTGAAGTTGTTTATGGTGTTCCGCACAAGCAAAAAATATTAACTTTAGTACTTGCCAAGGGAACTACAGTAGAACAAGCCATTATCGAGTCAGGAATAATTGATTTATTCCCTGAAATAGATTTAAAGGTTAATAAAGTAGGGGTGTGGAATAGGGCGGTAAAACTAGCAGATTTTATCAATGATCTCGATAGAATTGAAGTGTATCGTCCCCTTCTTGCTGACCCTAAAGACGTAAGGAAACGTCGGGCAGAAAAAGCCAAGCGAGAAGGTCGAGCAGATAAAACAACCGGTGGTCGGGTTAACCCACTACGAGTTAAGGCAAAGACCTAGTGACTCAATTTCTGGCTATGTTCAGGCATAGCTTAAGGCAATAAAAAACGGCATAAAGGCCGTTTTTTTATAAGCTTTATTCATTGCTAAATAAGCTAAATGAAGAAAAATTAAGAAAATGGGTTCAACCATCAAGTTAAAGCCAGTTAACTAAAGTGCTATTAATTTTTAATAGCTGCTTTGTTTTCACCCGGCTTATCTTCATCTTGCTTACCCTCAGTGACAACGTCACCTTGTTTAGCATTGAACTTGTTATTAGTGTGTGATTCTTCTTCTTCTTCTCCAGCAGGAGCATTGAACGGGGTATTAAACTTATCAGAAAGTTTAAAATCTCCAGAGGCAGAAACTAACTTGTCGTCGGAAAATTTAATGATAAACTGTTTTCTGACATCGAATTTTTTACCACGGCCCGACTTTAACTTGTAGATATAGCTCCAGGTATCATTATCGAACGCGTCAACGACAACTGGGCTACCTAGAATAAATCTAACTTGTTCCTTAGTCATATCGACTTGTAATTTATCAATACTCTTTTGTTCAAGGTAATTTCCTTGTGGAACATCATAGCGATATACCCAACTAGAGCAGGAAGATAACGTGAGGGCTGTGATAATAATGGCAACACGAAAATACATAAAATTTATTTACCTTTAAGTAGCTCAAAAAAAACAGGCTAAAAGTGTGAGCAGGGATAATACCCAAGCCCAGCATGGATGCAAAGCTATTTATTACATCCGTTAAAAAAACACTAGCTAGATTTCTTGCTGGTTACTAGAAAATAGTTGTTAGTAGGGTTCAATGGTTGCTATGTCGATAGTATGCAAGAGCTATTAGCCTGCTAATAGCTCTTGAGCATTTGCTAAACTGTGCTGAGATATTTTATCACCCGCTAACAAACGGGCAATTTCTTTGACCCGATTTTCTTTACTTAGTTCACTTACCCGAGTTTCTGTCAACTCACCATCGGTTATTTTACTAACAAAAAGTTGTTGGTGGCCTTTACAGGCAACCTGTGGCAAGTGGGTAACACAAATTACTTGGGTGTTTTTAGAGAGTTGTTGTAGTTTTTTACCGACCATAGCGGCGGTCGGCCCGCTAATACCAACATCTACTTCATCAAATATGAGTGTTGGGGTAATAACTTTATCGGCTAAAATCACCTGCATGGCTAGGCTGATACGTGACAATTCTCCCCCTGAAGCAACTTTGTGCATAGCCTCAAGTACTTGACCTGGGTTAATACTGACTTTAAAACTGATAATATCAGCGCCATTGCTATTGATGACTTCTTTACCACTGCCAGCTTGCTTATTGCTTTCGATAGCAATATAGAATTGTCCATGGGGCATATTCAATTCTTGCATGCTTTTGCTGATGCGCTTACTGAGACTTTTAGCTGATTTTATTCTTGAACTTGATAATACCTCTGCGCTGTCATAATAATGCTGCTTAGTCTGTTCTAACTCTTCAATAATAGTATTAATTCGCGTCTCATCACCAGATATTGATGCCAGTTGTTGTTTTAATTCGCTATGAAAAGTAACTAAATTTTCTGGTGAAAGTTGATGTTTCTTGGCTAATTGCAAAGCCGTGGAGTATCGTTCCTCTATGATGGCGTAACTTTGTGGATCTAATTCTAATTGTTGGTAATAGTGTGTTAAATCGTTATTTGCTTCATCTAATTGAATGAGGGTATTGCTTAGTATCGTGGCGACATCGTTTAATTGCTTATCAACCCGCGCTATTGAGTTGATGTTTTCACTGCATTCTCTTAGCGCGTCCAAAATATTAAAATTATCATTTTCAGAGAGCAGTTGTAATGAGCTTAGGGTTGTATCAAGTAAGTCTTGGGCATTACTGTGTCTTTTATAGTCTTGCTCTAAGGTTGTAAACTCATCGGGTTGTAAAGAGAACTCATCGAGTTCAGTCACTTGATATTGAATGAGTTGCTGCTCAGCTTCCCGTTGCTGTTTACTTTGTTGCAGTGTTTCTAATTCTTTATTGAGTTTATGCCATTGCTGTGAATAATGTTTTACTTCACTAAGTAGTGTTGGATGATTAGCATAATTATCGAGTAAGCGGCACTGTTGGCTAGCTTTAACAATGAGTTGATGATCGTGTTGACCATGGATATTAATTAATAGTTGCCCAATTTCTTTTAACTGAACTAACGGCACTTGGCTGCCATTAATATAAGACCTTGACCGCCCTTCAGCCGATATAACACGACGAAGTATGCACTCACTGTCATGTTCTGACACCAGCTCATGCAGTTTTAACCAGGCTTTTGCCATTTTATTTTTCTTGATATCAAACGTTGCCGCTAAATCGGCTTTTTTGCAATTTGGCCTAACAATATTTGTTGTTGCTCTGTCGCCTAGACATAAACCCAGCGCACCAATGGCAATTGATTTACCCGCACCCGTTTCACCGGTAATTGTCGTCATACCCGCTTGCCAATCAATATCTAATGAACGGACAATGGCAAAATTTTGAATGTTAAGTTGCAGCAGCATAGTTAACCTTATTAAGCATGAATAAAAAACCAGTACCTGTTAATTTATACAGTTATTGGTTTTTATTCAAGCTTATTTGTAACTATTTGCTTGTTTTTTGATAAGGTTATTCTTTTCTACCAGTGCATGATGCTGATTAATATAGCTTATTACCCCAGCTTAATTTATTTCGTAAAACGTTAAAATAGTTGTGATCAAGGGGGTGAATTAAACGAATACTGCATTCACTCTTTTTAATAATAACTTCATCGCCGGGCATTACCGATAAAATGACATGGCCATCGCAACTTACTTGTAAATTTTCATGGTTATCATTGGCAAGTATCAATTTGATTTCACTATTACCATCGACAACAATAGGGCGACTTGTTAGGGTATGAGGAAACATAGGCACCAGTGACAGTGCATTTAAATTAGGCGTTAAAATCGGTCCACCAGCAGACATAGAATAAGCGGTTGAGCCGGTAGGTGTTGAAACAATGAGGCCGTCAGAGCGCTGACTAAACATAAAAACGTCATCAATATAGACTTCAAATTCGATCATGCTAGCAACTTTCCCGGCATGAAGTACCGCTTCATTAACGGCACTATTAGAGCTTTTCAGTTTTCCATGGCGATACACTTCAGCTTCAATGATAAAGCGCTGTTCACTGCGAGACTTACCCGCTAATATTTGTGCTAAAGGTTCGATAAGTTCATTCGGTGAAAGATCGGTTAGAAAGCCTAAATTACCGCGGTTCACGCCAATAACACCAATGTCATAACAAGCCAGTACCCGTGCTGCGCCAAGCATATAACCATCACCACCGATAACAATTGCCAGATCAGCTTGCTCGCCAATGTCAGTCAGTTTACCCGTTGTCATGTTTTTTATATCGAGTGATTGTGCCACCGAATGCTCAACAAGCACTTGATAGTTATTCGCTAATAAATAGTCATGCAAAGTTTTTATTGTGGCACTTGCGCCATCATGATTTGGTTTGCCAATAAGGCCAATAGTTGTATAGAGTTGAGCCATAACGATAATTTACTTAGTTTGCTAGGTATAGGAGCAGTTTCGCTGGATTTTATCCACTTGTAAAGTTCACTTTTTTATAAAATGTCTTAAATCACGCTTGAATCCTTTTTTACAGCCCCCATAATGTCACCAATAGTTATAAAATTGAGGTTTTTCCATGACAACAAAGTCAACACCAACTAACGATGAGAAAGTAAGCAGCCCTGAGCAAGATATTAGCCCTGAGCAAGATATTAGCGCTGAGCAATTAGCAGATGACATTGTAAAAGAAGCCGAAGAGCAGGTAGAAGAGCAACATGAACATGCTCATGAAGTGCTCAGTGAAGAGCAAGAGAAAATTAACGAGCTAGAGTTGGCGGTCGCTACAGCAGAATCTACCGTTGCTGATCAAAAAGATTCGGTTATTCGTGCGAAAGCAGAAGTGGATAATATTCGCCGCCGTGCTGCTCAAGATGTTGAGAAAGCGCGTAAATTCGCCTTAGAAAAATTTGCTGGTGAGATGTTAGCAAGCGTTGATAATTTAGAACGTGCTTTACAAAGTATCGATAGAGAAGATGAAAGTAACAAAGATATTATCGAAGGTGTTGAATTAACCCTGCAAGGTTTAATTTCGTCATTAGAAAAATTTGGCGTTATTGCGGTTGATCCACAAGACCAACCTTTTAACCCGGAACTTCATCAAGCTATGTCTATGCAAGAAGCGCCGGATGTAGCACCAAACACAGTTATTGCCGTAATGCAAAAGGGCTATGAGTTAAATGGTCGTTTAATCCGTCCTGCTATGGTGATGGTCTCTAAAGCAGCACCTAGCGTAGACACTACTGCTTAGTAGCGGGTTTTTATTGTTGCTGTAAAACTCAATTTATATAGCAAGTGTACTCACAAATTCTTCGGGAACTAATTTGAACATCCGAAGGATGGCCTGAAAGGCGGAATACAGGATGTATGGAGTATTGACTAACGTCAGCTCAGTGCATTTACCTTTTAATTGAGCCATACAGCTTAACGTTGAACGCTACTGCGTTAGTCGAATAAGGTAGATTGTAGTTAAAAAATCCAGACAAATGTCTGGTTTTTTTATGTTGTTATATAAAGAAAAAATAATATTTATTGTTTTATTTATTAGGAATAGTTGAAAAGCATTTTGCTGACCCCACTTACTATTCAACAAACAATTTAATTAATATTACTTTATCTTTTTCAGATAAAGACTAATGAATAGGAGCTCCCAAGATGGGCAAAATAATCGGTATTGACCTAGGAACAACTAACTCATGTGTTGCAGTTTTAGACGGCGACAGTGTACGTGTTATTGAAAATGCTGAAGGCGATCGTACCACCCCTTCAATCATTGGTTATACAGCTGAAGGTGAAATTTTAGTAGGTCAACCTGCTAAACGTCAATCAGTGACTAACCCTGAAAATACTTTATATGCTATCAAGCGTTTAATTGGTCGTCGTTTTGAAGACGAAGAAACTCAACGTGATATTAAAATCATGCCATTTGGCATTGTTAAAGCTGACAACGGTGATGCTTGGGTTGAAGTAAAAGGCAACAAAATTGCGCCACCACAAGTATCTGCTGAAGTATTAAAGAAAATGAAAAAAACGGCAGAAGATTTTCTTGGTGAAACAGTCACTGAAGCTGTTATTACCGTTCCTGCTTATTTTAATGATTCACAACGTCAAGCAACTAAAGATGCGGGTCGTATCGCCGGTCTTGATGTTAAACGTATTATCAACGAGCCGACAGCCGCTGCTCTTGCTTATGGCATGGACAAACAAGAAGGCGATAAGGTTATTGCCGTATACGACTTAGGTGGCGGTACTTTCGATATTTCAATTATTGAAATTGATGAAATGGACGGCGAGCACACCTTTGAAGTATTAGCGACCAATGGTGATACTCACTTAGGTGGTGAAGATTTTGATAACCGTTTAATCAACTATCTTGTTGCTGAATTCAAGAAAGATCAAGGCATGGACTTAACGTCTGATCCATTAGCGATGCAACGTTTGAAAGAAGCGGCAGAAAAAGCGAAATGTGAGCTTTCTTCAGCACAACAAACGGATGTTAACTTACCTTACATCACTGCTGATGCCTCAGGTCCTAAGCACATGAACATCAAAGTAACGCGCGCTAAATTAGAGTCGTTAGTTGAAGACATGGTAAAAGCAACCTTAGAGCCATTAAGAAAAGCTCTTAAAGATGCCGACTTAACCGTAGATGACATCGATGATGTTATCATGGTAGGTGGTCAATCACGCATGCCTATGGTGCAAAAAGCGGTTACAGATTTCTTTGGTAAAGAGCCACGTAAAGACGTTAACCCAGATGAAGCAGTAGCGTGTGGTGCTGCGATTCAAGCGGGTGTTCTTTCTGGTGAAGTTACCGATGTATTACTTTTAGATGTTACGCCATTATCATTAGGTATTGAAACCGCCGGTGGAGTAATGACCAATGTTATTGATAGAAACACTACTATTCCTACTAAGCAATCACAAACGTTCTCAACGGCTGATGATAATCAATCAGCGGTAACGGTACATGTGTGTCAAGGTGAGCGTAAGCAAGCCTCAGCGAACAAGTCTTTAGGTCAATTTAACCTTGAAGGTATTCCAGCTGCACCACGTGGTCAACCGCAAATCGAAGTAACTTTCGATATTGATGCCGATGGTATTTTGCATGTAACGGCAAAAGATAAAAATACGGGTAAAGAGCAAAAAATTGTTATTAAAGCCTCTTCAGGTTTATCGGATGAAGAAGTAGAGCAAATGGTGCGTGACGCTGAAGCTAACGCGGATGCTGATGCTAAATTTGAAGAATTAGTACAAGTACGTAACCAAGCTGATGGTATGATTCACTCTACTCGCAAGCAAATTGAAGAAGCAGGTGATGAGTTACCAAGTGAAGACAAAGAGAAAATTGAAACAGCATTGACTGAGCTTGAAGACGTGGTTAAAGGTGATGACAAAGAAGCGATTGATAGCAAAACTCAAGCGTTAATGGAAGCATCAGCTAAATTAATGGAAATTACTCAAGCTAAGCAACAAGCACAAGCTGCTCCTGAAGGTGCTGAGCAAGCAACGGATGCTGCTGCACCTGCAGACGACGTTGTAGACGCTGAATTTGAAGAAGTTAAAGACGACAAGTAAGTCAGTTAAAAAGCTTGTCGCTAGTTAGCTCCATTACGACGTTGTCAGACTCACTTGGTAAACCAAGCTCCGTGCTTCCGCCTTGTACTGAAACTAACTAGCTTAAAGCTTATTTAACTTTGCTTTATAACGTCTTATGAAAGCGTCGATATTTTTCGGCGCTTTTTGTGTGTTAGTAGAGAAAAAAGTAATTTTTATTTGGTGCTGATTTTCTTGATTTTTTATCGATAAATTCCGAAAAATGAAGAAAATTAGCCTCAATCAACTTGAAGTAAAGAAACAGATTTATGTCAAAACGTGATTATTATGAAACCTTAGGGGTTAGCCAAAGCGCCACTGAGAAAGAAGTCAAAAAAGCCTATAAAAAATTAGCCATGAAGTATCACCCAGACAGGACTCAAGGTGATAAGGTTAAAGAAGAAACCTTTAAAGAAGTTAAAGAGGCCTATGAGATCCTCAATGATGATCAAAAACGTGCTGCTTATGATCAATATGGCCATGCGGCTTTTGAGCAAGGTGGTCGCGGTGGTGGTGGCGGCGGCGGTGGTTTTGCCCAAGATTTCGGTGATGTTTTTGGTGATATTTTTGGTGGCGGCGGTCGTGGACGTCAGCGCCAACAACGTGGCTCAGACTTACGTTATAATGTAGATTTAACCCTTGAAGCGGCGGTTAAGGGTAAAAGCTTAGAAATTAAAGTACCTACCTTTGTCAGTTGTGAGCCGTGTGATGGCTCTGGTGCTAAAAGGGGCACTTCTGCTAGAACTTGTAGCACTTGTCATGGTCACGGCCAAGTACAGATGCGTCAGGGCTTATTTGCCGTACAGCAAACGTGTCCTACCTGTAGTGGTAAGGGCAAAGTTATTAGCGAAAAATGTACCTCATGTCGCGGTCAAGGTCGTGTTGAGAAAACTAAAACTTTATCCGTTAAAATTCCACCGGGTGTTGATACCGGTGATAGAATTCGTTTATCTGGTGAAGGCGAAGCCGGTGAACATGGTGCACCTGCGGGCGACTTATATGTGCAAGTTAATGTCCGTGATCACGAAATATTTGTTCGTGATGAAAATCACTTATATTGTGAAGTCCCGATTAGTTTTGTTACCGCAGCCTTAGGTGGTGATATTGAAGTACCAACATTAGGTGGTAAGGTTAAGCTGAAGATACCTAAAGAAACACAAACAGGTAAAATGTTCCGCTTACGTGGTAAAGGTGTTAAGTCGGTACGTAGCACTTCTACCGGTGATTTAATGTGTAAAGTGGTACTTGAAACACCCGTTAACTTATCCGGCGATCAAGTGGATCTATTACGTCAATTAGAAGAGAAAATGGCCAATAGTAGTAAAAAACATAGCCCAAAAGAAACTGGATTTTTTGATGGTGTTAAACGCTTTTTTGATGACCTCAAAAACTAACCTATTCGCTCATTGATAATATAAATCCCGCGTTATTAAATAATAGCGCGGGATTTTTTATGGCTTAACTTTTATTTACATTTAATACCAATGTCATTAAATTATAGCCCACTTGTGCTGGTTAAAATACTCCAAGGCGGCGTTGCTCTCAATCCCAATAACCGCTATTGGTCAATCGAGCGCCTTGCCCTGATTTATTTTCCCTACACACAACAAGATCACAAACTTAATGAAAATGGTATAATAGGCAATTGTTACTCGTCAAAATTCGGTAATATGCCACTGCGGCTATGCTCAAAAACCAGTGATGTTTCTACCGTTGTTACTTCTTCGCGAGAAGTAATATTTTTGAAAACAAATTGACGTAAATGCTCACTATCTTTTACTGACATATGAATGTAGTAGTCATAGCTACCACCCATATGGTATAAATTTAATATTTCAGGGTACATTAATAAATCATCGCGTAGGCTATTAACAATTTCTTCTGAATAGGGTTGCAAACGAATAGCGGCAATGGCCTCTATATTACCGCCAATAGTTTTTAAGTTAACATCGATAAATGCCCCCTTTATAACGCCACTTTGTTTTAAGCGCTTTACTCGCTCTAAACACGTTGAGGGCGCAATACCTATTTGGGCTGCAAGTTCTTTATTGGTAATATCTGCATCATCATAAAGTATGGTTAATACTTGTAAATCGATGCTATCAAGCTTTTTCATTAGTCACCTGTAAATTTAATAGCGCTACTTTAGTTAAATATTACACTTAATGGTGGTAGTGAGACTAGTGTAATATAGTAGTAATTTGAATTTTTGACGTTAAAAGTGAAAGTATCCGAATTATTTTTATATTTAAGCCGATATTCTGCTGTTATAACGTGATAAAATTGTTACAAACTTTCACAATGATAATGTTTGCCAGTACCTGCCATTGTGACATATTATGACATAATACTATGGATATCTTTTCCTCCTCAATAGCATAAGCAAAAAAAGGACAACTATGCCAATTTCTACCATTGATACATTTCTGAAAAAAGAATCTGCCAGCGGCATTATATTAATGTTCGCTGCAGTTTTTGCCATGATCTTAGCCAACTCTCCATGGGCTCATTGGTATGCTTTATTACTTGATGTACCCGTTGTTGTTTCCGTAGGAAAACTTGAAATTGCTAAACCTTTATTACTTTGGATTAATGATGGTTTAATGGCGTTGTTTTTCTTTCTCATCGGCTTGGAATTAAAACGTGAATTCTTAGAAGGGGATTTATCACAGCCAGGACAAATTACTTTACCTGCCGTTGGCGCGTTAGGTGGTATGGCAATACCCGCATTATGTTATGTGGCATTGAACTATGATAACCCGAATGCGATAAATGGTTGGGCTATTCCAACCGCTACGGATATAGCTTTTGCTCTAGGTATTTTAGCGATTATTGGCTCGAAAGTACCGTTACAGTTAAAAGTGTTTTTAACCTCGTTGGCTATTTTTGATGATTTAGGTGCGATTGTGATCATTGCCCTGTTTTATACTGAGCAATTATCTATGTTGTCTTTAGTGATAGCAGCCGCGATGTTAACGATTTTATTTACCCTGAATCGTTATAACATTACCAGTACCTCGCCTTATATCTTTATTGGCGTGATTTTGTGGATCGCCGTGTTAAAATCGGGCGTGCATGCAACCTTAGCCGGTGTTGCGTTAGCCTTTTTTATTCCGATGAAAGGTAAGGGTGATGAACCGTCACCCCTTAAATCGTTAGAGGAAAACTTACATACCACCATTGCTTTTGTGGTCTTGCCTATTTTTGCTTTTGCCAATGCGGGTATCAGTTTTGCAGGTGTTGGACTAGAGCAAATTACATCACCGGTACCACTGGGTATTATTTTAGGTTTAGTGGTTGGTAAGCAAGTTGGTGTCTTTGGTTTTTGTTTTATTGCCATTAAATTAGGTTTTGCCAAATTACCAACCAATGTTAACTGGAAATTATTGTACGGTGTCTCGCTACTCTGTGGTGTTGGTTTTACCATGAGCTTATTCATCGGTTCATTGGCCTTCGAGCAAAGCGCTAACTCGCCAATTTTCCAAGATAGATTAGGTATTGTCATCGGCTCACTTATTTCCGGTATTATCGGTTACTTTGTTATTAAGAGCGCGGTGAAAAAATTATAAATAGCGGTGTTCACTTGCGTAAATAATTAAAAATGGCGATGGTATCATCGTCATTTTTCGTTACAATAGCCGGTAATAATTTCAGTAAATAAACGTCGTCATGCTGCAGCACAATTACCAAGATCTCATCGCTCTATTCGAGCAAGTTTTTTTTCAGCAATATAATACTCGCTTAATCAAAGGTGCTGATGAACCTTTGTATGCACCTGCTGATGAAAACTGTGCTTACCATCAGATAATCTTTGCCCACGGCTATTATGCTAGCGCTTTTCATGAGATTGCTCATTGGTGCCATGCGGGGGAGAAAAGGCGTTTATTAGAAGATTTTGGTTATTGGTATATCCCCGATGGGCGTGATCAAGCGCAGCAGCTTAAATTTGAACAAGTAGAAATAAAACCACAGGCAATAGAGTGGGCGTTTTGTGTTGCCGTAGGGAAAAAATTTGATGTCTCGGTAGATAACTTATCTGGCACGGGCAATACTGACCGTATTGCCTTTAAACTGGCTGTTTATCAGCAAGTGGCAAGGTATTTAAGCTCAGGCTTCCCCCACGATGCACAATTATATATCGCAGCGCTGGCTGATTTTTATCAAACGCCATTACCATTAACTCGAGCGCACTTTGCGCTGTAGCATTGAACAGAGAAAAAATGACAACATTTAAACTTGGCTTTATCATTAATCCCATTGCTGGTATAGGTGGTAGTGTTGCCCTTAAGGGCAGTGATGGTATGGCGATGCATGCGTTAGCACTTGGCGCAAAACCGCAAGCGAATGCCAGAGCAAAATTGGCTCTGGAAATATTATTACCTTATCAAGATGAAATTGTCATCTACACCGCTAATGAGCAAATGGGGGAACACTGTGCCCGTGAGCTAGGTTTTAACGTAGAAGTACTTTATCAAGCAAAACATAAACACACACAAAGCGATGATAGTCAGTTAGCCGCACAAGCTTTACTCGCCCATGGCGTAGATATTATTTTATTTGCTGGTGGTGATGGCACCGCCCGAGATATAGCCAATGTGGTCACCAACGATGATGATTATCAGCAAGTGCCGGTGTTAGGCATTCCGGCAGGTTGCAAAATTCATTCGGGTGTTTATGCCATTACCCCTAAAGCTGCCGGTCGCGTTATTGAATTAATGGTCACCAAAGAATTAGTTACCTTAACGACCGGTGATGTTATGGATATAGACGAAAATTTATTTAGACAAGGTATAGTCAAAGCCAAGCGCTATAGTGAGATGAAAATTCCCTGTGAACTTCGTTATGTCCAAGCGGTTAAATCCGGCGGTAAAGAAAGTGATGAATTTGTGCTGCAAGATATTGCCGCCACTGTTATCGAAGAAATGGCTGATTATGAAAACCGACAATTTATCATCGGCTCTGGCTCAACGACTGCTTTCTTAATGAGTGAGTTGAGTCTTGATAACACCTTACTTGGTGTCGATATTGTCTGTGAGCAGTCACTTATTGCCGCCGATGTCACTGAAACTGAACTCTATCAAGCTATCACTGATTTTCAAGGTATCAGCAAGCTGGTCATTACCTTAATTGGCGGCCAGGGGCATGTATTTGGTCGCGGTAACCAGCAATTAAGCCCTCGTATTATTCGTTTTATTTTAGCGCAGCCTGGGGGCCGTGATAATATTATTATTATCGCCACCAAAACTAAACTAGCGGCCTTGGCTAATAGACCATTGATTAGCGATACCGGCGATAGCGAACTAGATCAACAGCTATCGGGTTTTATGCAGATAACCACAGGCTATAAAGATCAAGTGCTGTATCCACTTGCTAGTCCTCAGTAAAAGATACTAAGTAACCCAAACTCATAACTTAACATTTTTAAAGTGATTTACATGTCAAACAATTCAAAAAATTCAAACATTGCAAGTAACCTGCTAACTAGTGTTGCTGATTTTTATCAGTATTTAGATGGTTTATTCGATCTAGATGATACTGATAGTGATACCTTATTTGCGGGCGGTTACTTGCGCGGACTGCTTTCTTTAGTCGCGACCAAATTTGGCGATGAGAGCCAAGTTATTTCGAGCGCTCTGATTGAAGAGGTAAATGAAAAAATTACTCAAGCTAAAACTGAGCTATCGCCACAAGATCACGCCATAGTGACGAACTTTTGGCTGGAGAGTCAACAGCGGTTCTCGCTTTAGCTGACTATCCATAATATCAAATACGACACTATTGCCATTAGTATTAACTTACGCAGGGATTTTTCTTTTAATTATATCCCTGATGATAAAGCGGTTCGGGCTTAAGTTAAATAACTTGCTGTTATCCATGGGATAGGGGGTATTACATAACTCTGCTGTTAAAATATCGGCCGCTAACGGCGCTGAGCATAAACCTCTGGCACCAAGGCCTAGTAATACATAGAGGTTATCTATACAGGGTGCAGGTTGGCTATATTTCCAATTTTTATCCTTGGCTAAATGAGGGTAAGCTTTTATATGTTCGCTGATATTGGGTACTGCGCCAACGAGGGGCAGGTGGTCTTGCGACATACAGCGTAACCTTGCCTTACTTGATGCAATATCTTGCTCTTGCCAATTAATGGTCGCGGATAACTCGGGTAAACACTTAGCTAACATCGTTAGATTATAACTATCGTCAGCTTTATTGGTGTTGATATTGGTATCATTTTTCTGAAACGTTGCGCCTATGCAGTGGATACCGTTATTTTCGGGCGTTAAATAACCTTTATGACAAATAACGGTCGATAGTTTCTTTATCTTACTATTACTTGCCATATTCGTGACTTGACCACGAGTAGCGGTCAGCGGTAGCGCCTGTAGTTGTTCAATTTCAATGGCATCAGCGCCTCCGCATATTACCAAAACACTGGCGTTAAATTCCCCTTGCTTACTCGATAAGCACCATGAGCTGTTACTTTCCCCTTTAGTGCTCACATCTGCAGTAGCGCTAGCAACTTGTCGTATTTTGGTGATATGGGTATCGGTCACTATATCTAAAAGGTTACTTGCTTTAGCTGCATTAAAAATTTGTTTAACTAAGTGCTGCGGTGACAGCCAACCAGCACTTGGCATAAACAGACCGCCATAAGGTAGGTCTATATTGGCAAGCTTGCTGGCCTGCTTGGCATTGACGCCATGGATAAGCTTTTTAGGCCAAGTATTTAGCTGTTCAAATGCTTGTTGCCTTTTAGTTAAGGCTTCTTTATAAGAGACTTCCAATAAACCACACCACTGATGGGGGAAGGAAAAACCTTGCTCAGTAATTTCATGGTATAGCGCTTTAGCACGCCAGAAGGCTTGCTGATAAAAAGAACTGATATCATCGGCTTGTTGGTGCAGTAAAGGGTATAAAGCGGCAATAGCATTACTAGAGGCGCCTTGGGCCAGAGCGCTATCTTTACAATACAAGGTAACTCTTATGCCTTGTTTTGTTAGTGCATAAGCCGCACAGGCTGAAGCGATGCCGCCGCCGATAATACTGACATGTTGAGGCTTGGTAATACGTGGTCTTAATTGATAACCTTTATTTGTTAAGGGGTTACTTTGCCTGACAGCGTAAAACATGGCTCTATTTTCACCTGCACCAGCTTGATTTTCAAAGCGAAAGCCGATTTCGTGCAACTGTTTTGGTGAAAAGTCCGCTAGGGGCATAGTGGTAAGTGTTGCTTGCTCTTTTGCCAGTCGACCAATTTGGCCGACTAGGGCTTTGCTGTACAGGTCAGGATTTGTTTTTGCAGAAAATTCAGCTAAATACCAAGCATCGACTAAGCCTTGTTGGCCACATTTTAGTGAAGATAAAGCTTCGGCTGCCTCATCAAATATCAGGGTTAAACGCACTTGGCCATTTAAAAAACTTGCCTGAAAATCTTGCTGGAATTGTTCAACAGCACAATCCGGGTAACTATTAGTGAGTGCTAACGCTAGTTCCTCTAGTTGCGGAAATTTAGCTAAAGCCTGGATAAGTTGCTCTTTTGAGCGTGGATACTGCTCAACACTAATAAAATGCAAAGGAGCAAGTGGGCTCGATGAATGTAGTTGCGCTTTTTGGTACGCCTGTAAGGTTAATAAAAAATTTAAGCCAGTAGCAAAGCCTATTTCAGCTACAGTAAAAGTTTGCTTAGCCGTTTGTAAACGACGTTTTATTTGATTTTTTTGAATGAAAATCGAATCACATTGCCGATAAGCTGACTCACTATCAAAATAAAAGGCATCAAAACGCTGGGAATAGGGAGTAGCATCTTCTTGATAGGATAATTTACTGCTTTTATATGTTTTATCTGGTTTTTTCATGAAAAATTCTTTTGCTTAAGTGATAAAAGTAGTACATATTTAGCTTAGAGTACCTTATCTATTTTACCTGACATATTGATTCTAATCAGAAAGTAATAACAGATAGTTAAAATGTCATAGATATATTAGAATGGATATTATATTATAGTGTACAAGTGTACGCTGGTTTATGTTGCCATGAGCAACTAGTAATACCAGTTCGACGGCTATTACGAGTATAATAGCGCAAAATTTTATAATTATAGATGGTTAGTTAAATGAAACGTGTCGTAATAACAGGCTTAGGTATTGTCTCAAGTATTGGTAATAATGCTGATGAAGTATTGGCCTCATTAAAAGCTGGTAAGTCAGGTATCACTTACTCGGATAGTTTTGCTGAGCAAGGCTTGAAAAGTAATGTTTGGGGAAAACCTGATCTGGTGATTAAAGAACATATCGACCGTAAAGCGGTACGTTTTATGGGTGATGCGGCAGGTTATGCTTATATAGCTATGGAACAAGCGATTAAAGATGCCAAATTAACCGAAGAACAAATCTCCAATGTACGTACGGGTATTGTTGCCGGTTCAGGTGGTGCATCATCAGAGAATATTGTTGCCTCAACAGATACCCTGCGTACCCGTGGTATTCGTCGCGTTGGTCCTTATGCCGTGCCTAAAACTATGGGCAGTACTGTTTCAGCTTGTTTAGCCACTCCCTTTAAAATTAAAGGTGTTAACTACTCAATTAGCTCTGCTTGTGCAACCAGTGCTCACTGTATTGGTAACGCGATGGAATTAATCCAATTAGGCAAACAAGATATTGTTTTTGCAGGTGGTGGTGAAGAAGTTCATTGGTCACTAGCGATGATGTTTGATGGAATGGGCGCATTATCAGCAGGTCGTAATGACACACCTGAATTAGCATCTCGTACCTATGATGCTGACCGTGACGGTTTTGTTATTTCTGGTGGCGGCGGTATGGTTGTTGTTGAAGAACTTGAACATGCTCTTGCCCGTGGCGCACATATTTATGCTGAACTTGTTGGTTATGGTGCAACTTCTGATGGCTATGACATGGTCGCACCTAGTGGTGAAGGCGCAGTGCGTTGTATGAAACAAGCAATGCAAGGTGTGGAAGGTAAAATTGATTACTTAAATACTCATGGCACTTCAACGCCTGTTGGCGATGTTAAAGAATTAGGCGCTATTCAAGAATTATTTGGTGATGATTCACCGGCAATTAGTGCAACTAAAGCAATGACAGGTCATGCTCTTGGTGCTGCTGGTGTTCACGAAGCTATTTACTCAATTTTAATGATGGAGCATAGCTTTGTCGCACCATCAATCAATATTGATAATTTAGATGAAAAAGCTCATGGCTTAGATATAGTGACTGAAAAGCGAGATGTTGAACTAAATCTCATTATGTCTAACAGCTTCGGTTTCGGTGGAACTAATGCCACCTTGGTGATGAAAAAATATAAATAGCTTTATATTGCAGTAGTAAAGCTGCTCACTTGCTACGTAATTTAAAATAAACCATGTTAAGCGCCTGCTTGATGTGGTTTTTTATTTGTACAATAGCTTAATCTAGCTTTATCTAGATGAATATTCTTGGCTTACCTAGCGCTTAATAGCTAAATTAGCGTATAATTGTGCACATTAATGCCATTAGCCAGTTAGTTCAAGCCATGAAAATATTTTTTGATGAAAATATGCCCTTTGCCCAAGAGTTTTTTAGTGAACTCTGTCACCTTAATAGGGGTCATAATGGCGACGAGCTGGGGGAATTAATCCCTTTTTCTGGACGAACATTAACCGCAGAGCAAGTTGCCGATGCTGATGTCCTACTCGTGCGTTCGATTACCCAAGTTAATGAGCAGTTACTTCACCTTAACGATAAACTCTCTTTTGTTGGTAGCGCCACCATAGGCACAGATCATATTGATCAGCATTATCTAGCAAAACGCAACATACCCTTCCATTCAGCGCCAGGCTGTAATGCTATTTCGGTGGCTGAATATGTATTAAGTGCCTTAGTGGTGTTAGCTGAACGTTATCTACTTGATTTATCGTCATTAACCGTTGGTATCGTTGGTGGCGGCAATACCGGCAGCCGTTTAAGTGAGAAGCTACTGGCCTTGGGTATTGAACATAAAATATGTGACCCCTTGCTAGCAGAAAAACAGGCAGAAAATCAGCGTCAACAGCAAGGGCAAGGTAAGCGTATTGACCGTACAGATAAAAGAAAATATGTATCACTGGCGGAAGTATTAGCTTGTGATGTGATCTCTTTACATGTGCCTAAAATTGTTGGTGGCGCACACCCAACATTTCAATTATTAAATGAAGAAAATCTTGCTCAGTTGCGCGATGAGCAAATATTAATTAGTGCTTGTCGTGGGGATGTGATTGATAACCATGCCTTACTAGCGCTTAAACAGGCTGGTCATGGGCTGAAAATTGTGCTCGATGTATGGCAAGGAGAGCCAGACGTCCTTGAGGCCTTAATTCCTTATACTGAAATAGCCACGGCACACATTGCTGGTTATAGCTTAGAAGGAAAAGCTCGTGGCAGCGAAATGCTCTATCAGGCATTATGTCAACAGCTTAAAATTGAGCCAAAATATCAATTAGCCAATTTTTTACCGCCAGCAAGTATTCCAGCAATTGAAATAAATGAAGATTTTAGCCAAATACTACTAAACCAGTTAGTTAAAATGGTTTACGATGTCAGGCGAGACGATGCAATATTTCGTCAACAATTATTCACTCAAGGTTTCGATAGTTTACGGAAAAACTACCCCGTTCGCAGGGAGTTTTCCGCGGTTACTGTAACCTTGTCACCCAATACCGATAGTGATGTGCCACATCGCTTAGGTTTTAGTAAAACGTCCAACTAGAGAGAGAATCATGGCACAGAAATTTGATGTATGTATACTTGGCGCAACAGGATTAGTTGGCAAAACAATTATGGAAATCTTGGAAGAAAGAGATTTCCCCATTAATAAACTCTACCCATTAGCAAGTGCTCGCTCTGCGGGTGAGATCATTGAGTTCAAAGGTGAAAGTATTGAAGTGCTTGACGCTGAACATTTTGATTGGAGCCTAGCACAAATTGGCTTCTTCTCAGCGGGCGGCGCTACTTCTGCTAAATTTGCGCCTATAGCGGGTGAAGCCGGTTGTATTGTTATCGATAATACCTCTGAGTTCCGTTACGATGCAGATATTCCTCTTATTGTGCCTGAAGTTAATCCAGAAGCCTTAGTGGATTACCGTAATCGCAATATCATTGCTAATCCTAATTGTTCAACCATTCAAATGATGGTGGCGTTAAAGCCTATTTATGATGCCGTTGGTATTAGCCGGATAAATGTTTGTACCTATCAATCGGTATCTGGTGGTGGTAAAGAGTCTATGGATGAATTAGCGAAACAAACCGCTGATTTATTAAGTGGCAAGCCAGTGAAAAGTAAAAACTTTTCTCGCCAAATCGCTTTTAATGTTATTCCACAAATTGATGTCTTCTTAGAAAATGGTTACACCAAAGAAGAAATGAAGATGGTTTGGGAAACTAAGAAAATACTCGGTGATGAAAACGTTTTAGTTAATCCTACCGCAGTGCGTGTTCCGGTATTTTTTGGTCATGGCGAAGCCCTGCACATTGAAACTAATTCTCCTATTTCCGCAGAAGAAGTTAAAGACTTGTTAGAGAAAGCTCCCGGTGTCGTTCTTTGTCGTAATGATGAAGATTTTCCAACCCAAATTAGTGATGCTAGTGGTAAAGATGGAACTTATGTTGGTCGTATTCGTGAAGATATCAGCCACAATTGCGGCATAAATATGTGGGTTGTTGCCGATAATGTCCGCAAAGGGGCGGCAACGAATAGTGTACAAATTGCTGAGTTATTGGTAAAAGATTATTTAAGCTAGTGACTTAAGGTTGTTAACTAAGATAAATTAAGTTAACAAAAGTTAAGTACACTCAACCAATAAAACTCGTCGTTCATTATAGCCATTAATGAACGACGAGTTTTTTCGCTTAAGCCAGCTAATCCCTTTAGATAAAAGTATTGCTCAGGGCAATGCTGTCATCGTTAAAGCCTGTAACTAAGTATTAACCAAGCCATATTTTTTGGAACTTTGTTTACCGGACAGTTACAAAAACAGAAGACTTATTGAGTGAATTTGCTATTATCTTGTTAGTTAATGCTTTTTTGGAATAAAGATTGCATTTTATCTGTTAGATAAGCTTTACTAGGTAAAAGGTGAAGTAATGCGGTGTTTTTTTGGCGCAAAATATAATAGTGCCCATAAGATAAAATAGTTAAATTAGCTTAATTAGGAATCCTGATGCAAAAATTATTACGCCTGTGCCTATGGCAGGCGATTATTATTGGCATACTTACGGCTCATTTCCCCGTTATTAGTGCAGAAGAAGAGCGCGGCATTCGCATGCGTGGACCTAAAAGTAGTGATGTTTTTCCTTATGACCGATATGGTCCCATCACCTCTAAAGATACTTTGTGGAATATTGCCACTAGAGTTAAGCCTGATACTCGCTTGAGTGTTTACCAAGTAATGCAGGCGCTATACCAAAAAAACCCACAAGCGTTTGTTGATAGTAATATCAACCATTTAATTGAGGGGCAATATTTAAAAATCCCATCGTTTAATAACATGATGGCAATTAATACCGAGAGTGCCAAAAAGAAGTCAGCGCGTGATAGTAAAGCTTGGCTAAAAATTCAACCTAAAGCGACTAACAAAATAGTAGCGCAAGAGCCGACCATTAATAAAAAAGATTTAGAGACGGTAAAAACTGAAATTAAAGAGCAATTGCAAAAAATTGATGGTCAGCAACAAAAACGTTTAGAGAACATTCAAAATGATATCTCAGATTCTATTGATGGCCTGCAAGCAATTTTAAGAGAAAATGAAGCTTTACGTCTGCGACTCAACTCTTTTAATGACACGCTTGACGTCATGCAAAATGAGGTAGCTAAAGGTAAAGAAATTAAGTTGCAAATGGACGACATGATTAAATTGCAGCAAGCCTTACTAGCAAAGGCGGAAGCTAGAGAACAGCAGTTATTATTAGAACAGCAACAGGCCGCGCTGGCAGAGCAAGATATAACCTCAAGTTTATGGTTTAAAATTGTCATGGGCACCATGCCTGCTCTTTTAATTCTCGCCTTATTAGGCTTTTTGTTTAAGCGTAGGCAACAAGCATCAGATGAAGCTTTTTTCAGTGAGTTAGATAGCAAAAAGAAAACACCTAGCCCTAAAGCTAAAAAAGAAACTGTCGTTGAAGAGGAACTATCACTTGATAATGAATTGTCATTAGACGATGAGTTGAACTTGGATGATGAGCTTGATTTGAGTGATGACTTGTCATTGGATGATGAACTATCCATTGATTTAATTGACAACGATAGTGATGCCATTCATTTAGATGAAGACGATAGTTTAGATGATCTCGACGATCTTGAAGATATACTACTCGATGATGGTAGCGACGATGATATTCTTGAGGGCGGGACGTTGGCTCAAGATGATTTAGACTCCTTGTTAGCAGGATTAGATGATGAATCGCCGGCCTTGGCAAAGCCTTCAGCCGATGATAAAACCAATGAAGAAGCCGATGAACTTGCTGGTGGTGAATTAAACCAAGATGACTTAGATGATTTGCTTGGTGGTTTAGACGATGAAGTACCTGCTGTTGAAGAGCCTGCCAAAGAAAAAGCCGAAGCTGCACTCGATGAAGTAAATGAACAGGAAGTTGAAGAAAAAAATGACCAAGCAGAAGAGCTTGCTGGTGGTGAATTAAACCAAGATGACTTAGATGATTTGCTGGGTGGTATTGACAAGCTTGATGATGAAGAGCCAGCGAAACAACAAGTCACAGCAGCCGCCAAAGAAGCCCCTATTGAAAAAACAGCAGAAAAAATAACCGAAGAAAAAGTAGCAGCGGATGTCACTGATCCAGATGATATCGATGCGCTACTTGCCTCTGTTTCTGCTCAGGGAAGTGATGCGGCAAGTGACTCAGTTGCTGATAAGCCGGTCGAAGCAGCCGCTAAAGAAGCCCCTATTGAAAAAACAGCAGAAAAAATAACCGAAGAAAAAGTAGCCGCAGATGTCACTGATCCAGATGATATCGATGCGCTACTTGCCTCTGTTTCTGCTCAGGGAAGTGATGCGGCAAGTGACTCAGTTGCTGATAAGCCGGTCGAAGCAGCCGCTAAAGAAGCCCCTATTGAAAAAACAGCAGAAAAAATAACCGAAGAAAAAGTAGCCGCAGATGTCACTGATCCAGATGATATCGATGCGCTACTTGCCTCTGTTTCTGCTCAGGGAAGTGATGCGGCAAGTGACTCAGTTGCTGAACAGCCGGTCGAAGCAGCCGCTAAAGAAGCCCCTATTGAAAAAGCAGTAGAAAAAATAACCGAAGAAAAAGTAGCAGCAGATGTCACTGATCCAGATGATATCGATGCGCTACTTGCCTCTGTTGCTGCCCAGGGAAGTGATGCGGCAAGTGACTCAGTTGCTGATCAGCCGGTCGAAGCAGCCGCTAAAGAAGCCCCTATTGAAAAAACAGCCGAAGCAACAGCAGATGTCACTGATCCAGATGATATCGATGCGCTACTTGCCTCTGTTGCTGCTCAGGGAAGTGATGCGGCAAGTGAGTCAGTTGCTGATCAGACGGTCGAAGCAGCCGCTAAAGAAGCTCCTATTGAAAAAGCAGCAGAAAAAATAACCGAAGAAAAAGTAGCCGTAGATGTCACTGATCCAGATGATATCGATGCGCTACTTGCCTCTGTTGCTGCCCAGGGAAGTGATGCGGCAAGTGACTCAGTTGCTGATCAGCCGGTCGAAGCAGCCGCTAAAGAAGCCCCTATTGAAAAAACAGCCGAAGCAACAGCAGATGTCACTGATCCAGATGATATCGATGCGCTACTTGCCTCTGTTGCTGCTCAGGGAAGTGATGCGGCAAGTGAGTCAGTTGCTGATCAGACGGTCGAAGCAGCCGCTAAAGAAGCTCCTATTGAAAAAGCAGCAGAAAAAATAACCGAAGAAAAAGTAGCCGTAGATGTCACTGATCCAGATGATATCGATGCGCTACTTGCCTCTGTTGCTGCCCAGGGAAGTGATGCGGCAAGTGACTCAGTTGCTGACCAGCCGGTCAAAGCAGCCGCTAAAGAAGCCCCTATTGAAAAAGTAGCAGAAAAAATAACCGAAGCAACAGCAGATGTCACTGATCCAGATGATATCGATGCGCTACTTGCCTCGGTTTCTGCCCAGGGAAGTGATGCTGTTGATGATTCGGTAAGTGAAGACGTCGCTGACCAGTCAGCTGAACTTACCGACCCAGATGACATTGATGCTTTGATTGCCTCAATGTCCGATCATGCGCCAACTCCCTCAATATCGGCAAAAACAGCAGTGCCAGACGAAACATCGGCTATGGCAATGGACGAACAGGGCACTAAGGAAAACGATAGTGGCTTGAGTGCTGAAGAGTTACAAATCCAAAAGGAAATCGCAGAAAATGAAGCTAAAATTGCTGAATTTACCGCTGAATATGTCACGCCATTTCTTACCGCAGATTTTAGCGATATTCTGGCCAAGAAAAATGACGCTGAATTAACTGATGAAACAGTAGCGAGTAGTGAAAGTGCTGCCGTAGATGATGAGTTAGATATTGATGCCCTTATTGCTGATACACAAAGCGAAAATGAAGTTGGGCAAAATGAGCAACAAGGCACTCAAGAAGATATTGGCGATAGCTTAACGGACTATATGAGCAATGAAACAGCTAATGGACAAAGTGATGAATCATTCACTGAGTCGGCATTAAGTCAATTGTTAGTCGAAGAGGGGCTAGATAAAACGGCTGAGCAATCAGGGCAACCAACAGAAATAAGTCCTTTAAATGCTATTGATCTTGCTCCTGACTTTTCTGACGAAGAGGTCTTAGCTGACTTATTGGCCGAGACTACTGATGCAGACGAAGAAGCACACTCGGAACAAACGGCTGATTTAGACATAATTACCGAGTTAGATAATGTTGATTTTGATGAATTGTTAGCAAATATTGAAGAAGAGTCTGCCACTGCCTCAACAGCGGTTGATGTGGTTGAACTAACCCTTAATGATATTGATGATGATTTAATTGATGACAGTCTTGGCAAAAGCATTGAAAGCATCAAAGAAGCTGAGGCAACAGAGGACTACGTCTCTGTTGATGAACTGCTCTCTGAAAGTTTAGCCAATACAGATGCCTCTGAGCCTTACGAAAAGACTAATATTGAAGGTGTTTTAGGTCGATTTTCCGACAATAATAGTGGTATTGATGTTGATAAAGATGGCTCAATGTCAAGTAAGTTAGATTTGGCAAAAATGTATATAGAGATGAGTGATGAAGAAAACGCTGAAGTAATCTTGCAGGAAGTCATTAAAAAAGGTAACAAAACTCAGCAAGTGGCAGCACAAACACTATTAGATACATTGTAAGGCGCTAATATAAAATAGTATAACGGGATAAAATAAAGGATAATGCGCAGCGAAAATAATCGCCTCACTAAACAAGGTAGGTTTGCATGCGTTATGCGTTAGGTATTGAGTATGATGGTAAAAATTATTGTGGCTGGCAACGGCAAATTAACGCTATCACTGTACAAGAAAAAGTAGAGAAAGCCTTATCAAAAATTGCCGATGAAGCTATAGAGGTTGTTTGTGCAGGGCGTACTGATACCGGCGTTAATGCCACTAATCAAGTAATCCATTTTGATACCTCTAAACAACGTAAAGATATCGCTTGGACTTTGGGCGTTAATACTCACTTACCTGCTGATATCGCTATTTCATGGGTGAAGCAAGTTGATAACGAATTTCATGCGCGTTTTAGTGCCACCGCGAGAAATTACCGTTATATCATCTATAATAAACCGCTACGTTCAGCTATATTAAGCCACGGCATCAGCCATTGTCACTACGCCTTAGATGAAAAACTTATGCAGCAAGGCGCTGATCATCTTCTTGGGCAACATGATTTTACCTCTTTTAGAACCGTACATTGCCAATCTCACTCTGCGGTTCGTACGATAAAACATTGTCGGGTGACTCGACAGGGTGATTACCTTGTTATTGATATCAAGGCGAATGCTTTTTTGCATCATATGGTAAGAAATATTGTTGGTAGTTTAATGCGTGTGGGTCAATCACAAGAAACAACCTTTTGGATAAAAGAGGTACTATTGGCTAAAAACCGCTGTGTTGCTGGCGTTACGGCCCCACCGGAAGGGTTATATTTTGTTGATGTTGATTACCCCGAAAGTTTCAACTTGCCTAAAAGTCGTTTAGGGCCACTATTTTTATAAGAAAAAAAAGGTGGTAAAATCATGGTTTTCACTGAACAGACCAGTTTTTTCTATATTCTATAGGGTATAGTATGCTCTAATATGTGGTTAAAATTAGTATAAATTCAAACCAGAGTTTGGTGGATTATTTCCATCAATAAACCGACAGATATTTCGTTGCAACAGGCAAAAATAAAATTATGAGCTGGATAGAAAAAATTCTCCCGAAAGCAAAAACGACACAAAAAAGTAATATTCCTGAGGGTGTATGGAGTAAGTGTTCTTCATGTAATGCCGTGCTTTATAAAGCTGAATTAGAGCGTCAAATATCAGTATGTCCTAAATGTGATCACCATATGCGAATCAATGCGCGTAAACGTATTGATAGCTTTCTTGACCAGAACAATCGCATTGAATTAGGTGCGGAGTTTGAAGCACAAGATATCTTAAAGTTTAAAGACACTAAGCGATATAAAGATCGTTTAACTGCCGCTCGAAAAAACACCGGTGAGAAAGATGCTATGGTGGTCATGAGTGGTGAATTATATGGTATGCCAGTTGTTGTTGCCGCTTTTGAATTTGCCTTTTTAGGCGGGTCAATGGCTTCTGTAGTTGGTGCTCGTTTTGTTAAGGGTGTTGAATACTGTTTAGAGCATAATGTACCCTTTATCTGTTTCTCAGCCAGCGGCGGTGCCCGCATGCAAGAAGCGCTAATATCTTTAATGCAAATGGCAAAAACCAGTGCCGCTTTAGCTAAAATGAGTGAGCAAGGTCTGCCTTACGTGTCAGTATTAACTGACCCAACTATGGGCGGAGTATCGGCAAGTTTGGCTATGTTAGGTGACATCAACCTGGCTGAGCCTAAAGCGCTAATAGGTTTCGCTGGCCCACGTGTTATTGAGCAAACCGTTAGAGAGAAGTTACCTGAAGGATTCCAGCGCAGTGAGTTTTTATTAGAAAGAGGCGCTATTGATATGATTGTTGATCGTCGTGAAATGAAAACAACAATAGCGAGAATGTTAGCTAAGTTTATGGGCCAAGATAGCGTAGTTTCGAAAGCAGAATAAGCCAATAGTCGTTATTGCTTATTTCACTTAAATTATTTATTGATGACATAAATGTTAAAATCAAATTCAAGCCACTATCAAGATTTCACTCATCTCGATCAGTGGCTTTATTATTTAGAAAATCTACATAGCACTGAGATAGATCTTGGTTTAGCTCGAGTTGGCAAAGTTGCCCAGCGTTTAGCGATTGACTTAAGTTTTGCCAAGGTTATTACGGTTGCCGGCACAAATGGTAAAGGCACCACCTGTGCTTTTATGGAGAATGCCTTACTTAACGCCAAAATAGCAGGTGTAAAGCAAAGCGTTGCCGTTTATTCATCTCCGCATCTGCAGCGCTTTAATGAGCGCCTGCGGATTAATAAGCAAGATATTGAAGATAAGCCATTAATGGCTGCTTTTGAACAAATTGAAGCTGCTCGTGGCGAAATATCCCTCAGTTACTATGAATATACAACATTAGCTGCACTGTTGGTGTTAATGGGGGTTAAGCCGAGCTATATCATACTTGAAGTTGGCCTAGGTGGCCGTTTGGATGCAACGAATATCATTGATGCCGATATTGCGGTGATCACCACCATAGATCTTGACCATCAAGCTTTCCTAGGTAATGACCGAGAAAGTATTGGCTTTGAAAAAGCCGGCATTATGCGACAAGAGCAAGACATAGTCATTGGTGATAGCAATGTACCTAAATCGGTACTAGCTCATGCTCATGCGTTACACGCTATTGATGGTGAAAGGTTATTTTTACGTGAGCAAGATTTTGTTGTTACCGGTGAAAAATCTTCTTGGCAATGGCAATCAAAGCAAACGTTGTTAACCGCGCTAAAAACACCCTTTATCCCACGAGATAACGTGGCGACCGCGTTAATGGTGTTAGAAAAACTTGAAATACCTCTTAGCGCTGACTTTGTGAACCAAATTATTTCGATAACTAAAGTCGCCGGGCGAACAGAATTAATACCACAAAAAAATCATTGCGATGTAATTCTCGACGTTGGCCATAATCCCCAAGCAACTCGATACTTAGCGGATTACCTTAAGCAGTTAAAAGAACAAGCTAACTATGAAAATATTTATGCTGTCGTTGCTATGCTCGGTGATAAAGACATCAGTGGCTGTTTGCAATCACTAAAAGATGTTGTTGATTATTGGTATGCTGGAGCGTTAAGTGTACCAAGGGCTGCCAGCAAAGAAACTATGCAAAATAACTTGGCGATGTTCACTAATGCCACTAATTGTTTTGACAATGTCGATGAGGCATTTAAAATGGCGAACAAGCAGGCGAGCTCGTCTGACTTAATTCTTGTATTTGGCTCATTCTTTACTGTTGCTCAAATCAGAGCCCAACTGACTATTTGTTAGTTTGGCCGTGTTAGTTTTACCGTATTAATGTGGCGGTATTCATTTTGATCGGTAAGTTTTCCGAATCACTTAAGTGGTATTAATTAGGAGTGTCTCTTGTCTACACCGTTTCAAAATCGCCTTGTCGGTACTATTATTGTTGCCGCCGTGGTTATTATTTTCCTACCTGATGTACTTGATGGCGAGAAACAGTCACACCAAGCTGACTTTGAAGCTATCCCTCAAGCGGAAGTTTTTTCTGGGAAACTAACCAATAAACCCTTTCCTGCAGAGAACTTGGTACGACAAAAAGCTATATCAATTTCTAATGAGCAAGCTATCGATGAGGTTATAACTGATTATACCCTTGGGCAGTCGCCGAAAACTGCGGAAAAGGTAAAAGATAAAGTGGCCGTTACTAAATCGCTCGCTAAAGCGCCAGTAAAAACACCAAAGCAGCTAAGTAAAACCTTACCTGAAAAAGCGGTTCCTCAAGAAGCTTGGGTGATTCATTTAGGTAGTTTTAAAGATAAAAGTAATGTGGCCCAGTTATTAACAAAGTTAAAGTCTACTGGTTATATTGCTTTTACTAAACCAATCAAAACCAAGCAGGGCATATTAACTAAAGTCATTATCGGGCCAGAGTTAATAAAGTCAGCCATGGTTAAAAAGCTACCGGCGCTGAAGAAATTGACGGGTATCCAAGGGAAAGTGGCGTATTTTGAACCGATTAACTAGCTGGATTTTATAAAATGTTAGGCATTATTTAGCTAGTTCTGGTAGAATGCGCGCCTCTAATTTAGAGAAACTCAACGAGACACTCAAGTTATGGTTTGGATAGATTACGCCATTTTGGCCGTTATAGGTATATCAACACTGGTTAGTTTGGTACGAGGCTTTGTCAAAGAAGCGGTATCTTTAGTGATTTGGATCAGTGCATTTTTCGTTGCCAGTACTTTCTATGCCAACCTTGCTAATCTGTTAACCAATATCTCTGATCAATTCTTGCGTAATGCCGCAGCCGTTGCCATTCTTTTCATTACTACCTTAGTGCTTGGCGCTCTGGTGAATTATCTTATTGGGCAATTGGTTAGCAAAACAGGCCTTTCTGGCACAGACCGTATATTAGGCCTGGTTTTTGGCGCCCTTCGTGGGGTACTCATTATCAGTGCCATGTTGTTTTTTGTCGATGCTTTTACCGGTGCGGCAAAAACACAGTGGTGGCAAAGCTCCGATTTAATCCCAGAGTTTACTTTGGTGGTTGAATGGTTTTTTGAGTACCTTAAACAGTCATCAAGTTTTTTAAGTTAGTTGTTGTTAGTAACGGCTAAGTTCATGCGGAGTAACTCCGTATACTGTCATTTATAAGATATTATTTCAATATCCTATAATTCAATATTTATACGATGGTTCACACTATCCTGAGCATAGTGCTTTAGCTAAATAAGTATTGTAAATATTTTTTTGTGGAGAGAATTTTATGTGTGGTATTGTTGGTATAGTCGGTAAAACCCCTGTTGGTCAGTTTATATATGACGCCTTAACTGTACTTCAGCATCGTGGTCAAGATGCTGCAGGTATTGTAACCATTCATAATAATACCTTCAGATTGCGTAAAGGAAATGGCTTGGTGAAAGATGTTTTTCATACCCGCCATATGCTCCGTTTACAAGGTGATATTGGCATTGGCCATGTTCGCTATCCTACCGCTGGTACTTCTAGTTCTTCAGAAGCACAACCTTTTTATACAAACTCACCGTTTGGCTTATCATTAGCACATAATGGTAACTTAACCAATGCTGATGAATTAAGAACATGGTTATTTAAGGAAGCCCGTCGACACGTTAATACTACTTCAGACTCTGAGGTTTTACTAAACATCTTAGCGCACGAATTACAGCAAGGTGATAATATTGTCCTTACCCCAGATGATATCTTTACGGCAGTAACTAATCTTCATAAACGTGTTCGTGGCGCTTATGCAACTGTCGCCTTGATTGTTGGCTACGGTATGATTGCCTTTCGTGACCCTAACGGTATCCGCCCTTTAGTTTTTGGCAAGCGAGAAACTCAAGGAGGGGTTGAGTATATGGTCGCTTCTGAATCCGTTGCTCTTGATGCCTGTTCTTTTGATTTTGTCCGTGATATAGCCCCTGGTGAAGTTATATTCTTTTCTGAAAATGGTCAAATTCATAGCCAGCAATGCGCAGAAAACCCGGTTTATAGTCCCTGTATTTTTGAATTTGTTTATTTTGCCCGTCCTGATTCCACCATGGATAAAATGTCTGTTTATGCCTCTCGTGTAGAAATGGGCACTAAGCTAGGCCAGAAAATTTCTGAAGAATGGCAGGATCTTGATATAGATGTTGTTATTCCTATTCCTGAAACTTCTTGCGATATAGCCCTACAAATAGCTCATCATCTTGGCTTACCTTACCGTCAAGGTTTTGTTAAAAACCGTTATATTGGCCGTACCTTTATTATGCCAGGTCAAGAGCAACGCAAAAAATCTGTTCGTCAAAAACTTAACGCTATTACCACAGAGTTTAAAGGCAAAAATGTTTTACTGGTAGACGATTCTATTGTACGAGGAACTACCTCGGAACAAATTATTGCTATGGCGCGAGCTGCAGGTGCAAATAAGGTCTACTTCGCTTCTGCTGCGCCTGAAGTTAGGTTCCCAAATGTCTATGGTATCGATATGCCAAGTGCTAATGAATTAATTGCTCATGGTCGTGAATTAGATGATATTTGTAATTTAATTGGTGCCGATAAACTAATTTATCAATCTCTTGAAGATTTAATTAGCGCGGTAGGCTCAGGCAACCCAGAAATTAAATCGTTTGACACTTCAGTCTTTGATGGTAATTATGTGACCAATGATATTGACCAAGCTTACTTAGAGAAGCTAGATGCGTTACGTAATAATAGCAGCAAAGAAACCTCAGATAAAAACGCTGATTCAATAATTGATATGCATAATGAAGGGGCGGAGTAGTTTATATTACTGCTAACCGGGTAAAATTTAAACTCTGCAATCAAAATTGCTAAAAAAGAAGCCTTATTTCTATAGTAGAGATAAGGCTTTTTTATTTACAGTTTGTCTAGATTCATCTTTCTAGTTTAATAGTCTCTAGTTGAAAATTATCTAGGTTAGTTAAGGGACAAATTCTGGCCCAAATCCCATAGTCCACATCGTTGCGGTAAGTCCCATTAAGGCGACTAACAACACCAAGCCACACGTTACTACAGAGCTTGAATAGATAAAGCCTTTTTCTTCGGGGATATTCATCATAATAGGTACACCTGCATATAACAAATAGATTGAATAAACTACGGCGGCAATGCCTGCTAGGGTGACAAACCACAGTACCGGGAATAAAGCGGTAATACCTACCATAAATAAGGGGGTCGAGGTATAGGCAGCAAGTTCAAGTGCCTGCACATAATCAGGTTTAGAGTCAAAAGTTTTAGCCATCCACTGAATCAAATAAGCTAAGGCGAACACGCCAGAAATCAAAGCGAAATACATGCTCACCGCCATAATTTTAGCACTTTCTACGCTTATTTTAATAGGGTCACCTACACCTATGGTCCAGCCAATGTAAGCCGTAGCATAATAACAACATATTGCTGGGATTAGCGCTATGGTTAAAATATGCATTAAACTATAACTTAAACTTTCGTGGCGTTTTTCGATAACATGCCATTCTTTTTTAGGGTGAGTGTATAATCCCCATATGTGGTTTAGTATCATAATCATTCCTCTCGCACGTAAATATTCGGAAAGTACTTTTTAGTCTAAAAAACAACAATAAATAATTAAGCCATCAGTACTCTTATTATTACTTCTTTATTTATGAAATATATAAGATGATTCGTCAAGTGTTGGTGGAAAAATAAACAATAAAACTCTATCAAAAGAGCTTTTAATACTTTTATGCGATAAAGAAAAAGACTGCCAGTTGATTACTAACTAATTTTGATACGCACAACCGACATGATCTCAATATTGAAGCCAGCAATGTTCTCACTTTCAGGGTAATAAGTTAAATTGACTCTTTGTCCCTGCAAATTTTTGTAACGCTTTTTTCGTTTGTATTTGAACGGCACATCAATAGTATCTAACATCAGAGTATTGATTATCCAATCATCACACTCTCGCTGCACATGAGAGTTCACTTTCATGTTTTCACTATGCACCAATTTATCATGCTTTTTCACCAGTTTTTCAGTGGCATTTTTTTTGCTAAGCGTTTTTTTTATAATAGAAGGCATAAAGTTGCTCTATGTAAGGTAAAAACAGATTTTGCTAGTATCTCAAGAAATAGGCTTTTAAAATAGCGTAATAAATCAAATTTATTCAAACGAACTCCCTAGTTATATAGAGCAGAGATAAACAGATGACCGAAGTAGAACAACTATTAATACCCATATTAAGCTTTTTATCATGCGAAACACCTGAAAAATGGGTAGATGAAGCGAAGAAAGCCGAAAATTTACCGATAATTTTACGCGACCATCTAGCTTGTGAGCTTAAAGCCGGACAAACTGCGATGTTTCTTCTTCGAAAGTATGCCATTGATAAAGCCAGTCACAAGGTGTTATTAGCATGGTTTGAACCTTATGAAGACTTTTTATATAGAAAAAAGGGTGACTTAGCGTCTCTTGCTAATAAAAATAACCTCTCTAAAGCTATCCTGCCTAAAAATGATTCGCCGTATAGCCAAGATCTTATTGATAAAATGCTGCTGTTAATTAAAGAGGAATTGCACCACTTTTACCAAGTCCTAGAAATTATGGTTAAGCGAGAGATTCCTTTTGATGGTATCACTGCCGGGCGCTATGCCAAAGGTATGCTCAAACATGTAAAAACTTTTGAGCCCGATGCCTTGGTTGATAAATTAATTATTGGTGCCTTTATTGAAGCACGTTCGTGTGAGCGTTTCGCTAAGTTAGCGCCACATTTAGATGATGACTTAAATAAGTTTTATGTTTCGCTGTTACGCTCAGAAGCCCGTCACTACCAAGATTATTTAACATTGGCTAAACAAGTAGCAGGGCAGGATATTAGTGAGCGAGTAGCATACTTTGCCAACGTTGAAGCTGAGCTTGTTTTATCGCCTGATGAAGACTTTAAGTTTCATTCTGGCATGCCGGTTTAAGCAATTGTTACCGCTTTCATGCTAATCGATAGAATAATAAGTTAAGGTGTATTGTCCGTTATTGTCGTGATAATAATTTAAACGATGCGATATGGGCAGGGGCTAGTATTTACTACGTTAATGCTTGATTGAGTAATTCAATAGAGTTAGGTGTTACTTTTAGCCAAGCCCCCTGTTCGTACCAATCACCTAAGACAATACGTTGCGCGCTTTCGCCATTGGCGATAATTTTATGTACTGCAGGTCTATGTGTATGACCATGAATTAATAACTGGCTTTGGTAATGTTCTAGGCAGGCAATCACCTCGCTACCGGTAACATCCATTATCTCTTGTGATTTCACCGCCGTAGCGGCAGCGCTTTTTTTTCTATAATTAGCAGCCATATTTTTTCGAACAAATAATGGCAGACTTTTAACAATGGTTTGCCACCACCAAGAACGGGATTTTTTACGAAATTTTTGGTAATCAATGTCACGTGTGCATAAGGTATCACCATGCATGATGACCACAGGTTGACCATAAAGATCGATAGTATCGATTTCAGGTAGCAGCTGCATGCTTGCTTGTTTAGCGTAACGCTGACCGATAAGAAAATCTCTATTACCGTGAATATAATAAACCTTGGTACCACATTGGCTGAGCGTAGTGAGCGCAGCAGCGATAGTTTTAAGGTAAGGGCTATCATCATCATCGCCAACCCAAGCTTCAAACAAGTCGCCTAGGATATAAAGCTTTTCAGCATTAATAGCATCATTTTTTAAAAAACGTAAAAAACAGGCGGTTATATCCGGCCTGTTTTCACTTAAATGTAAATCAGCAATAAAATAACTTATTGCTGTTTTATTAGTTTCGGTCATTTTAATGCTAAGGCTACTCAACAATGGCCGATTCAATTAAGATGTCGTCTTTTGGCACATCGCCGTGACCATGATAAGTGCCTGTTTCAACTACAGCCATTTTATCGACGATATCCATACCTTCAACAACTTCAGCAAAAACACAGTATCCCCAGCCTTGGGTGTTTTCAGCAGTGAAATCAAGGAAGTTATTATCTGATAAATTGATAAAGAATTGTGATGAAGCAGAATGTGGCTCTTGAGTACGCGCCATTGCTAAAGTACCGCGTTTATTGCTGACACCATTGTTTGCTTCATTTTTAATATTGGCGCGAGATTCTTTTTCTTCTAAACCAGGAATGAAACCACCGCCTTGTGCCATAAAACCTTTAATTACCCGATGAAATATTGTGCCATCATAGTGACCTTCTTCAACATATTGCTGAAAGTTTTTTGCGGAAATAGGTGCGTTATCGAAGTCTAATTCAATTTTAATATCGCCAAGGTTGGTTTTTAGTATGATCATAATTATCTCTTGTTAAGTTTTAATAAATTAATTGCCACAATTGTACGCTAACTTGCTATAAAGTGCATTAGTCTTGATGATCCTTTAGATTTGTTCAGGTACAATCTACCGCCTAATCAAATAAAACTACTCAGTCGGAGTCATAAAACCTTATGTTGCAGATATACAACACTTTAAGTCGTAAAAAAGAAATCTTTACACCAATCAATGCAGGTAAAGTCGGCTTATATGTTTGTGGTTGCACAGTTTATGACTTATGCCATATAGGCCATGGTCGCACCTATATTAGCTTTGATAATATTGCTCGTTATCTACGTTTTTCCGGTTATGAAGTGAATTATGTCCGTAACATTACGGATGTTGAAGACAAGATAATTAATCGTGCCAAAGATAATAATGAAACAACTGAGGCCTTAACTGAGCGTACCATTGCGGCAATGCATCAAGATTTTGATGCACTTAATATGCTTCGACCTGATTTGGAGCCGAGAGTAACCACACACATGGATGAAATCATTACCATGATTGAAACCTTAGTGGCCAAAAAACATGCTTATGTTGCTGGTGATAACGCTAAAGCTACTGGGCAGGGCGATGTCTTGTTTGCGGTGGCTAGTTATGCGGACTACGGTAAACTGAGTGGCCAAGATCTTGAACAATTACAAGCTGGCTCCCGTGTCGAAGTGGATAAAAATAAACATAACCCACTTGATTTTGTCCTATGGAAATCGGCTAAACCGGGCGAGCCAAGTTGGTCATCTCCTTGGGGCGATGGACGTCCTGGTTGGCATATAGAATGTTCAGCCATGAGTGCCAAAGAGCTAGGTCATCACTTTGATATTCATGGCGGTGGCTCTGACTTAACCTTTCCTCATCATGAAAATGAAATTGCACAAAGCTGTTGCGCCCTAGACACGGCTTATGTCAATTACTGGATGCACACAGGTATGGTGCAAGTCGATCAAGAGAAAATGTCTAAATCATTAGGGAATTTTTTCACTATACGCGACGTTCTAGCGGAATACGATGCCGAAACAGTACGCTTTTTCTTAACAACCGGTCATTATCGTAGTCAGTTAAACTATTCGATTGATAACTTAAAGCAAGCTAGGGCTTCGGTAGAGAGAATTTACACATCGTTACGTGATGTAAATATTGATAAAGATTTTGTCTTGGATAGAGACGCAACGTTTGTGAAGAAATTTTGCCAAGTAATGGATGATGATTTTAATACGCCACAAGCATTAGCGGTATTTTTTGAACTATCAAAAGAATTAAATGTGGCGAAAGCGGCCAATAATGATGCCTTAGCAAGCGAGTTGGCGTCAACATTAGTTGCTCTTGGTGATATTGTTGGCTTATTACAGCTTGATCCTGCTGCTTTCTTGCAAGGTGATAACGATAATGATGAAGTGGCGAAAATTGAAGCGCTTATTATGCAACGTAATCAAGCACGCACTGATAAAGATTGGCCCCTTGCTGATGATGCACGCGACAAACTTAATGCCATGAATATAGTGTTAGAAGATAGCGCCGGTAAAACCACATGGCGTAAAGCTTAAAGTACTTTAGCGTGGTTAAATAAAGTACTAAGCACGAAACATTAAACATTAAACAATAAAAAAGGGTGAATACTATCAAGTATTCACCCTTTGTTGATTTTTACGCGTAAGTTAAAGCGTAAATAAGTACGTTTTATTAGTGGGTTTTAGCGCGTGTTGTTAATGACTTGCTTGCTCACAAGCTATTAGGGTGTTTTCAATTAAGCTCGCCACTGTCATCGGACCGACACCACCGGGTACAGGGGTGATAAATGAGGCTCTATCTTTAGCCGTATCAAAGTCTACATCACCAACCAACTTACCGTTAGCTAAACGGTTAATACCAACATCTATCACTATTGCGCCTTCTTTAATCCATTCACCCGGAATAAAACCAGGTTTGCCAACGGCGACGACAATAAGGTCTGCATTACGCACTTTACCTTCTAAATCTCTAGTAAAACGATGCGTTGTTGTTACCGTGCACTTGGCTAATAACAGTTCTAAACCCATAGGTCGACCGACAATGTTTGAAGCGCCAATAACAAGTGCGTCTAAACCTTTAGTTTCGACCCCCGTTGATTCAATGAGCTTGATGATGCCTTTTGGTGTGCAGGGTCTTAGACCGGGTTGTCTTAATACTAACTTACCGACATTAGAGGGATGAAAACCGTCAACATCTTTACGTGGATTAATATGCTCGATAATTAAGTCGGCATTTAAACCTTTAGGTAAAGGCAGTTGTACCAAAATACCATCGATAGCATCATCATTATTTAATTCAGTTACCAAGGCTATGAGCTCTTGCTCAGAGGTAGTGTTTGGTAAGTCATAAGAGCGGGAAATAAAGCCTACTTCATCACACGCTTTGCGCTTACTGCCGACATAGACTTGTGAAGCGGGATCACAACCTACTAATATAACGGCTAAACCAGGCACTCTTTGACCGTTGTTAATGCGCTGGGTAACTTTCTCTTTAACTGAATCTCTAAGTTGTTTGGCAATTGCTTTGCCATCGATTAATGATGCTGTCATAACTCTGGTGTTGACCCTAGATTTAAGTGATAAAACGAGGTTATTTTGCCATAAAGTACACCTCTATTGTAGGTTTACTTTATATAATATACCGATGTTACTTCAATATGCAGGATTCAGCTGGAATTAGAAACGCCTTTAGGTAAGGCCTTGATTGAAGAGAATAGTTATTGTTATTATCTAAATCAATAACGTAGCTTAAAGCGTTTGTAAAGCAGCCCGGTGGGGATATCTGAGCAAACCATGTTCATCGTTGCCTCTCTTTTTAATGGACAACCCTGAATAAAAACAGGCGCCTTGAACATGAATCGCTCAGATATGCTGAAACAGGTATTTTTATCTATCATGGCTATTAGGCTAAAGGTGTCGTTCGATAGCGGTAAAATAATGCCAAGACTTTCGCTGTTTAAATAAAGCGCAAACGTAAGCTGTCTAGCTGAACAATTCAGCGACTTGTATCAAAAGTGAGCGAACGGCTATTTTTTTATAAAAAAGGTTTGACTGAACGTAAGCAACTCGGTAATATCCGCACCCGTTGAAACGAGACAGTTTACTGCTTGTTGAAACAGCATAAATCGGTGATTAGCGCAGCTTGGTAGCGCACTTGGTTTGGGTCCAAGGGGTCGCAAGTTCGAATCTTGCATCACCGACC